>NZ_JBTXLQ010000002.1:0-749430 GCF_054871705.1 Brucella sp. LJL56
TTTCGGCAAGCGCGATGGATTCCGGGATCGCGCCACCGATGACGACACCTGCGCCGTTGAGGATGACCGGGAACTTTGCTTCCGTCAGAAGCTTTGCAGCCTCGGCAATGGCGTCGCGTCCGCCGCTGGGGCGTTCCAGCCGCACGATCTGCGGCAGGTCGACATCGATCACCTGGGTCCAGAAATCACGCGGAACGTTGATCTGTGCCGGTGCGCAACCGCGCCATGCCTTCTCGATCACCCGGTTCAGCACTTCGGGAATGCGGGTCGCATCGCGCACTTCTTCCTGATAGCAGACCATCTCCTCGAACAGCGCCATCTGTTCCACTTCCTGGAAACCACCCTGCCCAATGGTCTTGTTGGCAGCCTGCGGCGTGACCAGCAGCATCGGCGTGTGGTTCCAGTAGGCCGTCTTGATGGCGGTCACGAAGCCGGTCACGCCCGGACCGTTCTGGGCAATCGCCATGCCCATCTTGCCGGTCACACGCGTATAGCCGTCGCAGATCAGCGCCGCATTCGTCTCATGCGCGCAATCCCAAAACGTAATGCCTGCCTTCGGAAACAGATCCGAAACCGGCATCATCGCCGAACCGATGATCCCGAATGCATGCTCTATCCCATGCATCTGCAGAACCTTAACAAACGCTTCTTCCGTCGTCATTTTCATGGCGAGTACCTTTCCTTGCAATTCAGAGAACTTCGTCTTTCAGCGCATACCAGCGATACATCGCGCGCTGGCCTATGCGCCTAAACGGCGTCAGCATGCCGTAGCTCGGCAGTTCGGAGGTGAAGATCGGCAGGTCCAGCCCCTGTCCTTGGCCTGTCATCAATTGGGCGACCCGGCGTCCGGCCTGAGCGGAATACATCACGCCGTTGCCGCCATAGCCCATGGCATAATAGATTTCCTGCGTCGGATCGGGACGATAGATGCGGGGCATCATGTCATGGCTGACATCGACCCATCCCCACCAGGAATAATCGATCTTTATGCCGGTCAGCGCCGGGAACTTCCGGTAAAGCCCCGAAAGCAACAGATCGTAATATTTCCGGTTTGGCGCATCGGCTCCCGTAATGGCGCTGCGGCTGCCAATCTGCATTCGTCCGTCCGGCAGAAAACGATAATAGTGGCGAAGCGTGCGCGTGTCAGTGAGCGGAATGCCGGTCTTGGGGCCGCAAGCTTCTATCTCATCCGGCGTCAGCGGTCGCGTCACGATGGAGTTCGACAGCACCGGCATCAGCCGATATCGCGTTAAGGGGTGAAGGCCGGGCGAGGTGTATCCCGCTGTCGCAAAACATACCTGTCGCGCCTTAACCGTACCGTTCGGCGTGTTGAGATGAAAGACATTGCCGTTCTTCCGGCAGCTAAGGACCGGACTTGCGGTATGCACCTTTGCGCCCAGCTTACGCGCAAGCCGAAGATAGCCAAAGGCGAGTTTCGCGGCGTGAATCCCAATGCCGTCCGGCTCGTACATAGCCCCGTGCGCCTCTTGATCGCGGATGAAGTCGCGGTGAATCTCGTCGCGACCAACCATGCGCGTCCGATAGCCGAACACGTCATTCAGCAGACGAGACTCCTTCTCCAGCGATGGAAGGACCTTGTCGCGATGGGCAATGTAAAGATGACCGCCATCCTGCGGATCACAATCTATTTCCGGTTCGGCGATGAGTGCGCGAAAGAGGTCGAAACCTTCGGCAATTTCCTTATGCAACTTCCGGGCGACATCGACGCCCCAACGCTCGATCCATTGCGAACGTTTGAGCCGCCCTGCTGAAATCTGCGCTTGGCCGCCATTGCGGGTGCTGCATCCCCATGCAACGCCATTCGCTTCCAGTACCATGGCCTTGACGCCGTGATCCCGAGCGAGGTGGATTGCTGCCGAGAGGCCCGTATAACCTGAACCGACGATGACGACATCGGCATCAACATCTCCACGAATAGGGCCATCATCCTCCGGCGCCGCTCCGGCAGTACCGATCCAGTATGTCGGTGCATAGTCGTGGCCTTGTCCGGGCGTCTTCGAAACCACCGGATCATAGGCGGGATCGAATGGCTGGGTGGCGGAGAAACTGTTGAGTGTGTGGGTATCCATATGTCGGTCCTCCAAATCACCGACGGACATTGTTGGGGCTTACGCCTTCAGCAAAGGCCGGTTCTTGCGGAATGCCTGTTTGCGGACGATCTTGCCGTCACGCTGTGTGAAAAGATCGCAGCCTTCGGCCTCGACGCGTGCGCCGTTGGTATCGGTTCCGCGAAAGGTCCACTCGGACACGGCACGGTCGCCACTCACGAAGTGTCTGTGTCCGTCCCATTTTACATCGGGCATGGCGGTCCAGACGCCGGAGAAAGCCTTGGCAATGGCATCCTTGCCTTCGAGGCGGGTGCCGTAAACTTCCTCGCCGCCAATGGTGTAGAACACGCAGTCATCGGCGAAGAAGGCCATGATTGCGTCGATGTCGTGCCGGTTGAAGGCGTCGAAAAGGTCGGAAAAATGTTTCTCTGTGAGTTGTCCGACGGACATTCGAATGCTCCTTGATACGTCTGATATCTGCCCTGATTTCGGGCAAAGCTTCCCTGTGGCGCGGCTGGATTGCCGCGCGATTGATATTGCGAACTGAATTGGGTCGGGGTGTTAGAGCGGTTGTTGTGCCATCAGACTTTGCCCTTCCACGGGATGAGGACCTTTTCCATATAACGGATCAGAAGGTCGAAGGCGAAAGCGAACACGCCGATGACGATGATGCCCATGATAACGGTGTCGCTGGCCAGAAACTGTGCCGCGTTGAGCACCATGAAGCCAAGGCCACGATGTGCCGCCACCATTTCTGCCGCCACAAGTGTTGTCCAACCCACACCAATTCCGATGCGCATGCCGGTGAAGATTTCCGGCATAGCTGCTTTCATGATGACTTGGGTTATCACCTGCGTCCGCGATGCTCCCATGGCATAGGCCGCGTGGATCTGTTCTGTGGACACGGAGCGAACGCCGGCTCTGGCCGCGATCGCCATTGGAGCGAAGATTGCCAGGAAAATAAGGAACACCTTCGGGAATTCACCGATACCAAGCCAGATGATGATCAATGGGAGATAGGCAAGGGGCGGCAGCGGTCGGTAAAACTCGATAATCGGGTCCAGTACGCCACGAACGACATTGCTCATGCCCATCATGATGCCGATAGGGATCGCCGTAATACAGGCAATTGCGAAGGCGCCTAATACACGTCCAAGGCTGGCGAGCGTATGTTCGGCCAGAGTGGAGTTTGCCACGCCATCTGTCATGGCGACCACGAACTTGCCATAGACTGCAAAGGGAGAGGGGAGAAACAGCGGCTTAACCCAACCCATTCCCGTCACGAGAAACCAGAGCCCCAACAAAATCAGTGCGGTAACAAGGCTGATGAGGCCACTATTACCGTCGCCGGGAGCGCCGTAGATCTTCCCCGGCTTGACTGGCCGCGCCCGAGTAAAAAACTCAAGCATGGACCAGTTCCGGGTTTCCTGATGCACGTTCATCGCCATAGATAATCCCCAGAATTGTCTCACGCATCTTGATGAAGTCGGGACTGGACTTGACGGCGCGCGCGTCACCGCATTCCAGAAAGCGTCGGTTGAAATCCAGATCATACGTATGGGTGATCCGCCCGGGACGTGGCGACATGACGATCAACCGCGAACCGAGAAACAAGGCCTCTTCGACGCTGTGAGTGATGAAGAAGAACATTTTGTTAGTCACTTGCCAGACCCGCAGAAGCAATTCCTGGATCGTTTCGCGAGTAAGGGCATCGAGCGCTGCCATGGGCTCATCCATGAGCAGCATAGCAGGGTCGCAGGTCAATGCGCGGGCAATGCCGACACGCTGCTGCATACCGCCGGAAAGCTGATAGATCTTGTGATTGTGAAAGTCCTGCAAACCTACCAGCGCAAGGTTCTTGGCAGCGCGTTGGCGCCGCTCAGCTTTCGGTACACCCTGAAGCTTGAGGCCGAATTCGGTGTTGTCGACGACATTCAGCCAGGGAAGAAGAGCGTGCTTCTGGAAGACGACACCTCTATCGGCGCCGGGGCCACGCACTTGCCTTCCGCCGAGCGTTATTTCCCCTGCTGACGGGATCATGAACCCCGCCATGAGGTTGAGAAGCGTGGTTTTTCCGCAGCCTGACGCACCGAGCGCCACCACGAAGTCCCCGCTGTCGATCCGCAGATTGACACCCTTTAGTGCAATCACGGCTTCTTCCACATAAAGACCAGGATAGGTCAGGCTGACATTCGATACGTTCAAGGTTTCCATGACGTCACCTTTCGGGAACGAAGGAGCGGTTCTGGTACAACCAGAATTCACAATAATACAGGAACCGTCTCGGTTCAGCGGCTTGCCCGAAAGCCAGCCGCTGGCGGAGGCGCTTGAATTACTTCACGTAATTACTTCGCTGCGGCTTCGGCGAAACTGCCGTTTACATTGCCGCTATAATCATCCAGAGCCTGATCCAACTGTTTCTGACTGACAAGGAATTTCGCGCTCTGGGTAACGGATTTAAGTGCTCCGCTGTCCTTGCCACCACCAAGCCATGTCGGCGAGGCCTGTTCTTCCGCTGTCGGGAAGGACAGCAGCGCGAGTGCGCCCGGTATGTCAGCGGCATTGCCGCCGATCAGCTTGACCATGCCTTTGACCTGTTCGGAATCTGCCGTCCATTGGCTGCCATTGGCTTTGTAATCGGCATAGGCGTCCTTCAGCACCGTCGTGAAGGCGGCCATGAATTCCGGATTTTCGCTGGCGAAGCTCTTGTCCACTACAAGTCCGTCGAAGGTCGGAACGCTTTTCGCACCGATTTCTTCGGAATTGGCAATTTCCTTGCCTGTCTTGAGGATCTCGGAAAGTGCTGGTGGCCAGACATAGGCCGCGTCGATATCGCCGCGCTGCCAGGCGGCAACGATTTGTGGCGGCGTCATGTTGAGGATTTCCGCGTCACGCGGATTGATCTTCCAGATGTCGTCCATGCCGACGAGAAGATGGAAGTGGGAGGTGGAAACGAACGGCACGCCGATCTTCTTGCCCTTGAGGTCTTCCGGCTTCTCAATGCCGGAACCCTCGCGCGCCACCAAGGCTTCTGATTTGCCGATATTATCGAGTATCCAGAAGAGTTGAAGGTCGACACCGCGTGTGGCGGCCGCTGCGATACCTGTCGAGCCGATCACACCAATGGGGACATTGCCCGAGGCGAGTGCGGTCGAGATATCGCCACCCGAAGCGAATTGGCGCCAGTCGATCTTGTAACCGGCTTTCTGGGCTGCCGCATCGAACTTTCCATCCGTGATCGCGGTCAGAAAGGGACCGACGATCTGCTGATAGCCGACCACAACCGTGGTTTCGGCATAGGCTGCAGTCGTTGAGAACGCTGCTACAGCCGAAAATAACACCACCCGTTTTATGCTATTGAAATAGTTCATGGAGTTCCCCTTCCATTTAAGAACCATGCCTGACTTGGTCACGACTGCTGGCGTTTTTCGCCAATCTTCAGTTCCAGTTACAAACGATAGCCATCTCATCCGTTTTGCCTTATATCCAGTTGGAATAGTCAATAAGTCCAGTTTGGCGATCGAGATGGCACTGCCCGCGAGCCGGGCATGCACACATCTTGCCACCAGAATTATTCCATGGAGAGACGCAGAAAGAAGAAATACTATTGCTAAGTGGAGCCCGAAGCGGAAAAACTGACGCTAACCTGGGTGTATTTGCAGATTTACTAATGGAGTTTAACATTGGACGCGGTTTCGCCGACGATTTTCTTTATAGATGGCGGGCGAAACACGGGCTTGCAGTCGCAAATCCGTGAAACAACCGTATCGGCCATTCTTTCTGGTGCTGTTTTACCGGGCGCACGCATGCCCTCGACACGGAAGCTGGCGGAATACCTGAAACTATCCCGGCTCACTGTGACGCTGGCCTATCAGGAGCTCGTATCTCAGGGTTATCTGGAGGTGCACTCGCGCAGTGCCTATCACGTGGCTGCAACACCTCCCATCAGCCGACCCGACAAAGACTTCTTGCAAACACCTGATACCGCGGTCGACTGGTCGTCGAAACTACGGCTTGGTTTCAACATTGCGAAAACCATTCGCAAGCCTTTGGACTGGCGACGGTATCGCTATCCCTTCCTCTATGGCCAGATGGACCAGACTTTGTTCGATCTCGCCGCATGGCGCGATTGCGCCCGGCGCGCGTTGGCTCGGGAAGACTTTATCCTCATGGCGGGCGATTTCGCTGCTGCTGACGATGTGGAACTCGTCAACTATATTCGTTCACGTACGTTGCCGAGCCGAGGGATACGCGCCGAGCCGGATGAAATATTGGTTACGGTTGGCGCACAGAATGCGCTTTGGATCGTCAGTCATCTGCTTCTGACAGGGCGTTCGCATGTCGTGTGCGAGAATCCGGGACATCCCGATATCAGCGCCACGCTCCATCTGACAGGAGCCCGCGTAACGGCGCTCGACGTTGATGAAGGCGGTTTACCGCCAGAACTGTTGCCAGATGGCATCGATGCGGTCTTCGTTACGCCAAGCCATCAGTCTCCGACAGCCGCCACCATGCCGCGCGCGCGACGTATCGCGCTCCTGGAAGCTGCCGCTGAACGTGATTTCGTGATCGTCGAGGATGATTACGAATTCGAGATGAGCTTTCTCCAGCCACCGACACCAGCGCTGAAATCGCTCGACCAGTATGGCCGCGTTCTCTATGTGGGCAGTTTTTCGAAGTCACTGTTTCCGGGGCTTCGGCTCGGTTATCTCGTTGCACCAGCGCCTGTCATCCGCGAGGCGAGGGCGCTGCGCGCACTCATGCTGCGCCACCCACCTGGCCATCTGCAGCGAACGGCAGCTTATTTTCTGGCGCTTGGCCATTACGACGCGGTCATTCACCGTATGCGGATTGAATATCACAAGCGTCACATCGTCATGGTTGAGGCTCTCGATCGAGAGGGATTGAAAATCGCTGGCAAGTCGGGTTTTGGCGGCACGGCATTCTGGATCGAAGGGCCGGAAGGTATGGACGCAGACAAACTTGCGCGCGATCTGCGCGAGGATGGGGTGTTGATCGAATCGGGATCGCCATTCTTCTGGGGCGACGACCGGCCATGCCGATATTTTCGCATCGCTTATTCATCCATTCCACTCAATCGCATCGCGGAAGGTATTGAACTTTTGGCCAGGCGAATGCGGCAAATCTCCTAATTTGGAACGGTCGGGTTCAGACTGCGTTCATGTGGATTACGATAACGGATTTGTGAAGTCGCCGGAATTTGTCCCAATTCGATGGATATTGATGACGGCTCTACGGCGTCATTGCCCCCAATTCTGCGGGTGAGATGCATATCAATTCTGCCTTCCAAAAGGAGAAGGATTTATGTCTATTCGTTCGAAGCTTCTTGCCACGGTTGCCGTGCCGGTTCTGTCGGCCTCCATTCTCGCGCAACCTGTAATGGCGGATACGTTGACGGCTCCAATTCTGCTGGCGCAGGAAAGTGGAGACCAGCCTTCCGACGAGCAGTTGCAGCAGCAACAGCGCGAGGCCGAAGAACAGCAAAAGGCAGCAGAAGAAGAAGCGCATCGAGCTGAAGAACAACAGCGTGCTGCCGAGGAAGAAAACCGCCGACAGGCTGAAGAGCAGCAGAAGGCTGCCGAGCGCGAAGCGCAGAAGCAGGCCGAAGAACAGGCAAAGCAGGCTGCCGAACAGAAAAAGGCTGAGGAAGAGGCGCAGCGCCAGAGCGAACAGCAGCAAAAGGCGGCTGAAGAAGAAGCCCAGCGTCGCGCCGAAGAACAGAAGAAGGTCGATGAAGAGACGGCTCGCAAGGCCAATGGACATCAGGAGCAGACCGCGCCAGCTAAGAATCCGGTGAAGGAGGCTCCCGAACAGGAACCAGAAACAAAGCCTGAGCAGCCCGCGACGGAAGAGCCGACCAAACAGGCCGAGCAGCCTGCCAAGGAGACTCCGGCGCAGGATGCGGAAAAGCCAGCCGGGCAACCGGCAGAGGTATCCCCGGTAACACCTCCGCAGAAAGGACCTGCGGAAGAATCCATTGTTGAGCATCCCGAAGAATCTCCACCGCGAGACCCTAAAGCTAAGGAAGAGCTGCAGAATGAGGCTCAGCCAATGCAGCCGGTTGAACAACCGCAATCAACCGAAGGCCAGCAAATGCCGGCGGTTGAGCCGGTACCGGAAGCAGCCCGGGAACCGGCGCCGGAAATTGTCGATCAGCGCTCGAACGACGAAAAGCAGGAGATTGCGAAAGACCCTGCCAAGACAGACGATACGGTCGTCTTGCCGGTCGATAATGGCGCTGCCATTCTAGATAGCGACAAGGATGCCGACAATTCCGGTGGCAGCCAGTCGCGGGAGGAACGCCGCAAGCAGCGCGAACAGCAGCGTTCATCTGAGGAAAACACACCTCCACCCGCGAACGATGCAGCGGCACAGATTGCGATTCCGGAGGAAGTGAAGGCTGCATTACCGCAGAAGATCGAGGCCAACCTCAAGGAAGAAGGCACCCGTATCAAGGATGCACCGGTTTTTGCCGTGCCGGAAACCACCAATATCATCAACAACACCGTGGTGAACAATACGGTCATCAACAATACGACGGTCAATAACGTGAGCAACAATGTCACGAACGTCAAAGTGATTGAGGAAGTGGATAATCGCGTCATTCTCGATGTGGGGGACCGTATTTTCGTGCGTGGCGATGATCGTCCGAGATTGCGCCGTGATGCGGAGGAAACCTATTACGATGAACTGCCACGGGGACGCACGCGTGAAACCATCGTTCGCCCGGGCGGAAATCAGATCGTCACGGTTTATGATCGTTATGGTGACATTCTTCAGCGTTCCCGTATCGACCGGGACGGCAATGAGTATCTGATGATCTATGCGCCGGAATATGACGACAATCCGCGCACTTCGATTATCGATGTGGGTTATGAACTGCCCCCGATGCGTCTGACCATTCCGGTGAGGGACTATATCATCGACGTCGCAGATGATCCGGATCGGGATTTCTATGACTTCCTTGCCATGCCGCCGGTGGAGCGTGTGGAGCGCGTCTATACGATTGACGAAGTCCGTCATTCTGCCCGTCTGCGTGACAAGGTGCGTCGTATCGATCTGGATACGATCCACTTCGCAACGGGAAGTGCCGAGGTTTCGATGTCGCAGGCCAAAACGTTGCGTAAGGTTGCAACAGCCATGCAGAAAGTTCTGGCGAAGGACCCAGGCGAAACATTCTTTATTGAAGGGCATACGGATGCTGTCGGTTCGGATCGCTCGAACCTGGTCCTGTCTGATAAACGTGCTGAATCCGTTGCAAGCCTTTTGACGGAAGTCTATGATATTCCGCCCGAAAACCTCGTCACACAGGGCTATGGCGAGCGTTTCCTCAAAATCCGCACGCAGGCAGCGGAGCAGGAAAACCGTCGCGTCACCATCCGTCGCGTGACCCCGCTTGTCCGTCCAGTTGCGCAGCGCTGATCAGAAAACACCCGGATGCGCTTCGCGCGTCCGGGTTCTTCACTTCGAACTGGTCTAGGATCAGGCGATCTTGGGCTCGATTGTCTTTACACTGTCGAACAACTGTTCGCTCATTGGGCGGGGTTTGACCGCTTCGATCTGCACCATGAGCTCCGCGATTTTTTCCGCATCGAAAACACCACATTCATAAATCTGGATGATCTCGCGGGCCATTTCATCTTTGTGAGGAGAGGTTGTCGGGCAGCGATTCATAGCTTCGCACGACTTCACATAAGCCGCTTGCAGCTCATCCAACTCAGTGGGTTTGAAACGCCCGAAGTAGTAATCTCTCGAAAATGGCATTCTATGCATTCCGCAGATGGCTGACGGTCAGATCATCCCATCCGAAAGCCTATAAATCCGTGCGATCCGCTACACTAAAAGATAGCCAATTGCAAAGCAATATAACTGAGAATTGTTTACTTTATGTAAAATAGTCAGTCAGCAGCAAATCCAGAAGAATTGCTTAGCTGTTTTTTACTAAAGTGTCTGCCGCAACACAGGCGGATGCTAGGCGCGGGCAAGTTCCAGCTTGGCTACGATTTCGGCGATCTCATCCGGGTCTTGTTCGCCGGATTCATATGTCCTTATGATTGCGCGGGCGAGCGCCTCTTTGCTTTCGTGTGTTGTCGGACACCGATCCAGCAATACACAGCAACGATTATAGGCAGCCTGAAGAAGCTGAAGGTCGTTTGGCGCGTATGTTCCCTGATATTTGTTGCCGCGAAATGGCATGGTTGCCTCCCCCGTTTGATTGATTGAACCCCTAATTCAGAGGGAAAGCAACAGATCGTTTTATGACAGCGATATCAAACGTATCACGACAGTGTTTTTGGTAATCCGGTTCTTTCAAGTGCAGATAGGGATAATCTCCGGTCCTCAGTTCGCCGGGTTTGAGAACCCGCTACAAGTTTGTTGAAAGCTGGTTGAAAGCTTGCCTGCGGTAACTATTCCGAACCGATTGAGGAATCGGCTGCATATCAGGAGGGGTCTGGCTTTGCCGGGCCAACAGGAGCTCTCGGAGGAGCATAGATGAAAATTTCTATCGATTCATGCCGTCATCTGTTTGGCGCGGCCGTCATTGGCGGCGCGATGATAGTTGGCGCAGGCGCGGCCCATGCCGAAAAGCTGACGGTAATCGTTGGCGGCATGGAAAAGCAGATTTATCTTCCCGCAGTGCTGACGGAAAAACTCGGCTACTTCAAGGATGAAGGCCTTGATGTCGAGTTGATCAACAGCCGTGCGGGTGTGGATGCGGAAAACGAACTGCTGGCCGGTGCCGCCCAGGCCGTTGTCGGGTTCTACGATCACACGATCGACCTGCAATCGAAGGGCAAGTTCATCCAGTCCATCGTCCAGTTCAGCCAGGCACCGGGTGAAGTAGAGCTGGTGTCCAGCAAATATGCCGACCAGATCAAGTCGCCTGCCGACTTCAAGGACCATACGCTTGGCGTCACAGGGCTCGGCTCTTCCACGGACTTTCTGACCCAGTATCTTGCCATGCGTAATGGCTTGAAGCAGGGCGACTATACACTGCTGCCGGTCGGCGCGGGCAATACATTCATTGCGGCCTTCAAGCAGGATGCCATTCAGGCGGGCATGACCACGGAACCGACGGTCGCCAATATGCTGAAGAGCGGCGATGCCAAGGTGCTGGTCGATATGCGCACGCCGGACAAGACCATCGAAGCGCTTGGCGGACCATACCCCGCTGCGTCGTTCTACGTTCAGAGCGCGTGGTTGGAGACGCACAAGGAAGACGCGCAGAAACTTGCCAACGCTCTGGTTAAAACCATGCGATACATCGCTTCGCACAGCGCCGAAGAAATCGCCGACCAGATGCCCAAGGACTATTACGTCGGCGACAAGGACCTTTATGTGAAAGGACTTGCCGAAGGCAAGGCGCAATACACGCCGGATGGCCGGATGCCGAAGGACGGCCCTGAAACTGTTCTCAAGGTTCTTGCAACCTTCAAGAAGCCGCTACAGGAAAAGCAGGTCGATCTTTCGAAAACCTTCACGACCGAGTTCGTGGACAAGGTCAACGCAACGCTCGACGCTGCGAAGTAAATAGCGCCCGACCGACGTTCGACCACGAACGTCGGTCCCGCTGCCTTCATACTCAACCGCATTGCAAGGCACGCGATATGGTTCGCGCGCGAGCGGTGCCGCATACCCGCGAGGAACCCATGCTGATGGAAGCCCCCAGAACCATTGCGCGTGAGAAAGCTGGCAATAGCGTGCCTGCAATCGCGCTCAACAATGTGACCCGCCGTTTCGTCACCCCTGACGGCAAGATGATGACCGCATTGCGCGACTTCACCATGAATGTTGCGCAGGGTGAATTTGCCTGTGTTGTCGGCCCAACCGGCTGCGGCAAGTCGACGACGCTTAATCTCGTAACCGGTCTCGCCAAGCCAAGTGCCGGTGAAGTTCGCCTGATGGGCAAACCCATTGAAGGTATCAGCCCCGATATCGGTTTCGCGTTTCAGGCAGACGCACTTTTTCCCTGGCTCAATGTCATCGATAATGTGAGTGCCGGTCCACGCTATCGCGGTATGGGCAAGGACGAGGCTTATGACAAGGCACGTAGCTGGATCGCACGCGTCGGCCTTGCCCGTTTTGAAAAGCATTATCCGCACCAGCTCTCGGGCGGTATGCGCAAGCGCGTGGCACTGGCGCAGACCTTCATCAATGAGCCGAAAATCCTGCTCATGGATGAACCTTTCAGCGCGCTTGATGTGCAAACGCGCACGCTGATGCAGGGTGAATTGCTCGATCTCTGGCAGCAGTCCGGCGCCTCTGTCATCTTCGTCACACACGACCTCGAAGAAGCCATTGCGCTTGCCGACAAGGTCTATGTGCTGACCGCCGGACCAGCCACTGTCAAGAGCGTCTATGACATCGACATCCCGCGTCCGCGCGTTATGGAAGACATCCGCTATGACAGCCAGTTTGTCGATATCGCCAAGGTGATCTGGGACGATTTGCGCGAGGAAGTGCAGATCGGCCAGAAGCGCGCGCTGGCTAACGGAAACTAATCGGAGAAAATGATATGACAACACAAGCTCTCTCCGCATCCGCAAACCTGCAATCGAATGCAAGTGCCGACGAACTTGCCCGCACCGAAGCGAAATTTCGCGCCGATATGCGCCGCCGCGGCGCGGTGGTTATCCTTGTACGTCTTGCCATTCTTGTTGCCGTTCTGGGCGGCTGGGAACTTGGTGCGCGCACCGGCCTGATCGATCCATTCTTCTTCGCAAGTCCATCCGGTATTGCCGACCAGATATGGATATGGATCACGGAAGGCACTTCGCAGGGGCCGCTTTCAGAACAGATCATCGTGACGCTGGAGGAAACCGCACTCGGCTTCCTGATCGGCGCAGTTGGCGGCGTCATTTGCGGCATCCTGCTGGGCCGCAACAAGTTCCTCGCTGATGTGTTCTCGATCTACATCAAGATTGCCAATTCCATCCCGCGTGTCGTGCTGGGCTCGATTTTCATCATCGCGCTTGGCCTCGGTATGGCATCCAAGGTGGCGCTGGCCGTCGTCATGGTGTTCTTCGTGGTGTTTGCCAATGCATTTCAGGGCGTGCGCGAAGCCGATCGTGCGTTGATCGCCAATGCGCAGATCCTGGGTGCATCACGTTCGCAGATCACGCGCACTGTCATCGTACCATCGGCGATGAGCTGGATTCTAGCGAGCCTTCACGTCAGCTTCGGCTTTGCGCTCGTTGGCGCGGTCGTCGGCGAGTTTCTCGGCGCAAAAAAGGGTGTCGGCCTGATGATTTCAACCGCTCAGGGCACGTTCAATGCCAACGGCGTCTTTGCTGCCATGGTCATTCTGGCGGTTCTGGCGCTCGTCGTGGAATACATCATCACACTGGTCGAAAACCATCTGGTGAAATGGCGTCCGCAGGCGCTTTCCGAACAGGGAAGCTGATAGTCGGAAAGGTCGAATGCGTCAGGCGGCGGGCAGGGTGACAGTCACCGTAAGCCCGCCGCCTTTCGTTTGGGAAAGCTCTACATGACCTCCCGCTGTGTCGGCAACTTCGCGCACGATGGCAAGGCCCAGTCCACTTCCTTCCGCAAGCGTGCCCGGAACACGATAGAAGCGTTCGAAAACGTGCTCATACTCGCTAGCCGGGATACCGGGGCCGTTGTCCTCGACCCGGATATTGATTTTTCGTCCATCTTGATCGACAGCAAGCGTTACCATGCCGCCTTCAGGCGTATAAGTGAGTGCATTATCAACCAGATTGACAATCATTTCTCGCAGCATGGTGCCGTCGCCAGAAATCATCGGCTTGGTCGCCTTAAGTTCGAACCCGAGATCAATCTTGCGGTCGAACGCCTTGCCCGCGAGGCTTTCCAGAATTTGTTGTCCCGCTTCCGCCAGATCAACCCGGTCGGCGCGGGGACGCCTGCTGCCCGGTTCGGCACGCGAAAGCGTGAGCAATTGCCCGGCAAGCCGTGAGAGCTGCATCGCTGTATTCTTGATTCCTGCCAGAACATCCTTGCGGTCGCTTTCACCGGTTGCCCGTTCAGCGAAACTGGCCTGCGTCGAAAGCGTCGCAAGCGGAGTACGCAACTGATGTGCTGCGTTCTGGATGAAACGGTGCTGCGCCGACATCTGCTTGCGCACGCGCTCCATATACTGGTTAAGCGCTGTGACGAGCGGTCTAAGTTCGGTCTGGACTGTCTGCGGATCAAATGGTTCCAGCTCGGATGTGCGATTGCGGACCTCGTTGCGGAGCCGGATCAGCGGGCGCAGCACAAAGCGCAAGCCCAATAGCGAAAGGGCACCGGCGGCAATGATAAGCAGCGATTGTTCCAGCACAGAGTTCAGCCATAGCTCCCGCTGCATGGCGGTATATCCTGCAAGCGTGACACCCACGACCACATCGACGGCTTGTGGCAGGTTGGGTGGTGCGGCAACAGGATGACGCACGACAACCAGTCGCAAAGGATGGTCGCGATAGGTGCCCTCATAATGGAGTGGGTCGTAATCCGCGATTTTGGCCGGTTTTGGCAGGTCGGGAAAGCCTGCCAGCAGGCGGCCATCCGACGTCTCGACACGATAATAGACCCGGTCGCCATTTCCGGTCGAAAACATCTCCAATGCGACCGGAGGGATGACGGCATCTATAGCATTATGCGAGGCGGCGGTTGCTTCGCCGATGGCGCGTGCTGATGCCGTCAACATGCGATCAGACACAATGCCGGCCATATTTTCCGACGCGCGCCACGCGGTCCACAGATTGATCCCGGCAACGACAATCAGCGGGATCACGATCCACGAAACGAGCTGCGCACGCAGGCTCTGGGAAAGGCGGTGGAACAGCCGTTTCATCTCAATTCGTTTCGCGCAGCAGATAGCCGAGGCCGCGCAAGGTTACGATTTCAGCCTTGGTGCCTTCCAGTTTTTTGCGCAGGCGATGAATGTAGATCTCGATGGCATTTTCGTCGGTCTCGCTATCGAAATTGTAGATGCCTTGAACAAGCGTGGCCTTGCTGACGGTCGTTCCGATACGTCGCAGAAGTTGTTCCAGAACCGCATGTTCCTTAGGCGTAAGCGACAGCGGGTCATTTCCGAGAGAGAATAATCGAGTGTTGGTGTCGAAACGCAGCAAGCCGCAGGTTACGACTGGGGCGGTCCGCTGGCTTGACCTGCGAAGGTGGGCGCGAATGCGTGCCTCAAGTTCGCTGAGTTCGAAAGGTTTTGCCAGATAATCGTCAGCACCGGCGTCGAGACCGCGAATACGTCCGTCAAGGCTTGCATTGGCTGTCAGAATGATGACGGGAACCTCATTGCCTCTGCCACGGATATGTTTCAGCACGTCAAGCCCGGTCTTGTCGGGCAGACCGAGATCAAGGATTACGAGATCGTATTCCGTGAAGGCGAGCGCCTGTTCGGCATCGGCCGCGTCGTGCACCGTATCGACGCCATAGCTCGACTGTTGCAGGCTTTTTGCCAGCCAGTTTGCGAGGGTGAGATTGTCTTCGACGAGCAGGATACGCATGACTGACGATGATAACGGTTTCAGTCCCGCGTCAAGAACCTTGGCCATTGAATCGATGGATGAAATGAACATATGGCAAGAAAATAGGGCGGTGATTACGTCGCCTCAGCAAACTTGTTGGCAATTTGTCAGGAGGGGCCTCTCATATTGTAAAAGCATGCGATAAATTTGACCAATATCACGGCTACTCCCTGCCATTTGTCTCGGGTACTGCTGGGTACAGGTGCGAGGAATATCGAGGCGTGTGGGAGGCCAGCAGCCAACTTCAATCGGAAGACAGGACTGAAATGCGGATTGAGGGCAAAAAAATGCCTGAAAACAAGCAATTCTGCGTCAACTCTCCGATCTGCCCTTGCGAGAGCAGGGCCCGAGTTCTATCAGCATCATCAAAAAATGCAGTCTGAGGAAGATTTCGGCAGTTTCTTTGCCGTGACGTCCTGATGCCCGCCGCCATCATGTATGGCGACGGTGAAATGAGCGATGGAGCCGAGTTGAAAAACCATCACGATATCTGGGATATCGTCGACGCCAAGAGCGCCGCATATTTCGAACTGAGCGATACGGTTTGGGATAATCCTGAAACAAACTACGAAGAATATAAATCCAGCGATGCCCATGCAGCGATGCTGGAAGCCGAAGGGTTTCGCGTCGCGCGTGGTATTGCGGGCCTGCCGACGGCCGTGATGGGCGAAGCTGGCGACGAAGGACCGGTCATCGCCATTCTTGGTGAGTTCGATGCGTTGCCGGGTCTCAGCCAGATATCGGGACTGGTTGAGGAACAACCGATCGAGGCAGGTGGTCACGGACATGGTTGCGGCCACAACCTGTTGGGGGCAGGTTCTCTGCTCGCTGCTGCGGCGGTGAAGGAATATCTTGCCGAAAAGGGCATCAAGGGCCGCGTGCGCTATTATGGTTGCCCGGCGGAAGAGGGCGGTTCGGCCAAGGGTTTCATGGTCCGCGAAGGGCTGTTCGATGATGTGGACATTGCCTTCTGCTGGCATCCGGCACCGTTTGCTGGGGTCAACGATCCGGTTTCGCTCGCCTGCAACGAAATCAATTTCCACTTCAGCGGTCGCGCGGCTCACGCTTCATCTGCACCGCATTTAGGGCGCAGTGCCCTGGACGCGGTCGAACTCATGAATGTCGGTGTGAACTATATGCGCGAGCATATGCCATCCACGGCGCGCATTCATTACGCCGTGACCGATACGGGTGGTTTTGCGCCGAATGTGGTACAGGCCAAGGCAACAGTTCGTTATCTCGTGCGGGCTCGTAGCCTGCCGGACATGCAGACGCTTCTGGAGCGCGTCAAGAAGATCGCCGAAGGCGCTGCGCTGATGACTGAAACGACGGTCCGCAGCGAAATCGTCAGCGGGGATGCCGATCTGATAGGCAACACGCCATTGGAACAGATGATGCATCTGCAGCTCGAACGTCTCGGGCCTCCGGACTTTGACGAGCAGGATCGCGAAACCGCAAGCCGCTTCCAGAGGACGCTTTCCAGAGAAGACATTTCCGATGCCTTCCGCCGTTTCGGTGTGGAGCCCAAAGAAGGTCTGGCACTTTGCGAAGATATCTATACGCCCTATAAAGGCGATAACACCCTTGTCGGTTCCACCGACGTCGGAAGCGTGAGCTGGGTTGTTCCTACCGTGCAGATGCGCGGCGCGACCTGCGCAATCGGCACGCCGCTTCATTCGTGGCAAATGGTGGCACAGGGCAAGCTGCCGGCAGCGCATAAGGGCATGGCCCATGCTGCCAAGATCATGGGCAGCACAGCCATCGAATTGTTCCGTAATCCGGGGCAGATCGAGAAAGCAAAGCAGGATCATGAAAAACGGCTCAACGGAACCGTTTTCGTCAATCCGATTCCGGACAGCGTTCAACCCGCTCTGCCCAAAACTGCAAAATGATGTGGTCGGGCAAGCAGATTTCGAAAATTGAAATGACATTCAATCCCCCAATTCCAACAGGGCCTGACGCATCATGAAGCAGATGGGCTTTCTCGATATTTTGAGCTTCGGGCCGGACGGCTGGGGCTATGTGCTGATGATGGGTGCACTGGTGAGCGTGGCGCTCGCCGTTCTGGGCTTCCTTCTCGGCGCTGCCATTGGCGTTTTCGCCGCCTGGGCGAAGATTTCCGGCGGTCGCACGCTTCGCGCTGTCGCCGACGGCTACACCACGATCATTCGCGGTATTCCAGACCTTCTCGTTATCTATCTGTTCTATTTCGGCGGCAGTGCGGCAGTGACTGCCCTCGGTAAATATTTCGGTGCCGAAGGCTTCATCGGCTTTCCGGGCTTTCTGGCCGGTGTGCTGGCCATTGCGATTTCCTGTGGTGCGCACCACACCGAAGTGTTCCGAGGCGCATTCCGGGCGGTCTCCAAAGGAGAGATTGAAGCTGCAACCGCTTGCGGCATGAGCCAGATGTTGAAATTTCGCCGCATCATCGCGCCACTTGCTCTGCGGCATGCTCTGCCGGGCCTCGGCAATGTCTGGCAGGTTTCGCTCAAGGAATCCGCTCTGGTATCTGTTGCCGGTGTGGTCGAGCTTCTGCGTCAGGCACAGATTGGTGCGGGTTCGACGGGTCTGCCCTTCAACTTCTTCCTCATTGCCGGTGCGCTCTATCTGTTGATTTCGTCGGTTTCCGGCGGGCTTTTGCAGATGGCCGAGCGCCACTTCTCACGCGGCGTCAGGAGGGCAAAATGAACCTTGAATTCTATTCCGATGCATTCTTCCAGATGCTGGGCGGGGTTCCGCTGACTCTAAAGCTTGCGGTAAGCTCCATCGTGTTTGGCGCCATACTGGCCTTGCTTTTTGCCATGATGCGACTATCGGGCGTCAAGGTGCTGGACTGGATTGCGCGCCTTTACGTCTTTGTGTTCCGCGGAACGCCGCTTCTGGTGCAGATATTCATCATCTATTACGGTCTCAGCCAGTTTCCGGCCATCCGCTACTCGTTCCTGTGGCCGGTTTTGCGTGAACCTTACTGGTGTGCAATCATCGCGCTGACACTGAACAATGCGGCCTATGCGAGCGAAATCATCCGTGGTGGCCTGTTGTCGGTGCCGCACGGCCAGATCGAAGCTGCTAAAGCCTGTGGCATGTCGTCCTTTACTTGCTTCCGGCGCATTGTCATGCCGCTGGCGATCCGTCAGGCGCTGCCGGGCTACGGCAATGAGATGATATCGATGATCAAGGCAACCTCTCTTGCATCGATCATCACGCTTATGGAAGTGACCGGCATCGCAGCAAAGCTGATCGCCGAGAGCTATCGAGCCATAGAAATCTTCGTGATCGCCGGTGCGATCTACCTCGCCATCAACTTCGTTCTGACGCGTGCGCTGATGTTTGCAGAATATAAGCTGACCCCTTATCTGCGCCAGCCGGTCGTCAAGCTTTCTTCCGAAGGACAAACATCGTGAGCAAAATCGTTTCCCCCAATGCACCGGTGGCGCTGAAAGTAGAAAACCTGCGCAAGAGCTTCGGTGCCAATGAAGTGCTGAAAGGCATTTCACTCGAAGCACGTGAAGGCGAGGTCATTTCGATCCTCGGTTCGTCCGGTTCGGGCAAGTCGACCTTCCTGCGCTGCATCAATCTTCTGGAAATTCCCACGTCGGGCACTGTGACGGTTTCTGGTGAAACCATCCGCATGGCGAAAAATTCGAAGGGTGAAGCCTACCCGACGGACAAGAAGCAGGTTTCGCGCATTCGTTCGGAACTGGGCATGGTGTTCCAGAGCTTCAATCTGTGGTCCCACAAGACCATTCTGGAAAACATCATCGAAGCACCGATCTACGTGCAGGGACGTCCGCGTGCAGAATGCATCGCCGAGGCGGAAGCCTTGCTGGCGAAGGTCGGTATTGCCGACAAGCGTGATTTCTATCCGGCTCATCTTTCGGGCGGACAGCAACAGCGCGCAGCGATTGCCCGCGGGCTGGCGATGAAGCCGAAAGTCATGCTGTTTGACGAGCCGACCTCGGCGCTCGATCCGGAGTTGGTCGGCGAAGTGCTGCGCGTCATGCGCAGCCTGGCGGAAGAAGGCCGCACCATGCTGGTCGTGACCCACGAAATGGGCTTCGCGCGCGACGTTTCCAACCGCGTGGTATTTTTCCATCAGGGACTGGTGGAAGAAGACGGCGCGCCGGAAGATGTGTTCGGCAACTCGAAATCCGAACGTTTCCGCAAGTTCATCAGCCACGAGAACGCTGCTTAATCATCGAAATTCTATGTTCCGGCGACAGCCGGACAGAAACAACCGCAACAGGATAACTGCAATGAAGACCATCGGACTTTTCAAAGCCGTGTTCATTTCCGCTCTCGCACTGACGAGCGTCTCGGCCCATGCCGAGGAAAAGAAGTGGACGAAGATCACCATCGCCACGGAAGGCGCATTCCGCCCGTACAACTTCACCAAGCCCGATGGCTCGCTGGATGGCTATGAAGTTGATCTCTACAAGGACCTCTGCGCTCGCATGAAGGTCGAGTGCACGATGGTCGCCCAGCCTTTCGACAGCATCATTCCGGCGCTCAACGCTGGCAAGTTCGATGCGATCATGGCTGGTCTTACCGCAACGCCGAAGCGTGAAGAAACCATCAGCTTCTCGATTTCCTACGGCCTGACGCCGCAGACTTTTGCAACGCTGAAGGACAGCCCTTACGCCAAGCTGCCGCACACCGGCGAAACCCTTTATCTCGCCAAGGATGAAGCGGCTGCGCAGAAAGCGATCGATGAAGTGTCGGCTGAAATCAAGGGTCGCGCCGTCGGAGTCCAGACCGCTTCGCTCGGCCTGACGCTGCTCGACAAGTATTTCAAGGACAATATCGACATCCGTGAATACAAGACCACGGAACAGCACGATCTCGACCTGAAGGCCGGACGCGTCGATTTGATTGTGGCTTCGCTCGCTTACCTGACGGACGCCGCCAAGAAGCCGGGCAATGAAGACATCGTCATGACAGGTCCATTCTTCAAGGGTGGTATTCTGGGCCGTGGCGTTGCCGTCGGCTTGCGCAAGGACGATACCGAACTGAAGAAGATGTTCGACGAAGCCATTGAAGCCGCAAAGGCTGACGGCACGATCAAGCGTCTGTCGGAAAAGTGGTTCGGCTTCGACGTTACGCCGTAATTTCCGATAGTCATCATATGCAAAGCGCCGCCTACGGGCGGCGTTTTCAATCGGGAACTGCAAACCTTCACATCAAACTGGCGAGCGCCTATAAGATCACCAAAAGTTTGCGGAGAGCCAAAACTTACTGTGAGGATGTGATGGTAAAGATCGGTTTTGTGACTGTTTCCGACCGCGCAAGTCGCGGCGAATACGCAGATTTGAGCGGCCCGGCCATGGAAGCATGGCTGAAATGCGCCGTCGTTACGCCTTATGAAACGATCCGGCGGGTCATTCCCGATGGCATGGAATCGGTGCGTGATACGCTTATCGATCTTTGCGACAAGGCAGCTTGCGACCTGATCCTGACAACAGGCGGCACAGGGCCGAGCCCGCGCGATGAAACACCGGAAGCCATGCAGGCGGTTCTGCATAAGGAACTGCCCGGTTTCGGTGAACTGATGCGCCGCGTCAGTCTTGAGCAGACTCCGACCGCCATTCTTTCCCGCCAGACGGCAGGCAGCCGCGGCAAGAGCTTCATCCTCAATCTCCCCGGCAAACCAGCTTCCATTGCCATGACTTTGCAGGCGATTTTTCCAGCGGTGCCTTATTGTCTTGACCTGATCGGAGCTGGACGTATCGATACCGATCCGACGGTCGTAAAGGCCCACCGGCCAGGCTGAACTATCATTGAAATTGCATAGGCGGGCGAATTAGAGCGCGTCAGAGATCGACTGTCGCGACGAAATTGCGCAACCCAGCTTTGCGCTTTTGCATGATTTCCATGCTTGCTTTTCCCTAATTCCGGACTGAATAATAAGGAAAAGAAGGGGAATTCAGTGAAGCCATTCGACGAGATGCTCAACCATGGCGGGAATGTCCGCCAGCCTTACGAATTTCTCAAGCAGTGGCTCGACCAACAGGATCCGCACAAACTTCTACAGAAAAGCGATGACGCCGAAAGCGTCTTCCGCAAGACGGGTATCACTTTTGCTGTCTATGGCGATCAGGAGGCGGGCGAGCGCCTCATTCCCTTCGACATCATCCCGCGCATCATTTCAGGTCAAGAATGGCGGCGTCTGTCACAGGGCATAGAACAGCGCGTAATGGCGCTCAACGCCTTTCTCGACGATATTTATCATCGTCAGGAAATCGTCCGGGCAGGGCGCATTCCGAAAGAGCTGATTTTCAGGAATGAAGCCTTCTTGCCTGAAATGATCGGTTTCCGTCCACCAGGCAACGTCTACACCCATATTATCGGCGTTGATATTGTACGCACCGCCGAAAACCAGTTCTATGTGCTGGAGGATAATGCCCGCACGCCGTCCGGCGTTTCCTATATGCTGGAAAACCGCGAAACGATGATGCAGCTCTTTCCCGAGCTGTTCCAGAACGTCAAGGTCCGACCGGTCGAGAACTATCCGCAATTGCTGCGCCAGTCGCTCGCAAGCGTTGCGCCTCCCGGCACGCAGGATGTGCCGACTGTCGCGGTGCTGACGCCCGGCATTTACAATTCCGCCTATTTCGAACACGCATTCCTTGCCGACCAGATGGGCGTCGAACTGGTCGAGGGAAGCGATCTGCGCGTCGTTGACGGACGTGTGGCTATGCGAACCACACAAGGATACCGCGCCATCGACGTGCTTTATCGGCGTGTTGATGATGCGTTTCTTGACCCGCTCACTTTCAGGCCAGATTCCACACTTGGTGTTCCCGGTATCATGGATGTCTATAGGGCCGGGAATATTACCATTGCCAATGCACCCGGAACCGGCATCGCCGATGACAAGGCGATCTATTCCTACATGCCGGAAATCATAGAGTTTTACACGGGCCGCAAAGCCATTCTCGAAAACGTGCCGACCTGGCGTTGTTCCGAGCCTGACAGCCTCGCTTATGTGCTCGACAATCTGGCCGAGCTTGTCGTCAAGGAAGTACATGGTTCTGGCGGCTATGGAATGCTGGTTGGACCGGCTTCGACCAAGGCTGAACGGGATGCTTTCGCGGAAAAACTGAAAGCAAGGCCGCGCAATTATATCGCTCAGCCAACGCTCGCGCTGTCAACGACACCTATCTTCACGGAAAGTGGGCTGGCACCACGCCACGTCGATCTCCGCCCCTTTGTTCTGGTTTCCGACCGTATCCGCATAACGCCCGGCGGGCTCACACGGGTGGCATTGAAAGAGGGATCGCTCGTCGTGAATTCCAGCCAGGGCGGAGGAACCAAGGACACGTGGGTGCTCGATGACTGAAACAATTGGATTGAAGTGCTGCAACTGACGACAAGATCAGTGCACGAAAGGGGAATGGTTTATGCTTCTTGGCCGTACGGCAAACGGACTTTACTGGATGTTCCGCTATATTGAGCGCGCGGAGAACATGGCACGCCTCGTTGATGCGGGGCTTCGCATGGCATTGACGAAAACCTCTGACGCACCGGAGGAGTGGTCTTCGGTCGCGGTTTCTGCGGGCGCAAGTCAGGGTTTCTCCGCAAAATACGATGTCTATAACGCTGCCAATGTTGCTGATTTCCTGCTGCGCGACGCCGATAATCCGTCGAGCGTGATGACATGCTTCGAAACCGCCCGATCCAATGCCCGCATGGTGCGTACGGCGCTGACGCGAGAAGCATGGGAAAGCCTTAATGAAGCATGGATGGTTCTAAAAAAATCGCTGTGCAAGCCATTGAAAGAAAGCGATCTTCCTCAGCTTCTCGATCAGATCAAGCGCGAGACCGCGCTCATTCGCGGCTCATTTCATGGCACTATGCTGCGCAATGAAATCTTCGATTTTGCAAGCCTCGGTACATTCATCGAACGTGCCGACAACACGGCCCGTATTCTCGATGTGAAATACTATGTCCTGTTGCCCGCGATATCCTATGTCGGAACGACGCTGGACAATTATCAATGGGAATCGATCCTGCGCTCCGTATCGGCACATCGCTCCTATCGTTGGGTTTATGATGGTGATTACCGTCCGGCGCAGGTTGCGGACTATCTGATCCTGAATGGCCGTATGCCGCGCTCGCTTCATTACTGCTATCGCAGCATCGCCGAACATCTGGATTATCTGTCAAAAGATTACGACCATCGCACCGCCTGCCACGAGACAGCGGACAAAATTTATGCAAGCCTGCAAAATCAGGACATATCCGCGATTTTCGATGTGGGCTTGCATGAATTCCTGACTGAATTCATCAACCGCAATAACCGGCTCGGCAACGAGATCGCTGAAACCTATAATTTCTATTGAGGTCTTCGCTTGCTGCTCAACATCCGGCACGTTTCACATTATCGCTATGAGCATCCGGTTCCTTATGCGGTGCAAAGGTTGCGGCTGCGTCCGCCAACCGTTCCGGGGCAGGTAGTCAGGCACTGGGAACTGAAAATCGAAGGTGGCGAGCCCGAGGTCTCCTATATCGACGGCTTCGGCAACAAGACAGATCTGGTCCAACATGCCCGCAATATTCATGAAATCATCATAACTGCCAGTGGCAGCATCGATGTGGAAGACAGGGTTGGCGTATTGGGGCCTGTCTATGGTTATGCGCCGCTCTGGCTCTTCGAACGCGAAACGCCGCTGACGACACCAGGTGAGCGCATCAGGGCTCTGGCGAGTGATCTCCCGTCCGGACTGGAGCAGCTTGCCCAGATGCACGAGCTGATGAACGCCATACATAAGGCGGTCGCCTATATGCCGGGAACGACGAGCGTTTCAACGGATGCCGAAAGCGCATTGGAAACCGGGAAAGGTGTTTGTCAGGATCACACGCATATTTTCCTTTCGACGGCCAGGCTCATCGGCATTCCATCCCGTTACGTATCGGGATATCTGATGATGGAAGGCGTGGAAGAGCAGACCGCAAGTCACGCATGGGCCGAAGCTCATATTGACGGTCTGGGCTGGGTCGGTTTCGATGCCGCCAACAATATTTGCCCGAACGACCGCTATGTGCGGATCGCAACCGGGCTCGATTATCGCGATGCAGCGCCTATTTCCGGAGTTCGCCTGGGCGGCACGGTGGAAAGTCTTGCGGTTCACATCAATGTAGGGCAGTGATCCTTCTGGATAGTGAGTTGCCTGCCGGATATTGCTTATGACTTATTGCGTTGGAATGAAAATCGATCGTGGCCTTGTGTTCATGTCCGATACGCGGACAAATGCCGGGCTCGACAATATTTCTATCTTTACGAAGATGCGGAGCTGGTCTGAGCCCGGTGAGCGCGTGATTGTTCTGCTTTCGGCTGGAAATCTTGCAACGACACAAGCCGTCGCAAGCCTTCTGGAAGAACGCATGAAGGCTCCGGCAGACAGGCATCCGTCCGTTTTCGATGCGCCTTCCATGTTTCAGGTTGCACGTCTTGTCGGCGATACCGTCAAGGAAGTGATCCAGAGTTCCGCCACCGGCGGACAGAATGCCGATGCGTTCGGTGCCTCATTCATTCTCGGCGGGCAGATCAGGGGCGGGCAGCCGCGTCTTTTTTATATTTATCCCGAAGGCAACTTCATTGAGAGTTCGGCCGATACGCCCTTCTTCCAGATTGGCGAGAACAAATACGGCAAACCCATCCTTGTGCGCGCCTATCAGGAGCAGATGAGTTTCGAGGAGGCGGTGAAGCTGCTGCTTGTCTCCTTCGACTCCACGCTGAAAGCCAATCTTTCCGTGGGATTACCGCTCGATATGCAGATCTATGAGGCAGACAGCTTCAAAACAGGTGCCCGCAAACGGTTTGAGGCTACCGATCCTTATTATCAGACTGTATCGGAGAGCTGGTCGGAAGCACTGAAGTCTGCACTCGAACAATTGCCGCCGTTCAGTTTCGACGGAGAATGATCTCGTACCAAACCTGCTTATGAACAAAGCCGGAGGAAAATTCCTCCGGCTTTGTTCATGCTAAGCAATCAGGCGATCAAGCGAACACTTTGAAGCGGTCGCGGTCGTCGATGAAAGTTTTTTCAGCAAAAGGCTGTTCATTCGAGCCGAATGGCATTTGGGCACGAAGTTTCCAGGACGACGGAATATCCCAGACCTTGGCGACTTCCTGATCGATCAGCGGGTTGTAGTGCTGAAGGCTTGCACCGATTCCTGCATCGGCAAGGGCACTCCAGACCGAATGCTGCGCCATGCCACCCGACTGTTCGGACCAGATCGGAAAATTGTCGGCGTAAAGCGGAAAATTCTCCTGAAGACCTTTAACAACGTTCTGATCTTCAAAGAACAGAACCGTACCGGCACCGGCGGCGAAGCTGTCGAGCTTGGCTTCCGTCTGCGCAAAAGCGTCGGCAGGAACGATCTGGCGAAGTGCTTCCTTCGCTATGTTCCACAGCTTGTCGCTCTCGGCGCCAAACAGGATTACAGCGCGGGAGCTCTGCGAGTTGAAGGAGGAAGGTGTGTGCTTAACCGCTTCGCGGATCAGCTCGGCCGTGTCTTCGTTCGAAAGCGGAAGGGACTTGCCCAGAGCATACTGTGTACGGCGCTTCTTGATGGAATTCAGCAGGGAATTGTTCATTACTGTGTCCTGTGTTTCAGCGGTCGGGCGGGGCTGTCTGGCTTGGGATTTTCAAGGCAGCCTCATGAATGATGTTGAGAGAAATATTGTTATTCGGACTTCAGAAGCCAGCCCATGTTTCTGAAACACACTGTCAACGATCTGTGGTTCGCTGCGTTTCACTGTTTACTTTCCGATTACACACTCCAATGAACAGACGTCGAAAACGACCCCCGATACTCGGTCCATCCCGGTTTTATGGGGGTTTACAAGAGAGTTTGTTTGTTGGAACCTAACTAAAATAGTGGGATTCAAAACAATAATCTGATGACGCGCTTCTCGTGTCGTTGTCGTGAAACGGGACGAGGTCACGATAGTTTGAAGTCATTTATCATCATTGGCGCCGGTGCAAGCGGCATCATTCTGGCCGCACAATTGCTTCGTCGTTCACCAGAATCAATTGTGCGAATTTTCGAGCGTTCGGGCCAAATAGGGGCTGGAATCGCCTACGCAACGGAAAATCCGAGCCATCTTCTCAATGTCCGCGCCAGCAATATGAGCGCATTTCCCGATCAGCCGGATCATTTCGTAAATTGGCTGCGGTCGAGCGACATTGCCGCTCCCGGCCATTCATGGGAACCGCACAGTTTTGCGCCACGTAAGCTCTACCGCTCCTATCTGGAGCATCTGATCGCCCCTTATCTTTCCGAAGACGTTAAAGGTTTGACGGTTGAAAAGACTGGCATCGTCGATGTGGCGCTGAAGGATGGCAGGCCGACCGTTACTACCGAAAACGGAGAAGCCTTCGTTGCCGATGCCGTTATTCTTGCTACGGGTAACGAGGCTGCCATCGCAAAATCCGGCAGACACGTTGCGGAATATTGGTCAAGCAATGGCTATTTCGATGTGCCTACAGATGCTCCTGTCGCGATATTTGGCACCGGCTTGTCGATGATCGATAGTGTATTGTCTCTGCTCGACAACGGGCACCGTGCCGAAATATACGCGATTTCGCGCCGTGGGCTTCTGCCCGCGCGCCATTCTCCGACACAAGCCTACTCGATAGAGGCAGACGATCTGCCCGTATCGATCGGCCTGTCGCAGCTCATGCAGCGCGTGCGCACCATGATGATGGAAGCGGAAAAAGCTGGTTCCGGCTGGCGTGGTGTGATGGACGGTCTGCGTCCGCATACGCAGCATATCTGGGCGGGGCTGCCGATGTCGCAGCGCCACAGTTTCCTCCGCCATCTGCGACCATGGTGGGATGTGCATCGGCATCGCATGGCACCGGCTGTCGCGGATCGCATCCAAGCTGCCGTGAACAGTGGACAGCTTAAAGTCTCGGCTGGTCAACTGGTTTCGGTGCGCGACGAAGGCGCAGGGATGGAAATCCTCTATCGCCCGCGACGTAGCGAGCATGTCGAAAAACTGCATGTGGCAACCGTTATCGATTGTCGCGGCGGCAATCCCCGATTTTCGACGACCCGCAATACAGCGTTGACCGGCCTTATGGAGCATGGCCTGGCGCGACCGGACGCACTGGATCTCGGTTTCGATGTCACGCGTGACCTCCAGGTGCTCAATGCGCGAGGAGAGCCTTCAGGCCCCTTTTTCGCTATCGGACCGGTTACGAAAGGCGCATTCTGGGAAGTGACTGCGGTGCCGGATATTCGCGTTCAAGCCGAGCGACTGTCGGCAATTTTGCTTGAAGGTTAGAATCGCGTTTGTGAACGCTTCAAAATGAAGTGTGTGTCATCTGGCCGAAAGATTTTCGGATTAATATGGCCGAGAGTCAGGTATCGCGGTTCGAGGCAGCCGATAAATTATAGATTTTCCGGTGCGAGGAACGATAAAATGATTCAAATCTACGCGATAAGCCATTGAAAGCTATTGCCATAATGTTCCGTGGCCGGTCATAATAAGGCCATCGGAATATATGATTCCTCTCTACAACTTGCCGGAGCGATTCTGTTGCTGTTTTCTTGAGCGGTGCCTGCTTCGGATCAACCTTGATTTCGGCTAGGAGGCCTGTGGCGCATGACGATGGACGGCAGAATGCTTTTCCTGCTTGTCCTTCTACCTTTTCTAGGCAGCGCCATAACCGGATTATTCAGGGGGGCGGATCGTAGCGGTTCGGCCTGGTTTACGGCAGCAATTGCGCTCGTCGCCTTTATCGTCACCGCCAGCCTTTATCCCATCGTGTCAGACGGCAAGGTGCTTCGCGGCACCATAGAATGGCTTCCAGCCTATGGCCTCAATGTTACCTTCCGCATGGATGGCTTTGCCTGGCTTTTCGCGATGCTCATCACGGGCATCGGCCTGCTGGTCGTCATTTATGCGCGTTATTACATGTCGCCCGAGGATCCCGTCCCGAGATTCTTCTCGTTCCTTCTGTCCTTCATGGGATCGATGCTCGGTGTGGTTCTGTCAGGCAATCTGATATTGCTCGCCGTGTTCTGGGAACTGACCAGCATCTTCTCGTTCCTGTTGATCGGTTATTGGTATCACAATGCAAGTGCCCGCGACGGCGCGCGCATGGCGCTTACGGTGACTGGTATAGGGGGATTCTGTCTGCTGGCAGGCGTTCTGATCCTCGGCCATATCGTCGGCAGCTACGATCTTGACAAGGTTCTGGCGGCAGGAAACATCGTTCGGACACATCCGCTCTACAGTGTGGCGCTAATTTTGATCCTGCTCGGCGCGTTCACGAAAAGCGCGCAGTTTCCGTTCCACTTCTGGCTTCCGAATGCCATGGCGGCCCCCACGCCTGTATCGGCCTATCTGCACTCGGCAACCATGGTGAAGGCAGGCGTCTTCCTGCTGGCGCGTCTCTGGCCTGTTCTCAGCGGAACCGAAGAGTGGTTCTGGATCGTCGGTTCGGCCGGTCTGATCACGCTCCTGATCGCCAGTTTCTTCGCGGTTTTCCAGCAGGACCTCAAAGGACTGCTCGCCTATTCGACGATCAGCAATCTTGGCCTGATTACCGTTCTGCTTAGTCTTGGCAGTCCGCTTGCGGCCGTCGCGGCGATCTTCCACATGGTCAACCATGCGATTTTCAAGGCATCGCTGTTTATGGCTGCCGGTATCATCGATCATGAGACCGGCACACGCGATATGCGCAAGTTGAGCGGGCTATTGCGTCCCATGCCCTATACTGCAACGCTCGCCATGGTCGCGAGTGCGGCTATGGCCGGTGTACCGCTGCTCAACGGTTTCATTTCCAAGGAAATGTTCTTTGCCGAAGCGGTGGAAACGCACATGGCGTCGTGGCTCGATACCATCACGCCCTATGTGGCCACGATTGCCGGTATATTCACGGTCGCCTATTCCGTCCGCTTCATCTATTCGACGTTCTTCGGACCTCCACCACACGATTTGCCGCATGAACCGCACGAGCCGCCGCACTGGATGCGCCGTCCTATCGAGCTGTTAGTTCTGCTTTGCCTGTTGATCGGTATTATTCCGGGCCTCTCCATCGGGCCGTTCCTGCATTCGGCTGTTCTGTCGGTGCTGGGCACAGCCACGCCTGAATATAGTCTCTCGGTCTGGCACGGCTTCAACCTGCCGCTGATGATGAGTATCGTTGCCATGATCGGCGGCATTCTTCTGCACTGGATGCTGAAGAATTATCTTGCGACCAGTGAAGATGGTCCGCCATTCTTCCGGCATTTGCAGGGACAGCGCATTTTCGAACGTGTTCTGGTGACCTTGTCGTGGAACTGGGCACGTAAGGCAGAGGCTTTCCTCAGCACACGCCGCCTGCAACCGCAGCTCCGTATCGTGGTTGCGGTGGCTGTCCTTGCAGCCGCCTGGCCGATTTTCGCTTCCGGCCTGCAGTCCGGCTCGCTCAGTGCCCAGCCGGTGGACCCCATCTTTGCCGGTCTTTGGGTTCTCGGTGGCGCCTGCGCTATCGGCGCGGCGTATCAGGCCAAGTATCATCGACTGGCGGCACTGATCCTTCTGGGTGGTGCCGGGCTTATCACCTGCATTACCTTCGTCTGGCTTTCCGCGCCCGATCTTGCTGTGACGCAGTTGCTGGTCGAGATCGTGACGACCGTTCTGCTGCTTCTCGGGCTTCGCTGGCTGCCGAAGCGTTGGGAAGATCCCGACCCGATTCCGGTGCAAATCGGCCCACGTATCCGCCGCTATCGGGACTTACTGCTCGCAATCGGCAGTGGGGCAGGGGTGGCCGTCATCGCCTATGCCGTAATGACACGCATATCGCCCAGCAGCATTGGCGATTATTTCCTCGAAAACGCCTATTCTGGCGGCGGCGGCAAGAATGTCGTGAATGTCATTCTGGTCGACTTCCGCGCTTTCGATACTTTTGGCGAAATCGCCGTTCTCGGCATTGTGGGCCTGACGGTCTTTGCGCTCCTGCGCCGTTTCCGTCCGGCATCCGATACCACGGGTTCGACAGCACAGCAGAAGATTCAGGATGCCTATGACGAGGCGGCGCCCGACCGCAAGGCGGGTGAAACGCTGGCCGATTATCTGGCTGTGCCTTCGGTCATCATGCAGTGGCTTTTCCCGGTCATCATCGTGCTGGCGGTGCATCTGTTCCTGCGCGGACATGATCTGCCGGGCGGCGGGTTTGCGGCCGGTATCACGCTCGCAATTGCATTCCTGCTGCAATATCTGGCGTCAGGCGCGCGCATCGTCGAAGACCGCTTGCGCATCCTGCCGGTGCGCTGGATCGGGTTGGGCCTGCTGTTCGCTGCCGCAACGGGCGCGGGGTCGTGGTTCTTCGGCTATCCGTTCCTCACCACCTTTTTCCAGTACACGGAAATACCGTATATCGGGAAAATGCCGACAGCCAGCGCGCTGCTATTCGACCTCGGCGTCTTCACCCTCGTGGTCGGTGCGACCGTCCTGGTGTTGATCGCTCTCGCGCACCAATCGCTCCGTAAACATCGTGTCGAGAAGCTTGCCGCGACGAAGGAGGAGAACTGATGGAACTCGTTCTTGCTCTGGCAATCGGCGTATTGATGGCATCCGGTGTATGGCTCATTCTTCGCCCGCGTACATTCCAGGTAGCAATCGGCCTTTCGCTGATTTCCTATGCTGTCAATCTCTTCATCTTTTCGATGGGGCGCCTGCGCACGAATGCGGCTCCGGTACTTGATAGCGGTGTTGACGTTCAGGCCGCACAATACACCGATCCGGTGCCACAGGCGCTCGTTTTGACTGCCATCGTCATCGGTTTTGCAATGACCGCACTTTTCCTTGTCGTGCTGCTCGCCTCGCGCGGGTTGACGCGTACGGACCACGTGGACGGCAAGGAGAACTGATGTTGGACTGGAAAACGCACCTCATTGTCGCTCCGATTGTCCTGCCGCTCGTGACGGCAGCAATCCTGCTGCTGTTCGATGAGCGCAATCGCAAACTGAAGATGGCCATCAACTCCATCTCGACCCTGGGGTTAATCGGGATTGCAATCACGCTTGCTGGTATGGCGAGCGACAAGGCGCCCAACGCGCTGGTGTATCTGATTGGCAACTGGCCTGCACCGTTCGGCATCGTGCTGGTTCTCGATCGTCTTGCGGCTCTTATGCTTATGCTGACCAGCTTGCTGGGCATGGCATCGCTCAGCTTTGCATTTGCCCACTGGCACAAGGCCAGTCCGCATTTCCACACGATTTTCCAGCTCTTGCTGATGGGGCTGAACGGCGCATTTCTGACAGGTGACCTGTTCAATCTTTTCGTCTTCTTCGAAGTCATGCTGGCGGCATCCTACGGCCTGGCGCTTCATGGTTCGGGTCCTGCACGCGTGAAGGCTGGCATGCACTATATCGCCGTCAATCTCGTCGCTTCGTCGCTGTTCCTGATCGGTGTCAGCCTGATCTATGGCGTAACCGGCACGCTCAATATGGCTGATCTTGCGCAGAAGATTTCACAGGTAGCCCCCGAGGACCGTATGCTGCTGGAAGCAGGCGCGGCGGTTCTGGGCGTCGCATTTCTTGTCAAGGCAGGTATGTGGCCGCTCAATTTCTGGCTCGCGCCGACCTATACGGCGGCGGCGGCACCGGTGGCGGCGATATTCGCCATCATGAGCAAGGTCGGCATTTACGTCCTTCTGCGCCTGTCACCGCTGATGTTCGGTATTGGTGCTGGTTCCTCCTACGGTTTCGGCAATGATTGGCTCTATTTCGGTGGTATGGTCACGCTTGCCTTCGGTTTGATCGGGGTCGTCGCGTCGCAGGCAATGGGAAGGCTCGCCAGCTATAGCATCCTCGTATCCTCCGGTACCTTGCTGGCAGCCATCGGCAGCGGGAATACGGCCATGACCGGCGCGGCGCTGTTCTATATGGTCAGTTCAACACTCACCATCGCGGCGTTTTTCCTGCTGATCGAATTGATCGAACGTGGTCAGGACGCGGCTGCCAACGTTCTGGCTGTTACCATGGAAGCCTATGGTGACGATGAGGAGGAAGAGGAAGAAGACGAGATCGGCGCGGTGCTACCCGCGACCCTTGCCGTCCTGGGCACATGTTTCGCCATTTGTGCGATATTGCTGATAGGTTTGCCGCCATTCTCAGGTTTCATTGCCAAGTTCCTGATCCTTGCAGCCGTTTTCAACGGCGACGGCCCGACGCCGCAGCTTGCAATGCCTGTCAGCCCGGCAAGCTGGGCATTGGTCGTGCTTCTCCTCCTGTCCGGTCTTTCCGCGCTGATCGCGATGACGCGTACCGGTATTCGCACATTCTGGGCTTCGCTCGAGGGCAATGTGCCGCGTGTTCTGGTGCGGGAAGTTGTGCCGATTGCAGGTCTTCTGGCGATTTGTCTGGCCCTGACGATCGCGGCTGGTCCGGCGATGCGTTATATGGATGAAACGGCGCGGTCGCTGCACAATCCGGCGTCCTATGTCAGCAGCGTACTCAATGCGCCACGCGCAGGCACCGAAACGGAGGAGGCGCAGTGAAGAGAATCCTGCCTTATCCGCTTCTTTTCGTCTCGCTGCTCATGTTCTGGCTGCTTCTGAATGGCTTCACGCGGGCGCAACTCCTGCTTGGCGCAATTATCGCTCTCATTGCATGCCTGATCATGACTGCCTTGCAGCCGCAGAAGAACCATATTCGCTCTATCCCGACGATGCTCTGGCTGTTTGGAGCCATGAGCTACGACATCCTGCAATCGAATATCACGGTTGCGAGCATCATTCTGTCGCGCAAACGCAAGCGGCGTCCGGGCTTTGTCGTTATTCAGCTCGATCTTGAGAACCGGACTGCGCTTGCTGTTCTGGCCTGTATAATCACCGCGACGCCAGGTACGGCCTGGGTGGATTACAATGCTGCCAGGCATGAACTGACTATCCATGTGCTCGATCTGGATGACGCGCAGGCTTGGCGCGATACGATCAAGGGAAGATATGAGCAGCCGTTGATCAAGATATTCGGAGCCGCAGATATCGTGGAAGAGGAGAAATCCGCATGAGCGCAGTCATCATCTTCTGGTCCCTGCTTGCCGCTCAACTGATGCTTCTCGGCGCAATGGGGTGCGCAGTCTACAGGCTTCTAATCGGTCCGCGCGCGCAGGATCGTATTCTCGCAACCGATGCGCTTTATCTCAACGCGCTCCTGCTTCTGATCACGTTCGGCATACGCACGGGCAGCATCATTTATTTTGAAGCGGCGCTGATTATCGCTCTTCTGGGTTTCGTCGCCACCGTGGCGCTGTCCAAATTCCTCATGCGTGGGGAGGTGATCGAATGAACAACGCTGGCGAACTTCCCGTATGGGCCGCTATTGTTATTGCTTTTTTTCTGGTCGCCGGCGCTTTCCTCACGCTCGTCGGATGCATCGGGCTTGTCCGCTTCAAAAGCTTTTATGAACGCGTTCATGCTCCCACACTTGGCTCGTCATTCGGAGCTGGCGGAATCTTGATCGCATCGATCATATTTTTCTCCATCTTGCAATCGAAGCCGATTCTGCATGAAGTGCTTATTACCGTCTTTGTGGTTGTCACAACGCCGGTAACGCTCATGCTGCTCAGCCGCGCCGTGATCCATCGCGACAGAACGCAGGACAGCAAGGAGCTGCCTTCATCTTCCGACCCGCTATAGGTCTGTAGGTATCATGCTTGAGGGTGCGGAGAGGGCGGAAAACTTGCGTTTTCCGTCGCACCAAATGGGGAAATTCGCCGCTCCGTAATGGAAGTGGCGGCTGTCGCGTCCGGTCTGCCCGGAGTCCTGTTTTGGAGTTCGCTTCAAGACCGGCTATCCTGCCGATCGGAAACACTATCTGCCATTTGCCGAATCCCTGGCCTGACTGCCCACCGACTGCGGAGTGGAAGCGGCGGCCTGTCTTGTTTTCGGGCATTTGGAGGAGTGTCCAAGGGCTGCGGCCAATTGTCCATTCAGGCTTTTGCCGGGACATGCGGATTGAAGGATCAGGCCATTTGAATTATCTGAATTTCAGTAATTTCTGAAAATTCAGAATTTACGGGAGAGAGAATTTTGGAATTGTCGCCAATCGTTCAATCGTTCGTGCTCCACTTCGGCGAAATGGGTAGCCGTTGGGGCATCAACCGCACCGTGGGACAGATATATGCGCTGCTTTATATATCGCCCGAGCCTCTTTGCGCCGACCAGATCGTCGATGCGCTCGGTGTTTCGCGTTCGAACGTATCCATGGGTATTCGCGAATTGCAGGGCTGGAATCTGGTGCTGCTGAAACACATTCCCGGCGATCGCCGTGATTTTTTCACGACGCCCGACGACGTGTGGCAGATTCTGCGTACGCTCGCTGAAGAGCGCAAGAAGCGCGAGATCGATCCTACGCTTACCGTTCTGCGCGAAATTCTGATGGAGCAGCCGGAAGGCGATAGCGACCTTTATGCGCAAGATCGCATGAAGGACATGTACGGCCTGATCGAAAGGCTGACCAACTGGTACGACGACGTCAAGCGGCTCGATACCGACCGTTTGACCAGTCTTCTGGCGCTTGGCGCCAAAGTGACCCGCTTCCTTGAAACCACGGACAGGATCGTGGCGCTTGGGCGCGGGCGAGCATCGGCCAAAAAGGAGCCTAAGCGAGAGTGACATCCGTTGTCCCCCGAACGGAAACAGTGACGGCAGAAGACGGCGAAGCGGTAGGCGATCAACAAAAGTCGCGCCGTTCGCAACGTCGTCCTGTTCCATCCTTGCTGAAGCGGGGGGCATATTTTCAGGCGTTAGCCGCACTCCTCTGGCTACCGCAGGCGGGCATTCTCGCTTACGCCATCGGACGGCTGGCGGATACCGGCTTTGATGGCTCTATCTACTACAGCGCGGCTGGCATATTCGCTCTCGGCTGTCTGCGCAGCCTCCTTGACAGTGCAGGCGCGGCAAAAGCTTTCGACGCTGCCCGACAGGAACTTTCCCGACTTCGAACCAATGCTGTTTCAGCGCTTGCGCAACGTTCACCGCTCGACGTGACGCGTCCGTCATCCGGCGAGGCCGCAAGCATTCTTGCCGAACAGGCGGAGATGGTCGTTCCCTATCTTTCGCGCTTCGTGCCGGTGCGCATCCGCCTGATGCTGGCGCCAATGGCAATACTTGCGGTTGTCCTCTGGTATTCCTGGGCTGCAGCGCTCGTCCTGATGGTTGCTGCCCCCTTGATACCGATCTTCATGGCGTTGATCGGCTGGCGTGCAAAGGCTGCCAGCGAAAAGCAACTGACCGCTCTTGGCGGCATGAACGGTTTTCTGCTCGACCGTCTACGTGGCCTTGCGACCATCCGCACATTCCATGCCGTTGACGCGACTGCGAACCGGTTGCGCGACAATGCGGAAACCTTGCGTTCAAAGACGATGTCTGTACTGCGCATCGCATTTCTATCTTCAGCAGTGCTTGAGCTTTTTGCGGCTATCGGCGTTGCCATGGTCGCTGTTTATATCGGCTTCCATCTGCTGGGGCAGCTCAACTTCGGAGCATGGGGCCACAAGCTGACATTGGCGGAAGGTCTTTTCGTCCTGCTTCTGTCTCCCGCATTCTTCGAACCATTGCGCGATCTTTCAGCCGTCTGGCACGACCGCGCAGCAGGTGAAGCTTCCATTGATGCACTCGAAAAACTGGCTGAACATTCGATGCCGCTTATCGGGAAGGAGGGAAGTCAAACAACAATTGGCGGGGCTCCTACGGTTGCTCTGCACAATATCGACTTCGGTTATGAGGGCGGAGCCAAGGTCCTCGATGATTTCAGCCTCAATATCGCGGCGGGAGAACACGTGGCGCTGCTGGCTCCAAGCGGCTACGGCAAATCGACTGTTCTGGCGCTTACTGCCGGGCTGATAGCTCCACAAACTGGCAAGATCGAAATCGGAGATGTCGGGCTGACCAATGATACGGCTGTTGCGCTTCGCGCAAGGATGAGCTGGATCGGCCAGAAGCCGCATATTTTTGCCGGCTCGGCTCGGCAGAACGTCACGCTTGGTCGACAGTCCGGGGTGGAAACCACAACAGCTATCATCAATGACATGGCGCTCGGCCATGTTCTGGGCGTCACCGGCAACAGCTTGATTGGCGAGAACGGTGCCGGAATTTCGGGAGGTGAAGCCTTGCGGCTGGCGCTTTCCCGTGCGGCCATCGATCCGGATGCAGATATCATTCTGGCCGATGAACCCACCGCGCATCTCGATCAGGAAACGGCAACGATCATTGCCGACAGCCTTCTCAAGCTTGCCAAAGGCAAGACTCTGATCGTCGCAACCCATGACGAAACCCTTGCCCGCAGGATGGATCGCATCGTCCGTCTGGATGGCAGCGTGGATAGAGATCCGGTCTGGCAGAGGAGGGCAGCCGAATGAACGGTTTCCAGCCATTGCAGCCAATCCTGCGGCTTTTCTTCCGGACCAAGGGGATGGCACTACTTGCCGGTATCGCGACATCAACCGTAACCGTTCTTGCCGGTATCGCGCTTCTTGGCTTGTCAGGCTGGTTCATAACGGCAACAGCGATTGCGGGCTTGAGTATCGCGACGGCAGTTGTATTCGATGTATTTGCACCCGCTGCCGGTATTCGCCTGCTCGCTATCCTGCGCACCGGCTCGCGTTATCTCGAACGGCTCGTTACCCATGATGCAACGCTCGCGATACTTGCGGCACTCCGTGAAAAGCTGTTCCGTAGCTGGGCGCGCCCAACCGCTGCAAGCACACTTCTGAAACGCCCGGCGCGTCTCCTGTTTCGCCTGACCGCAGATATAGATGCGCTCGACTCTCTTTATCTGCGCGTGGTGGTGCCTGTCGGTGCCGCGCTTGCCACTGCGCTTGTGGCCGGTATCGCTCTCGGTATGATGAGCCCGCTTTTCGGGCTGCTCGTAGCGTTTGTCCTACTTGTTGCGGGGATTGGTATTCCACTGGCTGCGGCTAGACGTTCTGAAAAATCCATGCGCCAGCGCGCAAAAGGTACGGAAGCACTGCGCGCCCGCACCGTCGATCTGGTTGCCGGGCAAACCGAACTTCTTATGGCGGGGCGACTCGAAAACCAGCAACTGGCAATCGCCCGCGCGGATGGCTACGTCGCCACATCGGATCGCAAACTGAACCGCATCGAGATCGTTACAGGCGCCGGATTCGGTATTGTTCACGCGGCACTTCTTGCAGGCGGCCTTGTCGCCGTTGGATTGCTGATGCAGGCAGGCACGATCGGTGCGCCCGTTGCAGCACTCGGGATGCTCGTCATTCTTGGTGCGATGGAGCCTTTTTCGGCATTACGGCGTGGTGCAATGGAGCTCGGGCGCACGATACTCGCCGCCAGGCGCGTTGCACCTCAACTGCAAGACAATGCCGAACTGACGATACCCCAAACGCCTCTGAGTGGAACGGCAATTCATCTGGAAAACGTGTGCGTTCGTCACGATGGCGCTGATCACGATGCGCTGAAAAACATCGACCTCGATATTGCAGTTGGCGAGCGGGTTGCCATCGTTGGAACAAGCGGCGCTGGCAAATCGACCCTGTTCAATCTGCTCGCCGGAGAAATTCCAGCAGGCCACGGCAATGTGGCTGTTCTATCGGCACGTCTTCTCACACAACGGACAGAGCTTTTTCAGGACAGTCTTCGCGACAATCTCCGGCTGGCGCGCACCGATGCGAGCGATCAGGAACTGATGGATGCATTGCAAGCCGCAGGCCTTGGTGCGTTCATCACTGAGCTGTCTGCCGGACTGGACGCGATGCTGGGCGAGGGTGGCCTGGGGCTGTCGGGCGGGCAGGCACGTCGTCTGGCCCTCGCGCGCCTTTTCCTGACCGATGTTCCGCTCTGGCTGCTGGATGAACCGACAGAAGGTCTGGACGCCGCAACAGCTCAGGACGTGCTTGACCGCCTCAAGGTCAAGGCAGATTCACGCACGTTGCTGATTGCCACGCATATCCGTCGCGAAGCGCAAATTTGCGAACGGATCATTGTTTTAAATCAAGGCGCTCTAGTTGAGTCCGTAGGTAAGAGTTCGCCGCGCTTTGGCGAAATCCTCGATACCATGAGGTGAGCTGCGCGGACATGGAGAATGATTTGAAGTCCGTGTCCATATCTGGACCGATATTTGAAATTGAAGCGGAGTACGGTTTTCAAGAAGCCGCCGCGTTCAAAAGGGGGCTGCGTTGAAGCGCGGCTCATAACACCAGGAGGGCCGGGTTACCGGCTTAAAGAGATGGAACTCGATATTGTCTCCCTGTCGCGATTGCAATTTGCAATCACGGCACTTTATCACTTCCTCTTCGTACCTCTGACCTTGGGTCTTTCCGTGCTGCTTGCCATCATGGAAACCGTTTACGTTATGACGGGGCGACTCATCTGGCGGCAGATGACGAAATTTTGGGGTACGCTATTTGGCATCAACTTTGTCATGGGCGTTGCAACGGGGATCGTGATGGAATTCCAGTTCGGCATGAACTGGAGCTATTACAGCCATTATGTCGGCGACATCTTCGGCGCACCGCTCGCCATTGAAGGCCTCATGGCGTTTTTCCTTGAAGCGACCTTCGTAGGTCTGTTCTTTTTCGGCTGGGATCGCCTGTCGAAAGTTGGGCACCTCATGGCGACCTACGCGGTCGCGGCGGGTTCCAATTTCTCGGCATTGTGGATTCTGATCGCCAATGGCTGGATGCAGAATCCGGTTGGCTCAGCGTTCAATCCTGAAACCATGCGCATGGAAATCACCGACTTCTTCGCAGTGTTGATGAACCCGGTCGCACAGGCCAAGTTTGTTCATACGGTTTCCGCCGGTTATGTTACGGCATCCATTTTCGTCCTCGGCGTTTCCGCCTGGTATCTGCTCAAGGGCCGTTCGGTAGAGCTTGCCAAACGTTCTCTGACTATTGCGGCATCCTTCGGTCTGGCCGCTTCGCTATCCGTCGTCGTCCTTGGTGACGAAAGCGGCTATCTGGCCAATGAACACCAGAAGATGAAGATTGCTGCTATCGAAGCCATGTGGGAAACAGAACCAGCTCCAGCTTCGTTCACCGTATTCGGCTTCCCGGACCAGGCAGCGCGTGAAACCCATTTCGCAGTGCATATTCCATGGGTCATGGGCCTCATCGGTACGCGTTCTCTGACGACCCCTATCCAGGGCATCAACGATCTTGTTGAAAGTGCGGAAAACCATATCCGCAATGGCATTGTCGCCTATGACGCCTTGCAGAAAATTCGCGCGGCTGGCGATACGAATGCCGTTCCGCAGGAGGTCAAGGACGTTTTTGCCGATAACAGCCAGTGGATGGGCTATGCGCTTCTGCTGAAACGTTATGTCGATGATCCGCGTCAGGCAACCGATGCACAGATCACGCAGGCAGCGAACGATACCGTTCCCGGCGTCCTGCCTCTGTTCTGGGCCTTCCGCATCATGGTCGGCATCGGCTTCTTCCTTATCCTGCTGACGGGCACATTCTTCGTGCTGTCTGCGCGTCGTAAACTCGACCGTTACCCGTTCCTGTTGCGGATCGCCGTGTTTGCGATACCGCTGCCATGGATCGCAGCCGAAATGGGCTGGATCGTTGCAGAGTTCGGTCGCCAGCCTTGGGTCATCGAAGGCATATTGCCGACAGCAGTCGGGGTCTCCAATCTTGGCGCATCCACCGTATTGCTGACCATACTTGGTTTCGTGGCGATCTACACGGTTCTCTTCATCATCGAGATGGCCCTGATGATCCGCGCCATCAAGGCTGGACCTGAACCTGACAGCAAGCCGGAAGCAATACTCGCCCCGGCAAGCATTGCACCTGCGGAGTAAGGATCATGATACTCAGCGATTTGTTGGACTATGAAACCCTGCGCATCATCTGGTGGGTACTGCTCGGTGTATTGCTGATCGCCTTTGCCGCGATGGACGGCTTCGATCTCGGTGTCGACATACTCATGCCCGCCGTTGGCAAAACCGATGTCGAGCGACGCATTATCATCAATACGATCGGCCCGGTCTGGGAAGGCAACCAAGTCTGGCTGATTCTCGGCGGCGGCGCCATTTTCGCCGCCTGGCCGCCGCTCTATGCAGTGTCCTTCTCGGGCTTCTATCTGGCGATGTTTCTCATCCTGTTCGCACTCATCCTGCGTCCGGTCGGTTTCAAATATCGCTCCAAGCGTGACAGTGTGGCCTGGAGGAGAGGCTGGGACTGGGCGCTGTTCATCGGTGGTTTCGTGCCTGCTCTGATCTTCGGCGTTGCCGTCGGTAATGTCTTGCAGGGTATTCCCTTCCGTCTCGCCGACGATCTGCAAATTTTCTACGAAGGTTCGTTCTTCGGTCTGCTCAATCCGTTTGCACTGCTTTGCGGGGTGCTTTCGGTAACGATGCTCTGCATGCATGGCGCTTCGTGGCTGGTACTGAAGACGACCGGTGATATCCAGGCACGCGCCCGGTCCTATGGCAGTATCGCCTCTCTTCTGACGGTGGCGCTCTATGTTCTGGCCGGCGTGGTTAGCTGGTTTTGGATTTCTGGCTACCGGATTACAAGCACCATCGTTACCGACGGGCCATCCAATCCGCTGCGCAAGACCGTCGAACTGGATCACGGTGCATGGTTCGCCAATTATGTGAACTATCCTGTCTTGCTGATCGCCCCGGCGCTGGGCATTCTGGGAGCACTTGCAGTCTTCATCGCACTGCGTAGCCGTCGTGAACTAGCGCCGCTGCTGTTCGGAAAGCTGTCGATCTTCGGCATCATTTCGTCGGTTGGCGTGTCGATGTTCCCGTTCATTCTGCCATCGTCGATCGATCCTCGTGCAAGCCTGACGGTATGGGATTCGTCATCCAGCCATATGACGCTGTTCATCATGCTGGTTGTGACACTCATCTTCCTGCCGCTGATCGTTATCTACACGTCCTGGGTCTACAAGGTCCTTTGGGGCAAGGTAGACAAGGACATGATCGAAGACGACAGCAATCACGCTTACTAACCAACCGAAGAAAGGAAAGTGATATGTGGTATTTTTCCTGGTTGTTGGGGCTTCCGCTTGCTGCGGCTTTCGCCGTGCTCAACGCCATGTGGTACGAGCTGATGGACGACCGGGCACGCAAGCGTCTTGCAGCCGATCCAACGGCTGATCTGGCGCGTGAAGGTACGAAACACCATTGACACGAATTTAGAAACGGCCCGGAAACGGGCCGTTTTCCTTGATGAACCTGTCGTTCAAGATTGCGGTATTGTCAGTTCAGCCACGAAATCATAGGCATCGCCGCGATAAAGCGATTTTGTAAACTCCACCACACGACCTGACGGTAAATAGGACAGTCGCTCGATGGACAGACCCGCATCGCCTTCCTTGACGCCCAGAATACGTGCGTCGGGATCCTTGATGTTGCAGGCAGCTATACGCTGGACAGCGCGAACGGGACGAAACCCTGTACGGCTCAGTTCAGCATAAAGCGAGCCCTTTACAGCATCCGGATCGGGCAGGATTTCGCTTGAAAGACTTGCTCGTTCGATGGCCAGCGGCATATCACTTGCAATACGCAGACGCCCGAGGCGGGCAACGCGGGTTTCCGAGGAGACACCCAGCTTCATCATCTCTTCAGGCGAAGGATAATAAAGGCCGCGTTCCAGCCATCTGGATTGCGTGGTGATGCCGCGACGCGCCATGTCTTCTGTAAACGAGGTCAGCATGGAGAGCGATTGCTGCACGCGTTCACTCGGACGCACGACGAACGTACCTGAACCGTGGCGACGCACGAGAAGCCCGGCCTTGACGAGATCGTCCACTGCCTTGCGTACTGTCACGCGGCTGATATTGGCATATTCCGCAATGTCGCGTTCCGGCGGCAGGGCTTCGCCGTCGACCAGTTGTCCGGCGCGGATTGCAGCCTCCAGCGACTGACGTAGCTGCATATAGAGCGGTCCGCCGGAGGACGGCGCAGAGCCCTGCAGGTTCTTGGGCAGAAAAGCGCTGAAGTTTCCGCTCATTCGCGCGCCTTTCCATTTTGCGGCCCATATCGCTTGAGGGCAAGCTGAAGGGCACCTGTCAAGGCATCAGCCGCAGGTTTGACCAGAAGCTTCTGCTGGTGTGGCGGCAGCCATTCCACGTAGAGGGGTGCCATGCCGCCAAGCAGGCTGATGCGTTCCGCGCCCTGTCTGATCAGCACATCGAGCGTTTCGCTGATATAGGCAGCGGAGCGCTCCAGCAACATCCGTGCGGTTTCGTCGCCTTCGCTCGCATATTGGAAAACACGTGGAGCATATTTGCCGAAATCGCCGGGTTTTGCAGTCCATGCAAACTCGACAAGATTGTCCGGATTATTGTCGAACTCGTTCAGAAGGTCAGTCGTCAGGCGTGTGCGCGGATGAATGCCATCATGCACGAGCAGGCTTTCCTGCAGCAGGCTTTGGCCGAGCCGTGCACCGCTGCCAAGGTCGCTCAAGGGGAATCCCCATCCGCCGACCGAATGGATGTGACCGTTCCGGCGCTTGATATAGGCCGTGCCCGTACCAAGAATGGCGACGATCCCGTCCTGATCGCCAAGCGCGCCTTGCAGGGCGATCACACCGTCGAATTCCACATTGGAGTGCGCGAACGGCAGACCACGTTCTATCGGGGTGCCTGCACCCTCGACATTACCGCCAGCCAGGCCAAGAACCGCATGACTGGTCACATAATGCGCCTTGTCCAGTCCGGCATTGTCAAAAGCGTTGTCGATCGCCGCGACCACATTAGTGAGCGACGTCTGCGGATCGGTGACGATATTGGCCGAGCCACTGTGCCCCGAACCCAGAATCGCACCATCGCTACCCGCGACCACGGCGCGGCATCCTGTGCCGCCACCATCAACGCCAATGAAGAATTCAGTCATGAAGATACCTCCGGCCTGAAGATACCAAAAAAATACCATTAACCAAGCAGATTTGTCGGCTTGTGATAAAATTGATTAATTCGTTGATAAAATTTGGAAAAAATGGCCGGTTTCAATTTTTCTGCGCGAAAGTCGTAAACTTCTCTGGACAATTGGTACGTTTTTGGCATTAATTTCAGCAGAAGGGGAGCGCAATGCCGCTGAAGGCGAGGATCACGCGGATTTGGGATGGAGATCACCGGCGGGGGCCGGTACTTTTCCCGTAACGCGAGGAGTGATCCTACCGAGGCGGTCTGGCGTAGTTTCGCCTCTTTTGCGCATACGCGCCAAAAACGGGCGCGCTAGAAAAACGGGAGAAGGTCAAATGGTTCGTAATACGTTGAAACTCATGCTGCTGGGTTCCACGCTTCTGGCGTCGGGATCGGCTGCGCTTGCCGAAGACGTCACGCTGACGGTCGAAAGCTGGCGTAACGACGATCTGCAGATCTGGCAGGAAAAGATCATTCCGGCATTTGAAGCCAAGAATCCTGGCATCAAGATCAACTTCGCGCCAAGCGCGCCGACTGAATATAATGCGGCTCTCAACGCCAAGCTCGATGCTGGTTCGGGCGGCGATCTGATTTCGTGCCGTCCGTTCGACACCTCACTCGAACTGTTCAACAAGGGCAAACTCTCCGATCTTACCGATCTCGAAGGCATGAAAAACTTCTCGGACGTCGCCAAGTCCGCATGGACCACCGACGATGGTTCGAAGACTTTCTGCGTGCCGATGGCTTCGGTTATTCACGGCTTCATCTACAACAAGGACGCCTTCGACCAGCTTGGCATTACGCCACCGGCCACCGAGGCTGAATTCTTTGCGATGCTCGACAAGATCAAGGCTGACGGTAACTACATCCCGATGGCCATGGGCACGAAGGATATGTGGGAAGCCGCAACCATGGGCTACCAGAATATCGGCCCGACCTACTGGAAGGGCGAAGAAGGCCGCAAGGCACTGATCGCCGGCACGGAAAAACTGACCGATCCGCAGTGGGTCGAACCGTTTGCAGTGCTTGCCAAGTGGAAGGACTATCTGGGCGACGGCTTCGAAGCACAGACCTATCCGGACAGCCAGAACCTGTTCACGCTCGGTCGTGCCGCCATCTTTCCGGCAGGTTCGTGGGAAATCGGCCTGTTCAACACGCAAGCACAGTTCAAGATGGGCGCCTTCCCGCCGCCGGTTAAGAATGCAGGCGATACCTGCTACATCTCCGACCACAACGATATCGGTCTCGGCCTCAATGCTTCGAGCAAGCACGCAGAACAGGCAAAGGTTTTCCTGAACTGGGTGTCTTCGCCTGAATTCGCTGAAATCTACGCCAATGCGCTGCCGGGCTTCTTCAGTCTGAATTCGACGGCTGTGAAGATGAGCGATCCACTGGCGCAGGAATTCGTTTCCTGGCGCGAAAAGTGCAAGCCGACCATTCGTTCGACCTACCAGATCCTGTCGCGTGGCACGCCGAACCTCGAAAATGAAACCTGGGTTCAGTCGGCCAACGTCATCAACGGTACTGTGACGCCGGAAGATGCTGCGAAGAAGCTGCAGGAAGGCCTCGATAGCTGGTACAAGCCTGCGAAGTAAAAACGCGGGACAATATGGGCGGCGATCGCGGGGGCGCGCCGCCCATATCTTTTCATCTGACGCATCGACATGCTGTTTTGCAATCGGTGCATTCCGTGTCAGTTTAAAATGACGCGAGCGGGCAGGGATGGGAAATATGGTTTCCCGGTTTGCACGCATTCTCGTGAACGAGAACGCTAACCATCGGTTTACGCATTTCCATACGCCAAGTTCACATGCTTGTTGGAAATGCTCTTGAAGAGCGAATGCCCATATGAGCCAATCTGCCGACATGACAGGTATCGTGCACAAGCGCCCGAGGCGTTGGCATATACTTGTATTTCTTCTGCCTTGCGTCCTGATCTACACTGCAGTGATGGTGTTGCCACTGGTCGAGACATTGCGGCAGGCATTCTTCAATGTCGTCGACGGACAGCGCACGTTTGTGGGGTTCGCAAATTTTCAGGTGCTTTTCGGTGACCCTAACTGGTCGCGTGATTTCTGGAATGCGTTGAAAAACAACGTTATATTCTTTTGTATTCACATGCTTGTTCAAAACCCGATCGGCATTCTTCTGGCAGCCATGCTGTCCCTGCCGAAGCTGCGGTTTGCTGCGCTTTATCGCACCGCGATCTTTCTGCCGACGCTGTTGTCCTTCGTAATCGTCGGCTTCATCTGGAAGCTGATCCTGTCGCCAATCTGGGGCGTCGCGCCGTGGATGATGGATCTGGTGGGGATGAAATGGGCTTTCGGACCATGGCTGGGCAAAGCCGAGTCAGCACTGGTAACGGTATCGCTTGTCTCAGTCTGGCAGTTCGTCGGTATTCCGATGATGCTGATTTATGCAGCGCTGCTAAACATTCCCGATGAAATCGTCGAAGCTGCCGAATGCGACGGCATTACCGGCTGGAGCCAGTTCTTCAAGATCAAGCTTCCGCTGATCCTGCCATCCATCGGCCTGATCTCTGTGATGACCTTCGTTGCCAACTTTAACGCCTTCGACCTCGTTTATTCGATGCAGGGTGCGCTGGCCGGGCCGGACAAGTCGACCGATATCCTGGGCACGTTCCTTTATCGCACCTTCTTCGGCTTCCAGTTGCAGCTCGGCAATCCGTCCATGGGCGCAACCATCGCCGCCGTGATGTTCCTCATCATTCTGGCAGGCGTGTCGCTCTATCTGTTCGGCATCCAGCGCCGTATGCGCCGCTATCAGTTCTGAAGGACGAGACCATGTCGAAAGCACGCACATCGCCCATTCGCACCACTCTCGTTCATGCGGCCCTGATATTCTACATGTTGATCGCCGTGTTCCCCGTGGCGCTGACGCTAATCAACTCGTTCAAGGATCGCAACGCGATCTTCCGCACGCCGCTCCAGTTTCCGACACCGGAAAATTTCAGCCTCATCGGTTATGAAACCGTTCTGAAACAAGGCTCATTCCTGACCTATTTCCAGAACAGCACCATCGTTACCGTGGCGAGCATTTTCCTCGTGATCCTGTTCGGTGCGATGGCAGCCTTTGCGCTTGCCGAATATCGCTTCAAGGGCAACACGCTGATGGGGCTTTATCTCGCCATCGGCATCATGATCCCGATCCGGCTCGGCACGGTTGCTCTGCTGCAAGGCATGGTGGCTGCTGGCCTGGTGAATACGCTGACGGCGCTGATCCTTGTCTACACTGCACAGGGACTGCCGCTTGCGATCTTCATCCTGTCCGAGTTCATGCGAACCGTGTCCGATGATTTGAAGAATGCCGGGCGAATAGATGGCATGTCGGAATATGCCATCTTCTTCAAGCTTGTGCTGCCGCTGATCCGGCCTGCCATGGCCACGGTTGCTGTCTTCACCATGATCCCGATCTGGAACGATCTCTGGTTCCCGTTGATCCTTGCACCAAGTGAAGCCACCAAGACGGTTACACTCGGTTCGCAGCTCTTCATCGGTCAGTTCGTCACCAACTGGAATGCCGTTCTGTCGGCCCTTTCGCTGGCGATGTTCCCGATCCTCATCCTTTATGTCATCTTCTCGCGGCAGCTAATCCGCGGCATCACCGCAGGGGCTGTAAAATGAGTTCTGTAATGCAAAATCCTGTCCGTGTTCTTTCCGCCGGTCTCGGCAATATGGGCCGCAGCCATGCACTGGCCTATCACCGTAATCCGGGTTTTGAGATCATCGGCCTCGTCAATCGCACCAAGGTTGCCGTGCCCGATGAACTGGCAGGCTATGAAATCCATCCTTCCTTCCATGAAGCATTGAAGGAATTGAAGCCCGATCTGGCCTGTGTCGCCACCTATTCGGAAAGCCATGCGGATTATGCCGTCGCGGCGCTTGAGCAGGGCGCGCATGTGTTCGTGGAAAAGCCACTGGCAACGACGGTTGAGGATGCGCGCCGGGTGATCGACTGCGCACGGGCCAACGGACGCAAGCTCGTGATCGGTTATATCCTGCGCCATCATCCGTCGTGGATGCGGCTTATTTCCGAGGCGCGTCAGCTTGGCGGACCTTATGTGTTCCGCATGAACCTCAACCAGCAGTCCAGCGGCGCGACCTGGGAAACGCACAAGAACCTGATGAACACCACGTCACCCATTGTTGATTGCGGCGTACATTATGTGGACGTTATGTGCCAGATCACGGATGCAAAGCCGGTGGAAGTGCGCGGAATGGGGCTGCGGCTCTCCGACGAGATCAAGCCGGATATGTATAATTACGGTCACCTTCAGGTGCTGTTCGATGACGGCACGATCGGCTGGTACGAAGCAGGCTGGGGTCCGATGATGTCGGAGACAGCCTTCTTCGTGAAAGACGTGATTTCGCCGAATGGCTGCGTATCGATCGTCATGAACGAAGCCGTCACCAAATCCGACGATGTGGATGCGCATACCAAGACCTCTACGATCCGTGTTCACCGCGCCGAGCGTGGAGCCGACGGCAAGTTCCTGAATCCGGATATGGACCTCTCCATGGCGGACGAGCCCGGCCATCAGGAATTGTGCGAACGCGAGCAGGCCTACATGCTGAAGGCAATTCGCGAGGATATCGATCTCAACCGACATATGGATGACGCGCTGCAATCGCTGCGCATCTGCCTTGCCGCAGATGAAAGCGTGCGCTCGGGCCAGCCTGTCAAACTGTAAGCCGGTAGAATTTAAGGGAATTTGTTACGTGGGATCGCTGCTACTCAAATCGATACACAAGCGCTACGGCGCGCAGGAAGTTCTGAAGGATATCAATCTGGAAGTGCAGGACGGTGAATTCATCATCTTCGTCGGACCTTCCGGTTGCGGTAAGTCAACGCTGCTGCGCTCCATCGCCGGACTGGAGGATGTCTCTTCCGGTCAGGTGCTCATCAATGGCGAGGACGTAACCGTCACACCGCCGTCGAAGCGCGGAATCGCGATGGTGTTCCAGTCCTACGCGCTTTACCCGCATTTGACGGTGAAGGACAATATGGGGCTTGGCCTCAAGCAGGCAGGCACGCCCAAGGCGGAAATCGAAACGCGTGTCTCCAAGGCTTCGGCAATGCTGGGGCTGGATCCTTATCTGGGCCGCCGTCCCGCTGAAATGTCGGGCGGCCAGCGCCAGCGCGTCGCCATCGGTCGTGCACTGGTGCGTGAACCGGAACTGTTCCTGTTCGATGAACCGCTGTCGAACCTCGATGCTGCGCTTCGCGTACAGACCCGGCTTGAGATCGCCAAGCTGCATCGCGAGCTGAAGGCAACGATGATCTATGTCACGCACGATCAGGTCGAGGCCATGACGCTTGCAGACCGTATCGTCGTCCTGAATGCCGGACACATTGAGCAGATCGGTTCGCCGATGGAACTCTACAATAAGCCGGACAATCTGTTTGTTGCGGGCTTCATCGGCTCACCGCAGATGAATTTCGTTGATGGCACCCGCATCGGCGATGCCGGAGCGAAGACGGTTGGTATTCGTCCCGAGCATATTTCCGTCAGCCGCGACAGCGGCAAATGGAAAGGCAAGGTCATTCATGCCGAACATCTCGGTGCTGATACGATCCTTTATGTGGAAACCGAAGCCGCTGGCCTGATTACCGTGCGGCTCTTCGGCGAACACCACTACAATGAAGGCGATGTGGTCTGCATTACCCCTGAAGACAGCAAGGTGCATAGGTTCGATGCCGATGGCAAAGCCATCCGCTAAACCGGACATTCCGCAGCCTCTATCAAAGCCGCACCCAAGGGTGCGGCTTTTCTTTTTGGAGAATCGGCATTGGCCAACGTCCGAAATTCTAACCCTAGACGATGGACAAAACGTCTCAGGGTCCCTTCGGTTGAAACAATAAGCGTGGCGGATCTAGTTCAAATCGTACCAATGAGTACTGACGTATTAGTCAATCGAGAGCAATAATATTGCGCAATTCACATTGTAAACATTCCACATGAAATCCCATCTAAATCATTGAAATAAGCTTGTTTCGTCAAGTGTGGCTTAGTCTCTTCTAATGCATGATCGAACTGGTTTGAGACATGGCTGTCGAAGTGATTGAAAAATAATCTTGCTTTATTTTTGAACCCGTTCCACCCTGAAAGTGGATGGTGCCGAAGGAGGAAATCGGCGCCATGTCGCATGGGAGGAACAGGGTCGGCAGGTTTCAAAATAAAGCCGCCGATAAAGATCCGGGGCGCCCGGAACCAAACCGATATTCCCCCGTTCGACATTCTGTAAGTTCCCGAGGCCAGTTGCGAGGCCAGTTGCGAGGCCAGTTTCGAGGGTTACCCGCATGAGCGATGATGTCGTACTATCCCTGCATGTTCCCGAGCCTGAATGGCGGCCTGGCGATGCACCGGATTTCTCCCATGTCAAAATCCCGCGTGCGGGAAGTGTTCGCAGGCCGGAAGTCGATGAAAAACCGGAAGCGATGCGTGATCTGGCTTTCAGCATCATTCGTGTTTTGAACCGCGAGGGCGAAGCAGTCGGTCCCTGGGCAGGCACTTTGACCGACGATGAGCTGAAAGACGGGCTTCGCCACATGATGATCCTGCGCGCCTATGATGCGCGCATGATGATGGCTCAACGTCAGGGCAAAACCTCGTTCTACATGCAGCATCTGGGCGAAGAGGCGGTGAGCTGCGCTTTCCGCAAGGCGCTGCGCAAGGGCGACATGAATTTCCCGACCTATCGTCAGGCCGGGCTGCTCATTGCCGACGACTATCCGCTCGTCACGATGATGAACCAGATTTTCTCCAACGAGCACGACCCGCTGAAAGGCCGCCAACTTCCGGTGATGTACTCGTCACAGGAGCACGGCTTCTTCACAATCTCCGGCAACCTCGCGACGCAGTATACGCAGGCCGTCGGCTGGGCCATGGCTTCTGCCATCAGCCACGACACGAAGATCGCCGCGGCGTGGATTGGCGATGGCTCAACTGCCGAAAGCGATTTCCACGCAGCTTTGGTCTTTGCTTCGACCTATAAAGCCCCGGTGGTGATGAACATCGTCAACAACCAGTGGGCCATCTCCACCTTCCAGGGCATTGCGCGTGGCGGTTCGGGCACTTTTGCTGCACGCGGACACGGCTTCGGCATTCCTGCTCTGCGTGTCGACGGCAACGATTATCTGGCCGTCCACGCCGTCGCCAAATGGGCGGTGGAACGCGCCCGGCGTAATCTTGGACCAACCATCGTCGAATATGTGACCTATCGCGCTGGCGGACACTCCACCTCGGATGATCCTTCTGCCTATCGCCCCAAGGCCGAAAACGATGCGTGGCCCCTTGGCGATCCGATCCTTCGCCTCAAGAACCATCTTATCAATCGTGGGGTCTGGTCGGATGAGCGACACAAGCAAGCCGAGGCCGAGGTGATGGACCTGGTGGTTGCTGCTCAGCGCGAAGCGGAAGCCATTGGCACGCTGCATGACGGGCGCAAGCCGTCTATGCGCGATATGTTCGAAGATGTTTATGCGGAGACGCCGCCGCATCTTGTCCGCCAGCGTCAGGAAGCGGGGTTCTAATTCATGACCAAGATGACCATGATCGAGGCGATTCAGAACGCCCACGATATCGCCATGGAACGCGACAAGAAGGTGGTCGTGTTCGGTGAGGATGTCGGTTACTTCGGCGGTGTTTTCCGCTGTACGGCTGGCCTCCAGAAGAAATACGGCAAGGAGCGCTGCTTCGACGCGCCGATCAGCGAGTTGGGCATTGTCGGCACCGCTATCGGTATGGCCGCTTACGGCCTGCGCCCTTGCATCGAAGTGCAGTTCGCCGACTATGTCTACCCGGCTTACGACCAGATCGTTTCCGAGGCCGCGCGCCTGCGTTATCGCTCTGCGGGCGAGTTCACGTGTCCCATCGTCATCCGTATGCCTTCGGGCGGCGGTATCTATGGCGGTCAGACACACAGCCAGAGCCCGGAGGCGCTTTTCACCCATGTGTCGGGTCTCAAGACCATCATGCCGTCCACGCCTGCCGATGCGAAAGGGCTGCTGCTGGCGGCCATCGAAGACCCGGACCCAGTCATCATGTTCGAGCCGAAGCGGCTCTATAACGGGCCTTTCGACGGTCATCACGACCGTCCGGTGACATCCTGGAAGAAACACGATCTCGGCGATGTGCCGGAAGGCCATTACACCGTGCCGCTCGGCAAGGCTGCCATCCGCCGCGAAGGCAGCGGTGTGACGGTGCTTGCCTATGGCACCATGGTTCATGTGGCGCTTGCAGCCGCCGAGGAGACGGGGGTGGATGCCGAGGTAATCGATCTTCGCACGCTGCTCCCGCTCGATACGGACACCATCATGGCGTCGGTGAAGAAGACCGGGCGCTGCGTCATCGTGCACGAGGCGACGCTGACCTGCGGTTATGGCGCGGAACTTGCTGCGCTCGTGCAGCGCGACTGCTTCTATCATCTCGAAGCGCCGATCATCCGCGTTACCGGCTGGGATACGCCTTACCCGCATGCGCAGGAATGGGCCTATTTCCCCGGTCCCGACCGGGTTGGCCGCGCTCTCATATCGATCATGGAAGCCTGAGGGGGAGGGAAGAATGGCACATTTTACAATCAAGCTCCCCGATGTCGGTGAAGGCGTTGCCGAGGCCGAACTTGTCGAATGGCATGTAAAGGTTGGCGATGTTGTGCGCGAGGATGATCTTCTTGCCGCAGTCATGACCGACAAGGCAACGGTGGAAATTCCATCATCACGCGGTGGCAAGGTTATCGCTATCAACGGCGAAGTCGGCGAAAAGATTGCCGTCGGTTCTGAACTCGTCCGTCTGGAGATCGAGGGCGGCGCGACAGAAGAGAAATCCGAAGGGAACGCAGAAGAACCGGCTCCGACTGCTGTTGAAACGGCCAAGTCGCAACCGGCATCAACTCCCGAAACACCAGTTCTGTTGCAAACACCGGTTCCTCCGAAGCCCGCTGCGCCGAAACGTGAGAGCGCAGGCCGCGCATTCTCTGGTGCGGGTCCGGTACGCAGCGAGGGTGAAAAGCCACTGGCCACACCGTCTGTCCGGCTGCGCGCCCGTGATGCTGGCGTCGACCTGCGTCGCGTTCGTGGTACGGGACCGGCGGGGCGCATTACGCATGAAGATCTCGACTTCTTTTTCCAGCAGGAAACAGGCGCGGCACCGGCTCTATCCGGTTATGCAACCGATACTTCGGTTAATGAGATCAAGGTTATCGGCCTTCGTCGCAAGATTGCTGAACGCATGGCCGAGGCGAAGCGCCATATTCCGCATATTACCATCGTCGAGGAAGTCGACGTCAGCCAGATCGAGGAGCTTCGCGCCAAGCTCAATCACGAGCAGAAGGAAGGCCGTCCGCGCCTCACGCTGTTGCCGTTCGTCATTCGCGCGATAGTGAAAGCCGTGAAGGAGCAGCCGGGGCTTAATGCGCATTTCGATGACGAGGCCGACATCATCCGTCAGTTCGGTGGGGTACATATCGGCATCGCCACGCAGACCCCGAACGGCCTCATCGTGCCGGTGGTGCGCCATGCGGAAAGCATGAGTGTATTCGCTGCGGCTTCCGAATTGTCGCGCGTTACTGATGCGGCGCGCAATGGCACGGCGAAGCGAGAGGAATTGACCGGTTCGACAATCACTATCACATCGCTTGGACCGCTCGGTGCAATCGCCACGACACCAATCATCAATCGTCCGGAAGTCGCGATTGTCGGCATCAACAAGATGGCTGTGCGGCCGATGTGGGACGGTGTGCAGTTCGTGCCGCGCAAGATGATGAACCTGTCGTGTAGTTTCGACCACCGCGTGATCGACGGCTGGGATGCCGCAGTTTTCGTGCAGAAGCTGAAAAGTCTTCTGGAGACGCCTGCCATGATTTTTGTAGAAGGCTGATCGAATGAGTGAGATTTCCTGCAAACTCCTGATCATCGGCGGCGGCCCCGGCGGCTATGTATGCGGCATCCGGGCAGGCCAGCTTGGCATCGACACGGTGCTGGTCGAAAAGACACGACTGGGCGGCACCTGCCTCAATGTGGGCTGTATTCCATCCAAGGCGCTGATCCATGCAGCCGACGAGTTCCATCACCTTTCCGTCTTCGCATCGAAGGGCGCGCTCGGCATTACGGCTCAAAATCCGGCGATTGATTTTGCCAAAACGCTTGAATGGAAGGACGGTATTGTAAACCGTCTGAATGGCGGTGTGGCCGGCCTCCTGAAACGGTCGCGCGTGCGGATGTTCCATGGGCAAGCTCGTTTTCTCGACGGGAAGACCGTTCTCGTCGAAACCGATACGGGCCGTCAGACGATCCACGCCGAAAACATCGTGATCGCAACCGGTTCCGTTCCGGTTGAAATTCAGGCGCTGCCATTTGGCGGAAAGGTCATTTCGTCCACCGAAGCGCTGTCGCTGGAAAATATCCCGGAAAAGCTTGCCATTGTCGGCGGCGGCTATATCGGGCTGGAAATCGGCACGGCCTTTGCCAAGCTTGGTGCAAAGGTCACCGTGGTCGAAGCAACCGATCGCATCCTGCCGCAATATGATGCGGAACTAACGCGTCCCGTCATGGCACGCCTGAAGGCGCTCGGCGTCGAAGTCCTGACCAGCACTTCAGCCAAGGGACGATCGACGGATGAGGCAGGGCTGGAAGTCCTGACCGCCGATGGAACCACGAAAACCATCAAGGCCGACAAGATACTCGTCACTGTGGGCCGCAAGCCGCAGACCGATGGCTGGGGTCTCAGCGAAATCAGTTTGGATATGGAGGGACGTTTCATCCGTATTGACGAGCGCTGCCGCACCTCCATGCGTGGTGTCTATGCCATCGGCGACGTAACCGGCGAACCGATGCTTGCGCATCGCGCCATGGCGCAGGGCGAAATGGTGGCGGAAATCATCGCAGGTGGAAATCAGGTTTGGGAGAAGCGTTGCATTCCTGCCGTCTGCTTCACCGATCCGGAAATCGTCACTGTAGGGCAGTCGCCGGACGAGGCCCGCAAGGCTGGTCATGAAATTCAGGTCGGTATCTTCCCGTTTCAGGCCAATGGCCGGGCAATGACCATCGAGCGTGAAGACGGCATGATCCGTGTCGTTGCGCGTGCGGATAATCACCTCATTCTCGGCATTCAGGCTGTCGGCGTCGGCATATCCGAGCTTTCATCATCCTTCGCGCAAGCGGTAGAGATGGGGGCAAGATTGGAAGACATCGCCGCTACGATCCACGCGCATCCGACATTGAGTGAGGGCTTTGCCGAAGCCAGCATGAAAGCGCTTGGCCACGCCTTACATATCTAACCTTTTGACTTACGCTCGTGCCGCCAGAGAAAAATGGCGGCACCGGCAATCATGGCAGCAAGTGCAAACCATGTAATTGCATAGGAAAGATGGCTGTTACGGAATTTCACGACCGTCAGCCCGCCAATGGGAAGCGTCCCGGAACCGGACTTTGCATCCGCATCAATGAAATAGGGCGCAACGGGTCCTAGATTTTCCTTTTGCGCAAAGGCCGCGACATCGCGCGAATTCCAGTCATTGCGTGCTGAATCGTTCGGGCGGAGGAAGAATCCATCCGGTTCCGGCATGCGCATCAGGCCTGTTACGGTTGTTTCTCCGGCGATCTGCGTTTCCTGCCGCGATGACGGATTGCGCATTTCGTTCGGAACAAAACCGCGATTGATGAAGGTCAGCGCCCCGTCAGGCGAGCGCATCGGTGTCAGAACCCAATAGCCCGCACCGCGCTCGGTCAGTGCATGGACCAGCACTTCCTTGTCGTTCAGATAGGTGCCGGTCAACGTAACATGACGGTACTCGTCATCCTTCTGGTTTACGTTGACCCAGTCATCTTTTCCCGGCGCCGCGACCGGCTCGGCGTGGACCCGCGCATCGACTCTTTCAATAAGATCAAGCTTCCATTGCAGCCGCTCGACCTGCCAAATGCCCAGCGCCATGAAAAGAATGAAAAAAGCCGCCCCCAGCACCGAAATCAGACCAAGGAAGAAACGAGAGGAAGTCTTCTGGATCGCTTGTTCATTCTGGGGGGAGGGCATCATCTTGTCCTTCAATCATGGCAGCCAATAGAGCCTGATTCAGAAAATGGCCTTCTATAACAAAAATGCAATGGCAATAAAGGGCAGGGTCTCAAAAGAACGTGAACGCAATCAACCGCTTGCGCCAGCTTACGCATTCTGACTGATGGCTTGAATGGAAAAGCAAAAAAAGACGAGGAGTATCACGCGCTCGGTTTTCCGGGGTGAACCTTGTGGATTGAATTTGACGTTTGAATCCCGGTTGATGCAGATGCTGTTTCAAACGTCAAGTTCGAATAATCCAATATATTCATAGACTTGATAGTAGTCTTTTTGATTCCGGCATTTGTCCGATGCCAGTAACCGAGGGATGCAAATGTCGGAATCAGACCACTAGTATCAGATAAAATTACAGCGCCTGCCGCATTCGCAGGGAATGCGTGGCGCTGAGCAAAATTATGTTACATAGCTTCGTTATCAAGCAAGTTTATGAATTCTGCGTCTGCGATGCGAATAGCCGCCCTTCGACAGGCGCAATACGTTGCAAACCTGAGTCTTGTCTTCCGAGGGCTTCGGCATCTGCTCATGAATGCGCAGCAAAATCTGCTGTGTAACTGTGCGATCCTTGTCGGTAGTGACAGGACCGATGATTATGCTTTTCATCGATCATTCTCCCTATCTTTTGGCCGAAAAGCAGCTTTCGAGGCTATCTCGACCTATTATCAAGAATGTACGAATGAACTAAGTATTAACCAAATTTTACATCTTGACAAGCGCATTGGCGCAACAGTTTCTAACCCATTGGCAAGTCGCAGCAAAAAGCCGGATCGCGGGTGCAATCCGGCTTTTTCTGTGTTCTTCCTGGTCGATAATCAGTCGCGGTTGCCCGTCAGGATCTCACGCTTTCCAACATGATTAGCCGGACCGACCAGACCGTCCTTTTCCATACGCTCCACAAGCGAGGCAGCCCGGTTATAACCGATGCCGAGGCGGCGCTGGATATAGGAAGTGGAGCACTTCTTGTCGCGCATCACCACCTTGATGGCCTGTTCGTACACATCGTCGCCGTCTTCCGAACCCATCGAGGTTGCGTCGAAAACAGCCACTTCCTGCGCAGTATCCTCGTCTTCCTCGTCTTCCGTGACGGTCGCCAGATAATCCGGACGTCCCTGTTCCTTCAGGTGATTGACCACCTTTTCCACTTCCTCGTCGGAAACGAACGGACCATGGACACGGACGATGCGTCCGCCGCCTGCCATGTGCAGCATGTCGCCCTGACCGAGAAGCTGCTCTGCACCCATTTCACCGAGGATCGTGCGGCTGTCGATCTTCGAGGTGACCTGGAACGAGATGCGGGTCGGGAAGTTGGCCTTGATCGTGCCGGTAATGACGTCGACCGATGGGCGCTGCGTTGCCATGATCAGGTGGATACCGGCGGCGCGAGCCATCTGGGCAAGACGCTGGACGGCTCCTTCAATATCCTTGCCCGCAACCATCATAAGGTCGGCCATCTCGTCGATGATGACCACGATGTAAGGCATTGGCGTCAGGTCTAGCTCTTCCTGAATATAGGTTGGCTCACCTGTTTCCTTGTCGAAACCGGACTGCACCGTGCACATGACGGTTTCACCCTTGCCCTTGGCCGAAGCGGCGCGGGCATTGAAACCTTCGATATTGCGCACGCCGAGACGGGCCATCTTGCGATAGCGTTCTTCCATCTCGCGCACCGCCCATTTCAGGGCTACGACAGCCTTCTTCGGATCGGTAACAACCGGGGTCAAAAGGTGCGGAATGCCGTCATAGATGGATAGTTCCAGCATCTTTGGATCAACCATGATCAGGCGGCATTCTTCCGGCTTGAAACGGTAGAGCAGCGACAGGATCATCGTGTTGATGGCAACCGACTTGCCCGAGCCGGTCGTGCCTGCCACCAGAAGGTGGGGCATCTTGGCCAGTTCCGCTATGACCGGCTCGCCACCAATGCCTTTGCCAAGGCAAAGCGGCAGGCGGTAATTCGAAGCTTCGAACGTGCGGCTATCGATCATTTCGCGCAGATACACGGTTTCGCGATTGGCATTCGGCAGCTCGATGCCGATGACATTGCGACCCGGAACGACTGCAACGCGGGCAGAAAGTGCCGACATAGAGCGCGCAATATCGTCGGCAAGGCCGATGACACGCGAAGATTTGACGCCAGGCGCCGGTTCAAACTCATAGAGCGTGACAACAGGGCCGGGGCGAACATGGATGATCTCGCCGCGCACGCCGAAATCTTCCAGAACGCTTTCCAGCAATCCTGCGCTACGTTCCAGCATTTCCTGCGTGATGACATTTCCGTCCTGTTCGGGCGGCATCTGCAGGAGATCACGTGGGGGGAATTCATACTCGCCATGCATCACCGGCGCTTCCGCGCGGGGGAGGGGCTGCGGCTGGTACAATGCAATCGAGGGCGCTGCCTTGACCGGAGCAGGCTTTTCGATGGCTGGCTCCGGAGCCACTACTTCCTCGACAACATGCTCTTCGGCTTCCGCAACGGTGAGCACGACTTCATCTTCAGTGGCTTCGCCGACAACCTCCGGAGCAATCTCAGGCGTGGCCACAACTGGCTGCGGAGCGGGTGTTTTGATCTCGACTGCGGCAACAGGTTCCGGTGCGACGATCTCCAGCGGTGCAGAAGCTGCAGGGGCGACCGGGGTTTCTGCGACTGGCTGAACAGGAGCCACGGCAACCGGCTCGGGCTGCTTGTTCCATTCACGAATGCGGAACTGTGCCAGAATGGATTCAACAGTAGGCAAAGGCTTGCGAGGCTCTGCCGGAACGGCAGAAACGAGCGGCTCCGCAGGCACAAGTGCCGTGTTGATATCGCAACCTTCCCAGAAAGCGAAGTCGGAAAGATAGGCGAAGGCCGATGGCTGAGCTGGATTTACAGTTTCGATCACGACTGGAGCTACGTCCAGAACAGGGGTTGCCGACGCAATGGCGGCAATCATGGGAACCGCAGGCATTGCAGGAGGCACCGGTGCTACCGGCGAACGAACCATGCTCTGCGACACGGTTTTCTGGAGTTCTGCGACAGCCATGGGCTGGGCCTCGGCAGCCTCCTCAACGCTGATGGCAGGCGTAGCTTCGGCCGCGTTCGTCTGTGAACGCTCATTGATGCTCGGAAGCTCCTCGCCGCGACGACGCAGAAGCTCGACTTCCGGCGTACGGGTAAAGCGAACATTCGCGCCGAGCGAAAAGTGAACTTTCCAGGTATCGTCACTATTCGGGCCGTGACTTCCCGTCTGACCGCGAGGCAGCTTCGGGTCCTGGGCGTTCTCTGCACGATTTCCTGTCGATTGGTGGAAATTTTCTCTCAAATTACGCATGATACCTGAACCATAGATACTGTCGCCTGAATGAGCCCAAGTAATAAAAAATGAAGGTTAACAACCTCCTTCCGAAATGCCTCAAAAGACAGAAAATTATTGCGGGATATGATCGACCACAGAAAGCGGAACCGAGGCATTGTTACCATCGGTTGCATATTTAAACGAAACATTATCAATGATATAAAGCGTATTCTTATAGTATTTTATGCGCATAAAAACAATCAAGGGTAGTTTAAGCAGCCTGTTAATTCTACGGCTTTGAAGCTTCACTCGACGACAGAAGGGACACAAGCGGACAGACTCAGACATCAGTCTCGGGCAAGTGCCACGACCGGGTCGAGTTTGGAAGCGTTGCGGGCTGGAATAAAGCCGAATCCGATGCCGATCAGGCTTGAGCAGACAAGCGCAACCACGATCGATGTCGGCGAATAAATGAGCTGGAACATCGAACTGAACTGCGCGAACAACATGCCAAATCCGGCAGCGATGAGAACGCCAAGCACACCGCCAATGAGGCAGACGAGAACTGCTTCAATTAGAAACTGCTGTAAAATATCGCTCTGGCGTGCACCGATTGCCATGCGAACACCGATCTCGTTGATTCTTTCCGAAACGGCTACCAGCATGATGTTCATAACGCCGATGCCGCCGACAAAGAGCGATATGCCTGCGATACTGGATACCAGAAGGGCAAGCGTCGCAGTCGTGGCCTGAATGGTCTTCTGCAGACTATCGGTGTTGAAAATCGAGAAGTCCTTCTCGCCATGCCTCTTTGTCAGAAACGTGGTTATCAACTTTTCGGCTTCCGACGGATCCATCGTGTCGGCGACGCGCACGAGGATCATCTGCAACGAGCGCGAGCCGGTCATACGTGTCTGCACGGTCGTGTGGGGAAGGTAGATTTCGAGCGTCTGTGCGCCGCCCGGACCGCGTTCTTCGGCCTTGACGACGCCGACAATTCGCACCGGCACCTTCTTGAGAAGGATTATTTTGCCGATCACCGAGCCGACCTCATGCGGGAAAAGGGTCGTCTTGGCTGTTTCGTCGACGACCGCGACCTGCGCCAGATCATCGACATTGCGCTGATCGAAAAAGCGACCTTCGAGCAGCTTGCTGTTGCGCGTGGCGAAATATTCCGCACCGACGCCATTGACCGACACACTGACCTCCTTGTCGCCGACGCGAATGGTGGAACTGGTCGTGTCGGATGGCGTGGCAGCCACGACATAGGGCAATTTTGCGATCTCATTGGCATCGCCGAGATTGAGTGTCGTAATCTGGGCTGCTTTCAGATCGCCAAATCCCCTGCCGGGGCTGATATAGAGCGTATTGGTGCCAAGATCGCTGATCCGTTCCAGAATCTGCTGTTGTGAACCTTGTCCGAGCGCCACGACACACACAACGGATGCCGTACCGATAATGATACCGAGCATTGTCAGAAATGTGCGGAGCCGATGAGCATTCATCGAGCGGAGCGCCATAGCGAATGCTTCGTTGAATCGATCGCGAATCCCGGCAATGAGCCTTGGCTTGGTATGCTTCTCATTCACGACCGGCACCGCCGTTAACGGTCGCATGGCCTCACCATTTCTTGTGTCCGAAATGATTTCACCGTCGCGGATTTCGATAATACGCTGCGCCCGCGCGGCAACCTGCCGGTCATGTGTAACGATGACGATGGTGCGACCTTCGCGATTCAGCTCCTGAAGAATGCCCAGGACTTCTTCGCCGCTATGGCTGTCGAGCGCGCCCGTCGGTTCGTCAGCCAGAACGACATCCGCATCGTTGATGAGGGCGCGGGCAATGGAGACACGCTGCTGCTGGCCGCCGGAAAGCTGGCTCGGTCGATGGTGCGTGCGTTCACCCATGCCGAGGCGCTGGAGGATCATCTCGGCCTTTTCGCGCCGCTCCTCTTTTCTCTGACCTGCATAAATGGCCGGAATCTCGACATTGCCCACGGCGTCGAGTTCACCAAGCAGATGATAGCGCTGGAAAATGAAGCCGAAATGCTCGCGCCGTAATTGGGCCAGTTCATCGGCTTCAAGCTCCGACGTGGCGCGACCGGAGATCAGGTATTCACCTTCCGACGGACGATCCAGACAGCCGAGAATGTTCATCAGCGTGGATTTGCCCGAACCGGACGCACCGATAATCGCCACCATCTCGCCGCGCTCGATAGTAAGGTTCACACGATTTAGAACCGTCGTGAAATCGTCACCCGATGGATAGTGTCGTGAAACGCCCTTAAGCGAGAGCAGCGGCGCGTCACTCATGTCAGATACCGGCAGGGGCTTGAGAGGTGACCTGATTATCGGTCACGACCTTATCCCCCTCGTTCAGTCCTGAACGGATTTCGGTGTTGATCTTGTCAGTAATGCCGGTTTCGACTGTCCGTTCTTCGATCTTGTTGGCGCCAGTCACCACGCGCACCGTAGCCTTGCCGGGTTCGTTCGTGTCTTTGAGGGCCGTTACAGGCGCGATCAATGCGTTCATCGCCTTCGCAAGCAGAATGTGAACCTCGGTTGTCATGTAGGTTCTGAGCAGTCCATCCGGATTGGGAACGCTGAAAATACCCTTGTAATAAATGGCGGAAGCGGTTGCCGTGCTGGAAGAACTCACTGCCGTAGTCGTAAAGCTCTTGTCGTTGACGATGGAATCCGGCGCCGGTTCGATCTTTTCCAGCTTCGCGTCGTAACGCTTCAAATTCTGTCCCGATATGGTGAAATAAAGCGGCATTCCCTCACGAACCTGAGTGATGTCTGCTTCCGAAATATCCGCCTCGACGGTCATCGTGTCGAGCTGACCGAGAATGGCGATTGTCGGCGCACTTTGCTGGGCGTTGACCGTCTGGCCTTCCTGAACGACCGTTGCAAGGATGGTGCCATCGATAGGTGCGGTGATGCGGGTATAGGCGAGGTTGGTTTCGGCGATCTGAACGTCGACTTCTGCGGCTGCGATTGCCGCTTCGCTATTGGCGACTTGCGCCTCCTTCGACTTCACGGTGCTGACCGCCTTGTCGTAATCCGCACGTGCAACGGCGTTCTTGCCGATCATCATCTGGTTTCGGGCCAGATCCTGTCTGGCCAACTCCAGATCGGCAAGATTCTGGGCACGGGTGGCTTCGTTCTGGCGAAGCGATGCCTGAGCCTTGTTGAGCTCATTCTGCTGGTTGGTCGAGTCAATCAGCGCAACGACGTCACCAGCTTTGATCTGCTGGCCAGGCTTTACTTTGAGTGAGAGGATGCGGCCGGTTGCCTGCGCGCCGATGGCGACCAGATTTTTGGGGCGCAAGGTGCCGGTGGCAAGAACCGAACTCTCGATCTCGCCGCGCTTGATAATGGTCGTAGCGGGCAAGGCCTCTTCTTTGGTCAGGGAGCGGACGACGAAATAGCCCACGATCAACAGTGCAATAAGAACGGCCAGCCACAGGCGCCAGCGAAAACGACGTTTCGACTTGGGTTTCATAACGGCCTCTTATCGGTTGTCAGTGGAGGAATGGGCGTCGTCTTGATGATGCGTGGTCCTGTGTAGCCGTCGACGACTTCAGGTTTTGCAACATCGATGAGGCCGTTCCAGCCGCCGCCCAATGCTTTCTGCAGGGCGACGTAATTCAGGACAAGATCGGTCCGGGCCTGACTGAGATTGGTTTCCGCACTGAGAAGATCGCGTTGTGCCGTCAGCACATCGACAAAGCTCTTCGTGCCGGCTCTGTACTGTTCCAGCGTCAGCTCGTTGATCTTGCGGCTGTTGCTGACGATTTTCTGAAGCTGGCCAGTGCGCAGACGGTTCTGATTGAGCGATACGCTGGCATTTTCAACTTCGCTGAGCGCCGTCAGGATGGTCTTGCGATAGGCGATGAAAGTCTGATCGCGCGCGGCTCGCGCAGCTTCCACATCAGCATTCAACTGACCGCCATGGAAGATGGGTACGCTCAGGCTGGGACCGAAAGCCCAACTGATTGTCGACAGCTTACCAATATCCCCGAAATTGGCGCCGCCTGTGTTGATGTTTCCTGTGAGCGAAATACTCGGATAGAGCAGGGCCTGCTTCTGGCCGACACTGGCATTGGAGCTTGCATAATCCCGTTCTGCTGCGCGAACGTCCGGACGGCTCAATAACAGATCGGCAGGCAGACCGGCGGAGGCCTTGCGCGGGATTGATGGGATCGGACGCGACTTGTCCAGAACGCTCGCCAGCGCCGACGAAGACCGGCCAGTCAACACCGACAACTGGTTGAGATATTGCGCGTATCTGATCCGTAATCCCGGAACCTGCGATTCAGTCGTCGCGGCTTGTGTCTCGGCGTTCAGAAGATCGACCTGCGAAATCTGTCCGGCCTCAAGCTGGCTGCGCGTCAGTGCTACTGTCTGCCGCTGCGATGCAGCATTGCGCTGGGCAATGGCGATATCAGCCTGCGCCCCGCGCAAATTCGCATAATTGGTGGCAATATCACCGATCAGCGTGACGAGCGCTGCCCGCAATTGTTCGTTTGCGGATTCGACATTGTAATAAGCCGCTTCCACACCGCGTTTGTTGCCCCCGAAAAGATCCAGCTCCCATTGGGTTTTGAAACCCATACTCGACTGATTGGAGGCGAGGGTGCTACCGCTGTCGGACCGTGAATAGCTGCCGCTGCCGTCGAGCTGCGGATAAAGTGCACCACCAGCCGACGTGTAATTGGCACGTGCCTGCCGCACCTTTGCCTTCGCGGCCGCTACATCCGGGCTACCTGCAATTCCATCCGCGATCAGTTGGTCGAGAACCGGGTCTTTCAGGTTCTTCCACCAGTCGCCAAGTTGCGGCGCCCGCCTGTCAGCCTTGCTATTCCAACCGGCGGGGGTCAGCACATTTGGCTTCTGATAGTCAGGACCAACAGTGACGCATGCCGCCAGCAACGGCAGGAAACTTCCCAGTACAGTCAGGCGAACAAGCGATCTCGTCAAAAAATTGGTCCTGAAATTTCGGTGCTGTCATCAGGTCGGCATTTGATCGCCCCGAAAACGAAGCGCCCCTTATACCTGCAACGGTTGTGCCTAAGCAGCCCAAAGTCGTGGGAGCATGCCATGGGTCGCGCCGAGTCGCGGTTGGGGGCATAATGCCATTCTTCATCATCGGTCATCAGCGAATGATCGAAGTCAAATGTGGCAATGCACAGAAAATATCAGGATTTGTATGAAGCCTGACGGGCGTTCGCGTGTCTAGTCCCCCTGGCTTTCCAGCCAGTCGGCAAGCGAGCGGCGGTTTGCGGCACGACCGCGCATGGGCTCAGCCATACACATGGAGTTGAGAACGGCTTCCTGCGTGGCTTCCGCCGCCGCGCGAAACAGTGTGTCGATGCAGTTTTCGTTGAGCACCGCGATCTCGACCACATCACGCGTTTCATCATGATCGAATGTCACGGCCGTTGAAAAGCCGATGGCAATATCGCCGCTGCCGTGACCCCAGAATGCACCAAGACGCGCCAGTCCCGCCCCGCAGCGACGGGTCACGCGCTTCAATTGCCGATGTTCCATCGGAACGTCGGTTGCGAGCACCAGAATGACCGAGCCTTTTTCGGGCTGATCGTCCGCTTTCGGTGATGGCCTGCGTCCATCGGGAAGAACCAGATCACCGGCCCGACCGAAATTGGTCAGCGCCAGTACGCCGAGGTGATGGAGCTTGCCGTCGAGTTCGAACCGGCGCGAGGATGTGCCGATGCCGCCTTTGAAGCCGAAGCAGCTCATGCCGGTTCCGGCACCGACATTGCCTTCAGCCACAGCAGTTCCGGCGAGCTTCAACGCTTCCTGTGCGTCTGGTTCCGTGACGGCCATTGCCTGAATGTCGCTGAGCGGGCCGTCATTGCATTCAAGAACGACCGGATTGACAGTTGCCGTGGTGCGCCCGATATCGGGATTGCCCGCAATCGCCTCGCGGATCAACGCATTGGCGCAGGTTCCGACGCCGAATGTATTGGTGAGCAGGATCGGCGTTTCCAGCGTGCCCAGCTCTTCAACCTGCACGAGGCCAGTGCTCTTGCCGAAACCGTTGATGACATCGCAGGCGGCTAGCACCTTGCGGCGATAAAGGTTGCCGTCATGCGGGATGATTGCCGTCACGCCGGTATTGATATCGCCGCTGCGCAAGGTGCGGTGCCCCACGCGCACGCCCGGCACATCGGTTATGGCGTTGTTTTCGCCCGGCTGCATGATACCGCAGATAATGCCGTAGTCGCGTGCCTTGCCTGTCATGGTCATTTTCCGTCAGATGTTGAAGAGGCAGGGCGTCAGAGACGTCCGGCCTCGATAATGCGTTTGAGGAAAGCCTGCGTGCGCTCGCCCTGCGGGTTGCCGAAAATCTGCGATGGCGGGCCTTCTTCATAGACCTTGCCGTTTTGCAGGAAACAGACCTTGTCCGCAACCTCGCGGGCAAAACCCATTTCATGCGTGGCAAGAACCATGGTCATGCCCTTTTTGGCAAGATCGCGCACGATGTCGAGCACTTCCGACACCAGTTCGGGATCGAGCGCCGAGGTGATTTCATCGAGCAGCAGCAGCGTCGGGTCCATCAGGAGCGCGCGCACAATGGCCACACGCTGCTGCTGGCCGCCTGAAAGCCTGTCTGGATATTCCTTCGCCTTGTGGTCGAGGCCAATGCGTGCGAGCAGCGCCAGACCCTTTTCCTCGGCTTCCTTCACCGGCATGCCCAGCACTTTTGTCGGCCCTAGCGTCACATTCTCCATAACCGTCATGTGCGGAAACAGATTATATCCCTGGAACACGATGCCGATCTCGCGACGCAAAATGTCGAGGTCCACGCCCGGTCCGGTCACGCGGTCGCCGTGCAGACGGATTTCGCCTTCATCGATGGTTTCGAGCCGGTTGATGCAACGCAAAAGCGTGGACTTGCCGCAGCCGGAAGGTCCTATCAGGCATACGACCTGATGTTCCTCGATGTCCAGGCTAATGCCGGACAGAACCTCCAGTGAGCCGTAACGCTTGATTGCTTTGTCGATTTCTACGAGTGCCATTATCCCGTCCCCCTTACATGCTCGAGCGCATTTTTCTGCGATCACGTTCGATCAGGCGGTCTACGAAGCGGGCCTGCGGAATGGTGATGACGATGAACAGGATGGCGACAGTGGTGACAGCCGACAGGTTGAAGTAGTTCGCGGCGATGATCTTCGACTGGTTGAAGGCGTCGATGGTGCCGATGATGGCAACCAGTGCAGTGTCTTTCTGCAGGCTGATGCAATTGTTCATCAGCGGCGGAATGATGCCGCGCACGGCGAGCGGCACGACGACATAACGCATGGTGCGCACATAGGAGAGGCCGAGCGAACGCGCGGCTGCGATTTGGCTTGGATGCACGCTTTCAATGCCTGCGCGATAGACCTCGGACGTATAGGCGCCGTAGGTCAGCGTCAGCGCAATGATCGCATAGGCGTTTGAGGACAGATCCTTTACGATCGGCAGGCCGGTCAGCGGCAGGCCGAAACCGATAAGATAAATCGTGATGATCGCCGGAAGCCCGCGAAACAGGTCGCTGTAGAAGGTTGCAAGCACGCGGATAGGCTTGCCTGCCTTGCCCGGCAGGGTGCGCGCAATGGCGACGACGAGCGCCCAGACGAGGATAAGGATGGCCGAGACGAAGAAAATGATAATGTTCGTGCCGAAGGCCTTCAGCACCGTACCTGCCGATTTAACGATCAGGCTGACATCGAAGAAGGTTCGGCTGACGGCTGCGTCATTGACGATCATGAACCATGCGCCGGCGCAGATGATGAGAACGGCCACAGCATAGGAAATCACCTGCCAGGAAAGATCGGACGCCTGTGCGCCGAGCTCGCGCCCACGGTAGATATCGGCGCTCTTTCCGGCTTCGCCCGAAATCTGCACAGCGCGCCAGGCAAACCAGAGGACAGCAAGCGGTGCCAGCAGCAGCACTATGCCGACTGCCACAACGGGCAATTCAGGCCAGCCCTGCGAGATCGTATAGCTCGAAACGCTATAGACCGTCTGGCCCGAGGCCAGAAGGGTAAGGAAGGAAAAGACAAAAGCGAACAGGGAACGACCGCCGTGGGTGCGAACCTTGTTTCGGACACGCCATTGCCGCGCGCGTTCCGCGCTTGCATCCGGTGCCGGATAAGACATGGTTTATTCTCACTGAAACAGATGGGGAAACGGTCCCGACGATCGGGAACGCCAGCCGCAAAAATCGGGTTCTGAATGCCGGTCAATCCGGGTCGCAACCGGCATCGCGATTGCGACCCGAAAACCGTCAGATCATGGCTTCCAGAGCGGAACGTCGGAAGGCGACATTCCCCAGGACGGAAGCAGATAGGCAGCTTCAAGCTTCTTCAGCGTGCCATCCTTGTTCATGTCCTCGATAAGCTGGTCGATGACCTTCTTGTTTTCCGAACCCTTCGGGTAAATGCCCGCCGTCTGGCCGCCGGACTCATACTTGCCGACAACCGCAAGCTTTCCGTTGGAGTTCTGCACCTGTCCGAGAATGATCGTGAGGTCGGTCATCACGGCATCAACCTTGCCAGCGGCAAGAGCGGTGAACATGGAAGCCGTATCGTCGAACACGTCGAGGCTTGCGACCTTCAGCGTATCCTGTGCGAAAGGAACCAGCGTCGTACCGGCCTGAGTTCCGATTTTTCCGGTCTTCATGTCGGCTTCGGTAACCGGCTTGTCGGCACGTGCAGCGACACCGTAATCGGAATTCATGTAAGGAACGGAGAAATCCACGACCTTCTTGCGCGGCTCGGTGACCGAGATTAGCGCAAGCGCGATGTCGTAATCTCTGTTCTGACCGGCAACGATGGAATCGAACGAGGCGTTGACGAGCTTTACCTTGTCAAGGCCGAGACGATGCGCAATGTTGACCGCCATGCAGAATTCATAGCCGTCCTTGATGCTGTCCGGCGTATCGCCGTTGAACTGTCCGAGCGCTGGCAGATTGATGATGACGGTAAACTGGCCTTCAACCGCCGGATTGATCTTGGCCGAGCCTTTTTCGCCGGTCAGTGGGCAATCGCCATAGCCTTCGGTCGCTGCCGATGCGGCTCCCGCACCTGCCAGCGCTGCCGCGCTGGCGAAAAGTGCCCCATAAGCCGTTTGTTTCAGTAGTCTTTTTATTGTCATTGTCCCCTCTTGCTTTCTTTTCTTGAGGTTAAGGTTGAAGTACCGGCTCCGCTCCCGTGCGAGCCATATCCATGTAAATCTCCTGCAGGCGGCGGGTGATTGGCCCCGGTTTGCCGTCGGAGATCGTGTGATCCTGAATGCCGATGATCGGCGTCACGAAGCTCGATGCGCTCGTGAGAAATGCTTCCTTGGCGGCCTTCGCCTCATCGACCGTGAACAGGCGCTCCTCGATGCGAAGGTTCTGTTCTTCCGCGATCTTGATGACGGCGCGGCGCGTGCAGCCGGGCAGGATGGCGTGCGAATTGGGCCGCGTTACCAGCACATTGTCGTTGGTGATGATGAATGCTGTCGATGAGCCGCCCTCGGTGACGAAACCGTCTTCGACCAGCCAGACTTCATGGTAGCCCTTGCTCTTGGCTTGCTTCTTCGCCAGCACCTGCGCCAGAAGCATGACGGTCTTGATGTCGCGACGCGCCCAGCGCGTGTCGGGCGCAACATCCACGCGCACGCCATTCTGGACCGATGGCGAGTTGGCGAGGTTCTTGGCCTGCGTGAACATGACGAAATTCGGCTTGATGCCGTCGGCATAGACGAAATCACGCTCTGCTTCGCCGCGCGTCACCTGCATATAGACGACGCCTTCATGCAGTTCGTTGCGTTTCATCAGCTCGATCTGTGCCGCGCGAATGACTTCGAGCGAAGCAGGCAGAGGAATTCCGAGTTCCTTGACGGAACGCTCCAGACGGGCGAGGTGAAGCTCGTTATCGACAAGGCGGCCATCAATGACAGCGCTGACTTCGTAAATTCCGTCACCAAAAAGAAAACCGCGATCGAACACCGACACCTTCGCTTCGCTCTCAGCGACGAAGGCGCCGTTCAAATAAATTACCCTGGCCAAAACACGTCCTCGGACATCTGTGTGGTTGATTGGGCCGGACGGTAAGAAAAAACCTTTGGAGCTGCCAATGCTATGTTTTGCAATCACTATGCAAAAATTGCATAAGAGCTAGGGCAGTAAGTGAGTAGGGCAGTAAGGCAGTAGGAAAAGGTCGCGTTTGGGCCGCTCCAGACATACTGCCCTATTGCCCTTTGCAAGAAAGGCCTACCCCAATGGAACTGAAATGGCTGGAAGACTTCATCGCGCTGGCGGCAACGTCGAGTTTCTCACGCGCGGCCGACACCCGTCACGTAACGCAATCCGCGTTTTCCCGCCGCATCAAGCAGCTTGAGCTCTGGCTAGGTGTGACGCTGGTCAATCGCGCCACCTTTCCCGCTGAGCTGACCCGTGAGGGACGAACCTTTTTACCTGTCGCACAGGATACCGTTCGCCAGTTCTACACTACGCGCAAGGCGCTGCAGCCAAGCCGCGAGGTTCAAAACCCGGTCCTCACATTTTCTGCGTTGCATACACTAACCGTCACATTCTTTCCGCACTGGCTGAAACAGATCGATGATGACATCGGCGGCATCCGGTCCTTGCTCAGCCCGGATCGGGGTGGCTTCGAGGACAATATCGCGACGCTGACGGAAGGCGAAGTACATTTCTTCCTGACCTATGCACATAACTCGGTGCCAATCCTCATCGACCGGACGCAGTTTCCATATATTGTGCTCGGCACCGAGCGCTTGATGCCAGTCTCGCGCCCTTCATCGACAGGACCGATTCTCGATCACGCGATTGCCAGCGGGGAACCAGTGCCATATTTGAGCTATGGCGACTTTTCCTTTTTCGGCGCGGCCTTATCCCAGAAATTTGCATCCGGCACCGCGTTCAAGCGCCATGTGGTTCACGAAAACACCATGTCGATTGGTCTCAAGGCCATGGCTCTTGCGGGCTGGGGCATGGCCTGGCTACCCGAAAGCCTCATCTATGACGAATTGCAGCGGGGCGAACTTGTGCCAGCCTCAACTGATCCCTATTGGGACTTCACCGTCGAGATCCGCATCTATCGTCATGATGCGGCACTTCCGGTACATGCCGAGAGCTTCTGGGAATATTTGCAGGCAAAAGATCGGGCAATATCCGAAAAGGGCGATTGACAGCAGCCCATCGTCGGCGCTGTAAAAGGCAGCATATACTCAGCCGGTAGCAGGGGACACATCGCGGCATGAAAGTTACCATCGAACAGACGCTCGATCAGGCAGGTACGGGCGCATTTCAACGCGGTCTTTTGGGTGTGTTCGGTCTTGTCTGGGCCGCCGATGCCATGCAGGTGCTGGCCGTTGGCTTTACCGGCGCTGCCATTGCAAAGACATTTGGGCTGACTATTCCACAGGCATTGCAAACCGGAACACTGTTCTTCCTTGGCATGCTGATCGGTGCAGCCGTATTCGGACGACTGGCCGATAAATATGGTCGCCGTCGCGTGCTTCTCATCACTGTCGCCTGCGATGCGATATTCGGACTGCTTTCGGCATTTGCGCCAAGTTTCGGCATTTTGCTCGCCCTGCGTTTCATGACGGGTGTGGCTGTCGGCGGAACTCTTCCGGTCGACTATGCGATGATGGCCGAATTCCTTCCCGCCAAAAATCGTGGCCGCTGGCTGGTCATGCTCGAAGGCTTCTGGGCCGTCGGCACCGTTATCATCGCACTTGCTGCATGGGCCACGAGCCTAGCTGGCGTAGAGGATGCGTGGCGCTATATCTTCATTGTCACAGCAGCACCGGCTCTTATCGGCATCTGGTTGCGCCTCTGGGTGCCGGAATCACCGATGCATCTATTGAAGTCGGGACGCCCGGAAGAAGCGAAATCGGTCATGAACCGCGTGCTTCGCCGTAACGGCAAACCGGAACTGCCGCCGAAGGCCCGGCTTGAAGCCCCCCTTATGGTGACAGACGAAAAGCTTCTGTCTCCAAATCTGCGCCAGCGCACGCTGACGACGCTCGCAATCTGGTTCCTCGTTTCAGTGTCCTATTACGGCATTTTCACCTGGATTCCGGCAAAGCTTGCGGGTGACGGTTTCGGTTTCGTCCGCGGCTATGGGTTCCTTGTCGTGGTCGCACTGGCCCAATTGCCGGGCTATGCGCTTGCTGCCTATGGCGTTGAGGCATGGGGACGCAAGAAAACTCTTATCACCTTCCTGTTTATCAGTGCCGCCGCCTGCGCTCTCTTTACGGTGGCCGACAGCTCTGCCGTCGTCGGTGCATCCATTCTCATCATGAGCTTTGCTTTGCTTGGCACATGGGGCGCGCTCTACGCTTTCACGCCGGAGCTCTATCCGACAGCGCTTCGCGCAAGCGGCATGGGAGCGGCAGGCGCCATGGCCCGCCTCGGCGGCCTGCTTGCGCCCTCCGCGCTGGCGCTCGTCATCAGCCAGAGCTTTTATGTTGCAGTGGCGTTATTTGCGGGACTTCTGGCGCTGGCCGGTGTTATCGCCTTCTTCATCGATGTGGAGACGCGGCAGAAGGCACTAAGCTGAATAGAATAAGCCCGAAAAGCGTTCGCATCTTCCGGGCTTATTTGATATTATTTCATTAATTTACAATGTATTCTTAATCCATTGCTTTCGGTAGGCGGTATAGGCTTCGTTGCCCGGCCTGAAAATCCGTCCATGTTTTTCCGGCACGGCTGCCCCCGCCAGCAATCCGGCACCAAGCGACGTGCCAGTTGATCCTGATACGGCTTCGACATCACGTCCCGTAAAATTTGCCAGCGCTTCAAGATAGACTGGATTTCCGGCAAACGGCCCTTCGATGATAACTGGCCCATCAGCACCCAAAAGGTAAAGGCAGGTTTCCGTCATCAGCGCCGCATAGATACAAGCGGCAACATAGCGCTCCGCATCATTGGCAGTATCGGCATTGATCCAGCGAAGATTGGAATTTGGATAGGGGCCGCAACCGGGCACGGCTGACGGCAGTGCCATAATGTGCTGCGCCAGAACCCTTGCCACGATATCGTGCAGGTCGGTGACCGGGGGGACGGCCAGTTCATCGGTCATGATGTCGAATTCACGCCCGCCCATGTAACGGGCGGATGGAACGGCACGTCCATAGGCATCGACATTGGCCAGCGTATCGCGTTCCGGGTCCAGCCCGTCGAGATTACCACCAACGGCGAAGCTCACCACCCATGTGCCCGTCGAAACCACCGAAAACGGACCTTTGCGTTCCATCAGATGTGCGAGTAACGATGCGTTGGAATCGTGAATCCCGCAATGTACCGGAACAGGTTTTTCCAGGCCGATTTCCTGTGCAATTTCCGGAAGCAGGTTGCCGAGTGCATCGAAGGCGGAGCGAAGCGGCGGGAATTTATCGCGAATATCCAGCCGGTCAACGAGGGGCGAGAGGGTGGAATCCTTCGGCAGCCATAGATCGGTGTGGCAACCAAGTGACGTCACTTCCGTGGCGGCGACGCCAGTAAGACGCCAGGCCCAATATTGCGGATAAGTGAATATGAAATGTGTGCGCGCAAAACCATCGGGAAACGTCGTCTTCAGATAATGAAGCTGCGCACCCAGATTGAGGCCGAGCGACAGGATCGGCGAGAATGTATCTTTGAAATCCGGCTTTATGTCAGCATAGGAAGCGCGGATCTCGGCTGGATATTCGAGTTCATAGTCGAGAGCCGGCATTGCCAGCGTGCCGTTTCTGGCGACCAGGGCCGCCGCTGCGCCATGCGTCGTGATCGAGATGGCATCAAAGCCTGGCTCTTGCGCAAATTCCGCGAGACTTGTCAGAAAGAAACGCCACAGAGCTTCGATGTCATAATGCGGATAGGGGCCATCGTGCAGTACCGTATTGGACATGCGGTTTGCAACGATCTCCTCGCCGCTTGCCGCATCGAGCACCACGACCTTGGCATTGGTCTTGCCGATATCGAGAATGGCAATGCGCTTCATGGCATATGAAAGACTGGCTTGAGGTCCACGGAAACCGGCGAATTGTCCGGGTTTGTTGCCATGATGTCCGCCATATGCGCCCACCATTTCTTCATCACCGGATGGTTAGGCAGGGTGGTCATGCCATGCGTGGTTGTGCGCGTCAGCACGCCGAATAGCGCATTGTTCTCTTCATCGAGATAGATCGCGTAATCCGACACGCCTGCCTCGTGTAGAAGTTCGACCATTTCGGGCCATATCTCGTCATGGCGGCGGCGATATTCCGCCTCCATGCCCGGATTGAGCTTCATGCGAAATGCATAGCGTTCGCTGGTCATGCCGCGCGCCTCCCCTTGAACTGCCGGATGAGGATCGGCAGCGAAATGGTGACGATAAGAAGCAGGCCGATGAAAATCGACATGACGATGCCCGGCACATTGAGAAGGCCAAGCCCGAAGGTCACGAGGCCCATCACGAAAGCGGCGATCACCACGCCGACAATGGTGCCCGATCCGCCAAGGATCGACACGCCGCCCAGCACGACCATGGTGACGATTTCCAATTCCCACCCTTGCGCGATGGAAGGGCGCGTGGAGCCGAGGCGCGAGGTCAGGCAGACGGCGGCGATGCCGCTCATCACGCCCGTCATCAGGAAAAGTACGAATTTGGTTTTCTCAACCGGTATCCCGGAAAAGCGCGCCGCGAATTCATTATTGCCGATGGCATAGATGCGGCGTCCGAAACTGGTGGCATGCAGCAGTACCCCGAACAGCACGGCAAACAGGACGAACAGCGCAAATTCGAAAGAGATCACCCAGAACACATAGCCCTGTCCGAAATAGGCAAAGCTTTCCGGATAGCCGCCAAAGGCCTGATCGCCGAGCACGATATAGGAAATGCCGCGGAAAAGGCTCATCGTGCCGATGGTCACGACGATGGACGGCAGTTTCAGCCCGGCAACCAGCCCGCCATTGATTGCGCCGCAGACAAGGCCGGTGCCGATGCCGATCATCACGAGACCGGGGGTGCCGACACCTGCTTGCGCCGCCGCGCCCATGGCCGTCGAGGCAAGCGCGATAATGGCTGCGACCGAAAGGTCGATTTCGCCAGAGATGATAAGCAGCGTCATCGCAAAGGCGATCAGCGCCTTTTCGGTGAAATTGAACGTGGCATCCGACAGGTTCCACGCATTGAGGAAGTAGGGCGAGGCGAAGGAATTGGCGATGAAGATCGCAATCGCGACACCAAGCAGAAGCATTTCCCAGCTTGCGAAGATGCGGGAGAATGGCGTTCCGAGCCGGTCCGGAATGTGACGGCGCTGTTCGTTATTCATGCCGCAACCTCCTCATAAGTCTTCGCGGCCTTGTCGCGCAGGATGATGCGTCCGCGCCGCTTTTCCTGCCTTGCATTGAAGATCACGGCCAAGATGATGACAGAGCCGGAAATCGCCATTTGCCAGAAGGGCGATATGTCGATGACGGGGAGGGCGTTCTTGATGACGCCGAGGAACAGGGCGCCAAGAACCGCACCGGCGACAGAACCTATCCCGCCAAGCGTCGAGATGCCGCCAATGACGCAGGCCGCAACGCTGTCAAGTTCGAACCCGGCGGCCACATCCACATAGGCGACGGCATAGCGCGACACCCAGAGATAGCCGCAAAGCCCGGCAAGCGCGCCTGACAGCACGAAGGCGAAGAAGCGCGTGCGGCCGACATCAATGCCGGTATAGACGGCGGCGGTTGGGTTGCCGCCGGAGGCATAAAGGGCGCGCCCGAAGAAGGTTCGCGTCAGCAGCACATAGACCAGCCCGACGATCAAGATCGCCGTCCAGCCGAGCAGCGGCAGGCCGAGAAAAGGTGTTCGCGGTGTGTTGAGGAACGGGGCGGTCATCTGGTGGGCGTTGACCCAAGCGCCGCCGGACAGCACAAAAGCCATGCCGCGATAGATGGTGAGCGTGCCGAGCGTAACGACAATCGCCGGAATGTTGAGCTTCCAGACCAGAATGCCGTTGATTGCACCAAGAACCGCACCGACACCGATGGCAAGCACGATCAATAGCACCAGGGGCAAGCCAGGATAGGTCGCATTCAGCATCGCCACGGCCATGCCGGTAAAAGCGAGATTGGCAGCAACCGACAGATCTATGGACTTGGTCAGGATCACCGCCATTTGTCCGAGCGCGATGATGATCAGGATCGACGTGTCGTTGAAGATGCCAGCCAGATTGCCGGCACTGGCAAAGCCCGGCGCGCGGCTTGCGAACAAGCCCACCAGAAGCGCGATGATGACGAGGAGCAAGAGTTCCCGCTGTTTCAGCAATTGTTTCATGATCTACTCCGCAGCCTGCTCGGCGTTACCGGTGGCGGCACGCACCAGCACTTCCGCGTCAAGGCTGGCGCGTTCGAAGACGCCTTCCATCAGCCCTTCGCGCATGACCATCACGCGGTCAGACATGCCGATGATTTCCGGCAGTTCCGACGAGATCATGATGATGCTGAGGCCCTCGGCGGCCAATTCGCTGATGAAGGCGTGAACCGCAGCCTTGGAGCCTATATCAATCCCCTTGGTCGGTTCGTCGAGAATGATGACCTTCGGATTGGTGGCGAGCCACTTGCCGATGACAACCTTCTGCTGGTTGCCGCCGGACAGCGTCCCGACCGGCACGGAAAGGGCGGCTGCGCGGAGGTCGAATCGCTCGGCATATTTGCGCGCCAGCGCCAGTTCTTCCGCCATACGCAGAAAGCCATTGCGCGAGGTGCGGGCAAGCGACGGCAGCGAAACATTCTGGAAGATCGGCAGTTGCAGCACCGCGCCGTGACGTCCGCGCTCTTCCGGCACATAGACAATGCCATGCGCCACCGCATCGCCGGGACGGCGGATGCTGATTTTGCGATCTTCCAGCGTCACACGGCCATGGGAAGGCTTGGTGATTCCGAAAAGCGATTGTGCGAATTCCGAGCGACCGGCGCCGACAAGCCCATAAATGCCGAGGATTTCACCCTTGCGCAGCTCAAAGGAAATGTCGCGAAATTCGGTCGGATGCGAATAGTTTTCGACCTTCAGCACCGGCTTGCCGATGGCGACATCCTGCTTGGGGAAAGCCTGATCGACGGAGCGTCCGACCATCATGCGGACGATATCGTTCTGCCGCGTGTCTGCCAGCGCTCCGTGTCCGACCGCGTGCCCGTCGCGGAAAACCGCATAATTATCGGCGATTTCATAGACTTCATCGAACTTGTGGCTGATGAACAGGATGGCCTTTCCCTGCGCCTTCAAGCGCGCCACGATGCGAAACAGATCGTCCACTTCCTTGCGTGACAGGGCTGCGGTCGGCTCATCCATGATGACGATGCGCGAATCCACGGACAAGGCGCGGGCAATCGCCACAAGATGGCGCTGCGCAATGGACAGTTCCTTTAGCTTGATGCGGGCGTCAACCGTCGTTTCCAGCGACGACAGCAAAGCCTGCGAGCGCGCATAGACCGCCTTCCAGTTGACGAAGCCGAACCGGGTGCGCGGCGCATGGCCGAGATAGATGTTTTCGCCCACCGACAATTCGTCGAAGAGCACGGTTTCCTGATGAATGGCCGTTACGCCATGATCGGTCGCATCCTGCGCGGTCGCCAGATGCACCGGCTTGCCGTCGATGAGGATTTCGCCTTCGTCGGGCTGGTAGATGCCGGTGAGGATTTTTACGAGTGTGGATTTGCCAGCGCCATTCTCTCCGATCAGCGCCGTCACCTTGCCCGGATAGAGCGCGATGTTCACATCATCGAGCGCACGCACACCCGGAAATGTCTTGGCTATGCCGCGCATTTCCAGAATGGGCTGGTCCGTGGCGCCGAGCGTCGGCTCTCCGCCGGATTGGCCGCTGGATTGAAAGGCTGCATTCATCGCAGATACCTGAAATCGATCAAACTGTTCCGGGAAGAAACAGGCGGCACGCACATCGCCTGCCGCCGTTTTTGAAGACGCATCCCGAAAACCGGTTTCCACCTTTCGGGATGCGGTTTTCCGATCAGAAGACCTTGGAGAACTGGTCGATGTTCGACGCATCGTAGACGAACGGATCGCTCATCGCGGCCTCGCCGTTTTCGCCGATCTTGATCTTGCCCATGCGCCCGGCTTCAATTTCGGAACCCGGCTTGCCATCGGTATCCCCCTTGACGAGGTGATAGGCAATCTGGGTCGCGGAATAGCCGAGATCGATCGGGTTCCAGATGGCGAATTCCTTGGTCGCGCCCGATTTGATGGCACCAGCCATTTCAGACGGCAGGCCAAGGCCCGTCACATAGACATCGCCGATCTTGCCTGCATCCTTCACAGCCTGCGAAGCGGCCAGAACGCCCACGGTGGTCGGTGCGACGATGACCTTGACGTTCGGATTCGACTTCAGGAGGCCCTGTGCTTCACGATAACTCTTGTCGGCAAGGTCGTCGCCATAGACGGTCGTGACCAGATTGAGGCCAGGAAAGTCCTTGAGCTGCTTCTTCATCTCGCCAATCCAGATATTCTGGTTGGTCGAGGTGGTGGTGGCCGACAGGATTGCGAAATCGCCCTTTCCGTCCAGCAGGTGGTCGGCGGCCAGCTTCAGGCACATCTTGCCGATCAGTTCGTTGGACGACGGGTTGAGGTGCACAATACGGCCTTCAGGTGCGACACCGGAATCCCACGAGATGACCTTGATGCCGCGCTGCGCGGCTTTTTTCAGGGCAGGGACGACCGCATCCGGATCATTTGCCGAAATGGCGATGGCGTCCACCCCCTGCGCAATCAGCGAATTGATGACTTCGATCTGGCCTTCGGCGGTCGTGGTGGTCGGGCCGGTATAGATGACCTCTACGCCGCCAAGTTCCTTCGCCGCTTCCTGCGCGCCCTTGTTGGCGGCTTCGAAGAAGCCGTTACCGAGCGACTTCGCGACGAGCGCGATCTTCATGTCGGCGGCCTGCGCATGGGCAGCCATGAAGGCGACGGCAAGTGCAGTACCGAGTGCCAGTTTCTTGAAAAGCTTCATGTCTCATTCCTCCCAGTATAAAGACATATGTTTCACGATGGCCCGGCAGAGCCGGGGTCATAATATAGTCGGCTCAGGCAACCTCGGCAGAATCCCCTTGTTCGCCGCCCTTGCCGGTATTTGCGGAAACCTGCGCCACAATGAGCCGGATACCCGCATTTTCCACCATCCGCCGCGCCTCATCGGAAATGCCATCATCGGTGATCAGCGTGCTGACCCGGTCGAGAGGACAGAGAATGAGGCTGGATCGGCGTGTGAATTTCGATGAATCGACCATCAGAACGAGTTCATCCGCCTGGCCCATCAGTTTTTGTTCGCTCTGGATGATCAGCGCATCGGATTCCATCACGCCAAGCGGGCTGACACCCTGACAGCCCATGAACATGCGCCGTCCGTAAAAATTGCGGATGACGTCATTATCGAATGGCGACAGGATCAGGCTCTGGTCGCGATAGATCGCGCCGCCGGGCACGATCACCGTGCTTTTCGACTGGCGCAACAGATGTTCGGCAATGGCGAAGGAATTGGTCAGCACCTGAAGGCGACGCGGGGCGAGATAATGCACCATCTGGAACGTCGTGGAGCCGCCATTGATGATGATGCTGTCGCCCTCATCACAAAGCGCCACAGCTTCGCGGGCGATGGCGCGCTTGCGGTCACCATTTTCGGATTCCGAAACCCTGAACGGACGCCCCGTCAGACTGCCGAACTGCGGCGGGTGGATGGCTTCTGCGCCACCGCGCACACGCTTGATGCGACCCTGCATATGCAACGATGCAATATCGCGCCGAAGGGTCGCTTCCGACGCCTCCGTCAACTCCACCAGATCCTGAATGGTGATCACCGGCTTCTCCTGAACAGCGCTCAGGATGATGCGGTGGCGCTCTCTTTCGTGCATGGCTCCTCCTGTCTTTTTGTATCGGGCATAAATGCAGCGAATGTCAATCACAAACAATCACAATAATGATTGAATATGATTGTTTGTGATTGACAGAGATTCCTTTCATACGTCATATCTGCCGCCAACAGGATCGCTTGCGCGTGGGATGGAGATACGCACGGCGATTGGCCATGACAGACTTGGCATAACAGACTTGGGAGGATGAAATGGTGGTCAGCAATCGGCTGCTCAATAATCGCTGGGACGACGCCAAGGCGGCAACGATGGATGAGCCGGAAAAGCTGCTTTACCGCTCCAATCTGCTCGGGTCAGACAAGCGCATCACCAATTACGGCGGCGGCAACACATCTGCGAAGGTCGAGGAAACCGATCCGCTGACCGGCGAAAAGGTTCAGGTTCTCTGGGTCAAGGGTTCGGGCGGTGATGTCGGCACAATCAAGCTCGATGGTTTTGCCACACTTTATCAGGACAAGCTCGATGCGCTGAAAGGCATTTATAAGGGCGTCGAGGACGAGGACCGTATGGTCGGTTTTCTGCCGCACTGCACCTTCAATCTCAACCCGCGCGCCGCTTCCATTGATACGCCGCTGCATGGATTTGTCGCTTTCAAGCATGTGGACCACATGCATCCCGATGCGATCATCGCAATCGCCGCATCCAGTAATTCCCGTGAACTGACAGCCGAGATTTTCGGCGATGAGATCGGCTGGCTGCCGTGGCGTCGTCCCGGTTTCCAGCTTGGTCTCGACCTTGAAGCCTTCGTGAAGTCAAATCCTAACGCTAAGGGTGTTGTCCTTGAAAGTCATGGGCTTTTCACCTGGGCTAATGATGCGAAGACCTGCTACGAAACCACGCTCGCCATCATCAACAAGGCCATTGAATGGCTGGACCGGAAGACGGCAGGCAAGGCCGCTTTCGGTGGTGCCGTCGTACAAAGCCTCCCAGTTTCCGAGCGCCGTTCCATTGTCGCGCGGCTGATGCCGGAAATTCGCGGGTTGATCGGCAAGGAAGAGCGCAAGCTCGGTCATTTTGACGATCAAGATGCCGTGCTGGAATTCGTGAACTCAAAGGAACTGCGCCCGCTGGCAGCCTTGGGCACGTCCTGCCCGGATCATTTCCTGCGCACCAAAATCCGCCCGCTGGTCGTTAATTTCGACCCGGCCAAGCCCGATATCAACGCGGTGGTTGCCGGGCTTGAGGGCGCGCTGGAAGCCTATCGCGCCGATTACAAGCGCTATTATGAGTCCTGCAAACACAACAATTCGCCGAAGATGCGCGACCCCAATCCGGTGATTTTCCTTATCCCCGGCATCGGCATGCTGTCCTTCGCGCGCGACAAGGCGACGGCGCGCATTGCCGGTGAGTTTTATGTCAACGCGATCAATGTGATGCGCGGTGCATCCGGCGTATCGGATTATCAGGGCCTGCCGGAACAGGAAGCCTTCGATATCGAATATTGGCTGCTTGAAGAAGCCAAGCTGCAGCGTATGCCAAAGCCGAAGAGCCTCGCGGGGCGCATTGCATTCATTACCGGCGGTGCTGGCGGCATTGGCTTTGCCACGGCGGAACGGCTGGCAGGCGAGGGCGCGTGTGTGGTTCTGGCAGATATTGATGCAGGATCGCTCAAAACCGCTCACGAAAATCTCGTCAAGCGTTTCAGCGCCGATCAGGTACGCAGCGTGGAACTGAACGTGACCGACGAAAAGGGCGTCGCGAACGCTTTTATCGAAGCAAGTGTCGAGCTTGGCGGCATCGATATTCTGGTTTCCAACGCCGGAATTGCATCATCCGCGCCGGTGGAAACCACCGAACTCTCCATGTGGAATCGCAATATCGACATTCTGGCGACCGGCTATTTCCTCGTTTCGCGCGAGGCATTCCGCTTGTTCCGCCGCCAGAAAATCGGCGGCAATGTGGTATTTGTCGCTTCCAAGAATGGTCTTGCCGCATCGCCCAATGCATCTGCCTATTGCACGGCGAAAGCTGCCGAAATCCATCTGGCGCGCTGTCTGGCGCTGGAAGGCGCAGATGCCGGTATCCGCGTTAATGTGGTCAATCCCGATGCGGTTCTGCGCGGTTCCAAGATCTGGGACGGCGAGTGGCGCGAACAGCGCGCGGCATCCTCCAGGATCGATGTTTCGGAGCTGGAAGAGCATTATCGGAAGCGGTCGTTGCTGAAGCTCAATGTTCTGCCGGAAGATATCGCAGAGGCGATCTATTTCCTCGCCAGCGACGCTTCGGCAAAATCCACCGGCAACATCATCAATGTCGATGCCGGAAACCAGCAGAGTTTTCCGCGCTGATCGTATAATCTGGACATTCTGGGAGGAACCATGTCCGAACAACGCATTGCGGCAGATTTCATCGCCGAGCATAATTCCGGTTTCGAGAATGCATTGAAGAGCGATTATCAGGCACTTGGCGAACAGCTTCTGCGCCGCGGTATCGAGATCGACAAGATTACAGACAAGGTGGCAGCCTATTTCGTCGCCGTTCCGTCATGGGGCACCGGCACGGGCGGCACCCGCTTCGGGCGCTTTCCAGGAAGGGGTGAGCCGCGCGGCATTTTCGACAAGCTCGATGATTGCGCCGTCATCAACGAATTGTCGCGCGCAACGCCGAATGTCTCGCTGCATATTCCGTGGGATAAGGCCGATCCGAAGAAGCTCAAAGCCCATGCGCAAGCGCTTGGACTTGGTTTCGACGCCATGAACTCCAATACGTTTGCCGATGCCGCGGACCAGAAACTATCCTACAAGTTCGGATCACTCACCCATGTCGATCCGGCAGTGCGGGCGCAGGCTGTCGAGCACAACATCGAATGCATTGAAATCGGAAAAGCTATAGGTTCCAAGGCCTTGACTGTATGGCTGAGCGACGGTTCCAACTTTCCCGGCCAACAGAATTTCACCCGCGCTTTTGAGCGCTATCTGGATTCGATGGGCGACATCTATAAGTCACTGCCCGACGACTGGCGCCTGTTTTCCGAACACAAGATGTATGAACCGGCCTTCTATTCGACCGTGGTTCAGGACTGGGGCACCAATTATCTCATCGCCTCGACGCTTGGGCCGAAGGCACAATGTCTGGTCGATCTCGGTCATCATGCGCCGAACACCAATATCGAAATGGTCGTCGCGCGGCTGATTCAGTTCGGAAAACTCGGCGGATTCCATTTCAACGACAGCAAATATGGCGATGACGATCTCGACGCCGGCTCCATTGATCCGTATCGATTGTTCCTTGTTTTCAATGAGTTGGTCGATGCGGAATATCGCGGCGTGGCGGACTTCCACCCGGCCCATATGATCGATCAGTCGCATAATGTGACCGATCCGCTGGAAAGCCTGACCTCATCCGCCAACGAAATCCGCCGCGCCTATGCGCAGGCGCTTCTGGTGGATCGCGAAGCGCTGGAAACCTACCAGCAGGAAAACGATGCGCTGATGGCATCCGATACGCTCAAACGCGCTTACCGGACAGATGTGGAACCGATTCTTGCGGAAGCGCGCCGCCGCACTGGCGGAGCCATCGAACCGATTGCCGCTTACAGGGCGAGCGGCTACCGCGACAAGGTTGCGAAGGAGCGTCCCGAGAGCAAAAGCGATGGCGGGGCGTTTAACTAAAAACGCCACCCGCCACAAAATTGCCGCAAAAAGAACGGCTGTTCGCCACAATTGAAAGGCGATTTCTGTCGCTTTTCCGCTCCGAAAATCGCGTTTGGCAACTGTCAGCGCGATTTTCGGAACGTTAAATTAAGGCGAAATTGCCCAAGTTTTTCATGCTCGCCTCGCTTCAATGCGAGTATGCCATGATAGAAGAGGCGGGACGGTCCACCCCACACAACCACGTCACCATGATGCAGCATATATTTCGCAATCGGGTCGGTTCGCTTCAATCCGCCAAACTGGAAAGTCGCGGGCAGACCGAGCGACACAGAAACGATCGGATTGCTGAAATCCTGTTCATCCTTGTCCTGATGTAATGATAGTTTCGCGCCCGGTTCATAACGATTGATGAGACAGGCATCGGGCGCAAAATCGGGATAGCCAGCTTCATGGGCAGCACTTTGGGCAAGCGTGCGAAACGCATCCGGCATCGCAGGCCAGGGCAGGCCGGTTTCCGGGTCGTCGGTACTGTAACGATAGCCGGTCCGGTCCGTGACCCAGCCAAATTCTCCGCAATTCGTCATCGCGACCGACATGCGATACCCGCCGGGCGTCGTCATGTGACGGAAAGGTGCGGCGGCGGAAACATCGGCCACCGCTTTCAGAACAGCGGCCTCGCTCGGAAGTGCAAAGCCGCGTAGAAGCACGGCTCCGGGTGCCAGGATTTCACGCGGCTCAGTCTGGTCGAAAAGATCTCTCATACGACCTTTCTAGCACGAGATCAGGAGCGAGCCTCCCGAAACCTGCTTTCAAATTTACGCCAGCCCCATGGCCTTTTCGAAAGAGCGCATGAAAAGCTCGTTCTCTTCCGGTGCACCCACGCTGACGCGGATGAAATTCGTATAGCTTTCCTGCTTCCAGGGTTTCACGATAACGCCGTCCCGCAGGAGCTTTTCGGCAAAAACAACGGAATCTGACTTTACGTCGATGAACAGAAAATTTCCCTTGGAGGGGGCAAAACGGATTTGGCGTTCACTCAAGAAACCGGCCAGACGCCCCCGCTCACTCAGCGCAAGCGCAATCCCCTTTGCAAGATGACCCTTGTCGCGGCGAGCAGCCAGTCCCGCTGCCTGCGCAATACCATTGGCGTTGAAAGGCGTGCGGGCACGATCCAGAAATCCGCGCAATTCCGGGTCACTGACAAGCCCGAACCCGAGACGGGCTCCGGCCAACCCATAAGCCTTTGAAAAAGTGCGCAGCGCCACCCAGTTGAGAGCGCTGTCGCGCAGAAGTGCAGCGGCAGACGGATAATCCTCACCAGCCGCATATTCCGCATAGGCTTCGTCAACAACCAGCAACGTTTCTGGCGAAACAGCCTCGATAACGCGCTGCATAGCTTCCGGTGTCAGCCATGTTCCGACCGGATTGAGCGGATTTGCGAACATCACGAGACGTGGAGCCGTTGCAATCGCAGCCACCAGCGCATCGATATCGACCTCAAGCGACGGCGTCACTTCAACCCGTTCGACGGTCGCGCCCATTGTCGTTGCATAGTCCTCATGCAGCGGAAAGGATGGGTAAAGTGTGACTACCCGCTCGCCGGGCCGCAAAACCGTCCGGCAGATCACGCCGATCAGGTCTTCCGATCCGTTGCCGAGAATGATGCAATCTTGCGGCCAATCGAACTCAGTCGCGATTTCCCGCGTCAGTTCGCGTCCAGATGGATCAGGGTAGAGCCGCAGCAGATCATGGGCACCGGAAAAGAGGGCCTGCACCTTCGGCGAAGGTCCGAGCGGATTTTCGTTGGAGCCCAGTTTTGCAATCGACGGAGGGTGATAACGCGCTTCCACCTCGGCAATGGTAAAACCAGCATTATAGGGGCTAAGGCAGCGAATTTCAGGCCGAATCAGATTCCCAAGCCGGACTTTTTCCTGTGCCATCCACGTTCTCCTCCAATGCAGCGCATCGCATGACGTGCGCCTTTTGGAGAGAAGTTCTAAGACTAAAATCCAATTTTGTATATATATGTATAGACAAGTTATGAAAAAGATGGTCCTATGCTGGGGAGACCACAAAAAATTGCTAAACATTCGACCCGGAACAAGTAGAAGTTCGGGCAACAATATTGTTTTGCCAAAGGTCCGCAGGGGAACATGATGCAGGTTTTATCGCTTTTCGACCTTAGCGGGCGTAAAGCGCTGGTTACCGGTGCGAGCCGGGGACTGGGACAGGCCATTGCCGAAGCACTCGCCTCGGCTGGTGCCGATGTCGCCATTACAGCGCGCAAGTCCGACGATCTTTCGCAAACGGCATCCCGTATCGCCGCCCATGGCCGCACCTCGGCAACTCTTTCTCTCGATGTGCGCGACGTCGCGGCCTGTGGAGCCGCTGTCGCGCAAGCGAAAGATGCTCTCGGCGGCCTCGATATTCTCGTTAACAACGCAGGTTATGAAGAAATCCGTCCCTCGCTCGATGTGGACGAAGCGCTCTGGGATCGCATCGTGGCGACCAATCTCAAAGGCGCGTTCTTTTGCGCGCAGGCCGCCGCCCGCCACATGACAGAGAGCGGGAAGGGTGGGGTGATCATCAATCTGTGCTCGCTGACCTCCTATGTCGGTGTGCCAACCGCCGCTCCCTATGGTTCTTCCAAATCCGGTCTCATGGGTATGACCCATGCTTTGGCGACCGAATGGGCACCTTCCGGCATCCGCGTCAATGGCATTGCGCCAGGCTATTTCCGCACGGCCATGACAGATGTGTTTTATGAAAACGACGACTGGCAGAAGGCGATGTTGGGCAAAATTCCGCAGGGGCGTTTCGGTGCCATGGAAGATGTTGCGGGCGCCGTGGTGTTTCTGGCAAGCGCCGCATCGTCCTATGTCACGGGGCAGGTGATCCCCATCGACGGCGGCTATCTCGCATCAATCTGATATTCTCAAGAAGAATATCAGCAGATAGCGAAATGACATTGAAATAACTTCATAAAGCATCTTCCGATGCTTTGACTGAAATGGGAAACAGCGATGAGTACAACCGAAACCGGAACTGGCCGTAAAGTCTCCAACGGACCGGCTGCCGTATCGGTCAACAATGTCAGCATGATCTATAACGGCTTCCATGCCGTGCGTGCGGCATCTTTCGATCTCGCCAAGGGCCGTTTTCTGACCATTCTCGGGCCATCAGGTTCCGGCAAGACGACGCTTCTCCGCCTCATTGCCGGTTTCCAGAAACCCAGCATCGGCGAAATATTCATCAACGATGAAGCTGTCAGCGCCGTGCCGCCGCACAAGCGCTCCATTGGCATGGTTTTCCAGAAGCTCGCGCTTTTCCCGCATATGACGGCCGCTGAAAATGTCGCGTTTCCGCTGAAAATGCGCCGCTTCGATGCGCGTTCGATCCCTGAGCGGGTGGAACGCTATCTCGACCTCGTTCGTCTGAACGGCCTCGGCGGACGGCGTGTGCACGAGCTTTCCGGCGGCCAGCAGCAGCGCGTCGCCATCGCGCGCGCTCTGGTTTTTGAACCGGACCTGCTTCTGCTCGATGAACCTCTGGCAGCGCTTGACCGCAAGCTGCGCGAGGAAATGCAGCTTGAATTCCGCCGTATCCAGCGTGAACTCGGCGTCACGACCATCAATGTCACCCATGACCAGCGCGAAGCGCTCGTCGTATCTGACGAAATCATCGTCATGGATGGCGGTGAAATCCAGCAGATGGCGCAGCCATCCGAGACCTATCGCAACCCGTCCAATGCCTTTGTAGCGAACTTCATCGGCGTCACCAATTTCATTTCCGGCAAGGTGTCTTCGCTCGACGGCAATCTCGTGCGGGTCGATGCGGGAATGGCTCTCGTAGGCATGGCAGGCGAGGGACGCGGACCGGTTGCCTCCGGCGCAAATGTCTCGTGCGCAATCCGCGCCGAACAGATCCGTATCGGCGGCAACGCCGCAGCGCATGCAGAACTCGATACCGTGCTTGAAGGCATCGTTACGGATGCGATCTTCGAAGGCGAACGCATCGTCTATGAATTGCGGGTTCCTGCCTTGGGAGACGTGTTGATGCGCGTCTTCGATCACGACCCTATCGGCCACAGCCAGTTTGCAGAAGGCGAGACAGTGCATCTTGGCTGGAACGCCCGCGATCTCATCGTCTTTGCCGCATGAATTGAAACGTTACGGGGAAACTCCAGAGGAGAAACAAAATGAGCAATCTGAAGAAGCCTTTTCTGATACTCGACCGCCGCCGCTTCCTGCGGAGCGCAGGCGCTTTTGCCGCAGCAGCCGGCACGACGTCGCTCGGCCTGTCGCACGCTTTCGCTGAAGAACCGGCAAAGCCGAAGGAACTGATCGTTCGCGCCTGGGGCGGCAGTTGGGTGGAAGCGCTGAAAGCTGGCGTGTCCGATCCGTTTACCGCCAAGACCGGCATTTCCATCCGCCACGACCTGACGGAAGACAACGAAATCCAGCCGAAGCTCTGGGCTGCGGTCGCGCAGAAGCGTGTTCCGCCGATCCACGTCAACTGGGATACGACCACCAATGCGACCAAATCGGCATTGCGCGGTGTAACGGAAGACCTGTCGGACCTGTCGAACCTCAAGAACACCACCGATCTTGCCAAGCCGGTTGGTCTCGACGGCTATCCGATCGTCAACACTTACGGCTATGTCTATGTGCTGGCCTATCGTCCGGAAGCCTTCCCGGATGGCCCGCCGAAGTCGTGGCACGCTCTGCTCGATCCGAAGTTCAAGGGCCGCATCGCGCTTTACAACGATGGTATCGGCTTCCACTTCCCGGCGCAGGTTGCCGGTGGCGGCAAGCTGGAAGACATTCCGGGCAACATGCAGCCCGCATGGGATTTCATCACCAAGGTGAAGCAACAGCAGCCGCTTCTCGGCGAAGACCCGGATTTCACCACCTGGTTCCAGAAGGGCGAAATCGATCTGGCCTGCACCATTTCCACCAATGCGCGCGAAGCCCAGAAGAACGGCGTCAAGATCGACTGGACCGTTCCGGAAGAGGGCGCGAAGTTCGACACAGACGGCCTTTGGATTCCAAAGGGCCTGCCGGAAAACGAGCTTTATTGGGCCAAGGAATATATCAACTTCGCGCTTACCAAGGATGCGCAGCAGGTCTGGCTCGACGGCCTTGGCCTGCCTGGCGTCGTGCCGGGCCTGACCCCTCCCGCCGATCTGGTGAACGATCCGGCCTATCCGACCAAGGACGAGGATTTCAAACACCTCATCCGCATCTCGGCAAAAGTGCAGGTGGAAAACGAGAGCGAATGGTTCTCGAAGTTCAAGGCCATCATGCAGGGCTGATCCAGCTCCATAAAAACAAGACGGGTCGCCCGAAAGGGCGATCCTGATGCCCGAAATACCAATACTCAGGAATTGAAAAATGCGAGCGGCACGCACTGCCTATCCGGTTGTCTGGCGCATCATGGACGCGCTGGAAGCAATCGCAGCCTTTCTATGGCCAGCGCGGTTCAATCGCGCCGTGCCCTATCTGATGCTGTTTCCGGCGATTGTTCTGGTCGGGCTGCTGGTGCTGGGCCTGATCCAGATTGGTGACACCAGTCTTCGCACGCTCGACACCTCCACATTCCTGATGTCGGATTATTACACGCTCGCCAATTACAAGCGCGCGCTGACGGAAAGCCTGTTCGCAACCGTGGCATGGCGCAGCCTGTCCGGCTCGCTTGTCGTGACCGCGATCACGCTTCTTCTGGCATTTCCCTATGCCTATCTCATGGTGCGCACGCCATCGGCCGCTTTGCGCAAATTCCTGCTGATCGCGCTGTTTCTGCCCTTCTTCATCGGGCAGGTCGTGCGCGCCTATGGGTGGCTCATCATTCTCGGCAATCAGGGCATGGTGAACGAGGCGCTTGGCCTTGTCGGCATCGCGCCGATGCGGCTGCTCTATAATTATCCGGCGGTTCTGTTCGGCCTCATCCAGTATATGCTGCCATTCGCCGTGCTGATGCTTGCCCCGGCACTGACCGCCATTCCTGAAGAAATGGAAGCGGCGGCAAGCTCGCTTGGCGCAAACTGGCTGCGGACCTTCGCCCATGTCGTCCTGCCCATGGCCCGCCCCGGTTTGATCGGCGCGGGACTGGTGGTGATGACGCTGTCGCTCACCGATTTTGCGGTACCGGCAATCTTAGGCGGCGGATCGCAGGATTTCATCGCCAATGCGATCTATGACCAGTTCTTCCGCACATCCGATCAAGGGCTCGGTGCAACGCTGGCGCTGCTTCTGGTTGGCGTCGGCTCCATCCTCGTCGGGATCGTGTTCACGCTGTTCGGGGCAGGCACGCTTGCCATGGGGAGGACGCGCAAATGACCTCGCCACTGTCGAAATCGATCGTCATATGGACATTCGTGATCGCGGTTCTGGTGCTGCTTTCCGCACCGACCATCGTGGTGCTTGGGGCGTCGTTCACATCCGGCAACATGATCACCTTTCCGCCGGAAGGGTTCTCGCTCAAATGGTATCAGAAGATCGCCGGAACGAGCGACCTCTGGGATGCATTTCTGCGCTCGCTCTATGTCTCCTTCATCTGCACCATCGTCGCCATTCCGGTCGGCACGCTCGCGGGCATAGCGCTGGCGAAATATGCCGTGCGGTTTGAAAAGGCGATCCAGATTTATCTGCTGCTGCCCTTCACCATTCCGCTGATCGGTTCCGGAATCGGTCTCATGCTGATCTTCGGCCAGGCCGGAATTCTGGGCCAGCTCTGGCCGGTGGGGATCGCAGCCTGCGTCATCAATCTGCCTTTCATGATCTGGGCCGTGACGGCAAGCGCCGCCAATCTCGATGCCGATCTGGAACTTGCCGCCGCCAATTGCGGGGCAGGGCCGATCTCGACCTTCTTCTTCGTCACGCTGCCGGTCGTCGTGCCGGGCGTCATCAGCGGCTCGCTTCTGATGTTCATTCTGGCGCTGAACGAATTTCTGGTCAGCCTGCTTCTGGTCGATGCGCGTATCGTGACGCTGCCGGTGCAGATCTACAATTCGATCCGGTCCATCATCACGCCAGACCTTGCGGCCATCTCGGTTGTCTTCATCGCCTGTGCCGCTGCCGCCATCTTCCTGCTCGACCGGCTGGTCGGGCTCGACATCTTCCTCAAATCGAAATGACGGGTTGCGCCACCACCGCAACCAGCAAGGAGCCGATCATGTCCGATGTTTCTTTTCACGAACTGGCTAAACTGGACGACGCAGCGCGCGCCGAACTTCTCAAGCGCTCCGAAACCGATCTATCCGGCTTTATCGAGAAGGTGAAGCCGATCATCGAAGCCGTTCGCACCGAAGGCGATGCGGCGCTTGTCCGCTTTGCACGCGATCTCGACAAGGCGGAAGTCGATCCCGCCAATATCAAGGCGACGGAAGCCGAGTTCGATGCCGCTTTCGACAAGGTGGAGAAAGACGTGATCGAGGCCATCCAGTTCGGCATCGATAATATTCGCCATTTCCATGAGGAGCAGAAGCCGGAGGCCATGTGGCTGAAGGAAATGCGTCCCGGCGCCTTTGCGGGCGACCGATTCACGCCAATTCGCTCCGTCGCGCTCTATATTCCGCGCGGCAAGGGGGCGTTTCCGTCCGTGACCATGATGACCGCAGTTCCGGCTGTAGTTGCTGGCGTGCCTGATCTTGCCATCGTCACTCCGCCCACGCCGGACGGTTCCGTCGATGCCGCAACACTCGTTGCAGCACGCCTTGCCGGTGTGGAAACCGTCTATAAGGTCGGCGGCGCGCAGGCCGTTGCTGCCGTCGCCTATGGCACGGAAACGGTGAAACCGGCGCTCAAGATCGTCGGCCCCGGCAGCCCATGGGTGGTCGCAGCCAAGCGCCTGCTTGGCGGCGTCATCGATCCCGGCCTGCCTGCGGGCCCTTCCGAAGCTGTCATTTTCGCCGACGACACGGTGAAGGGCGGGCTTGCCGCGCTCGACCTTTTGATCGAGGCGGAACATGGCCCGGATTCGTCGGCATGGCTCGTCACGCACAGCCGCCGCGTCGCGGAAGAAGCGCTGGCTGCATTGCCGGACCATTGGGCACGCATGACAGAACAGCGCGTCGGCTTCTCCAAAACCGTGCTTACCGGCAAATATGGCGGCATCGTCCTGACGTCCTCCGTGGAAGAGAGCTACAAGTTCATCAATGATTATGCGCCGGAACATCTGGAGCTTCTCTCGACCGATCCGTTCGCGCATCTCGGCCACATCACCGAAGCTGCCGAAATCCTGATGGGCCCGCACACGCCGGTCGTCATCGGCAATTTCGGCCTTGGGCCGAACGCCGTGCTGCCCACCAGCCGCTGGGCGCGCACCTATGGCCCGCTTTCGGTGACGGATTTCGTCAAGCGTTCGTCCATCGGCTATGTGACGGCATCTGCTTATCCGGAATTTGCAAAGCATGCCCGCACGCTGGCGCGTTATGAAGGCTTCTCCTCACACGAGAACGCCGTGTCGGAAATCCGCAAGGATTATCTGTAAGGTCTGGAGGGACGGCGATGAAGGCTGTCAGGCTTTATGCGGCGAAGGATTTGCGGGTCGAGACAATCGACCCGCCGACGCATCTGGAGCCGGGCTGGGTTCGGTTGAAGGTGTCGGCTGCGGGCATCTGCGGCTCCGATCTGCATAATTTCATGACCGGCCAGTGGATCAGCCGTTCGCCCTCTGTCGCTGGCCATGAATTTGCTGGCATCGTGACTGAAAGCGGCGCTGGCGTGACCGGTTTCAAACTCGGCGATACGGTCATTGCCGATTCCCGCTACTGGTGTGGCGAATGCCCGTCCTGCAAAAGCGGCAGGCACAATGTCTGTGAAACGCTTGGTTTCATCGGCGAAGTCTGCGATGGCGGTTTTGCCGAGGAGACAGCACTTCCCGCACGGCTCCTCGTTCATTACGATCAGGCCATCAACCCGGTGGTCGCCGCCATGGGCGAGCCGCTTTCGGTGGCGCTACACGCCATCCGCAAGCAGCGCGTGCCTTCGGGCGAAGCGGTTCTCGTTGTGGGTTGCGGGCCAATCGGCGGGCTTGCAGCGCTTCTTCTCTCCCCCCTGCATGACGGTCCCGTACTGGTCTGCGACCGCAACGACCAGCGCGCCAATCTCGTTTCAACAGTCACCGGTGCAATCAAGGTTCCGCTCGACAAGTCGGCAATTGAAGCCGCACTTGATGGCCAGCCAATCCGCTATGCGATCGATGCCACCGGCAATGTCAGCGTCCTCCAGGCAACGCTCGACGTGCTTTCCGGCGGCGGCTCGCTGGCATTGGTCGGCATATCCCATGGCAGGATCGAGCTTGATCCGAACATTCTGGTCGAGCGGGAAATCAGCCTGATCGGCTGCCATGCCTATCAGGACGAACTGCATGAAATTGCAAAAATTCTGCCCGATCTTGAGGCGCCGCTGTTGCAGCTTGTCGACCGGGAAATCTCGCTCGATGAGGTCCCGGACGCCTATGCCCGGCTAATAGCCGGTGAGGCGAACGGCTTGAAAACGATCATACGGACAGGGATGTGACCCATGGGCGCTGGCGACAAATTGGAACCCCATCATATCGCCGGCATCGAACTGCCCGAAACCGCCGGGCCGCTCTATGAGAAGGTCAAGGCGCAGGTGCTGGATAATATCCGCTCCGGCCGCTGGCCGGGCAATCACCGCCTGCCTTCGGAACATGAGCTGGTGGATGCGCTTGGCATTTCCCGCATGACCGTCAACCGCGCGCTGCGAGAACTGACCGATCAGGGCATATTGAAGCGTATTCAGGGCGTCGGCACTTTCGTCGCGCCCCCGAAGCCGGAAACAACGCTGATCGAAGTCGTCAACATCGCCAATGAAATCAAGGCTCGGGGCGGACAGCACAGCGCCGAGGTCGTCACCCTTGAAATCATCGAGCCGACGCCCGGTCTTCTCAATGCGTTTGAACTGCAAAGGAGCATTCCCATCGCCCATTCGCTGATCGTACATCTCGAAAACGATGTGCCGGTGCAGCTTGAGGAGCGCTTCGTCAATACAAGCCTCGTGCGGCACTACGAATTGCAGGATTTCCGGGCTATCACGACTTACGATTATCTTCAGAAAAGCACCCCGATGACCGAGGTTGAGCAGGTCATTTCGGCAATCACACCCGACGCAGAAATTACGCGTCTGTTGCGTCTCGACGATGGCATCGCCTGTGTGCTTCTGGACCGCCGGACATGGACAGGCGAGACGGTGGCGACCGTCAACAAGCTGATCTACGCCGGTAATCGCTACCGTCTCGGCAGCCGTTACAAGCCTGAAATCTATAGATAATCCAAACCACTCCGTAACGATCACATTTATCTGATCCGGTGCTTTTCACCGGCTGTGTTGACATTTGCCGATTCTCGTAACATCTATTGTTACATGAAAAGAGACAGCAAATTATCGGGCGTTCTGCACGTCCTCCTTCACATGGCGGAACATAAAGGGCCGGTCACGTCTGAGGCTCTTGCCAAGGCCATGACCACCAATCCGGTCGTCGTGAGACGTGTCATGGGCGGTCTGCGCGAGCAGGGCTACGTTCGCTCGGAAAAGGGACATGGTGGCGGTTGGGAAATCGCCTGCGACCTCAACAAGGTTACCCTGCGCGACATTTACGAAGCCATCGGGGAGCCGGCGCTCCTGGCCATGGGCAACCGCACTGAAATGCCGGGCTGTCTGGTGGAGCAGGCGGTAAATGCCTCGCTGAGCAAGGCATTTAACGACGCCGAAAACCTTCTTCTGGGGCGTTTTGGCGAGGTCACGCTTGCCATGCTGAGCGCAGATTTTCATCAGCGCGCACTGGAGCGCGGCGTAACATTCGATCTGGAGAGCAACCATGCATCATGATGCAATCATCATCGGCGGCAGCTTCGCGGGCTTGTCGGCTGCAACCTATCTGGCGCGCGGCAGACGATCTGTCCGCGTGATCGACGCCGGAAAACCGCGCAACCGTTTCGCCGAACATTCGCATGGTTTCTTTGCGCAGGACGGCAGCAATCCATTGTCCATGCTGGAAACGGCAAAGGCGCAGGTCGAAGCCTATCCGACCGTGACCTTTACGCAAGGTAAGGCCGTTTCCGGTAGTGGCGAAATCGACAATTTTACGATCGAACTCGATAGCGGAGAGATGGTTGAGGGACGCAGACTGATCCTTGCTTTCGGCATATCGGATGATCTGCCGGATATTCCCGGCCTCGCGGAGCGATGGGGAAATACCGTCATTCATTGTCCCTATTGCCACGGCTATGAATTCAGCGACCGGCAGCTTGGTGTTCTCAATCTGTCGCCCATGTCGGTGCATCAGGCCATGCTGATCTCCGAATGGGGACCGACAACCTTCTTCATCGATAAGGGACTGGAACCGGATGCAGAGGCATTCGCAGAACTGGAACGGCGCGGCGTGAAGATCGAACACAGCCCTGTCGGTGCATTGCACGGCGAGGGGGCCGACATTTCAGAGGTCGAGCTTGAAGATGGGCGACTGGTTCCACTCAATGCGCTTTACATCGGACCACGCAATCGGCTGAACAGCCAGATTGCCGACACGTTCGGCTGCGCAATGGATGAACTGCCGCTCGGCAGAACGATACAGACGGACGGACTGAAGACGACAACCGTGCCCGGAATTTTTGCAGCAGGCGATATTACTCGTGGCGCGCACAGCGTCGCCTGGTCTGTGGCTGATGGCGTGACGGCAGGAACTGCGGCGCATCGATCCCTGGTGTTTTAGCCTCCCAATTTGTTGCATTCCGGCTACATTGGCGCTCCTGTCTGCAATCGTCATATATCAGCCTCTTGCTTACGCGCTCCAGTCCTGCAAATTCAACGTTCGTGGCCCTTCCCGCAGCGGAGATTCCTGGGCCGGATCGAGGAATTCATGGACACTGGGTCAGTTAGCTCAAGACCGCTCGCAGGCATTGCGCTTGCCTGCGGCGGTTACGCTTGTTTTGCCCTTCAGGATGCGATGGTAAAATGGCTCGTGGCGACCTATCAGGTGCCGCAGATATTGTTCATGCGCAGTCTGGTGATCGTGCTCATTACCGGCGTGCTGATACGTTATCGCCGTCATCCATCGATTTTCCGAAGCCCTTATCGCAACACCGTCGTTCTGCGTGCTGCACTTATGCTTGGAGCGTGGCTGCTGTTCTACAATGCAGCCCGCCATCTCGAGCTGGCTGAGCTGACCACGCTTTATTTCTCTGCACCTATAATGGTCATGTTCCTGTCGATCCTTGTCCTCAAGGAGAAAATCGGGCCGGGAAGATGGATCGCCTGCGCCATAGGATTCATCGGCGTAACGGTTGCGGCCAATCCGACCCATTCGCCCAATCTCATTCCTGCTGCCATGTGCATCGTGGCGGGTTTCTGCTGGGCATGGAGCACGATCCTGATCCGGCTCGTCAGCCGCAGCGAAACCACGATGACGCAGATGTATGCGACCAGCCTGTTGTTCGGTCTGGCCTGTGCACTGTCCTTTCCATGGACATGGCAGGACCCCGATCTCTCCGGCTGGCTTCTGATGATCTGTCTTGGGCTTGTATCGACGCTCGGCCAGTTCCTTCTTTATGAAGGATTTCGCCACGCACCCGCCTCGGCACTGGCGCCGGTGGAATATAGCGGGCTCATCTGGGCCTTTATCTACGGCTATCTCATCTGGGCAGAGGTTCCAGCCGCAAATGTGTTTGCCGGTGCATTCCTGATCGTGCTGGCAAGTCTGTTGCTCATCGCCTGGGAGCAGCGACAGGCAAACCTGCGCAAGCGCCGCGCCCCCTGTTGAGACGCGGCAGTATCGCTATTGCAAATGCTAGACCGCTTCTGCGGTCTGCCTGAGTGGCAGCGGGAATAGTCTGTCATATGCGATGTTGAACACGAACGCATAGACCAGATAGAAGACGACAATCGCTATATCCATCACGAGAGCGGTCATCAGCGAAATTCCCAGATACCAGGCGATGAACGGGATCAGAAGCACGATCAACCCGGCTTCGAAAAGGATCGCGTGAAGAACCCGGACGGCCATGCTCTTGTTGACGCTGCCGGTGAAGCGCAGCATCGCCTTGTCAAAGCCCAGATTGAACAGAAAATTCCACACGGTCGCGGTCGTTGCCGAAACAATGCCGATAACGCCCATCTCTGCGGCAGGCTTGTCCAGAATGAAGGCGGAACCGGGTATGAAGATCGCCAGACCGATGATTTCGAACATCGTTGCGTGGCGGACACGGTCCATAAAACTGCGCATTTCCTTTAATCCCTGTTGTTAATGCGCGTGCTTCTATCTTATTATGCCAGTAAGAAAAGTTAGATATTATCTGGATTTACGATAGATGGGTATCGAACTGGAGCAACTCGAGGCCTTTGTGGCCTCTGCTGATCACGGATCATTCTCCGCCGCCGCGCGATATTTGCGCAAGGCGCAGTCTGCGGTCAGCGTGCTGGTTTCCTCACTGGAAGACGATCTCGACGTCAAGCTGTTCAGCCGTGCAACCCGCAATCCGGTGTTGACGGAGGCGGGAGCGAGGCTGTTGCCGGAAGCGCGGCTGCTGCTTGCAAGACGGGAGCATCTGATTTCCGTCGCCAGAAATTTCGGCGATCATGTGGAAAGCCGTCTCGTGGTTGCAATCGACGAGCTTTACCCCGAACCGGCCATCGCGACGCTGTTTGCAGCCTTTGCGCAGGAGTTTCCGCATGTAGAGCTTGAACTGACCTTTCCGCCTTCAACCGCGATAAGCGGGCTTGTACTGGAGGGAAGGGCGGACCTCGGCGTCATGTGGCGCGCCGAGCAAATGCCTGATGAGCTCGGCTTCCATACGATCGGCTGGGTGCCTCTGGTGCTGGTCTGCGGACATGAGCACCCTTTGGCTCATGCGGTGGTGAGTTGGGAAGATCTGAGATCATATCGCCAGATCATGGCCCGGAAACACAGCGACACCGCAGAAAGCCGCCGTCTGCGGGTCGGTGCCGAGGTCTGGTGGGTGGAAAGCCACTGGGTCATCCTGCAGATCCTCACGCGAGGGATCGGCTGGGCGTTCATTCCAGAACATATCTTGAAGGACTCACCGCTGGCGCCGGAACTTGTCATTCCGAAACTGCAGTTCGATGAAGGTGCGCATCCGGTCGCGCTGGAGCTGATTTGGAACAAGCGGCGACGGCAGGGGCCAGCCGCCCAATGGCTGCAGGAGCGCTTTGCCAAGAGCCGCTTTTGAACTTTTGATAAAGAAGATGCAAAGGGCAGGGAATGACCCTGCCCAAAGCGGATTTATACTTTTGCGGCTTCCACGAAGCGCGGATCGAAGGTTTGCGCAAATGAGATATCCGCACTTGCCAGTTCCGGATCGAGCGCCTTCAGCATTTCGAACAGGCTCTTGAAGCCGTCTTCCGCGATCAGGCCCTTTTCAGAATACATGGCGCGGGACTTCTCGAAGCCGGTTTTGTAAAGCGCGCGGTCGCCGAGCAGATATTCTTCCGGCACAGCATCTGCCACGTCATCGGCGGAAGCCTTGTGAATCCAGTTCAGCGATTTGACGAAAGCATTCACGACACGCTGCGTGGTAACAGGATTTGCATCGATGAAGCTCTGCTGCAGATAAACGGTTGCGGCTGGATTGGTGCCGCCGAAGAGCTGGCGGGTGCCTTCTTCGGTGCGCGTATCGAGAAGCAGCGTGATGTCGCCGTCCACTTCCAGTCGCGTGATGACCGGATCGAGATGAACGAGGGCTGCAATTTCGCCCTTCTTGATGGCTGCGACAGCGCTTGCGCCACCGCCGACACCGATGATCGAAGCGGCATCTTCGGGAAGGCCGTTCTTGATGAGCGCATATTGCAGCAACAGCGATGTTGAAGAACCGGGCGCCGTGACGCCGACATTCTGGCCCTTGAGATCGGCAATCGTCTTGATTTCACCGGCAAGGTCCTTGCGCACGCCGATGCAGATGCCGGGAAAGCGGCCAAGTTCGCAGACAGCCTTGATATCCTGCCCCTTGTTCTGCATGCGAATGGTGTGTTCGTATGCACCGGTCACCACATCGACCGAACCGCCGATCAGCGCCTGCAAGGACTTTGCGCCGCCACCGAAATCATTGATGGTCGCCTTGATGCCTTCTTCCTCGAAGAAACCCTTGCGCTCGGCAATGGTGAGCGGAAGGTAATAGAAGAGCGGCTTACCGCCGACACCGAACATCAGCTCCGGCTTTTCCGGTGTCGCGGATGCATCCTGCGCATAGGCTGGCAAGCGCGAGGCGATGCCCGCAAGCCCGAAGGCGGCGGCGCCCAGCAATATATCTCTACGCGTTGTCCTCATGGTTTCCTCCTTGAATCTTTTTAACCGTTGTGTCCGGCAGCTTTCGGGCGCCAGACAAGCAGGCGTGCTTCAACGATGGATACGCCCCAGTCGATGACGAGCACGAATGCCGTCAGCACCAGCATTCCGGCAAAGACGCCAGTGACATCGAACACGCCTTCCGCCTGATGGATCAGGTAGCCGAGACCGGCCGATGAACCGAGATATTCGCCGACCACCGCGCCGACGACGGCAAAGCCGACAGCCGTGTGCAGGCTTGAGAACATCCACGACAGCGCAGATGGCAGATAGACATTGCGCAGAAGCTGGCGCTCGTTCATGCCGAGCATACGCGCATTGGCGAGTACTGTCTGGTTCACTTCCTTCACGCCCTGATAGACGTTGAAGAAGACGATGAAGAAAACCAGTGAAACGCCGAGCGCCACCTTCGACCAGATGCCGAGGCCGAGCCACAGCGCGAAGATTGGTGCCAGCACCACGCGCGGCAGAGAATTGGCCGCCTTCACATAAGGGTCGAAGATCGCTGCGAGCAGGGGCTTGCGGGCAAACCAGAACCCGATCAGCACGCCGCCGATTGCGCCGATAGCAAAGGCCAGCATCGCTTCAAGCAGCGTGATGCCGAGGTGATACCAGATCGTTCCATCGGAGAACCATTTATAGATGCGCTGCGCCACATCGCCCGGCGTCGCAAAGAAGAACTTCGCCTTGGCCGGATTGCCCAGCAGATGGGTGGCGGTGAAGAGGTGCCAGACCAGAATCACGACGACAGCCACGCTGAGCTGCGCCAGAAACAGCATAACAGGCTTTTTCATTTCTGTTCCCCACTCGTCTGCTGATAGCCCTTGAGAACCTCTTCCTTGAGCGCACTCCATATTTCACGATGAATTTCGTGAAACTTGTCATCGAGGCGAATTTCGGAAATCTCGCGCGGGCGGGCGAGGGGGATCTTATATTCCGCCATGATGCGGGCACGCGGTCCGGCGGACATGATGACGACGCGATCCGCCAGCGCGATGGCTTCTTCCAGATCGTGGGTCACGAACATGACGGCCTTCTTGTCCTGCGACCAGAGATCGAGCAAAAGGTCACCCATGATGACGCGGGTTTGCGCATCGAGCGGGCCGAAGGGTTCATCCATCAGCAGATATTTCGGATTGCGGATCAGTACCTGCGCAAGACCGACGCGCTTGCGCTGTCCACCAGAAAGCATATGCGGATATCGATCGCCAAAACTTGCAAGGCCGACGCGGCCAAGCCATTCACGAGCCTGCTCGCGTGCCCGCGCTTTTGGCGTGCCTGCAATCTCCAGCCCGATGGAAACATTATCCAGCACTGTCTTCCATGGCATGAGCGCATCCTGCTGGAAGAGGTAACCTGCCTTGCGATTGAGACCTTGTAACTGCTGGCCGTTTATTTCGACGGTGCCAGCGGCCGGCACGAGAAGCCCGGCAACAGCATTGAGCAATGTGGATTTTCCGCAACCGGTCGGACCGACAATCGCAACGAATTCGTTTTCAGCAACTTCAAGATTGCTTTCGGCAACGGCGTCGAAACGACCGCCATCGGCCAGCTTGAACGAAATCTGCACATCCTTGAGCGCGATTACTGCCTTGCCTGTTTCCTCCGGTCGAATACGGCTTGGTTCGGCGTTCATCGCTTGTCACATCCGGTAAACTGACGATGCGCTTTGCCATAACGGCTCATATATCCGCTCCTTTTCGGGTAGCGCCTCATAAACGGGGGAACAGACAAGATGCATAAACTTGTCCGTCATAAGTGAGGCGCAAAAATTTGCGATAGAATCCCTTCGTATAACGTCCCGGCAACAACATGCAACGAAAAGCGGACAAGGCATTTCATTCTATCGACAAAAATAAGTCTATACGAAATATTGTTACAATCAGCCGCGCCAGGTCAGGAAGCGCTTCTCGATCTGTCCGATGACGAAATTGACGATCAGCCCCATCACCGACAGGATCGTGACCCCGGCAAACAGCTTTTCAAGATCGTAAAGTGATCCGGCTTCAAGAATATAAGAGCCGATGCCGAACTGGGCGCCGAGCATTTCCGCTGCGACCAGCAGGATGATGGCGATGGAGATCGACACCCGCAATCCCGACAGGATCGCAGGGAAAGCGCCGGGCAGGATGATCTTGCGCACGATCGACCACCATTCGAGGCCAAAACTCTGTCCCATGCGCACAAGCGAACGGTCAACATTATCAACTGCGCCATAAGTGGCGACCACGGTTGGCGTAAAAGTCCCGAAAGCGATAAGCATATATTTCGACATTTCATCGATGCCAAACCAGATCACGAAGAGCGGCAGAAGCGCGATCTTCGGGATCGGGAAGAGGGCCGCCACGAGCGGTACCAGACCGGCCCGCACATAGCTGAACAAGCCGATCATTACACCGAGACCGACACCAACCGCGATGCCAAGGCTCGCACCGACGACCAGCCGCCGCAGCGACGGCAGCAGATGCTGCCACAACAGGCCAGTCTGCCAGAGCTGGACGAAGGTTTCGAACACCGCAGACGGACGCGGCAATGTCAGATTGGATATGAAGCCGCTACGGGTTCCAACTTCTGCCAGCGCAAGCAGTGCAATGAACAGGATCAAGGCTATATGACGCACCGGCTGGGGCGCAAAGCCGCCACCACGGAAAGGAACCGGGCGAATATCCTGGCTGGACGGCTTGATCTCTGTAATCTCAACCATTGATCAACTCCTGATCCGCTGCCTGCGCTTCCGCCCGCATCAGCTCCCAGAGATGCTTCTGCTTTTCTTCCAGAACGGGGTCGCCAAGATGACGCTCGGAAAGGGGAATATCGATGTCGACAATTTCCCTGATCCGCCCCGGCCTCCGCGACAGGACCACGACCCGATGGCCGAGCCGCACGGCCTCGTTGAGATTGTGCGTGACATAGACAGATGTGAATGGCTGGCGCGTCCACAGCGCAATCAGATCATCCATCAGCAATTCCCGTGTCTGGCTATCGAGCGCCGACAAGGGTTCATCCATCAGCATGACGGCAGGGCGCACCGACAAGGCACGCGCAATCGCCACACGCTGGCGCATGCCGCCGGAAAGCTGTTTAGGCAAAGCCTCACGGAAATCCGAGAGTCGGGTCCGCTCCAGAACATTGGTGACGATCCTGTCCATTTCGGCCCGGCCAAGACCGTGATCCTCCAGCACCAGCTTGATGTTTCCTTTCACACTGCGCCATGGCAGCAGCGCAAAGTGCTGGAAAACATAGGTGAGGGGGTTGAGCGAATCCTTCGGCGGCGAACCGATCTGCAGCACTTCGCCCGAGGATGGCTTTTCCAGGCCACCCAGAAAACGCAGGAGCGTGGACTTTCCACAGCCCGAAGGGCCGATCAGGCAGACAATCTGCCCTTGCGGAATGGTGAGCGATATATCGTTCAGAACTTCGACCGGACCATAAGAATGGCTGATATTTTTTAGTTGCAGATCCATTTCAACTCCAGTCGGAAAGTCCACCCTCCGACAATAGCATCCCGGTTTGAGATGTCCGTTGTCGGATTTAGTGCCCGGCAAAACCGCCGGACACTGAATGCTCAATCTCAGATTGTCTTGACGTAGGATGTGTCGAACAGCTTTTCCTGCGTGACATCTTCCTTGACCATGCCTTCGGATCGGAACCAGTCGAGCTGCTCCACACAACTGTTGAGCGACAGGGCCAGTCCCTTATTGATGCGCATTGCGCCATCAATCAGGTTTTGTTTTGCAGTTTCAAACGGACTGTCGCTTTCGACATATTTGTGCACGATCTTTGCAATGTCATCGCGCGCCGCATCGTCTGCGGTGTTGTCGACGAAGGCCGCATTATAATCGTCGATTGCCTTGGAATAGGCTTTGACGAAGGCTTCCGTCATGGCGCGCTCGTCGCTCGCATTCCTGGTGGAAGTGAAGGCCGTCGTGACCTGATAATCCGGCGCATAATCGGAGACGAGACCGATCTGCTTGGCAGCGCCTTCGCGAATAAGTTTCTTGGCGATATTGGGCTGGATGGCCCAGGAATCGATCTGCCCGGTTGACAGAGCGCCGACTACGGCACCGAGTTTCTGCAACGGGCGGAGCTGGATTTCGGAAAGCGGAATATTGTTGGCCTTGGCGATCTTGTGCGCCATGAAATGAAACGACGATCCAGCCGTGGTGATACCAAAACTGTGTCCTGCCAGTTTGGACGGTTCAGTCAGCCCGGCTTCATAGGCCTTGTTAGAGGCCAGGATGACATTGCCGGTGATGCCTTTTTCTTCCGCAAGCGCGCCACCGATTACCTTGATTGCCCCCTTGTCAGCCAGACTGATGAGGCCACCGCTCATTGCCGTCACGCCGAAATCGGCATCGCCGGATGCGATGGCGACTGCCATGGGCTGGGCGGCTTCGAAGAACTTCAGTTCGATATCGAGACCGGCATCTTTGAAATAACCACGCTCATAAGCGATGTAACTCGGCGCGTGGCTCGCCAGATGAAGAACAGCCAGATTTCGCGTCGCAGCGCGGGCAGGGGAGCCGAAAGCGGTGCTGATGCCCAACGCACCAAGTCCCATCAATGTCTGACGGCGTGTCAGGGTGAAATCCATTCTGGCTCTCCTCCGATGCAGGTGTCGGCCTGGCACCAGAACTTTCCTGTTACACCCGGCAAACAAAATTTCGTTACGTCTCTACCACGGAAAAATATGGAAGATTGCTTTCGCATAAAGCCACGTGGCACGATTTTCAATAATATTAACGGCTAAGTTCCAAACTCGCGGCTATCGATCTTACGGAGAAACGGGCCTAACCGAGCCAATATTGGACCGGATGCGGTCTCGGGCAGCAGATGCCCACCAGCCAGTCCTTCGCCCTCAATATTGGTGGCCCAGTCTGCCCAGATATCGAGCGGTTCACGCCCGCCGCCATAGCGTCGGCCTTCTTCCCAGAAGACCAGAACCGGCGCGTGGATACGCCGTCCAGCCGCCCGATCGGCAAGATCGTCGGCTTCATCCACGCCAGCACCTGCGCGGTAGTCCTCGCATATCCGGTGCCGGACTTCAGCATTCTCGAAGGCTTCCCGATAGTCAGCAAGAGCGAGGGGATGCAGCTTGTCGAGACCATGCGCCATCTTCTGCAAGGTCGTATCGATCATGAAACGGGGATTGCCGGATAACAGCATTTCCGGCAGCGGTTCGGGCTGGGCAAGCATGAACCAGTGCCAGGCACCCATGCCAAAAGCCTTGCTGGCACCTTCCCACATTTCCGGTGTCGGCACGACAGTAACGGATACCAGCCCAAGCACCTTGTCAGGATCATCGAGCGCCATGCGATAGGCAACCCGACCGCCGCGATCATGGCCGATTACAACGAACCGGTCGTGGCCGAGCGTCTGCATCAACTCCACCAGGCTTGCAGCCATGCGCCGTTTCGACCCTGCGCCGGTGGGATTGGAAGTGATGCGGCTGCGCCCATAGCCCGGTAAATCCGGTATGACGACAGTACAGAATTGCGCCAATTCCGGTGCAATGCGATGCCATGCGGCCATGGTTTCAGGATAACCGTGCAGCAACAGGACAGGCAGGCCTTTTCCGCCGCGCATGACGGCGAAACGGACATCGTTCGTTTGCACCTCCTGCATTTCAAAACCGGGAAGGAGCTGCTTGATTGCTGGTTTCATAGCCCACCATATTGATCGTGCCCGAAGCTGATTCAGTCGACCTTATAGCACGTCGTGCAAAGGATGAGCTCTAAAGGGAGGTAAGTGGAGGCCACCCGCAGTACCATATCGATCAGATAATATGTATTATGGAACTTAAACGTATCGACGAGCAAAAGATGTATTTTACAAGGCCTTGCCGCCCGTCGGATCAGGTCTTTGTATCTCCAATGAAAGCGCCTTAGTTTATCCGCATCTGGCTGGAGTGATCGAACAAATGCATGCGGTGGGAGGAAATATTCAGCCCCACTTTGTCGCCTGCCGCGTAACGCGTCTCTCCTTCAACGGTCGCCATCAGCTTTTCTTCGCCCACTTCAAGAACGATATGTGTCTGAGCGCCCGTCGGCTCAACCAGCCTAACTCTGGCCGGCAAACCGCCATCCGATCCAATCTGCAGGTGTTCAGGTCGCATCCCCAGTATTATTTTCTGCCCGGCCTGCAATGCGCCTTCAGGCAATGGAAGCAAGGCGTCACCGATACGGGCGCCGCTTCCTGAACCATCTCGCTCAACCGAAGCTTCGAGAAAATTCATTGAAGGTGAGCCGATAAATCCGGCAACAAAAACATTTGCCGGGCGTGTGTAAAGCTCCATCGGCGTTCCTTGCTGTTCAATCCTTCCCTTGTTCAGAACGACAACCCGGTCGGCCAATGTCATCGCCTCTATCTGGTCGTGTGTTACATAAATCGATGTCGTGCGTACTTTCTGATGCAATTCCTTGATCTCGGCTCGCATCAGGACACGCAGTTTTGCATCCAGATTGGATAGAGGTTCATCGAACAGAAAAACTGAAGGTTTGCGTACGACTGCACGTCCCATCGCAACACGCTGGCGCTGTCCACCCGAAAGCTGGTGCGGTTTGCGATCCAGAAGATCGGTAAGGTCGAGCATTCGAGCAGCGTCTGCCACACGTTCCTTTATTTCGGTTTTCGGGCGACCTGCGAGTTGAAGATTAAACGCAATGTTGTCGAAAACCGTCATATGCGGGTAGAGGGCGTAGTTTTGAAAAACCATCGCAACATCCCGATCACTCGGGTTGGCACGATTGACATTTCTTTCGCCGATCAACAAGTCACCCGCGGTAATCTGTTCAAGCCCCGCGATCATTCGGAGCAGCGTGGACTTGCCGCAGCCGGACGGCCCGACAAGCGCCACAAACTCCTCATCTGCAATCGTTAGATCAACGTTCGGGATGACCTCCACATTGCCATAGCATTTGCGGATTGAATGAAGCTCGACCGAAGCCATTTGCTCAACCTTTCTGCCCTGATGCTGTCCGATTTTGCCGCCCCGCCACCAGAACGGCCAGATCCGGGCGATCCGTGGTCAATTGACCTATCGGCTTGGACATCCAGTATTCCAGTTCGGTTTCGGTGTTGGGAACCCAGCACCCCAGCCTCGCCGCTCCCACTTCTGCAACACACTGCTCCAGCACGTTTTCCAGCAGACTTTTCTCAAATGCCAGTATCGTGGCCGTGTCGATGCCTCGCTTGAGCACCTTGTCGAAGCCACCGAAGAATTCGGCCGAACGGCGATCTATCGACATGAGCAATTGCTGTTGGGGAAACCGACAATGAATATCTTCCAGAACTTCCGGAACGAAACAGGTGAGAAAGACGCGATCGATCATGCCGCGTTCTTCAGCCAGCGCGATGATTTTCTCCGGCAGATCGGGATAAGGCACGCCCCGTTCGTCGATTTTAATCTCCAGTTCCAGCTCCAGTCGGGTCGGCGCAAAAATATCCAGCACCGCTGCAAGAGTTGGAATCGTCTCGCCACGGCTATCGTTCAGAACAATTTGTCCGAGCGCTTCTGCACTTTGAGCCTGAACAGGCCCTCGCCCGTTCGTCGTCCGGTCGAGCAAAGGGTCATGGATCACAACCGGAACCCCGTCGGAACTCAAGTGGACATCCAGTTCCACGGCATCCACATCGAGGGCCAGCAGATTACGGAAGCCGGCAAGGCTGTTCTCAGCCCACAAATTTCGACCGCCACGATGGCCGATGATCTTAACCATTTGAATTTCTCCGGTTGTATTATTTTCCGCTGTCGACAAGGCCTTTGACGAACCACCGCTGCATAACAAGGATTACAAGTACAGGTGGCAGCATGGTCCAGAGGGAAGCGTTCATAAGAAGATGCCATGTTGGCAGTCCGTCGGACTGCGGCATAACCTGTTTCAGGCCGACCACCGCTGTCGCCATGCTGGGGTCCGTCGTCATGAGCAACGGCCAGAGATACTGGTTCCAGCCCATGAGGAACAGGATGATCGACAATGCCACGATATTTGACCGCGACAATGGCAGTAGAATTCGAAGGAAGAACTGCATCGGCTTGGCGCCGTCGATACGGGCCGCCTCGCACAGATCGTCCGGAATTGTCAGGAAGAATTGCCTAAACAGGAATGTGGCGGTTGCCGATGCGATGATCGGAAGGATGAGGCCCGGATAGGTATTGACCATATTCCAGTTCAACTCGACCGCTATGCCGAGCCAGCCGAAAAGAATGTTCAACGGTAGCGCCATGTTGGCGGCAGATTCATAGGTCGGAACAATACGGACCTCGATCGGCAGCATCATCGATATGAATATCAGCCAGAAAGCGGTCATCCGGAAAGGAAACCGAAAGTAGGTCACGGCAAATGCTGCAAGCAGGGACAAAACCAGTTTGCCGATGGTGATTCCGAGCGCCACGATAAATGTATTCACCAGAAGCTGGCCAAAATTGATCGTGTTCAAAACTTCGCGCGAATTGACGAAGAACTGATCGCCGGGAAGCCAGCTCAACGGAACTTTGAGCACATCCTGCTGGCTCAAGGAACTCGTGACCAGAACAAAATACAGCGGGAGACAAACCAGGACGATCCCGAGTATCAGAATCGCATGGCAAACCGCATCGAGGACTGGAGTGCGCTCATTCATAACTCAAACCGCATAGTTGACGCGCCGCTCGACCAGTCGAAACTGGGCAAAAGTGAGGGCGAGAGCGAGGATCATGAGAATGACGGATTGGGCGGCTGACGACCCCATATCCAGATTGACGAAGCCATCCTGGTAAACCTTGTAAACAAGGATCGAGGTCGCGCCCGCAGGTCCGCCGCGCGTCGTTGCGTCGATGATGGCAAAGGTGTCGAACAGGCCATAAACGAAATTGATGACGACCAGAAAGAACAGCGTCGGCGCGATCATTGGCAGTGAAATGCGCTGGAACCGCCGCAACGGGCCGGCGCCGTCGATGGCAGCGGATTCCAGAATCGAACGCGGCACAGCCAGGAGAGCTGCGGCGAGAAAGATATAATTGTAGCAGATGTGCTTCCACGAAGCGGCTAGCACAATGAGGATCATTGCATCCGTCGAATTCTTGGTCGGGTCCCAGCCGATCCCCATCATATGCATCATCTGGGAGATCGGGCCCACACGCGTATTGAAGAGAAACGCCAGCATGATCCCAGCGACAGCGGGAGCAATGGCGTAGGGAAGCAATAGTATTGTGCGATATGTTCCACGTGCGCGGATGATATGGTTTGTAGCAAAGGCAAACAGGAGAGCAACCGACAGCGTTATGGCATTTTGCCAGAGTGTAAACCACAGCGTCAGCTTGGCCGATGCCCAGTAGGGCGCACTTGCAAACAACGCAGTGAAATTGGCAAATCCCACCCACTGCACAGACCCGCCGAATGGATCGTTCAACTGAAACGCCTGAATAAGCGCACGAAACGACGGAATAAAGAAAAAGAACAGCAAAACCAGCAACTGAGGCAAAAGAAGCAGGATTGGTGTTCTCAACTCCTGGAAATGCGCGCGCTTCAACCCGCTTTCCTTCCGCTCCGCAAGGGAGCGGAAGCGCAAAGCACGTCCACGTAGGGAAATCATCGCATCACTTTCCAGCGTTCAGCTTTTCGAAGCGGCGGAGCACTTCGTTACCGCGGGCGACGGCGGAATCCAGAGCTTCCTGGGTCGTCTTCTGACCCAATGCTGCGGCCATCACTTCTTCCATGATCAGAACATTCGCCTGATTGGAATTGCCGAAACGGAATCCCATCGAATTGTCCGAATTCGGTTTCCGCATGAGTTGTTCGATGGCAATCGCGCGGGTCGGGTGCTGCTCGAAATAGCCTTCCTTTTTCAACGCATCATAAGCCGTGGTTGTAACGGGAACATAGCCCGTATTCTTGCTCCACCAGACCTGTGTCTCGGGTTTGGCCAGAAAATCGAAGAAAGCCGCAGCGCCTTTATATTCGTCTTCGGAATGGCCTTTCATGGTCCATAAGGCACCGCCACCGATGACGCTGTTATGGGGAGTACGGTCTTTCTCATGCGGAAGAAAAGTCGCATTCCACGGGAATTTCGCCGAAGCCTCCACGGCGGCATGGGAGGCTGTAGAGGCAATTATGGTCGAACAGGTGCCAGATGTGAACAACTGGACGGGCTGAACACCCTGCCCCGCGATCTCCATGACGCCGCTGGAGATTAGATCATGCATACGCTCGACCTGGGTACCGAGGTGTTTGTTGAACACAAACTCCGTATCGATCCCGTCGATACCATTTCGTTTCGTGCCATAGGGGAAATCATTCACAGCCGAATAATTCTCGAGAAAGCTCCACTCATAGTCACCGGGCAGAGACATCGCGCATTGTGAGACGCCTTTGTCATGAATCGCGTGTAGCTGTTGGGTAAGCTCTTGCCAGTTGTCCGAGGGTTTGTCGAAACCGGCAGCCTTGAAATGCTCTTCATTGTACCAAAGAATGGGCGTCGACGAATTGAAGGGCAGCGCCTGCAGTTTTCCCTTGTCGCTGTAATAGGCAGCAACCGGAGCTATCACCGTGCTCCAGTCGATAGTGTACCCCTCTTTGCTCATCAGATCCGTGACGGGAATGACCGCGCTGGAATTCAGCATCGTGAGGAATGCACGCTCGTTCGTCTGGACAATGGTCGGCGCGCGCTTCGCCCGATAAGCGGCAATCATCGCATTGATGAGTTCTTCGTAACTGCCCTTATTGACCGGAACGACAGTGTACTGATCCTGCGTTTCGTTGAACTGCTTTGCCAGTTCGCCGACACGATCGTTAAGCACGCCTCCCATTGCATGCCAGAATTCGATCTGGGTCTTGGCCTCTGCCGTCATACTGACCAGCATTGAACTGCCTGCCAGCATAGCTGCTACTAAAAGACGCTTCATCGCTTCCTCCCAATACCGATCAAGTGCTTGAATTGTGAGCATACGCTCTGAATTGTGTTTGTCCAGCCTGTTTTTCCAGTTACTCTCACTCCTCCATATCGAGACGTTTACAACTATAATCTGCAATATTTTTCGGATAAGTACTTAAATCCTTAAGCATCAGGCACTTCGCCGGTTGATCTTTTGGTCGCTTGAGATTTATCATACGCTCTCATTATAATCATAATCTCAGGATTCTCTCCATGGCAGCTACCCTTCACGCAAGCAATTCCGGGGATTTCGATCTCGTCATTTTTGACTGTGACGGCGTACTGGTCGACAGTGAGATAATCGGCTGCGGTGCTGTCGCGGAGGTTTTGACCCAATACGGTGTCCCGACAGAACTTGAATATGTGATGCGCAATTTTCTCGGCCGCCCCGCTTCTGCGGTAACGGACGAGTTTGTGCGGCGCGCGGGCAGAGCCTTGCCGGAAGATTTTGTAACGAACTGGCGAGAGAGCCTCTTCAAGCGCTTCGAGCTGGAGCTCGTCGCGGTTGATGGTATTCAGGACGCGATTGAGGCAATCGCTCTTCCGTACTGTGTCGCATCGTCCAGCGACGAAGAGCGTCTCGACATCTCATTGGGGAAAACGGGTCTGTTGTCGCTGTTTAAAGGCAATATCTTCAGCACGACAATGGTGAAGCATGGCAAGCCCGCACCCGATCTCTTTCTATTTGCAGCCGGCAAAATGGGCGCGAAGCCCTCACGGTGTGTCGTCGTTGAAGACAGCCGTAGTGGCGTGCAGGCAGCCAAGGCGGCTGGAATGACAGCAATCGGCTTTACTGGCGGCAGCCATTATACGGTGCTGGACAATACGGAGGCATTGCGCGATGCGGGTGCCGATCATATTCTGATGAGCGCCGCTGACCTGCCCGCCTTATTGAAAGATATTTCCTCCGATGGCCGATAACGAAAAGCCTAAACTGGACGACGCCGCAAGGGCTGGCTGGCTATATTACATTGCCGGCAAGACTCAGGACGAAATTGCACAAATGCTTGGCGTTTCCCGGCCTACCGCCCAACGCTTCGTTTCCCAATGTCGATCCGAAGGTCTTATTACATTCCGGATGAACCATCCGATAGCCGACTGCATGGAACTGTCCAGCAGGCTTACAGACAAATTCGAACTGGTTTATTGCGAGGTTGTGCCCTCTGAAGGAACATGGCCGGACGTATCGACCGCTGTCCCGGAAGCTGCTGCCGTTTTGATTGAACGTCAATTACGATCACGCAACGCCATTGTTATGGCAGTGGGAACCGGGCGCACGATGCGGGCAACAGTTCAACGTGTTTCGCCGTTGAATGGCTCCACTCACCGACTGGTTTCGCTTGTAGGGCACATCGGGATCGATGGATCCGCAAGCCCATTCGATGCTCTGATCAAGCTTTCAGAAACTGTGAATGCCCAACATTTTCCCCTCCTCCTGCCGCTTTATCTCCCCTCCTCTGTAGAGAGAGACGTTCTGCTCTCAATAGAGCCTGTGCGCCGGGTTCATGAGCTTGCGACGACAGCAGACCTGTGGCTAACCGGTATTAGCGATCTGTCCGCCGACTCTCCTCTGTCCAAAGAGGGATTTCTCAATCGGGACGAACTATTCGAACTCAATCGCCTCGGTGCAGTTGGGGAAATCTGCGGTTGGGCTTTCGACGCGGAAGGAAGAATATTGGACGGCGCCACCAATCTGCGAACCACGAGCGTCGCACCACAGATTGGCGTTGATCGACCGAGAATTTGCGTTGCTTCGGGAGAACGCAAGCTGGTTCCGTTAAAGGCGGCCTTGCACGGACGCATAATCAATGGACTGATAACCGATGAGGACACAGCAAAACGACTTTTGATGTGACCGTGGCGCTGGAGCGCCGATCTGACTTAATCAGATCGACGCTCTAAGTATCTGTTTCAATCATTTCGATGGGGCCGCCGTCTTACTCATAACGATCGTGGCGACGGACCCAGTCCATTCCCCCAACCTCATTGCGGCCTTTCGGAGCGAGATCGAGCATATTGTAGGTGCCCATCATTACCTCAACGCCGCGTCCATAGGTGGAATAGGTACGGAAGACCTCGCCCTTGTCATCCTTGTAGAAGGCGCTGACACCTGGCCATTCTGCACCAGTTTCCTGCCATTCGCCGAAGTTGTAGTCTATTTTTCCGCTGGCGACCTCATCGGGTTCAAAACTTACCCGGAAGTCGTAGTTGAAATCGGTGTCGAAGGACGACACCCATTTGAACTGCCAGCCCATGCGCTTGCGGTAACGTTCGATGTCGGCAAGCGGCGCGCGGGAGACAGCGATCATGGTGACGTCGTGATGCGCAAGGTGCTTGTTCATACCGTCGGCGTGGTCGGCCATGAAGGAACAACTGGGACAGCCTTCCTTCCATCCCGGCGCGAACATGAAATGCTGTACCAGAAGTTGCGAGCGGCCATCGAAGAGATCAGCCAGCGTGCGTGAGCCCTCCGGCGTATCGAAGACGTATTCCTTGTCGATACGCACCCAAGGCAGGGCGAGCCGCTGCCGGACAACCTTGTCGCGAAGATGCGTCAATTCCTTCTCTGCTTTCAGGAAGTCCCGGCGGGCGGTCAGCCATTCATCGTGTGAAACAACAGTGTGTTGCATTGTCAGTCTCCTATGGTTTGAGTATTGGGGCGCTGCAAACGGGCTGCAAAAAGCTTCGTCCAAGGCGTCAGGTGAAAGAGGCTCATCAGCGCGTACATCACGGCCATGTCGTTGACGGGGAAGAACGTCGATGCGCCAGAGCACATCGTCATGTCCTGCGAGCCGACTGCAGAAATCCAAGCCATCAGCGCAAATGTCGGGGTGGCGGCGAGCCCGATCCAACTGGTCGCATCGCTCGCCGATCCCGGCGGCGAACCGTCCCTTTCCGTTACAGTGCACATTGGCATATCTGCGTCTCCCATCGAATTGCCGTTTCCAGCGGTTGCGATACAATGAAGCTAGCTCGGATGGAGGCGTGCGTGGGAGTTACAAGTGTGACGGGATTTCAATGGACTCGCTGATCGCTACCGCCGCAAGTGCTCTCTCGGCTGGTGATCCCCTCGCGGCGCTGAAAAGGATCGCATTGCGCGATGACCCACCGGCGCTGGCATTGCGAGGCATCGCAATGGCGCAACTCGGTGACTTCGCGCGCGCCAGAGCGCTTCTGCGAAGCGCAGCGCGTATGTTCGGCCCGAAAGAACTTGTAGCCCGTGCGCGTTGTGCCGTTGCCGAAGCCGAGATCGCACTTGTTTCGCGCGATCTCGGGCGCTCGTTGCAAACGCTCAATGCAGCCCGGATAGTCCTTGAAACTTCCGGCGACCGAAGGAACGCGGCTCATGCCGGCTATCTCGAAGCCCGGCACCTTCTCCTGATCGGTCACCTTGATGAAGCCGAAGCGGTACTCGGTGCGTTCGATGCCAGCGCTCTACCGTACGCGTCGCTGGCCGGGCGCGAACTGGTGGCGGCGGGCATAGCCATCCGTCGCATCAGGACAGCGCCTGCGAAAACTGCTCTGGAACGGGCAATGCAGGCAGCGACAGACGCGCGCATTCCAGCACTCTCGGTCGAGGTCGAGCGCGCTGTACGAGCCTTCGGGACACCGGCAGCGCGCTTGATCACCGGCGGCGCCGAGCGCTTGCTCCATCTCGGAGAAGTCGAAAGGCTTTTGGCTACCGATACGCTGATCGTGGACGCCTGCCGCAATGCGGTGCGTGGAGGGACAACGATCGTTCCTCTCGCCACTCGTCCGGTACTGCTTAAGCTCATGCGCGCTCTGGCGGAGGCCTGGCCGGAGGATGTTGCACGCGAAACGCTTCTCAAGCGCGCTTTCGGCGCACGACATGCCGATGCATCGCACCGTGCGCGACTGCGCGTTGAAATTGCCCGGCTGCGCGAAGCTGTCAAACCGCTTGCCACACTGAGTGCAACCAGGGACGGTTTTGTTCTGCAGCCCTACACCACCCGCAATGTTGCCGTTCTGGCGCCGCGCGTAGAAGGCGACCGTGCCGAAGTCCTCGCTTTGCTCGGCGATGGGGAAGCCTGGTCGAGTTCGGCATTGGCGCTGGCGTTGAACGTTAGCCCGCGCACGGTGCAGCGAGCACTCGAAGAGCTTGCCCGCGACGGCAAGGTCGAGACGTTCGGACGCGGGCGGGCGTGCCGCTGGATCGCATCGGGCGTGCCCGGATTCCCGACAAGCTTGTTGCTCCCCACTACACGGATTTACAGCTAGGATGACGACATGAAACACTCAACTGCCGAAATCATCCGTGAATATGGCCCCTTCCCCGATGCAGATGACGTCGCCGGGGTCAGCTTCGACGGCAATCAAGTCTGGTTCGCAACCGGCAGCAGACTCAATGCTCTTGATCCCGAAAGCGGGGAAATCCTGCGTTCGCTCGACGTCGTCGCCGATGCAGGAACTGCATTCGACGGCGAGCACCTGTTCCAGATCGGCGATGCCATGATCCGCAAGATCGACCCCAGGACCGGTGAAGTTGTGGCCGTAATACCGGCGCCCGGAGACGGCGGAAATTCCGGTCTGGCGTGGGCGGAGGGATCGCTCTGGGTCGGACAGCATCGCGGTCGCAAGATACACCAGGTGGATCCCGAGACCGGAGAAGTGCTGCGTACGATCGAATCCGATCGGTTCGTCACAGGCGTGACCTGGGTCGACGGCGAACTTTGGCACGGCACCTGGGAAGGCAACGGGAGCGACATTCGCCGCATCGATCAGAAAACAGGTGCCGTGCTCGAGCGATTGGACATGCCGACCGGAACCGGCGTTTCGGGGCTTGAATCCGATGGCGGCGACCGTTTTTTCTGCGGAGGCGGGGGCAGCGGAATGGTAAGGGTCGTTCGCCGGCCCCGGCACGCTATCAAATGAACGATAAGTCTATCAGTGTCCCGATTGGGGCTCATGAATTTTTGGCAAGAACCACGCCAGAAGTCCAAACAATGGCAGATAGGAGCACAACCGGTAAACGGTTTCCACGCCATATTGATCTGCAAGCACGCCGAGAATTGCAGCAGCAATACCTCCAAGCCCGAAATTCAAGCCATAAAAAAGGCCACCAATAAGTCCGATACGATTGGGCAAGAGTTCCATCGCATAGATAAGGATCGATGCGAAAGCGCTCGCCATAATCAGATTGATGAAAACGGTGAGAACTCCCGTCCAGAACAAATCGACATAGGGAAGCATCAATGTCAGCGGCAGAGGTCCCAGCACAGAAATCCAGATAATCTTGTAGCGGCCTATCCGGTCTCCCACGATGCCACCGATCAATGCCCCTGCCGCAGAGGACATAAGAAAGATAAAGAGCATCATCTGCGCAGAGGGAATGGACAGGCCAAATTTGTCCATCAGATAAAACGTGTAGAATGAGCGAAAGCTTTCGCCATATGCGTTCTTTGTAAACATCAAAAGGGTCAATACGACCAGACCGATAGCGATAGTGGCGGGCGCATGGCGGATGGGTTCCCCACCTGCGCTGCCCCCTGCCCGCACGGCAGCGAATGCCGCTCGAATTTCTTTCTGTTTACTGCCGATCCAGACCAGGAGCGACATCGCGAGCAATGCCAATACGGCAAACCAGGCAAGACTTTGCTGCCCCCACGGCACAAGTATCAGTGCTGCAAAGACAGGTCCGAGCGAACCGCCTGCCTGCCCGCCAACCTGGAAAATACCCTGTGCAAGCCCCTGGCGCCCTCCCGCCGCATATCGAGCCATCCGCGTGGCTTCGGGATGGAAAATCGAAGATCCAATACCGATGAGCGCCACAGAGACAAGTATCACCGCATAACTATGCGCGAAAGCCAGGCTCACCAGCCCGGAAAGCGTGAACATCATACCGACTACCGGCGAATAAGGTGCGGGCCGTTTGTCGGTAATCATCCCGATGACCGGCTGAAGCAAAGACCCGGCTATCTGGAAAGTAAGGGTGATCATCCCGATCTGCACGAAGTCGAGCGCATAGGCGTCTTTGAGGATCGGATAAGATGCAGAAATCAGGGATTGCATCAAGTCGTTCAAAAGATGCGAGAAACCCAGAACGAGCAGCACAGCTATGTAAGACTTGGAACGCGTTCTGGCGGGACTTGATGCTATTACGTTCACTGATTCCACCCAAAAGCAATAGAAAGCAAATATTATTCTTGCTTTACCTCATACTCCGATCAACGTCCATGTCATGTGAAAATAATACTCTCAACAACGATCTCAAAAGATCGCGACCAGATGCGGACGTTCTCTACGAAAACGGCCATCAGTATCCATGGAAACACACTCTTGACGGAAAACGGAGACTGATCAAGCATGCTGCTCAGCATCTGAGCCATTTCTGATCAGCGCCAAGGAGCAAACCATGAGTGAAGATCATCATGAACATTCGGATCGATGGAAGCACGACGGCGTACGTGTGATCAAAGGCGACCAGCTTGATCCGAATACCGCACAAACACCCGGTATGTTTCGTCAGGCGGCGATCAATCACGCGCGCGTCGGAGCACAGAAAATCTGGGCAGGAACGGTCGCAATCGAGCCCAATGCAAAGACTGGCGTCCATCACCATGGCGCGCTTGAAAGCGTCATTTTTGTTCTTCGGGGCAAGGCACGGATGCGATGGGGAGATCATCTGGAGTATGTGGCCGAAGCGGGACCGGGCGACTTTATCTTTGTACCACCCTATGTTCCCCATCAGGAGATAAATGCCGATCCAGACAATGTGCTGGAATGCGTTTTGGTTCGATCCGACAACGAAGCGGTTGTCGTAAACATCACGGACGTCGATCCGATAGAAGACCCCGAGGAGGTCTATTGGGTGGACCCAATACATCCTCATCCCAAATAAAGACATCTGCCTGCCCGGATGAAACCTGGTCGCCCGACATAGTATGCGGTAAGTCGCCACTAATCGTCAGGCTATACGCTGAGAGCGTGATCATTCTCGATCTCTTTATTAGGACTTGTTCCGATGTGATTGAGAAATCGCGCTATTTTTAGATGAGCGCAAAGGGAATCTGACCATTCTTCGTAGAGTTCCATCTTGCCGGATAAGATGGTGATGAAGCGCTGCAATAACATGCAACGTGACAATAGCGATGGTGCCATAAACGAGCATGGCGTGCAGCCACGACCAGAACGCTTCGTCAGCGTCTGAAACGGTCAATGGCAAATTCGGCATGACGAACAAGTCGAAGACATAGCTCGGGATATCGAGAGGCGAGGAAGACACAACTGCCCATCCGGTGAGCGGGATCAGGATGGTCATTGTCAAAAGCATTCGGTGAGCGCCGCCTGCCAGCAGTACCTCCAGCCGGTTCGTATCCTTGTAAGGCAGGGGATGTATGCTCGTTGCAAACCAGAACACCCGGATAAGTGCCAATCCGAAAATCGTGAAACCGAATGATTTGTGCCATTGATAGAGCGTGAACTGGAGCACGGGGTCAGAACCCGTCGCCTGTGTGAGAAAGCCGAGACCGATCTGAAGAATAAACAGACAGGCGATCAGCCAATGCAGAAGCTGCGCTACCAATCCGTATGTGGTTTCAGTATTGCGCCACATCACAATCTTTCCGAAAGGCTTCAAACCTGTTTCATTCGAACTGTTTATAGGCACTCACGGCAATTTCCTGGAGTCGTGCGCGAGGCATGTCGCCGACAAGCGCACAACTGATGGCATTGTCTGTCCATACAAGCGCCTCCAGGTTATCCTGAGACAGGTAACGCAAGGACGTCTCCTTCATATCGTCCGACGGCACGATAAATAGCGTGACACGCTTGCCTCCCCGCTCTTCATACATCAGTTGCGCCGCAGGTCCGCTCTGGGCAGGCAGCAAGCGCCCACCAACCAGGGAAAGCCCTTCGGCCTGCAAATCGGGAATGGTAAGGGCGCGATCAAGCCGCTTGGAGAGCCATGCAGAAAGATGTTGCTCCTGCTCGGCTTTCACTTCCACAGGATGCACGATTTCGCTGGTGTAAAGGGTATGAGCCGCCATAGCCTCACTTACCAGTGGCCATGCAGACGTCGGCGGGGGACCGGAAAAATCGCGCCCGAACCAACCGCCGAGCCCTCCCAGCGCCACCAGAAACACAGCAACGGCGGCCATGCGCCACCATTGTTGTCGCGCCACGAGAACCTGCTTGTTGATATTGTCGGGGAAAAGTCGTGTGGGGAGCGGTTCATCTAGGACAGGGGCATATAATGCCCGCAACGTCTCGTTCTGTCTTTGCCAGATAGCAACTTCCGACTTCAAAGATGGATTGCATAAAAGCTCGGCCTCCACTGCCTGACGGCGCTCCTCGCTCAAAAAGCCATCAGCATAGGCCTGCAATTCGGTGTCGCTGATCAGGTTACTCTTCATTTCACAGCCCTCAATTGCGCACCTGTCTCCTCTGTAAGCTTGCGTAATGTGGCCCGCGCCCGCCCCAACCGCGACATCAGTGTGCCAAGCGGAATATCCAGTACCGTGGCGGCCTCGGTGTAACTCATGCCCTCAATTGCTATAAGCAAAAGCGCTTCTCGTTGTTCGGCAGACAATAGCTGTATTGCGCGCGCGGTTTCGGCAAAAGCAAGCCGGGAGGGCGATGCGCTGGCAACCTGCGGTTCCATCGTGACGCTCGATAACGGCGCAATATCCGGGGCGCGTCGCCTGTGGCGCAATTCGTTTCGCCAAAGATTGATAAGCATTCGAAACAGCCATGCACGCAAGGGGCCGGACGGTTGCCAAAGGCTGCGTTTGCGGATAGCGCGCTCCAGACAATCCTGAACAAGATCGTCTGCCCGATCGGCGTCATGTGTCAGCGCCCGGGCGTAACGCCGGAGCGCTGGAACACATTCTTCCATTTCTTCCAGGAAGCGCGACATGCCTTGTTACCCGGCTTTCTCAATCCTTTGCGACATGCCAGACGCCGCCGACGCCATCGCCGGAAACATCACCCGGCTTTTTATCGCCTTGCCAAAGATAGAGAGGCTTCTCTTCATAGGCCCATTGCTTCGTACCGTCCTTACGGGCAACAAGACTGAACTCATCACCGGCGGTCGCCATTCCGTCGGCCTTCAGCGGCGGCCATTTCTTCGCACAGTCATCGTAACAGTTGGATGTCCCTTTGGTGTCCTTGTCGAAGACGTAAAGCGTCATCCCTTTCGCGTTCGTGAGAACCTCCCCTTTCGCCGTTTTCATCGTTTTTATGGTACCCGATGCGTAATCTTCAGTATGCGCAACGAACGGCAGGCCAGTCATAAGAGCGACGGCTATGAAAAATGTTGTCGGTCTGCACATAATAATCCTCCTTTGCGGTATTGTCCTTGCTTCCATTCACGACAACACCGCGCCCTTGAAATTAATCCGCAACCGGAGACATTATTTTGCTCCGCGCAGATTCATCTCGAATTTGACTACGTTGGAATAGATCGGTGTGCCGACATCCATTCCGTATAGGGAACGGAGCACGTCGCCGGTCACATGAAACGTAACAGTTTTGGCGTCGTTGCCGACAAGGGCCGCAAAGAATGTCTCGCCATGGGTTTTACCCCGTGCCGTCAGCACCCCGTCGATACGTGCCGTGCGCGGGCCGGTCTGCGTAATCCGTGTCGATTCAAAAGTCAGAACTGGATAGTTCCGAACGTCGAACACTGCGGAAGACTTCAGAAAGTCAGTGATCCGGGGTTGCTTTGCATCGACGCTTGCGGGCCGGAGCCGAAGCGATACGGAAGACCTGGAGAGATTTTGCGCATCGAGTTCCAGATTGCCCGTAAACTCGCCAAACGAGCCGCCCAGACCGCCACCCCCGACCTGGCTCACGGTAAAGGCGATTTGTGACGACTGCTGAATGGTATAATGCCCGCTGGCAACACCGAACGTATCGGCATGCGATGAGACGGGCATCGCGGCTATGACCATTGCGATAGCGAAGGGGCGGAACATGACGACCTCCCATGTTTGCCGTGTCCCAGCATCAACACCGGTCGCGCGTTTTTAATCCGCCCGTAAGCGTATTTTTTTAAAACCGCGATGCTCGCTCGCAAGTCAAAGTGACAGAAGCTAGAGCGCATTTCGATCTGATTGAATCAGATCGGCGCTCTAACTGTTTGTTTTAACGCGCATCTTGTTCCGAAAACCGTTTCACACTTTTCGGGATGCGCTCTAGCGGTATCTGACTGAACTATCAGTACATGATGCACGCCAGGCCAGCGACCACGAACAAGGCACCCAACCACGCTCCGGCTGCAGGACGTTGCCCGGTTCGCAACCACAATAGCGGAAGGATGATGACTGGCGTTGTCGCGGAAATCGTTGAGACCACGCCTGTCTCCCCACCTGACAAGGCAAAGAGCAGCAGCGTCATTCCCATGGCAAGCGACAGAAAGCCCGAGAGCGCTGTCAGGCAGGTCACCCGCCACGTCAGCGGATTGCGTGGACGAAACGCTGCGACGGGAAACATCGAGACGAAGCTGAGACAGCAGGCCGCCGTTCCGACACGCAGCAGCGAGGCCAGAAACGGATCGATACCGGTTGCCATTACCGGCCGCACGATGATTGATCCGACTGCTTGCCCAAGTGCGGCAAGCAAACCGAACAATAAGCCGACAATCAGGGAGCCTTTTACCGTCTCCCAGGGATGAAGCTGCGTTCGACGGTTGTTGAAGAATATCGCCAGGCAAACACCCAGAATGGTGAGGGTAATGCCGGCTACAACCGAAGTCGTGAGTTTTTCACCAAGCACGACCCACCCCAGAACGGCAGCAATGGGAGCATTCATTGCAAACAGAATTCCGGATCGGCGTGGCCCTAGCCGGTTCAAGGTCACGAAGAGGATCGTGTCACCCAGGAAGATGCCGATAAAGCCAGACAGGATGAGCGGAAAAGCATTGCCAGAATGGATCTGTTGCCACGTTCCGGTTGCTATCACATAGACAATAAGCAGGCAGCTTACGAAGATCTGGCGCACCTGATTGAAGGTCAGTGCGCCCAAATGGCCAGCAGGTCCAGCCGAGATGAGGCCCGTGAGCGCCCAGCAGATAGCAGCCCCCAGTGCCGCCAGCTCATAAATAGGCATGAAGCCCCTCAGCAAATCCGTGAATTACGACTTAGAATCGGGAAACAAAAACCCTTCCCCAACTCGTCGCTTCTCCTATCTGACCTTCGATATACTGGCAATGCTATGCTATCCGGCGGCATAGTTCCTCAATGCTTCCCCCAGACGCGCGATACCCGGTTCGATGTTCCCCAGCGGTACCGAGGAAAAGCTGACCCGTGCATGATTGATCTCGGGATCCTTCGCATAAAACGGGTCGCCCGGAACATAGCCAACCTCGAATTTCGGGATTGCGCAGTCGATCAGAAACTTTCGTGCATCAAAACCGTCAGGGAACGTCAGCCAGGTGAACAGACCACCGGCAGGATCGGTGAAACGAATGCCCTGAGGCAGTTCGCTACGCAGTGCATCAAGCATGACATCCTTTTTGTGCCTATAGTGTTTCCTGATGGTTCCGATGTGCTTCTCCAGATCATAGGTTTCCAGGAGATTGGAAATTGCGGTCATATTCAAGGTGCTGCACTGGGTATCGGCGCCAAGCTTGAGCAGCGTGAGTTTATGAATGATCTCTTCGGAAGCGACAGTCCAGCCGAGCCGCAGTCCAGGGGATAATATCTTCGAGAAGCTGCCGAGATAAATGACGCGCCCCTCCTCATCCAGACTTTTCAACGGGACCGGCGGTGGCGCATCGAAATGCACCTCGCGATAGGGTGTGTCCTCCAAAATGATCAGTCCGTATTTGTTCGCGAGCCGGATCAGGGCCTTTCTCCGTTCCAGGGTCATGGTGACGCCAGTCGGGTTGTGATAATCCGGGATTGTATAAAGCAGCTTTGCACGAGGCTGGCGCATCAAAAGGGCTTCCAAAGCGTCCGTGTCGAGGCCGTCATCATCCACCGGAACGGTTTCGTATTGCGGTTCGCAAGCCGCGAACGCACCAAGCGCGCCAAGAAATGTCGGGGCCTCGGTAATGATGACATCGCCCTTGTCGATCAGCAGACGTGCCACAAGGTCGAGCCCCTGCTGTGCGCCCTGCAGGATAAGGACGTTGTCCATCGTGCAACGGATGTGTTCCTGTTTCATGCGGTCCGCGATCTGCTGGCGCAGCTTCGGCAAACCGACAGAAAAAGAGTATTGCAGTGCCTCACGGCCAGAATTTACTATCGCCGCGTCGAAGGCGGTCTTGATCGCATCGAACGGAAAAACGTCCCCATCGGGATATCCTCCACCGAAGAAAATCATCTCGGGATTTGTATTCAAGCTGCGGATAGCCGACGGCTTGATGCCGTCCATACGGGATGCATACTGAATATTCATTTGGCTTGTCTCTGGTCTGGAGAAAGGCGCAGACGGGGTCAGGATTTCGCTGGCAAGGCGAGAAGAACCGGCAGGTGTCGAGCATCGGGAGCCATGTCGAGGTTCATGACGAAATCACAAAGCGCGCGGTAACGATCCCCTGGCAAAACACGCCCAGCAAGCGCCTCGAACTTGGCTATGACCGCAGCGTCGCTCATCGGATTGGCCATGCCTCCCAGTGGAAACTCGACCGTTTCGCTGAACATGCGACCATCGTGCAGCGTCGCCGCGATTGCGGGTTCTGCATTGGCAGCCATTGCGGTATCAATTCCGACATTGGTGAGTGCAAGCCACTGCTCTATCGCTGGAGCAGACCATGCCTCCCGCTCGAGCTCATCAAGCCCGACCTTGCCATATTGGAGCCGCGCAGCAACGGCATAAGCCAGGCTCATTTGCGCGTCAGCGCGGCTGGCGATGATCTTGCCGCCGCACATGCCTGCCTGAAACTCGCTCATCGTTACATCAATACGAGCGATATCCTGCGGTGCAATACCGCGTTCGGTCAAAATCTTATCGATAGCATCGATAGCCGAATGGGTGCCGCGGCATGTTGCATAGGGCTTTATGGAGCAACGGTTGACACGCCAGAACTGTCCAAAATCAGCATTGAGCAGGTCCGGCCTGGCTTCGCCGCGACAGAAGGTCGTAAAGAAATTACCCCAACCTGTAGCGTCCAGTACCGAAAGCGGACCATCAAACCCCGAGGCTGCGAGCTTTGCGGCGACGAAGCCGCCTTCAGCAGCGCGGCCAGCATGCAGCTTCTTGGTCTGGCTACCATCATGAATGAACGCCCACGTACCGCCCGCATATGAACTGGCGACACCCAGCGCCGAGGCGTGCCGGTCGGCATCCAGGCCGAAAAGGGTGCTGGCGGCTGCCGCGGCAGCGAAAGCCCCGCAAGTGCCGGTGGAATGCCAGCCCAGCTCGTTATGGGTTTCGTAGCCGCCGCTGGCTTCCAACATTCGCCGCCCGACTTCGTATCCGGCGAGAACTGCGGTCAGAAAATCCTGCCCTGTGACTGTACCGCGAACCTCGCCCAATGCTGCGATTACCGCAGGCATCACGACAGCGCCCGAATGGTCGCAACCACCGCTGTCATCGAGTTCAAACGCGTGTGCCGAGACACCGTTGACGAAGCTCGCTGTGCGGCTGTCGAGCATCATCGTCGTGCCCCAGATCGGCGCTGGACCGGTTCCACCGCCATGAACGAGACCAAATGCTTGCAGCACTGTCTGGGCCTCAAGGGAGGTAATACCTGCGATCGCCGCCCCAAGCGTATCGAGGATATGGATTTTTGCCTTATGAATCGTCGCTGCCGGAAAGTCGGCAAAGCGCATAGCCGCGACATTCCGCGCCAGCGTCATGGACGGATGGTCAGTCACGGCCCTGTTCCTTACGATAATGTTCGAAGATGTTTAGAGGATGCTGGGTTTCGAGCGGCCCTGCCTGCTCTGCTGTCCAGGCGGCAATCTCGCCGCCGGTGGCGAGCCATACATCGTCGTGTGCAAGTATGTGTTGCAGAAGCTGTTCGAGGATGAAAATACGTCCCGGTGTTCCGATCATTTCGGGCCGTACTTGCAGCACATAACAGCGTCCATATTGGCGGTAAGCGTCGAATTCCGCCTTCCAGTTGTGCAGCACGCCCTCATAGGAGGCGATGCGACCCAGCCCTTTTGGAAAAGCGGGGGCGAAATTGAACTGGAAATAAGGCCGATCCTCAAGTTCGACATGAACCGGAATCTCAACCAGAGACGAAGGATGGACATAAGGCGCGTCGTCACCGTTGAGCGAAGCTGACCAGTCGAAACCTGCCTCTTTAAGCACGAGGTCGAAATGGCGCGGCCACAAGCCTCGCGGCAGGCAGAAGCCGTTCGGACGCCGTCCTGTCACCTCAGCGAGTATGTCAGCAGAATGCAAAAGAACATTCTTTTGCGCATCATGTCCGAGCGTGGAAAAATCCTCGAATGCCACACCGCGCGCTGCAATTTCATGACCGGCTCCGGCCATAGTCGCCACGGCGTCGCGATGCTTCATCGCAACCTCTCCCGGAACGAACCATGTGGTTTTCACACCGAGATTGTCGAAAAGCGCGCACAGGCGGTCAACACCGCGCACCGCGCCATATTCCCAGACAGAAAAACTCTTGGCCCGTTCTGCCAGATCGGGCGCGCGGGCAATGGCGTCAAGCCCGTCATCGAACAGTATGGTAACCGCTACGGCACAACGCTTGCCATGCGGCCATGGGAAGGTCGGGATCATCTTGTTTCTCCTTCACCGCATGACGCATTCTGGTCTATCCACCATTGAGCAATCTCTCGACCGCGCGCGACCCAGACATCGTCGTGAGCGCGGATCGCCTCGAACAGCCCCTTCAGAATGCTGAGCCTGCCCAGTTTTGCCGAGACTTTTGGATGCAGGATTGTCGTCCAGCACAGGCCATCACGGTGAAAGCCCTCGAACTCGGCACGCCAGTTAGCTTCCACAGTGCGGAAATCCGCTATGCGGTCTTGACCGGTTGGAAAATCAGGCTCTTCGAAATAGGCAAGCGCCGTGTAGTCGTCGATATCCCAGCGGCCCGGAATCTCCACCAATCCCGGTTTGCCGTCCGGACCAGAATGGAAATAAGGCCGATCGTCGCCTCGCATCGAGCTGGAATAAAGGACGCCGAATTCCTTGAGGATCGTTGCGGTATGCGGGCTCCAATCGCCGGAGGGCGTGCGAAATCCAACCGGCTTGATGCCGAGACGGCTTTCAAAAACCTGAGCGGAACGCTGCATGATAGCGAGCTGTTCTGCAGGCGTCCGGTCGATAAACACTTCGTGGTAATGGCCATGATAAGCCATCTCGTGACCGGCTTTCAGGATAGCCTCGCAGCGCTCGGGCCACTGTTCCACTACCCATGTGGGGGTAAAGAAAGTGGCAACCAGATCATATTCGGCCAACAGATCCAGCAGGCGCGGCAACGCACGCCACGGCCCGTAAGAGCCTTCGGTAAAGTAGCGCAGATTGTCGAGCAGGCTGCCATCGAGCATAGCGCCACCGGTCGGACCATCCAGATCGAAGGCAAGCGCCACCGCCGAACGCTTGCCGGACGGCCACTTCGGCGAGCCGGGACAAGGCCCCCCAACACCTAAATCTTCCACCTTCACCTCCGCCATTTTAGCAAATTTTCACCGGGGCGGTGCCGCGTTGAAGCGGAACCGTCCTGTCATTTTATTGCTGCTGATATTGTGCAGGCCGGTTACAATCCCGACGGCTATTTCACCGGCTCTTCATTGATCTTGACCGTCTTGACACCGGCAGACTGCAGTTCCCATTTTTTGAGAACAGCGTCGTAGGAACCATCGGCAATCATGTCCTTGAGTGCCTTGGCAATGAGATCGCGCAGTTGCCCGTCCTTCTTGCTGATGGCAATCCCCTGATGCACGGTCGTGAATGGCTCGCCGACGATGGTGTAAGTGTCCGGCTCCAGATTCAGAAGATATGGGAGCGTTTCACTTCCCTGCACGGCTGCGTCGAGACGTTTCTGGCGTAGCTGGGTACGGGCATCGGCCGACCCTTCCGTGCCAACGATCTTCAGGGCTGGCTTGCCGTTCTTTTCACAAGTTTCCTTGCTCCAGGCTTCCATTTCCTTCGGGAATGAAGTGCGTCGGCTGGCTCCAACCGTCTTGCCGCAGAAATCTGCTGGTGTTTTGTATTGTTCTGCCCGGTCGGCGGTGGTGTAGAACTGGGCACCCGAAGCGAGGTAATCAACGAAATCCAGTGTTTCCCGGCGTCCCGGCATATCTGTCATGCCGGAGATGATCATATCTGCGCGCCCGGTATTGAGCGCGCTGACCAACTGCTCGAAGCTGATCTCTTCCCATTTGACGGCGACACCAAGTTTTGCACCGATGGCATTGCCCAGATCGATATCAAGACCCGTCAAGGTACCCGTTTTCGGATCCTTGAATTCGAGTGGCGGATAGTTCGGGACATTGGCGATAACGATTTCTTTCTTTGCCGCAATTCGCTCCGGCAGCTCCTGTCCCGTCGCGGCGTGGCTTGCTGCCATCAAGACGAGAACGGAAAGTGCAAGCTTGTTCTTGATCATGTCCTTATCCCCTGTTGTGTAAGTCCGGTGTTACTTCTTGTGTACGGCTTTGATGAAGTTCTGCGTTCGCGTCTGCTGCGGATTTGTAAGAACCTGTTCAGGCGAACCGATTTCGATGATTTCGCCCTGATCCATGAAGGCGACACGGTCAGCAACTTCACGGGCAAAGCCAAGCTCGTGGGTTACGACGATCATCGTCATCCCGCTTTGTGCCAGATCGCTCATGACACGCAGAACTTCCCCGACCAGTTCCGGATCGAGTGCCGAAGTCGGCTCGTCGAACAGCAGCAGCGTCGGTTGCATGGCAAGCGAGCGGGCGATGGCGACACGCTGTTGCTGTCCACCCGACAACTGGGCCGGATAAGCGTCACGCTTGTCGTAAAGCCCAACCCGTTCAAGAAGTGCATGAGCGCGTTTTCGGGCAACGTCAGGTTTCTCCCGCAGCACCTGTATCGGACCCTCGACGATGTTCTCGGTCACCGTCAGATGCGGGAAAAGGTTGAAGCGCTGAAACACCATGCCTATCGAGCGCCGTTGGCGGGCAACCTCCGCATCGCTCAGTTCATGCAGGTGATTGCCTTCGCGACGATAGCCGATCAACTCGCCGCCGACCCAGATCGCGCCGCCATTCATGTGTTCGAGCTGATTTATGCAGCGCAGGAACGTGCTCTTGCCGGACCCCGAAGGGCCAATGATGCAGAGAACTTCGCCCTTGGCGATCTGGAGGCTCACCCCTTTCAGAACTTCGAGCGTCCCGAATTTCTTGCGCACATCTGCGGCCACGACCAGTGGCCCCTGAGACGAGAGATTTTGCTTTGCGACGTCAGTTGAAACAGTATTTGCCATGTCCATTACCTCCGTCACTTCGATTCACCCGGCGACATGACGCCCTTTGAGAAGTATTTTTCGATACGCCCCTGGATGAGACTGAGTATGGTCACGACGATCAGGTACCAGAACGCAGCAACGATCAGGAGTTCTACAACGCGGGAATTTGCGTAGTAGATATTCTGGGCGCTGTGCAGGATTTCCGCATACTGGATCACACTTGCGAGCGAGGTGAGTTTCACCATGCCGATGAATTCATTGCCGACCGGCGGCACGATGACACGCATGGCTTGTGGCATGATGATCCGGCGCAGCAATTTCAGGCGTGTCATGCCGATGGTCTGGGCGGCTTCGTACTGGCCCTTGTCCACGGAGAGCAGCCCGGCACGGACGACTTCAGCGGTAAATGCGCCTTGCTGGATGCCAAGACCGAGGAGCGTGGCCACAAAAGGCGTCATGATTTCAACGGTCGAGACCGAAAAGACGCCCGGTATGCCCATAGTAGGGAAAACCAGTGCCAGATTGAACCACAACAGCAGTTGCAGAAGTGCCGGAACCGCCCGGAAGAACCAGACATAGCCGATGGAGACATAGGAAAGTACCGGATTGTCCGACAGGCGCATCACGGCAAACACGATCCCGAGTGCTATACCCAGCGCCATGGCCAGAACCGACATGATGATGGTGTTCAACAGCCCGGTCATGATGGCCGGAACGGTGAGGAATTCTCCCACATAGTTCCATTCAATCTGTCCGACGGCAAATGCATGGATGATTGCGGCAAGCGCGAGAACCACGACCGCAGCCGCGACAAGACGGCCATAATGGCGTCGCGGTACGTGTACCAGATGGCTGATTTGATAAACGTTATCAGTCATTGTTGTTTAACCTTTCGCATTCCGGTCGGCGTCGCCTCTGACCCTGAGAACGATCTTCCCGACATGCTGGCCGCTTTCCATGTAGCTGTGCGCACCTGCTGCATCCGAAAGAGGAAACTCCCGATCGATCAGGGGGCGGATACGCCCGGTTTCGACATCGGGCCAGAGATCCTTGAGGACGCCTGACACGATACGCGCCTTATCCTCGGCAGGACGGTCTCGCAATGATGTGGTGAAGAGCGAACCGCGCTTGCCCATCATTTTGCCCAGATGAATGTTGGCTTCACGGCCTCCCTGAAGGCCGATCATGACGATACGCCCGTCATGAGCCATCGCGTCGATGTTCCGGTCGAGATAGAGGCCGCCCATATTGTCGAGAATAATATCCGCGCCACGACCGCCGGTTTCGTCCATAATAACCGAAACGAAGTCTTCGTTCCTGTAATCGATGGGACGGTCGGCCCCAATACTTCGACAATATTCCATTTTTTCGTGACCGCCCGCTGTCGCAAAGATGCGCGCGCCGCGCGCTCGCCCGGCCTGAATGGCAAAACTACCGATACCTCCCGCCCCTCCATGCACAAGAAGCGTATCTCCCGGCGCGAACCGGGCGATATCGATAATGTTGGACCAGACCGTGCAAGCCGCTTCCGGCAAAGCCGCCGCCGTGATCAGGTCGATATTCGCGGGAACCGGAAGCACAAGGCTTGCCGGCACGCAGACCAGATCCGCATAACCTCCGCCGTTGATCAGAGCGCAAACTCTATCGCCGATATTCCACCCTTTGACGTCGGATGCCATGTCCACGATGATACCAGAGCATTCAATGCCGAGAATGGTCGGGAGCGAAATGCCCCCGCCATAAGTTCCCCGACGCTGCAACAGATCGGCATGATTGAGCGCGGTGGCATGCACCTCGATCATGACGCTTCCAGGTAAGAGCCTGGGCGCGGCCACCTGACCGAGTTTCAGGACATCCGGCCCCCCGGTGCGGACGAGTTCAACGGCACGCATGGTATCGACTGGAAGAGTTTGCGCCACTGACATGCTCATTTTCCTGCGTCGATCGCCACTTCGGTGACACCCTGGCGCTCAAGTCCATATTTTTTCAGAATCTGCTCGTATGTTCCATTCTTTATCAGCCCCTGAACCGCTTCGGCCACGCCATCGCGAAGGCCGGTTTCGTTCTTGTCGAAGGCGAGCCCGAACAGACTTTCCATCAAGGGATTGCCTGCCAGTGCATAGACGCCGGGCTCATCCTTCATCAGATATGCCACATATTCAGGCCCAAGCACCGCCGCATCGAGGCGACCCTGTTTCAGATCAAGACGTGTTGCGGTCGCTCCGGCAGTACCATTGACTGTAATGGCTGGTTTGCCAGTTCCGACACAATTGGCCTCGCTCCATTTCTGCGTTTCAGGAAAAAAGCTTGTCGTGCGCGGTGCCCCGACCTTCTTCCCGCATAGATCGCCCTCGCTCTTGATGTCGCCGCTCTTGGCAGCAAGTGTGAATGGTTGGGCGCCGGTGCGCAGATAATCGACGAAGGTGAGCTTGTCGCGACGCGATGGGTAATCGCTGATAGCTGTGCCGATCATGTCGATGCGCTTGCTGGTCAGCGACGTCATGAGCTGTTCGAAGCTCATTTCCTGCCATTCGACTTCGAGCTTCATCTCTTTGGCAAGGCTGTTGACGAGATCAACATTGAAACCGACACGTTCGTTGGTAGCCGGGTTCTTGTAGCCCATCGGCGGATAGGTGGTCTCTATCCCGACGATGATTTTACCGGAGCTTTTGACGCGGTCGGGCAGATCGCCCCCGGCAGCCGAAGCGGCGCTCGCGCCGGCAACACATGCAATTGCGATACCGCAGCCGAGTGCTTTCAAGATATGCGTAGTCCCCATGACAGTTCTCCCATTTTGGTCTGATGCGTCCGGTGTGTTTCACCGATATTGATTGACGCGTGACGGATGGTCCGTCACGCCTTCTTGTTGTTCCCGAATGCGTTCAATTCTGTTCCGCCCATTGGCGTTGCGACTGGAGGAGCTGCTGCAGCCGGTCAATCTGCTCTCCCACCCGTTCGGGCGCGGTGCCGCCATATCCCTTGCGGGCTGCAACAGCCGCTTCCGGGGAAAGATGCGTGAGGACATCGGCCTTCAGGCGCGTATCGACGGCGGACAGATCATCAGACGACAGATCTTCCAGGCCGATTGCCTTTTCCTCACAGTAGCGCACCAGTGCACCGGTAATCTCATGTGCTTCGCTAAACGGAATACCCTGCCGGGAGAGCCAGTCGGCCACTTCCGTGGCAAGAGTGAAGCCCTCGAACGACTGTTTTCTCAACCGCTCCTGATCGACTTTCATCGTCGCGATCATGCCCGCCATCGCTGGCAGCACGAGTTCAAGTGTGTCGATCGCTTCGAAACATGCCCATTTGTCTTCGCTGAGATCACGGTTATAGGCGAAAGGCAGTCCCTTGAGGGCGATCAGCATTCCGTTCAGCGACGCGATCAGACGTGCAGAACGACCACGCGTCAGTTCCGCAATATCGGCATTCTTCTTCTGCGGCATGATGGACGAGCCGGTGGCGTAGCTGTCATCCAGCTCTATCCAATGAAACTGCTTGGACGACCACAGAAAGACCTCTTCTGCCAGGCGGGAAAGATTGACGCCGAGCATGGCGGTCGCAAACAGAAATTCGGCGACATGATCGCGGCTGCCCACGGCATCGATCGAATTTTCACACGGTGCATCATAGCCTAGCTCGCTTGCCGACAGCTCCGAATGTAAGGCAATTGCCGACCCTGCAAGGGCGGCAGCCCCCAGCGGCGAGCGCCCTGCTCTCTTGTGCCAGTCGATAATCCGGCCAATATCGCGCGAAAATCCTTGTGCATGGGCCAGAAGCTGATGCCCGAACGTCACAGGCTGTGCAGGTTGAAGATGGGTAAAACCGGTTGCCAGTGTTTGCTGGTGTGCTTTTGCCTGGGCAACAAGTGCATCCTGGAGTGAGGCGATGTTTGCGACAAGCGTGGGAGCGATCCGGCGCAGATGAAGCTTGAGATTGTTGGCCGCCTGATCGTTGCGCGAACGCCCGGCGCGCAGTTTTCCGCCAAGAGCACCGAGCCGGCTCGTCAGCACGCGTTCCAGAAAGGTGTGAACGTCTTCGTCATCTTCTGAAGGTTGCAGGCGGTTGGCTTGCCAGTCCTTGCCGATAGATTCCAGCGCGGTCGTGATTTGCTCAGTTTCGACTGCATCGAGGATGCCGGCGCGCTCCAGCTCATGGGCGTGGGCTATCGACGAGCGCAGGTCTTCCGGAACGAGCCTGAAATGGTTTTGGGGAGAACGCGACAGGCGTACGAGTTCGGGAGATGGAGGAGAGCGGAAACGAGCTCCCCAAAGCCTTACAGATTCATTCATGATTGTCCTCCTGACCGGTCGGATAGTTGCAAACGGTCGTTGACTGGACAATTGAATAGATTTCCGGGATGGTAGTCCAAAAAGGAATAGGGGAGCTGATTCAACGATGCGCCAGCATTTGCCAACAACGACGGGTCTCCGTGTATTAGCTGCTCTCGCACAACACGGAACGATTTCCGAAGCGGCAAAATTTCTCCACATGACGCAAAGTGCCGTGAGCAAGCAGCTCAAATCTGTGGAGGATCTGGTCGGCCTCGGGCTCTTCTCGCGCACAAGCCAGGGTCTCATGCCGACCGAAGCCGGAACGGTTTATATTGAACAGGCACGTGTCGCTCTGGGCGCCCTTGAAACTGCCGCTGCACGGGTCATGCACCTGCGCTCCAACAAGCCAACATTGCGACTGCACGTTTTGCCAATACTTGGCGACCGTTGGTTTATTCAGCGGTTCGTACAGTTTGCCGAAGCCCATCCAGACATAGACGTTCAGTTCAGTTCATTTGCACCTAGCGATACGGAAGACGAGGCAGATGTCGTTTTCCGTTTTGGTGAGGGGGAATGGCCCGGATGGCATATGGACTATTTTCTTGGTCGTGATGTCGTGCTGGTTGGTTCTCCGCATTGTATCGCGCGCCATGGCGGCATATCGGACCCCATGGATATCGGTAGCTTCCCAATGTTGGAGCACTTGAAAACGCCCCTTTACTGGAACGATTTCGCTATCGCGAACAACATCAGCGAATTTCGCCCCGAGCGAATTCTGAAACTTGGCTATTATTCTCTCGTCATTCGCGCGGCGATCGGCGGGCACGGTCTGGCGCTTATCCCGCGAAGCCTGATCCTTGACGAGCTCGAAAGCGGTCAGCTCGTCAATCCATTGAATTTGCGCTACGACAGCCGCAATTGTTACTGGCTAACGACCCATGCGGACCGCGACCGCAATCCGCAGCTTGAAGTATTCCGCAATTGGGCGCTGCGAGAAGCTGAGAAGACCGAAAACAGCGTACTAGAGCGCGTTTCGATCTGATTGGATCAGATCGGCGCTCTAACTTCTTCTATTTCAAGCATAATCTTGATCGTCCTCGTTTCACTCCGGTCGGATTATGCTCTAGCGCGAACGTCGTAGGATTTCCCATTGCCTGGCATGGTTTGCAACTGGGGCAGTTAAATGGGTTTGTCCTCGGAAATAATGCGATTTCGCAGCAACCCGATCGCCTGTAGTGTGGTAGCATTGAGGACGCCTTCCCGACGATGGATAAAACCAATCTCGGTGGAATATTGGCGCCGTTCCTGATGAACTTTCCTTATCTGGTGCCTGTCTTCAAAGGCCGCTGCAAAATGTCCGGGCAGGAAACCCAGATAATTTCCCGACAGAATCAGCGTTAGCACAGCTTCGAGCTGGAGAGCAGACGGACCGTCGCCGCTTTTATCCTTGAGTGTCGGAATGAAACGTCTGTCAACATAAAGATGCTCTACGCAGGGTGCGGCATCGACAGTCCTGCAGTCCAGCTCCTCATCCTGATCCGCAAAAAATGGGTGTAAGTGCCCACAATAAAGATAGGAAACTTCATTATACAGGGACGTATATTGCAGGTCTGGATTCCGGTGATAAATCGGTGTGATGCCGATATCGAAAATGTTTCCGCAAATCCCTTTTTCGATTTCTTCTGGCTTTGTTACAACAACGCTGACATGGCAATTTCTGGCGTCGAAATAGCTTATGAGCCATGGCAACGGAGAATTTTCATCAGTAATGATGTTGTCGATAACTGCAATTCGAAGCAGTTCTTTCTTCTTCTTGATTTTACCAACATCATTCCGAAATTTCTCGATCGATGAAAACAGCTCCGTGCTTGCCCGATAAACTTCGCTACCGTCCTGCGTAAGTTCGAATTTCGAGCCACCGCGAACGCACAGGCGAATACCCAGCCTAATTTCCAGATCGGAGAGCTGCTTGCTGATTGTCGGCAACCCGACGTTCAGCGCCTTGGCAGCACCTTTCAATCCTCCATTGGCAACAATGGTTCTGAAAACTCTCAGTAAACGCACATCGAGATCGGTCATCGGCAATAGATCGGAACCATAGTGGTTTGATGCTCATGAAACCTTCGTTTCCGTCAATGATATCGCCCAATTGGGAGGATGTCTCTATCCTATGGTGCCAAATGCAGTGTTCTTGGAGGATTTGCCTGCAAGAAAACTCCATCATTACGAGATCAGTCGACGGGCATGTCTCAAAAAAGAAGGCCAGTCATAACAAGGGGATGGTAGATCGATATGGACCAGAAGAAGCTTGAGGCGCTCCGCGAAAAATATGCCGGAACTGAAGGTGGGGATATTTTCGATCCGGTTTTCCGCAAGGCCGCCAGCGCTCAGTTTTCAGAAGCTGGAAAGCGCGCCTTTCCCTATGCAAATGTCTCGACATTTCTCGATCTGCCTCATCTGCCCGATGCTATTGCCGATCCATCTTTCTGCGGTCTGGAAGCCGCTATTGTAGGCGTACCGATGGACCTTGGCGTAACCAATCGTTCGGGCGCCCGTTTCGGCCCAAAAGCTGTGCGTTCGATAGAAAGAATCGGACCGTTCGATCATGTTTTACAAATGGCGCCCTCCACCGAAATCAAAGTGGCTGATATCGGCGACGTGCCGCTCAATTCGCGTTTCGACCTGGCGCGCTCACATGCTGATATCGAGGCGTTTTATACCGCAATCGTCGACGCCGGAATCTACCCGCTTTCAGTCGGTGGCGACCATTCGATCAGCGGGTCCATTCTCCGGGCCCTCGGACGTGAAAAGCCTGTCGGAATGATCCATATCGACGCCCATTGCGACACGAGTGGGCCTTATGAGGGCTGCAAGTTCCATCATGGCGGCCCCTTCCGACAAGCGGTTCTGGACGGTGTTCTAGATCCGCAGAGAACAATTCAGATCGGTATTCGGGGCGGTGCCGAATATCTTTGGGAATTTTCAAGTGATTCCGGCATGACAGTGTTGCATGTCGAAGATGTGATATCACTCGGTATTGACCGGGTCATCGAGATCGCGCGCGAGGTTGTCGGCAAAGGTCCGGTCTATCTTTCTTTTGATATCGATAGCCTCGACCCCGGCTTTGCTCCGGGCACCGGTACGCCCGAGGTCGGCGGCCTGCAGCCCCGTGAGGCAATGCAGATCATGCGCGGTCTCAACGGCTTGAATTTCATTGGATCGGATGTAGTTGAGGTTGCGCCGCAATATGATCCAACGACCAACACGGCACAGGCTGCTGCCCAGATCCTTTTCATCCAGCTATGTCTGGCCGCAACAGCAATACAACAAAGAAAACCAGAGTAATGGATGAGGGTGGTCACTGGCCACACCGCCGCGCCCAGCCGAAAATTCAATATGCGAAAATGCTGGATGCGAAAATGCTGGCCTCCATCGAAGAACTATTGTGCGCGGCGCACGGTTTCGGATGGAAGATAACCGAAGCGCTGGCGGTAATCGGCTGAAAACAGGCCCATATGATTGAAAGCCCAGGCCATCGCGATACGCGTGATGTCGCCTGGCCCGACATAGCCGCGGGCAAGCTCCGCATGCACTTTGTCCAGCCGCATATTCTTGAACACGCCAAGCGGTGTGTTGCCCCGGACACTGCGGAATGTGCGGTGTAAAGTGCGGGCGCTGGTGCCCGTCGCATCGACAAGCTCCTGCAAGGTCAGTTGCTTGTCGAGGTTGTCGAGCATGAATTTTTCGGCGCGCTGCACATAGCTTGGAACGGCGCTCGTCAGCGGCCTTGCGCGCGGCTGCGTATCCAGTGCTGCCGCAAGCGACGCCATCAGGCTGTCTTCCAGCCGCTCCGACAAGCCGCCGTGGAAAAACGCTTCCTTGTCCTTCTCGATCTCGTTCATGACGAAATGCGCAAGCTGATAGAAGGCATGGCCGACTGGTGTATCGAAAGATACGACGCGCTTGTTATGGGTAAACTGCTCGATGAACTCCCTGCCCCCAAGAATATCGATCTGGGTATCATTCAGGCTGAAGATCAGCATGCGCGTGGAAGGGTGAAATTCAAGATCGATCGCCGAATGTGCATCGACGAGCTGGGCATTCATGCCTGACTGATACAATAGCTCGTCACCACGCCGGTCGCGCGAAACGAAGACGCCTTGCAACGGAACCTGCAACAAAGTCATATCGTTATGCGCTTCAACTTCGATGCGTGCATGGCCGCCGACGCGAATAGCTGTCAGGCCGAAAGGGCGCATACGTCCATGCGATACTTCCGTTCGATAGGTCCGGCTGGACTTCTTCGAGATGCGGCAAGGCCTGAGCAGGCCCGACATGGTGTCCTGAAACGAATCGATGGACGGCGAAAGCCTGTGCATATAGCTCGTAGTCGGCATCACGATATTCCCCGTATCTCATTTAGAGAGCATTTTATTTTAAGATTAAAGTATCACGCTGAGATGAGAGCGCAAGCGTCGCGAAAATTTTGCACGAAAGCGCGTTTCTGGCGGTTTCCTGTTAGGGATGGCGATTTGGTGATAGACAGCTCCGTTCCCGCTTTTATCGTTGGTCCCAGGCGCCAGAGAGCAGCCACGAAAAAGGGAACCGCGAATGAAAGCGATTATCGTCGGAGGGGGCATTGGCGGCCTCACGATGGCATTGATGCTGCATGCACGAGGCATTGATTGCCAGATTTTCGAAGCCGCGCCTGAAGTCCGCGAACTGGGCGTTGGCATCAATGTCCTTCCGCATGCCATCCGCGAGCTGGCCGAAATTGGCCTTCTGCCCGCACTGGACGCCATCGGCATCCGCACCCGTGAGCTGATCTATGCCACACGGCAGGGCCAGGAAATCTGGCGCGAGCCCCGCGGCATGGATGCAGGCTATGATGTGCCGCAGTTTTCCATTCATCGCGGCTATTTGCAGAAACTACTTTTTGACGCTGTGATCGAGCGGCTAGGACCGGATGCCGTTATCGCGAACCAGTGTTGCGTCGGCTATGCCCAGAACGAAGGCTCGGCGACTGTTCATTTCGCCGAAGGCTCGAAAATCACCTCGGCAACCGCCGACATCGTTATCGGCGCGGACGGTATTCATTCTATCATCCGGCATCAGATGTTCCCGAATGAGGCCGGGCTTAAATGGAACGGCGTCATGATGTGGCGTGGGGCGGTCGAAAGCGATCCATTCCTTGATGGTCGCACCATGATCGTTGCTGGCGGCTTTACGTACAAGCTGGTGCTTTACCCGATAGCCAAGGGCTCGACACCCGGCAAAATTCTGAACAACTGGGTTGTCACCTATCGTCCGGGCGCCGACGGGTCGCCCGCGCCAAAGCGCGAAGACTGGAGCCGTCGCGGTACGCATGAGGAACTCATGCCGCATGTCGAGAAGTTCGGCATCAATGTTGTGGACCTTGCCGCGCTGGTGCGGGCAACCGATACATTCTTCGAATATCCCATGTGCGACCGCGATCCTGCCCGCTGGTGGACCGATGGCCGTGTGGCGCTGATCGGCGATGCCGCCCATCCGATGTATCCGGTCGGGTCCAACGGCGCGAGCCAGGCCATCATCGACGCCCGCACGCTTGCCGATCATCTGGCCGCCGCCGAACACGGTCGTGCAGCACTTGCGGCCTATCAGGCCATCCGCCTGCCCGCGACGGCGGAAATCGTCCGGCTTAACCGGTTGGGTGGCCCGGAAGGCGTCATCGATGAGGTCGAACGTCGCGCACCGTCCGGCGTTGCCGATCTGGACGGTGTGATCAGCTTTGCCGAGCGAGAAGCGATCGTTCGCGGCTATGCCGCAAAAGCTGGCTTTTCAACACAACAGGTTAACCGGGCTTATGCCTGATTCTAACCTCCGAAATCTTATGAAAGGGAATTAGAGTGACTGTTCTTCCAGCAAGCGTGACCAAATCCGGCTCCTCCGTGGACGGTGTTGTCTGGCACATTCTAGGCCAGACCTATGTGCCCAAGCATGTCTGCGAAAGCTCCATGTCATGGCACGCAACCTTCCCTCCCGGCACATTCGTTCCGCCGCACATCCATACGACGCAGGAAGAGTTCATCTATGTGCTCGAAGGCCGCTTCGACCTGCTTCTCGACGGCAAGGAAGCCGTTGCCGAGGCTGGCGATCTCGTCTGCCTGCCGCGCAACATATCGCACGGCATTTTCAACAAGTCCGAACAGCCGGTGAAGTGCATTTTCTGGGTTTCACCGACCGCGAAGCTCTGGGACCTGTTCGTTCGCATCGATAATGTCGGTGATCCCGCTGAAATAGTTCGCGTTGCACCGGCGCATGAGGTTGAATTTTTGCCCGCACCAGCAGAATAATGCATCCGCCCGGCCGAGGTATGGGAGTACATCTGCCGGGTTGCCACAGCATTTCCAGCAAAAGTGCGAAGCAGTTTTGCGTCGGATGATGCGAAAGAAAAATAAAACAAAGCAGAAATCTGCAATCGAGGTGGAACAATGAAAATTTCGACGAAAGCAGCTCTCGCGCTGCTCGCCGCAACCGTGTTGACCGGAACCGCACAGGCCGAAGACGGCAAGATCAAGATCGGTTTGATCTATACGCTCAGCGGTCCGTCTGCCTTGCTTGGCGAGCAATCCCGCGACGGCTTTCTGCTTGCCATGGACAAGCTGGGTAACAAGCTCGGCGGCCTCGATGCTGAAATTATCATTCAGGACGATGAGCAGAAGCCGGATATCGGCGTCAACAAGGTCCAGCAGATGATCCAGCGCGACAAGGTGGATTTTGTCATCGGACCGATCTTCTCAAACGTCCTGAACGCCATCGTCAAGCCGGCAACCGATTCCGGCGCGTTCCTGATCTCCACCAATGCGGGCACGTCCAATCTGGCTGGCAAGGATTGTAACGCCAATCTGTTCGTCACCTCCTATCAGAACGACCAGATGCATGAAGTTTCCGGCAAATATGCCGAGAAGCAGAACTACCAGCGTGTTGTCCTGATTGCCCCGAACTATCAGGCAGGCAAGGACGCACTGGCCGGTTTCAAGCATTCCTACAAGAACGAAGTCGCGCAGGAAATCTATGTGCCGCTTGGCCAGCTCGACTATTCAGCGGAACTGGCGCAGATCGCAGCCGAACAGCCTGACGCTGTCTATGCCTTCCTGCCCGGCGGCATGGGCGTGAATTTCGTCAAGCAATACCGCCAGGCCGGTCTCGAAGGCACGCCGTTCCTTTCCGCTTTCACCGTCGATGAGACCACCTTGCCCGCGCAGCAGGATGCTGCAGTCGGCTTCTTCGCCGGTTCGAACTGGGCACCGGATCTCGACTCCGCGCCTGCCAAGGAATTCGCCGCCGCCTATGAAGCCAAGTTCAAGCGAATTCCCGCAACCTTTGCCGTGCAGGCTTACGATGCCGCCATGCTGATCGATGCAGCCGTCAAACAGGTCAACGGCAATATTGCCGACAAGGACGCTTTGCGGGCAGCCCTAAAGGATGCGAAATTCAGCTCGCCGCGCGGCGAATTCAGCTTTGGCGACAATCACTTTCCGATCCAGGATTTCTACCTGACCAAAGTCGTCAAGCGTGACGACGGCCAGTTCGCCACGTCCTATGTTGAAACGGTCTTCAACGATTACAAGGACAATTACGCAGCCGAATGCAAGATGTAACCCGGTCGAAGAAGGGCGCTCCGATGAGCTCAGCCTTCTCAATTTCCAAGTCTGAAACAGTTCACGCCAGCCGGTCTGGCGTGAACTGGATTTCTGTACAACGAGTTCCGGACGTCCCCCATGTTCAATCTTTTTCTGCTGCAATCCCTTAACGGGATTCAGTTCGGCATTTTGCTCTTTCTCGTCGCCGCCGGGCTGACGCTGATCTTCGGCGTCATGGACCTGATCAATCTGGCGCATGGCGTTCTTTATATGGTCGGCGCTTATCTGACCGCGACTTTCACTGCCATGACTGGCAGCTTCTTCTCCGGCATTCTGATCGCCCTTCCTGTCACGCTCGTCATCGGTATCGTGCTAGAAGTGCTGGTCTTTCGACGATTATACGAACGCAGCCATCTCGATCAGGTTCTCGCGACATTCGGGCTGATCCTGATTGTGAATGAACTGGTGAAAATCATCTGGGGCGCGGCACCGCTCAGCGTACCGATGCCGGAATCGCTCTCTGGTTCCATCCAGCTTTTTGGAAATCTGCGCTATCCTGTCTATCGCCTGCTGATTATCGCGTCTGGCCTTTTCACGGCGGCAGGTCTCTACCTCCTCGTCAATCACACGCGCATCGGCATGCTGCTGCGCGCCGGAGCAACCAATGGCGATATGGTCTCGGCTCTTGGCATCAATATTCGCCGCCTGTTCATGGTGGTCTTCGGACTTGGCGCAATGCTTGCCGGTTTTGCAGGCGGCATGGTTTCTCCCATCCTCTCGGTCGATCCGGGCATGGGCGATTCCATCCTGATCCTCACATTCGTCGTCATCGTGATCGGTGGCGTTGGTTCCGTGCGCGGTGCTTTTGTTGCGGCTATTGCCGTCGGCCTCGTCGATACGCTTGGCCGCACCTTCGGACCGATGCTGCTCCGTAATCTGCTCGATCCGGCCGCCGCTTCCCAGATGGGCCGCACGCTGGTGCCGATGCTCACCTATATTCTGATGGCCGCCGTGCTCTATTTCCGACCAACAGGTCTCTTCCCGGCACAGGGAGGAACGCGATGAGCGAGATTACCCACAACAGCACCCGCGATACCGCGATGCCGGAAAACGCGAAAGGCCGACCGTCGCCTCTGCTGGATGCAGGTCCATTGTTGGTCTTCGCCGCCTTCGCGATCATTCCGCTTGTTGCCTCCGTGCTGGGCGACAGCTTTCTTCTCGTGATCGTGACACGCATCATGATCTTTGCGCTGGCAGCACTTTCGCTCAACTTCATCATGGGTTACGGCGCGCTCGTTTCGTTCGGTCATGCAGCTTATATCGGGATCGGCGCCTATGCCGTTGGCATCCTGTCCAGCTACGGCATCAACGATCTGATCCTTCAGATGGTCGCGGCTATCGTTGCCGCAGCTACCTTCGCGCTTGTCACCGGCTATATCTCGCTGAGAACCAGTGGCGTCTATTTCATCATGATCACGCTGGCCTTCGGCCAGATGGCCTTTTTTTTCATGGTTTCCCTGTCGGCCTTTGGCGGCGACGACGGAATGACGCTTTCGTCACGTTCCACTCTGTTCGGCAATACGCTGCTTTCCAGCAATCTGGTGCTGTTCTATTTTGTGCTGGCGCTGCTGGTCGGTGCATTTCTCACCTTCCGTATGCTGGTGCATTCAAGATTCGGTCGTGTCCTGCGCGGAACGCGGGACAATCCGGTGCGCATGCGCGCCATCGGCTTCTCGCCCTTCTCGTTTCAGCTTACCGCCTATGTCATCGCCGGTGTGGCGGCGGCCATCGCAGGCGTTCTGCTGGCCAATCAGATCCAGTTCGTTTCGCCTGCCTTCATGAGCTGGCAGCGCTCCGGCGAACTGATCGTCATGGTGGTTCTGGGTGGCATGGGCACGCTGATCGGCCCTGTCCTCGGCGCAACCGCCTTCATCGTGCTGGAAGAAGTGTTGGCTCATTTCTCCGAGCACTGGAAACTCGGCCTCGGCCTTTTCCTCGTACTCGTCGTGCTTTTCAGCCGCGACGGCATTGGCGGGCTGATCCGCAAGCTGCGTGGAGGTTCCGATGTCGGATGAACTTCTTCAGGTTAATGACCTGCACAAGAGCTTCGGCGCGCTCAAAGTCACGGACGGCGTCAACCTCACGGTCAAACGCGGTGAAATTCACGCGCTGATCGGCCCGAATGGTGCTGGAAAGACGACGCTGATCCACCAGCTTTCGGGCAACCTCAAAAGCGACCGTGGTTCGGTCATCTTTGATGGCCGCGATATTTCCGCTCTCGCCATGCCCAATCGTGTCCATTTGGGCCTTGCGCGCTCGTTTCAGATCACCTCGGTTCTGGAAGGTTTCAGCGTGCTCGAAAATGTTGCGCTGGCCGTTCAGGCGCGATCAGGCTCAAGCTTCCGCTTCTTTCAGCCGGCAAGCAAGGAGACAGAGATCAACGAGCAAGCCATGGCAGCACTTGCCCGCGTGCGGCTGGACGACCGCGCCCATCGCCGGGCCGGAGCGCTTTCGCATGGCGAAAAACGTCAGCTTGAGATTGCCATCGCTCTGGCCACCAAAGCGCAGTTGCTGTTGCTCGACGAGCCTTTGGCGGGAACGAGCCACGAGGAATCAGACGTTCTGGTCGAACTGATGCGCACATTGCGCCAGACCCATACGCTGGTTCTGATCGAACATGACATGGATGCCGTTTTCTCGCTGGCCGATCAGGTGAGTGTGCTTGTCTACGGGCGCGTGATCGCATCCGGAACACCCGACGCCGTGCGCTCCGCTCCCGACGTGCGCGCCGCCTATCTCGGTGAAGAGGAGGCCGCATAATGCTGAAAGTCGAAGGACTCCAGAACGCCTATGGCCAGTCCCGCATTCTCTTTGGCATCGACTTTGAAGTCGGTGCGGGAGAGGTCGTCACGATCCTCGGCAGAAACGGCATGGGCAAAACCACAACCATCAAGTCGATCTTCGGCTTGCTGCCGCCGAAGGGCGGCAAGGTTTTCGTCAATGGCCAGGACGTCACCGGCAAACCGCCCCATGCGATTGCACGCGAGGGGCTGGGGCTGGTCCCGGAAGGGCGACAGATATTTCCGACGCTGAGCGTCGAGGAAAACCTTTTGGCCACCCGGCGCGCAGACGCACGCTCGTCCAAATGGACTCTGGAGAGCATCTACCGGATGTTCCCGCGCCTCAAGGAGCGGCGGCGCAACATGGGTAACCAGCTTTCCGGCGGCGAGCAGCAGATGCTGGCGGTGGGTCGCGCACTGATGACCAATCCGAAAATGGTCGTGCTGGACGAGGCGACAGAAGGATTGTCGCCGCTCATGCGTGAAGAGATCTGGTCCTGCCTTCGCAACATCAAGGATGAGGGCGAAGCGATCCTCGTCATCGACAAGAATGTCGATGCACTCGCGCGATTTGCGGACCGTCACGTCGTCATCGAAAAGGGTCGTGTGGTGTGGAGCGGTGACAACGCCGCACTGTTGAACACCCCGGACATCAAGGAACGTTACTTGCACGTTTGACCCAGCAGTCGAACGCAAACTTGCATTGAATTGACAGGAGACGAGCATGCACCCCAGCGCTCATGTGGATACATTCGTTCTGGATAATCTCCCGGCTGCGGAACTTCTACCGGATATCATCAACCTCGACGCACTCGGCTACCCGGAGCAGCTCAACGCCGCCTATGAGCTGGTGGACAGCCATCTTGAGCGCGGCAAAGGTGACCGCATCGCCTTGCAGGCGCCGGGCGTGCGCTGGACCTATAGCGATCTTGCCGCAATGATCAACAAGATCGCCAATGTGCTGACCGAAAAGCTCGGCATGAAAACCGGCAATCGCGTGATGATCCGCTCTGGCAACAACCCGACCAAGATCGCGCTCTATATGGCGATCATCAAGGCAGGCGGCGTTGTGGTCGCGACCATGCCACTTCTGCGCGCCAGGGAACTGGTCCAGATCATCGACAAGGCGGAAATCAGTATCGCCTTTTGCGATCACGCGCTGATCGGTGAAATGCAAAATGCTATGGCACAGACCGATTTCATCAAAACGCTGGTGACCTGGGAAGACAACGCAGGCGGAGAGCTTGGCGCTTTGCTGGACGATGCATCTGGCGATTTCGATGCGGTGGCGACACGGGCGGACGATCCGTGCCTGTTGGGTTTTACATCCGGCACCACCGGCCTGCCGAAAGCGACGATCCATTTCCACCGCGACCTGCTGATCGTCTGCGATTGCTATGCGCATCACATACTGGACGCGACGGAAGACGACATCTTCATCGGTTCGCCGCCACTGGCTTTCACGTTTGGGCTTGGCGGCCTGGTTCTGTTTCCCTGCAGGATCGGTGCTTCCACGGTGCTACCGGCAAAGACAGTGCCGCACGATCTTGCGCTTGCTATCGGGGAATATAAACCGACTGTCTGTTTCACGGCGCCGACCGCTTATCGCGCCATGCTTTCGAAGATTGATCAGTATGATCTTTCGTCGTTGCGCAAATGTGTTTCAGCCGGTGAAGCCCTGCCCCTTCCCACGTTCGAAGCGTGGAAGCGCGCGACCGGACTTTCGCTGGCGGACGGTATCGGTGCAACGGAAATGCTGCATATCTTTATCTCCGCGCCGGAAGGCGATATTCGTCCCGGCGCGACCGGCAAGCCTATCCCCGGTTATGAGGCTCGCGTCATCGATGACAACGGGCAGGAATGCGCGCCCGGCACACCCGGACGGCTCGCCGTTCGCGGGCCGCTCGGCTGCAAATATCTGGCCGACCCGCGCCAGACCAAATATGTCGAAAACGGCTGGAACATTACCGGCGATACCTATGTCATGGATGAGGACGGTTATTTCTGGTATCAGGCACGCAATGACGACATGATCGTTTCCGCCGGATACAATATTGCCGGACCGGAGGTCGAAGCCAGCCTGCTTGCGCATCCCGCCGTAGCCGAATGCGGCGTGGTAGCCGCCCCCGATGAGGAACGCGGCTGCATCGTCAAAGCCTATGTGGTGCTGAACGAGGGCTATAATGGTGATGCGAATTTGCAGGAAACACTGCAACGTCACGTCAAAAGCGAACTCGCACCCTATAAATATCCGCGCCTGATATGCTGGGTCTCCAGCTTGCCCAAAACGGAATCCGGAAAATTGCAACGATCTGCCCTGCGTGCGCAGGCGGCAACCGAGGCCCGCGCCTGACGCGGCTTCATGCATGAAATACGCAGGAGACTTCAGTGCTTCACGACTTCGATACCGCCTATGACAATATGAAGGCCGTCAGCGATTCAGCCACCTATCCGCCGCGCTGGACGGAACTGGCCTCCGGCTTTCGCGAGAAGATGCGTGATCAGGGACGTCTGATACCCGATATTGCTTATGCCGACGGCGCGCGGAACCATTACGACCTCATCCTGCCGGATGGCATGGCCAAGGGCACACTCGTTTATGTCCATGGCGGCTACTGGAAAGGGCTGGATAAAAGCTTCTGGTCGCATCTGGCACAAGGCGCGCTTGAGCGCGGATATCGCGTGGCCATGCCGAGCTATACGCTGTGCCCCGAAGCGCGGATTTCCAGCATCACGCTGGAAATCGGCCGCTTCATCGACCGGCTGGCGCAGGAAGTGGATGGCGAAATCATATTGACCGGTCATTCAGCCGGGGGGCATCTGGTCACCCGCATGGCTTGCGAAAATGCGCCCATCGCTGCTGCAACAGCAGAACGGATCAAGCGCGTTCTTTCCATCAGCGGGCTGCATGATCTGCGGCCGCTTCTCAAAACGGCGATGAACGATATTTTCCATATGGATGCGGCGGAAGCGGTCGCAGAGAGTGCCGCACTGCACCGCCCTCGCCCGGATATCGCCGTTCATTGCTGCGTCGGCGGCGACGAGCTGAAGGAATTCAGGCGGCAGAATGCGTTGCTGGCAAACATCTGGTACGGATCGGGGATCGATACCGACGCGTGGGAAATCGACGGCACGCATCATTGCAATGTCATGGACACACTACGCGATCCCGAAAGCCAGGCCGTCAAATTTCTCTGCCCGTAGCGCCGCGAAAGCATCTTCAGAAATGCTCTATCGGAAGGCCGCGCCGCTCATGTCCCGATAGGACAAATCCGACCGGCTCGGCTTTCGTCCCTCCGCTCATGCGGTTGATCAGCACGGCCATTTCCGTTCTGTTATGAACACCGAAACGCTTGATCAGATCATCGACATAATCCTTCACCGTGTGCGGCGACAGTTCCAGATGCCGCGCAATCTGCTTGTTGGTATTGCCAGCGGCCAGCAACCGGGCGACCGTCGAAAGACGTGGAGACAAACTGGTCAGATTGGCACTCGGCGTTTTCGCCGGGCGCGCTTCCTGAATATTGCGCAAGGCAAGTGCCGACGAACGACATAACAATGATACCTGCTCTTCAAGCTGCGTTGCGTGCATCTCGAAACCAGCAGCATAAATCAACGCCTGAATGTTGCCGCCGACATAGACCGGGCTGCACAAGTTATCGTTGTAGTTCCAGCGGGCGAGTAGCGTTCGCATCAGCGGCACATTGCCCGATGCATTTCGGGGCAATCGCGACCCCGCAACCGCGCCCGCGTTCTGTACCACGGCCGCAATCATCGGATCCGAATCCGCCAGCCCGTTCTGATATTCAAGAAGAAAGCCGGTAGGCGCATTGATGCTGTGAAAAAGACGCGGCCGATTATTCTCCAGCAAATAAATTCCAAGCGAACGCACCCGCAAGACATTCGTGGAAAAATAGTCACAAGCTATTGTAAAATCGTCATAATTCCGGCTCTCCGCAACGGAAAGCGCTGCAGATATTCGCTCATCTGTCGATAATATTTGCCTGGGCATTCTCTCTCCCGAGTTCCCAAGCCCCCCATCTGGGGGGAATGTTCGTTCCCACTCTTGTCCGTATCATTCCCGCTTATAACCACTAAATCAAGGGGAACTAACTTGGATACCAGCGTGCACCGGACTCATACGGCCGACAACTATTCCGCAGTCCTCCAGGGCTTCAACGACCGCCTGCAATCGATTCTACTCTTGATTGAAGAAAAGGCTGAAGAAGCAGAGAAACTCGGACGGATGCACGATGACGTCGTGGACGCAATGCGCAAGGGCGGCTTCTATACGATGCTGTTTCCGAAGGAAGTCGGTGGCGCCGAACTGCGACCAATCGATGCCATGAAATTAATGTCAGCGCTTTCCTATGCTCATGCATCGTCGGGCTGGTGCACGATGGTCAACAATATGGAAGGCACCACGATGGCGATCTACCTCGATGATGAGGGGATTGCCAATGTCTTCAAGGATGGCGTCGATATCACCATTGCGGGCAACGGCGTGCCGCGCGGCTTTGCCCGCAAGGTCGATGGCGGCTACATGATCCGCGGCAACTGGGCTTATGGAAGCTCCATCTTCCACGCGGAATGGATTCACTCCGGCTGTTTCCTTCTCGATCCCAAGGACCCGAGCGGAAAGGCGCCATTGAAAGACGAAACCGGCGCACCGCAGATCATCGTCGCGCATCACCCGCGCTCGACGATCCAGTTGCTCGGCAACTGGGATGTACTCGGCCTGCGCGCTACCGGCAGCTTCGACTACACGTTGGCAACCGATGACGACCTTTTCGTGCCGGAATCCATGACCTATAGTTTTACGCAGTCCGCGCCCAAGCGCGGTCAGGCGCAGGGCCATCTCGGGCTGGCAGGCTACAGCGCCCTCACCCATACGAGCTGGGCTATCGGCGTCGGACGCCGGATACTCGACGAACTCGCCAAGGTGATCCGCCAGCGACAGGACCCGTTCGGCAAAAGTGCGGACAGCGCCAGCTTGCGTTTCCAGTTTGCCAACGCGGAAGCCCGCTATCGGGCGGCGCGCGCCCTTGCCATGGAAACATGGGAAGAGGTGTCGGAGACCACCGCGTCCGGCGGTGTTCCATCCCTCGACCAGATGACAATGGTGAAGCTTTCGCTGCGCTATATGCACGACATCGTTTCGGATGTGGCGACATTTGCGCATCGTGCGGCGCGCGGCGCGTCGCTGCATAATACGGCCATGCAACGCTTCTATCGCGACATTCATTCCGGTACGCAGCATATCCTGCTCGCCGACCAGATCGTCGAGGAATGCGGCAAGGGACTACTCGGCCTTTCAGGCCCTGATGCGCGATGGACCGTTTTCGGCATCAGCGACAACTGAGACCGGCCATGACGAGAAATATTGTCAGCTTCGTCGGGTGTGATCGCCCGACGAAAGTTCATCGGTTGACCCAGGCGATTGCCGCAAGGCTGGAAGCGGAAGACGATGTGTCGGTCACGCATCTGGACCTGTCGCATGCCGGGCCGAACCTGTTTACCGTCAATCGCAAGGCACTGGACCAGCAATCCGAAACCCTGATCTCGGAAATCGAGCATTGCGACGCACTGATCGTCGGCTGCCCGGTCTATCAGGGCAGTTACCCCGGCCTTTTCAAGCACGTGTTCGATCTCGTCCATCCGCTGGCGCTGCGCGGTCGCCCGACCGTCCTTTGTGCTGTGGGCGGCGGGCAGCGTCATGCGCTGGTGGTCGAACATCATCTGCGTCCGTTGTTCGGGTTTTTCGAAGCGGGAACGGTGGCAACCGGCATCTATGCCTGTTCGGCGGAGCTGGATCCGGACGGCCTGCTGCCGCCCGCTCTGGAAACCCGGATCGACAGCGCCGTCGACCAGATGAGAAAGCAATTGGTCCAATCGCACCAAGCCAGCGGCATAAGGTGGAAAGATGTCGAACTACTCGAACAGTTTTGAAAAACGCACGATCGAAGTCCGTGGCAAAACCGTCACCTATCTCGTGAAGGGTGAAGGCAAGGATGTCGTCTTTCTGCATGGAACCGGGACATTTCCCGGCTTCGACAGCCTGGCCGACATTGCTTCCAGAAACCGGCTCATCATCCCGTTTCATTCGAATTTCGGCGAAAGCGACGACGATGCCGATATCGTGCAGATCGGCGACTATGTGCTCCATTACATGGATTTCTTCGATGCGATGGGGCTGGACCGGTTCAGCCTTGGCGGTTTTTCACTCGGCGGCTGGATCGCCGCGGAATTCGCCATCAGACAGCCGGGCAGGCTCGCCGCGTTGTTTCTCGCAGCACCCGCCGGCCTCGATCTTCCGGCAATCCCCATCCCCGATCTGTTTCAGGTCGCGCCAGCCGACATCCCTGCCCATCTGACGCACGATCCGGCGGTCGCCTTGCGCTATTTTCCAGCACAGCCCGACAGCCGGTTCGATGCAGCGCTCGGGCGCGAAATGAGTGCGTTGGCGCGCGTTCACGCAACCGATGGGCGCGGCAATCCGAAGCTTGGCCATTGGCTGCACAGGTTGAACATGCCGACCCTTATCCTTTGGGGTGAGGAAGACCGGGTTATCCCTGCGCAATACGGCCAAGAATGGCAGCGCGGAATCGACGGCGCACGTCTGGAGACGCTCGGCGCAACCGGACATCTGCTGTTTGAAGAGACGCCGGCGGCAGCAACACTTGTGCGCGATTTTCTCTCCGCGGTCTGAGAGACCATAAGGATGCGTATCAATACTTTGCAGGTAAAAATAAGGGGAACCAAGCCATGCAATGGGAAAGCCTATCGGACTTCGATCAATCCAGAATAAAGCGCTGGCAGTGGGGAATGCTGGCGCTGGCGCTTTTGTGCGAGATGTTTCTCGCCGCTGACTGGTACGCCTTTGCGGCGGTCATACCGTTCATTTCGGAAACACTTCAGCTCGATTCCGCGCAGGCCGGTCTGGCGCAGGGGATATTTGCGTTGACCTATGGTCTCGGCATGATCGTCTGGTCGCAATTGAGCCGCCGCATGAGTGCCCGATCGTTGCTGCTGATCGGGCTTTCCTTCACCGCCATCGGCATGGTGGCACAAGTCTATGTACAGAACTACGCGCAATTAATTGCGCTGCGTCTGTTTATCGGCTTCTTTGACGCAGCGATCTTTCTCGGCAATATGAAACTCATCATCGGCTGGTTTCCGCAGAGGCGGCGCGGCAGCATGATCGGCTTGATCCTCGCCGCCTATAGTCTGGCTATCACACTGGATTTCGCGATTGGCATTCCCCTTTCCATCACCTATGGCTGGCGCACTTTCTTCGCCATTCTCGCCATCGGCACATTGGTAGCGGCAGCGGGCGTACTGGTGTTCACCCGCAACAATCCCGCACATATCGGCTTTAAGGATTTCCGCTGGGAGCCGGAAAAGCGGCAGACCTCGACCGCTCCGCTGGCCAGCATCTTCCGCTCGAAGTGGATCATCGTCGGCAGCCTCGGCATTTCGGCCTGCACGATGGCCATTGCCGGAACCGCCACCTGGGTTATTCCCGGATATATTGCCGTGCATCAGATGCCGGTAGAAGATGCAGCCCTGATAGGCACCTTGATGGGGCTGTCGCAGGTCGTGTTTCTCGTCATCGGTGGTTACGCCGCCGACCGCCTGAACAAAACGGGGATGATCAAATTCGGAACGGTGCTTGCCGTCCTCGTCGCGGCAATGTTCACCATCGGCATGGCGATACCCCTTGGCTTCGGCTGGCTCATTCTGATGGCGCTGTTGAGCGGCATGGCGCTTTTCGGCGGTGGTGCGATCTTCGCGTTTCTCAGTGAAAAATATCCGGAAGAGCTGGCAACGGCTGCCGTCGGTTATGCCGAAATCTTTGCCATCATTGCGACATTCATTTCGCCATGGGTCATGGGCGTGGTCATCAAGCTATCGGGCGGATCTTTTGTTAGCGCGTTCCTGACCTTCGCTATCATGGAAGCAATCATTCTGGCCATCATTCTGGTGGTCACCCGCGAGAGCTTCAGCCTGAATGACGACAAGGTTTCCATTGCCGTCAGCGGCAACGCGATTTCGGGCGAAGCAACCCGCCCCTGATCTAAAGAACGGCGGCGGATGCGATTGACGGGTCGCATCCGCCTTTTTCTCTGGCTTCTTTCCGCAACCGATATTAACACCGAAGAGAGCGCCTTGTTGCGCCTGATGCCGCATCGCATCGGGCACATGACTGTTGCAACCATGATCGATAGCGAGGGAATTCATGGAGGAACGCTTCTCAGGTACGGTTCTGGCTTCCGAGCATCTGGAGGAGAACCCCGCGCGTTCGCTGGGCGAGATCGGCCTGAACAGTTTTGCGCCCTACCTGATGAACCGCCTGATGGCCCGCTATAACGCTAACCTCGCGGAAGCGCTGAAAGGCCGGAAGATCACGACGGTCAAATTGCGCACGCTCGCTGTTCTGAGTGTCACACCTTCGGCCACCATCAACGAGCTTGCGGTCTTTACCGTGACCGAGCAATCCACGATGAGCCGCACGCTCGATTCGCTTGAAGAGCAGGGTTACATCCGCCGTCAGGCACGCGCCGAAGACATGCGCATCCGCGATATTTCCCTGACCGAAGAAGGGCGCAACATCTTCAACGAAGCATGGCCTGCCATGTATGATCTGCTGTTGCAATTGTTTGAAGGCATTGACGAAGACGAGCATCGCGCCTTTGTCGGCACCTTGCAGAAAATGCTGCGCAATATCCGTAAAAACGAACTTTAAGCCCGGCCCGTTTCCAAGAAGCGAGCCGGGTTTGTCGCAACATCAGTCCGTCGAACGCGACGGTATCAGCGCGGTTGCCACCGCTGCGAGAGCGGCAACAATCGCGAAAATATAGAAGTTCCATTGCGGGCTGACATTGAGGCTTGCGATCAAACCGCCAAGAAGCGGACCAGATAGCGCGCCAATGCGCGAGAAGCTCAGCGCCCATCCGGTTCCAGCAGAACGGATCGAGGAATCGAGCCGCTGGGCCAAAAAGCCTGTGAGCACCAGCGACGCCGACACGGTGCCAAAACCGGCAATCGCGACGAACACATAATTCATCAACAGCGAGCCTTTGAAGGCGAGCGCCACAATGCCCAGCGCGCCCAGCGCATAGGAACAGGCTACCGTGCGCTTTACGCCAAAACGATCTGCCCAGGTGCCAAGCACAATGCCGCCGATTGCCGAACTCAGGCTGAAAACGGCAAGGAACAGCAGGCTGTTGCCAAGGTCATAACCGTTCTTGCGCATGATCTGCGGCAGCCATTGCGCGAGGCCATAGACCAGCAGCAGCCCCATGAAGAGCGCAGCCCAGAAACAGGCGGTTTCGAACGCCTTTTTCGGGGAGAAGATTTCGCTGAAAACAGTACGCCAGCCGACCTTGCCATGCTTGCGGACAATCGCCGCTGGCACGCCGACGCCCATGCGCTGCGCGGTCTTGCGCGCCGCATCATGCTTGCCGCGCTGGACCAGCGATTCCACGCTTTCCGGAAGGAATGCGAGAAAGATAGGTACAAACAACAATGGCACCGCGCCAATCAAAACGATGGTGCGCCAGCCATGGGCTTCGAGAAAGCCGCGACCGCACAGGGCAGCGGCCAGCAATCCCATCGAATAGCCCGAATACATGAGACCGTAATTGAAGCTCTTCTTCTTCACCGGGGAATATTCGACCGTCAACGCTGCAGCGACCGGAATAATCCCGCCAAGACCAATGCCCGAAATGAACCGGCTCAATCCGAAGATGAAGGGTGTCGGCGCCATGGCGCTGACAATCATGCACAGCGAAAACACGGTGATGCAGGCAACGAAAAGCGGCTTGCGTCCATGAAGCTCGCTCAGCGTACCTGCAAGAATGCCGCCGATCAGCATGCCGATCACCGTATAGCTGCCGATGGCGCCAAGCTCTATCGGCGTCAACTGCCAGACTGGATCGACGGACAAGGCAGGCAAAATGGCACCGATGACACCAACGTCATAGCCTTCTGCAAAAATCGCAAGCCAGCACAGGCCCACGACCAGCAGGCTTTTGCCTGCCGATATCTCCCTTCCGGCCATAGCCGGCGCATCTATGCTCTGCGCTTGAGACATAGTCTTCCCCTTTTCTTTGAAAGAGCGGCGCGTGTCCTCGTGCACGCCGACTTTTCAGGTCGAACATGGCTGTTCCAGCATCTTTGCGATGCCCCGTGCCCCTTGATCAGAGCGTTGCGATTGTTTTCAGTGCGCCATCAAGCGCAATGCCCTGTTCATCCAGCAGGGCCGCTTGCCGCAAGCGCCGCAGCCAGGCTGCGCCGTCGTCCCGCTCGCTTAGAACAGGCAGAGCGGACAAAACGCGGTCGAATTTCGACAGGCCACGCGAATGCGTATCGGAATAGCCCTTGACCAGACGGCGACAGGCAAGAACCTCGACCGCGAGATCATAGTTCTGCGGCAAGGCGGCCAGCGCCTGTGCCAGCCAGGCTTCGCGGTGTTCGACCTCACGCTGATGGCGCAGGCTACCGCGCCGGAAACGACGCAAGCCCGAAACGACATAAAGCCCGGTGAACCAGAACAGTGTACCGGTGTTCACCCTGCGGCCCTTGCTCACACGCTTGTCGAGCCATGCAAAGAGCTTAGGGCGATTTTCGATCCAGGCGCCGATACCTCTCGGTAAGGTGCCGCACACTTCTTCCATGCGCGGATGCATATATTCGGTCGTATAGGCGATCTGATCTTTCTTGAGGCCAATTTCCTTGCGCACCCTCTCAAACCGCGAGCCGCGCACCTTGATGTCGGCCACCCGAACCACATCGTCATAAGCCATGGCAACAGCGACATATTTCGCCGCCTGTACGGTGAAGGCAAAGCCTTGCGCCGTAGCGCCATTGGCAAGATCGGCCTTGAGCAGGGCAGCGCAACGGTTCAGATATTCATCCGCGTAAGCCGGATCCTGAAACTCGGTCAACTTCTTGATGCCCGCAAAAAGCATCGCATGGCATTCGCCCGGAAACTCGCTGCGAATGCGCTTGATAAGCCCGTCCAGCGCCGGATGATCAGCCCGCTCGGGCAGAGGGTCCAGCCGCTTCGCAGGCGTTGCCGCCAGCGTGTCATTCGCGCCGCCAAGCGCGCGCTGATAGGCAGATTCAAAAGCTCTCAGACTTGCCTCGATGCCTTTGCCGCCAGACTTGATGGTCGCTTCAAAGGCAGCCTTGTCGAAAGGCAACGCGCCGGAAGCTGCAAGCGCGCCGAACAAAGCCGAGGAAACCACGCTGCCGCTTTTCGTTGCCAGCGCTTCCATGTCGAAAGCAATAGTCTTCCGTGCGGCAAAGGCTGTCGCGTCCTCAACAACCACCGGATTGCCGATGCCGTCACCCGGCTTTTCCTTTTCGCCCACCGCAAAGGAGCGATGAGTAGAGGTGATAAGCAAGGTCTTGTCCGGCGTCACGAGGCCGCGCAGCACGGAACGCCCCGCTTCCATCAGTTCCGCCGCGATAACGATATCGACGTCGCCGGGTGTGGGCATTAGCGACAGGATAGGATGCGCACCTTCGCGGGCCCGCAACAGCTCAAGATAATAGATCGTCGCGCCGGTTCTCTGCGCCACGCCGGGTACGGACGTCGTTTGCGCGACCCAGCCATTGTTTTCTGCCAGCGCCACAACCCAGTCGGCGAGAACGCCGCCGCCCTGCCCGCCCATGGCGAGGATGGCAATCGACAGCGGCTTGTCCTGCGAAAGAAGAGCGGACGGCGATGCGTTCAGTGTGGACATGGCCTGTTCCTCAATCCGCAAAGACAATGCGCGACGCGCGGCGGCGCTTTTGCAGCCAGCCGATGACGCCAGAGCGCAGGCGATGCACGAACTTGTCCCAGCCCGTCGGGTTGTGGATGACATCGGCGCGATAGAAGGACGGGCAAAGAACTGCCGCTTCCGAAACCTCGCCGCAATTGCCGCAACCAACGCAGGAATTGTCGATGGCCGCGACCGGATCGTCCTTCAGCGGATCGTCGGTGTGCTTCACGGAAAGCGACGGACAGCCCGACAGGCGGATGCAGGCATGATCGCCAGTGCACACATCCTCATCGACACCGAAACGCTGCTTGATCATCCGCTTGCCGTCCTTGACGGCCTTGGCGAATTGCGGCTTTATGCGGCGCTGCTTGTTGAGCATGCATTCCGACGACGCCACGATGATCTTCGGGCCTTTTTCTTCCGTCGTCAGCGCTTCCTTCAGCGTGTCGCGCATCTTTGCAACGTCATAGGTGTGGTCGATCTGGCGGACCCAGCCCGCACCAATTCCCTTGACTGCATCGACAATGGAATTGTTGGTCTTCCGGCGCGGATTGATCGCTCTGGAGGACATAACGTCCTGACCGCCCGTCGCCGACGAATAGTAATTGTCGACCACGAGGATGACGCCATCCTGCTTGTTGAAGACGGCATTGCCAACCGAAGTGGCAAGACCATTGTGCCAGAAACCGCCATCGCCCATCACCGAAATGGAGCGTTTGCCCGCAGGCACGTTGAAAGCGGAAGCCGAGGCGGGACCAAGGCCGTAGCCCATGGTCGTGCCGCCGAGATTGAACGGCGGCAGAATGGAAAAGAGGTGGCAGCCAATATCGGCTGAAACGTGATGCTCGCCCAGCTCCTTTTCCACCAGCTTCATGGCGGCAAAGATCGGGCGTTCCGGGCAACCGGTGCAGAAACCGGCCGGACGCGGCGGCACCACTTCGGCCAGCGCCTTGACGCGTTCATCGGCCAGAACCGGCGACGGATCGGGTAGCGGCGGGCGGTTGCCGAGCAACTGCGGCGCATGTGCATCAAAGAATGCCGTCAGCCCCTTCAAGAGCACAGGTGTCGTGTATTCGCCGCCCAGCGGCAGCACATCCTTGCCGGACAGTTTTGTCTGGATATCGCGGCGGCGCAGCAGCGTATGCAGCGCCTGCTCGATATATTCCGGCGCGCCCTCCTCCAGTATCACCACGGCTTTCTTGCCGGCAACGAAGGCGATGACTTCGTCGTCTATCATGGGATAGGCGACATTCATCACATAGAGCGGAACCCGGCTTTCGCCATAGACATCGGCCAGCCCCATTTGCTGCAAAGCCCGCATGGCGCTGTTGTAAAGCCCGCCTTGCAGGATGATGCCGACATCGCCCTCTTGCGGGCCAAAATATTCATTGAGATGATTGGCTTTGACGAACTCGACGGCTGCGGGCCAGCGCTTCTCGAGCTTTTCCTTCTCGTGCAGGAAAGATGCCGGCGGCAGCACGATGCGATTGACGTCGCGCCTCGGGTTTTCCAGCGCTTCGGCCAGCGTGTGGACCGGCCGCTTGTTATCCTTTGCAACAAACTGACCATGCACATGGCAACTGCGGATGCCGACCTGCAACATGACCGGCGTGTTGGAGGCTTCCGACAATTCGAAGCCTTTTTCAACGGCTTCCACGATCGAAGGCAGATTGGGCCGCGGGGTCAAAAGCCACATTTGCGATTTCATCGCATAGGCATGGCTGCGCTCCTGCATGATGGAGGAGCCTTCGCCGTAGTCCTCGCCGATGATGACCAGCGCGCCGCCGGTTACACCACCGGAGGCGAGATTGGAAAGGGCATCAGAGGCGACATTGGTACCAGCCGTCGATTTCCACGTAACCGCGCCGCGCACCGGATACATCACCGAGGCGGAAAGCATGGCCGCAGCCGCGGCTTCCGATGCGGACGATTCGAAATGGACGCCCAAATCTTCCATCACGTCCTTCGCATCCGCGAGAACGTCCATCAGATGGGAAATCGGCGAACCCTGATAGCCGCCGACATAGGAAACCCCCGACTGCAGCAGCGCCTTGGTGATGGCGAGAATGCCTTCGCCGCTGAAAATATCGCCTTCGCCGAGCTTCAGAGCCTCGACCTCACGGGCGAATGAGCGCTCCGCCATGACAATTCCCCTTTTCCGTTCGCCGGAATATCAATTCATTTGCATCAGCATATTTTCTAATTCTAAACTGTGTCAATAGTGGTTTTTGACCGGATTATAATTATTGCATTTGCATATATCAGTCTGACGCCATGTTACCATCTTCTCAAACAGCATGGAAAATAAGCTGATTTTTTTGCTTGACGTACCGAAGCTCCCAATTATATTTTAAGCTTAAAATAATTAACCGGCGCCGTTCGGCAGCATATCGGAAAGGGAACTCAACATGCGTATCGTGTGTATTGGAGGAGGTCCGGCCGGCCTTTATTTCGGCCTTCTGATGAAGAAGCTTCATCCAGAACATGACATCACGGTCGTGGAGCGGAACCGCGCCTATGACACGTTCGGCTGGGGCGTGGTGTTTTCCGACGCGACTATGGAATCGATGAAGGTTTGGGACCCGGAAAGTGCGGCCGAAATTCAGGACGCCTTCAATCACTGGGACGATATCGAGGTGCTGTTCAAGGGCACGCGCCAGCGCACCAGCGGTCATGGCTTTGTCGGCATCGGGCGCAAGCGTCTGCTCAACATTCTTCAGGCGCGCTGCGAAGCGCTGGACGTGAAGCTTCAGTTCGAAACCGACGTGGAAAGCGATCTCGATTTCCCCGACGCCGATCTCATCATCGCTTCGGACGGTCTGAACTCCCGCATTCGCAATCGCTATGAGGATGTGTTCGAACCCGATCTGATCGTCCGGCCCAATCGCTACATCTGGCTTGGCACGGAAAAGCTGTTCGACGCATTTACCTTCGATTTCCGCAAGACCGATCACGGCTGGTTTCAGGCGCATATCTACAAGTTCGACGACAAGACCTCGACCTTCATCATCGAAACGACCGAGGAAGCCTATCAGGCGCATGGCCTGGACCAGATGGACCAGACTGCTTCCATTGATTTCTGCGAGAAGCTTTTTGCGGAAACGCTTGAAGGCGCGCCGCTGATGACCAATGCGCGCCATATGCGCGGCTCGGCCTGGCTAAACTTCAACCGCCTGATTTGCGGAAAATGGAGCCACTTCAACGGCAACTCCCATGTCGTGTTGATGGGCGATGCTGCTCATACCGCGCATTTCGCCATCGGATCGGGCACCAAACTCGCTATCGATGACGCCATTGAGCTGGCCAACCAGTTCCAGAAGTTCGGCCACGGCAAGGAAGGCATACCGGAAGTCCTGCATGCCTATGAAGAAATCCGCCGCGTCGACGTTGCTCGCATCCAGAACGCTGCGCGCAACGCCATGGAATGGTTCGAAGTCGTCGGGCAGCGTTATGCTGACACGCTGGAGCCGGAACAGTTCATGTATTCCATGCTGACGCGTTCGCAGCGCATCAGCCACGAAAATCTGCGCCTGCGCGACAAGGATTGGCTGGAAGGCTATGAGCGCTGGTTTGCCCGCAAGCAGGGGCTGAACGTGACGGAAGACGAGCGTTGCCTGCCACCGATGTTCACGCCCTATACGCTGCGTGGCGTGACGCTGCCAAACCGCATCGTCGTGTCGCCAATGGCCATGTATTCCGCAACCGATGGCCTGATCGACGATTTCCATATGGTGCATTTGGGCAGCCGCGCCATGGGCGGTGCGGGACTGGTCTTTGCCGAAATGACCTGCGTGTCACCGGATGCGCGGATTACCCCCGGCTGTCTCGGCATCTGGAACGATGCGCAGGCCGAAGGCTGGAAGCGTGTTGTCGATTTCGTGCACGGCAACAGTAATGCCAAAGTTGCCATGCAGATCGGTCATGCCGGACGTAAAGGTGCAACCAAGCTGGCATGGGAAGGTATCGATCAGCCATTGGACGAAGGCGCATGGCCGCTGCTGTCTGCTTCCGCCCTCCCCTATCTCAAGAACAGCCAGACGCCGAAGGCGATGGACCGCGCCGACATGGATCGGGTGAAAGCGGACTTCGTCGCCGCAACCAAACGCGCGGCGGAAGCTGGCGTCGATTGGCTCGAACTGCACTGTGCGCATGGTTATCTTCTGTCGAGCTTCCTCTCGCCGCTCACCAACCGGCGCGAAGACGAATATGGCGGCAGCTATGAAAACCGTGCGCGTTATCCGCTGGAAGTCTTCCATGCGGTCCGCGAAGTTTGGCCGCAGGACAAGCCGATCTCGGTTCGCCTTTCCTGCCACGACTGGTTCGAAGGCGGCAACACGCCGGAAGATGCAGCCATCTTTGCGGACATGTTCAAAGCCGCAGGCGCCGATCTGATCGACTGTTCGTCGGGTCAGGTTTGGAAGGAAGAAAAGCCGGTTTATGGCCGCCTGTTCCAGACCCCGTTTTCCGACAAGATCCGCAACGAAATCCACATTCCGACGATTGCCGTCGGCGCGATTTCGGAAGCCGATCATGCGAATTCGATCATCGCGGCGGGACGTGCCGATCTCTGCGCTGTGGCACGCCCGCATCTTGCCGATCCGTCTTGGGCGCTGCATGAGGCGGCGAAAATCGGCATCAACTCCATCGCATGGCCGAAGCAATATCGCTCCGCCAAGTATCAGTATGAAGCCAATCTCGCCCGCGCCGCCGCTGCGCCGCAAGGTGCGAAGTAACGGAGATTGCGATGAATGATCCGGCTGTTGGCCTTGCCCTTTCCGGCAAACATGCGCTGGTCACCGGTGCCGGTAGCGGCATCGGCGCCGCTATTGCCGTCGGTCTTGCCCGCGCCGGGGCCAATGTGACGCTGGCGGGCCGCCGCCGCGAACCGCTGGAAGCAACCGCCGCCTTGTTGGACTGGCAGCGCTGCTTTATTGCCGATGGTTTCGACGTGACAAATCGCGAAGCCATTGCAACAGGGTTGGACGGCGCGCGCGCCGCTTTCGGGCCTGTCAGCATTCTTGTCAATAATGCTGGTGAAGCACCGAGCGCACCTTTCGAGAAAACCAGCCTCGACATGTGGAGCCGCGTTCTCGATGTCGATCTGACCGGAGTCTTCAATGTGACGCAGGCAACCCTTGATGACATCAAGTCGGGCGGCACAGGCGGACGCATCATCAATATCGCGTCCACGGCGGGCCTGAGCGGTTACTCTTATGTCTCGGCTTATTGCGCCGCAAAGCACGGGGTCGTCGGGCTGACCAGAGCGCTGGCGCTGGAACTCGCCCGCAAGGGCGTGACGGTCAACGCCGTTTGCCCCGGTTTTACCGATACGCCGATCATTGCCCGCTCGATCCAGGCCATTGTCGCGAAGACCGGACGGTCCAAGCAAGATGTTCTGGCGGAATTCGTCAAGGCGAACCCGCAAGGACGCCTGATACAGCCGGAGGAAGTGGCTGAAACCGTGCTGTGGCTCACATCGCCCGGCGCGCAATCGATAACTGGACAGGCGATAGCAATCGCCGGTGGGGAGGTAATGGCAGGATGAACGACGGCACCGTTTCGATGGCAAGCAATCTGAAGCCTTTCAAGGACTATCAGGCCGAGCATTTTCTGTGGCAGACGAGCGAAGACGGTCGTGTTGCAACGCTCACCCTGAACCGCCCAGACCGGAAAAACCCGCTGACATTCGAAAGCTATGCCGAGCTTCGCGATCTGTTTCGCAATCTCGTCTATGCCTCCGACGTGCGCACAATCGTGCTGACCGGCGCTGGCGGAAACTTCTCGTCGGGCGGCGATGTGTTCGAGATCATCGAACCGCTGACCCATATGACGATGCCCGATCTTCTGGCTTTCACGCGCATGACCGGCGATGTCGTCAAGGCCATGCGTAAATGTCCGCAGCAGATCATTGCCGCTGTTGACGGCATTTGCGCCGGCGCTGGCGCTATTCTGGCCATGGCATCGGATTTGCGCATCGCGACGCCGGAAGCCAAGACGGCATTCCTTTTCACCCGCGTCGGCCTTGCTGGCGCAGATATGGGCGCATGCGGCATTCTCCCGCGACTGATCGGTCAGGGCCGTGCGTCGGAACTGCTTTATACCGGGCGTTTCATGAGCGCCGACGAAGGCGAGCGCTGGGGCTTCTTCAACGCACTGCATCCGCAGGGCGATTTGCTCGGCAAGGCCGAAGCGCTGGCACGCAATATTGCCGACGGCCCATGGTTTGCGCATGGCATGACCAAAACCATGCTCAATCAGGAATGGGCAATGGGCATTGAAGAACTGGTGGAATCGGAAGCGCAGGCGCAGGCCATCTGCATGGCGACGCAGGATTTCCGCCGCGCCTTCGAGGCTTTTGCAGCCAAGCAGAAGCCCGTTTTCGAGGGGAACTGACCCATGGATAGTTCTGCAGCACTGCCGCTCAAGCGGGAGCATCTCGACTGGCCGTTTTTTGAGAAAACCCATACCGACTGGGCCGCAAGACTCGATGCCTTTGCGGCAAGCCCGGTGCTTGCCGATGTCGATCACAGCGACACGGACAATGCCTGTCGCGCTTTGGTGAAAGCGCTCGGCCAAGCCGGGCTGCTGGAAGCAGCCGTCAGCCTGACGGGCGGCGAAGGGATCGATTCCCGCAAGCTTTGCATCGCCCGCGAGACACTGGCCTATCATGACGGTCTGGCCGATTTCGCCTTTGCCATGCAGGGCCTAGGCACCGGCGCGATCAGCCTCACCGGATCGGACGAACTCAAGCAAGCCGTGCTGCCGAAAGTGGCAAGCGGCGAATGGATTTCGGCCTTTGCCCTGTCGGAAAAACTGGCAGGGTCCGATGTGGCTGCAATGAGCTGCGCAGCCATTGCCGATGGCGACCATTATGTACTCGATGGTGAAAAGACCTGGATTTCCAATGGCGGCATCGCCGATGTCTACACCGTGTTTGCCCGCACGGGCGAAGCGCCCGGCACGCGGGGCATTTCGGCCTTTGTCGTTTTCGCCACCGATCCCGGCTTTTCCATCGCGGAGCGCATCGATGTGATCGCGCCGCATCCGCTGGCCACGATCCGCTTCGACAATTGCCGCATTCCGGCCAGCCGTCGCCTCGGCGCACCGGGCGAAGGCTTCAAGATCGCCATGCGCACGCTCGATATTTTCCGCGCATCGGTTGCGGCAGCAGCACTTGGCTTTGCGCGCCGTGCTGCCAGCGAGGCGCTGTCCCATGCACGGACGCGCCCGATGTTCGGCGGTGCATTGGCCGACTTGCAGCTAACGCAAGCCACACTTGGCGACATGGCGACCGATATCGATGCCGCAGCGCTTCTGACCTATCGCGCGGCATGGCGGCGCGACGTTCAGAAGCTGAACACAACCAAGGAAGCAGCCATGGCCAAGATGGTGGCGACGGAAAACGCCCAACAAACCATCGACAAGGCCGTGCAGATGTTTGGCGGTCGTGGCGTGAAAAGTGGCGAGATCGTCGAGCGGCTTTATCGCGAGATACGCGCGCTTCGCATCTACGAAGGTGCGACGGAAGTGCAGAAACTCATTATCGCGCGCGAACTGCTGAAGGCTAACTAAAGCCCGTTACCGCGCGCATTTTCTGGAGATATAACATGCATAAGACACTTCAGCCGCAAGGCTGGGCCCGCCCCATCGGATATGCCAATGGCGTTGAAGCGCGTGGACGCACCGTGTTTATCGGGGGCCAGATCGGCTGGAACGAACAGCAACAGTTCGAGACCGACGATTTCGTCGAACAGACCGAGCAGACATTAAAGAACATTGTCGCAATTCTGGCGGAAGCTGGCGGCAGGCCGGAACACATCGCCTCCATGACCTGGTACTTCACCGACAAGGCTGAATATAACGCCAATCTGAAAGGCATCGGTCGCGCCTATCGCGATGTGATTGGCAAGCACTTCCCCGCAATGGCGGCGGTGCAGGTCGTCGCGCTGGTCGAGGACCGGGCCAAGATCGAAATACAGGCTTTTGCCGTTATACCGGACTGAGACCGCCATGGCCGATAGACGCGAATTCTCCTCCGCTGTGACAGGCACGGTTGTCGACGGTATTCTTATACTTACAGTCGACAACCCGCCGGTCAATGCCACATCAGCCGACGTGCGCAAAGGTTTTGCCGCAGCCATTCACCATGCTTCTGCCGACGCGGCGATCTGCGCGACCGTGCTGAGCGGTGCGGGCAAGATCTTCATTGGCGGAGCGGACATTCGCGAATTCGGCAAGCCGCCGGTCGAACCGGCATTGCCAGATGTCATCACGATCATCGAAAGCACCGACAAGCCGGTAGTGGTCGCGATCAACGGCGCCGCTTTGGGTGGCGGACTTGAGGTAGCGCTCGCAGCCCACGCCCGTATTGCTTCGGCCAGCGCCTTCTTTGCCTTGCCGGAAGTCAAGCTTGGGATCGTGCCCGGTGCGGGCGGCACGCAGCGTCTGCCCCGGTTGATCGGGCCGCTCGCAGCACTCGACATGATCGCCACGGGACGCCAGATTACCCCGGAAGAAGCGCTGCAATTGGGTCTGATCGACCAGATATCGAGCGGCAATCTTGTGGCCGACGCCATCACGCTTGCCAATGCGCTGGTCGGCACATCCTTGCGCCGGACCGGCAATTTAACCGTTAGCGCACCCGATGCCGCCGCTTTCGAACAGGCCAAGGCCAAGATATTGAAGAAGGCGCGCGGCGCGACGGCCCCCGGCGAAGCCGCGCGGCTGGTTCAGCTCTCGACAACGACCTCGATTGCCGAAGGACTGGCCGAAGAACGCATAGCCTTCGTTCGTCTGCGCGACAGCGCGGAAGCCGCCGCCTTGCGGCATCTGTTCTTCGCCGAACGCGCCGCCGGAAAAGTGGAAGGCATTGAGGCAAAGCCTCGGCCGCTTTCCACCATCGGCATTGCCGGAACTGGCCTGATGGGGTCGGGCATCGCCGTCGCCTGCCTCGCTGCAGGATATAAGGTGATCGGCTATGAAACGACAGTGGAAGCCGCCGCCAATGGCCATGCACGGATTACCGACATGATCCAGAAGGCAGTCGATACCGGCAGGCTTTCCACCGAGGCCGCAGAAGCGCAACGCGCTAATCTCGTCGTCAGTGCCAATATGGCCGCGCTCGCCGAAGCCGATCTCGTTATCGAAGCTGTGTTCGATGATTTCACTGTCAAGGCATCGCTGTTCCGGCAGCTCGACGCCTTGCTGCCCCCGTCAACAATTCTGGCCACCAATACCAGCTATCTCAATCCGGATGAGCTGGCAGCCGTCACGGATCGCCCTGACAGGGTATTGGGCCTGCATTTCTTCTCGCCAGCCAACATCATGCGGCTTTTGGAAGTGGTGCGCTGCGCGGAAACATCCGACGAGACGCTTGCAACCGGCATCGCCTTTGCGCGCAAGATCAAGAAGCTACCCATTGTTACCGGTGTTTGCGAAGGCTTTATCGGCAACCGGATGTTTTCGGCCTACCGCACGGAAGCCGAAAAAATGCTGGCAGAGGGTGCCTATCCCGAAGATATAGATCGCGCCATGGAAAGCTATGGCTTTGCGATGGGACTGTTTGCGGTTAACGACATGGCTGGGCTGGAAATCGCCTGGGCACGGCGCAAGAGAGCGGCGGCAAGCCGCAATCCCAACCTTCCCTATTTCGATGTCGCGGACAAATTGTGCGAAGCCGGGCGTTTTGGACGCAAGGCCGGTCTCGGCTGGTATCGCTATACGGATGGCGTTCGCGCCAGCGACCCGGACGTCCACACGCTGATCGACGACTACCGTGTGCGTCACGCCATTGTTCCTCGCAGTTTCAGCGACGAAGCGATCATGCAGCGCCTGCTCGCCGCCATGGCGGATGAAGGACAATCCTTGCTTGAAGAAGGCACTGCGCGCCATTCCGATGACATCGATCTCGTTCTGGTCAATGGATACGGCTTTCCGTCGATCAAGGGCGGGCCGATGTTCGCAGCACGTCAGATTGGAGAAACCCGATGAACGAAGCTTTCATATGCGACTATATTCGCACACCCATAGGGCGTTTCGGCGGGGCTTTGTCCAGCGTCCGCACGGACGATCTTGCCGCTACTCCGCTCAAGGCACTTGTCGAGCGCAATCCTGCGTTGGATTGCGAAGCGATCGAGGACGTGATTTTCGGCTGCGCCAATCAGGCAGGGGAAGATAATCGCAATGTTGCCCGTATGGCGACACTGCTTGCCGGTTTTCCTGTTACCGCCACCGGTACGACGATCAACAGGCTTTGCGGTTCCGGGATGGATGCCGTGCTCGCCGCCGCGCGCGCCATTCGTGCAGGCGAAGCAGAGCTCATGATTGCGGGCGGTGTGGAAAGTATGAGCCGTGCGCCCTTTGTCTTACCTAAAGCAGACAACCCGTTCTCGCGCCGTGCGGAAATCCACGATACGACAATTGGCTGGCGCTTCGTCAATCCGGTGATGAAAGCGCAATACGGCATCGACTCCATGCCGGAGACCGGCGATCATGTGGCTGTCGATTATGCGGTCACGCGCGCCGATCAGGATGAATTTGCCTTGCGCAGCCAGAAAAAAGCCGCGACGGCACAAAGCAATGGTCGACTGGCGCAGGAAATCACGCCCGTTTCCATCCCTCAGCGCAAGGGTGATCCCGTGGTCGTCAGTGCCGACGAACATCCGCGTGAAACTACCTTGGATGCGCTGGCCAAACTGAAACCAATCAACCGGCTGGAAGGCGCGACCGTTACAGCTGGCAATGCGTCAGGCGTCAACGATGGAGCGGCAGCACTTATCATCGCATCGGAAGCTGCTGCCCGCAAATTCGGCCTCACCCCTGTCGCTCGAGTTCTGAGTGGCGCGACGGCGGGCGTTCCTCCACGCATCATGGGTATCGGCCCAGCTCCAGCAAGCCAGAAACTGATGACACGGCTGGGAATGAGGCAGGAGCAGTTCGACATAATCGAACTGAATGAAGCCTTTGCCAGCCAGGGATTGGCCACCTTACGTCTTCTTGGCGTTGCCGACGGCGATGTCCGCGTCAATCCGAATGGCGGTGCCATTGCTCTCGGGCATCCGCTCGGCATGTCTGGAGCGCGCATCACCGGCACTGCAGCGCTGGAACTGAAACTCGGCGGCGGTCGCTTTGCGCTTGCCACGATGTGCATTGGCGTCGGGCAAGGCATCGCCATCGCGCTCGAAAGGGTTTAGCGTCCATCGTAACGATCTGCCGTTTTTGAGCACATCCTTTTCGATGGGAGCAGGATCAGAAATCAGTCCAGTGGACTGATTTCCCTGCGTAGGCGTTTCACACTTTTCGGGATGCGCTCTGGAACGGCTGATCCACAGGTTCCTGCGCGTCTAACAGAGTTTCTGCAAAAGCCGCTGTGTTGCTTCGATGTCCTGAACCATCAGGCTGCCTGCCTTTTTCGCATCGCCAGTACGAATGGCATCCAGCATTTCGTAATGATAGGCTGAATAAGGGTGGATAATTCCCTCATCCACTTGTTGACGAACATGATTGGAAAGAAGACGCATATAGGGTCCCAGCCGCAGCCACAGAGTTTCAATCATCTGAGGTAATGTTTCCGATCCCGATAATTCGTAGATCGTAAAATGAAATTCCTGGTTCTTGCGCAGCATCTCATAGATTTTGCCTTCTTGACCGAGAGCTTCGTGCTCCCGCGCAAGTGTCAGACAGCGATCAATGTCTGCAGCACTCATCCGTGGCGTGGCAAGTTCGGTGGCGAGCCCTTCAAGAGCAACGCGGACTCGACAAATATCATCCAGCCGCGTCCGTGAAATATCGGGCACACGCGCCGATCCGTTGCGGGCAATTTCCAGTCCGTTTTCCGCCGCAAGCCGTCGCAGCGCCTCGCGTACAGGCATATGACTTGTGCCGAATTCCGCAGCGAGAGAAGCTATCGTCACGGCCTGCGAGGGCTCGAATGAGCCCCACATCAAAGCTTGGCGAAGCTGTTCGTAGACCCCGTCCTGTACAGTTACGCGCGAGGATACTTTCGACAGACGGGTTTCACCAATCATTTGCTTCAAATCCCTTGTCTCCGTGTTCCCCGGTTATAGCATTTTACAGCCCGATAAGATCACCGGGTGTCACATAAATACGGTGAAAACAACAGGATGGGGCAGAAATCGACATATAACCGGAAGGGTTAACCTATCGTCAGGCTGTCCAGCGCATCGCACAAGGCTTCCGTTTCCGCCAGAGAGGTCACCGACCCCGGCGAAAACCGCAGAATGCGACTGCGACAATCGCAATAAAAATTTTCGGACTTCAATGCGGTCATTATCGCCGTTGCCTTTTCAACGGAGACGGCTTGTGCCATCACACTGCCGCCGCGCTCTTCAGACTTTTCCGGCGAGACCAGCGTCAGTGTAGCGTTGGCAGCGATCCGTTCCACAATCATGCCGGTCGATAGTTCGTTGTGCCGGGCCAGTACGTCGACACCGGTCGCGGAAACAAAATCGAGGCCGGGTTGGGAGGCAATTGCCGCCAGCACGGCAGGCGTTCCGTGATCGAAGCGTCGCGCATCGTCGGCATAGGCAAACGTATCGAGATCCCAGGAAAATGGATTGGGTTGACTAAACCAGCCACGCAATTCCGGCTTGCACGTAGCCAGTAATCCCGGACGCACATAGATTACCCCTGCTCCCGAGCTTCCACAAAGCCATTTGAGAGACGATCCCACCACGACATCTATCTCTCCGACGGAAAAGGGACGAATGCCCACGCCCTGGGTGACATCCGCAACGATGATCGTATCCTGTTGCCTGCCGTGTTTGCAGATCAGGTCCAGATCGACACGCTTCGACGTTGTAGACGACACCCATGTGATCAATGCAATCGCAACATCGCTGCCCCAAGCGTCGATAAAGTCCTCGTCACGCACAAAACTCTCGCCCGGTCTCATGGGTACGGTTTCAAGCGTAAATCCGAACCGGGCCTGCAATCCAGCCAGCAAAAAATGCAGACTTGGAAAACAATCCGCGGCAGCCAGAATTCGGCGTCCACGCAATCGTTCATCAGGCAGTGCACCAATCAGACTGTAAAGGGCCAGCGTCACGTTCTCCACGGTCGTCATGGATTCCGCAGGAGCGCCAATCAACTTCTCCCAGCTTCGGATGAAATGCCCGCGCTCCGCCAGCATTGTCGGCCATTGAGAGTCATTTTCTGCTGACCATATGTCCGAGTAACGATCGAGTGCCGTTTTCACTTTTTCCGCTTTACCCGGGAAGGTACCTATCGAGTGATAGAGAAAATAACCGCTCATGTTCTGTCTGCCATAGTGCTGTTGCCGATGCCGCCGATGAAACCGGAATTCGATCTATCGGACTTTCTCCTTTTTGAAGCGCGCTTCAAGAAGCGCCACAAGGCGCACCAGCGGCAGCAGGAGGATGAGATAGATAAGCGCCGCGCCAATCAACGGTGTCGGGTTGGCATAAAGTGCCTGTGCGTCCTGCGCTTCCTTCAAAAGCTCGGGCAGAGCCACGGTAGATGCCAAGGCGGTGTCCTTGAACATGGACACACAATTGCTGGTAGTCGGCGGAATGATGATACGGATTGCCTGTGGCAAAACCACTTTCCACAGAGTAACCGGGAATGGAATTCCAAGGGCCGAAGCGGCTTCGAACTGGCCGCGCGGTACACTTTCGATGCCGGACCGGAACACTTCCGCCGAATATGCCGCCATAACCATGGAAAAAGACATGATAGCGGAGGTCCAGGCGGAAAAGCGTATCCCGATGAATGGCAGTGCATAATAGATCAGGATCAGCACGACCAGGACCGGCATGGCACGGAATACGTCAATATAGGCAATCGCGAGATAACGCAGCACCTTCGGTCCGTAGATACGAACAATACTGATCAGCAAGCCCGACAGAACACCAAAGAAAATGCTGGCGATACCGATAAGAAACGTATTGAGCAGGCCGCGTCCGAGCGCCGGCAGGCTCGAAACGAGAACCTCGGTGTTCAGGAAGGTTTCGACGAATGTCATATTGGCGTCCTTCGCAGGCAAATCCTGGGAGCGCACGACCGGTCAGTTTTGAGAAGTAACGGTCGAAGATGGGCCGGTCCTGCAAATGCGGCCCACCTGTCACCACGTCAAAAGATTATGGCTGTGGGATCGGTACGACGGTAACCGTCGAGGAATTGGCTGCAGGGTCCGTCCCGAACCACTTTTTGTGAATAGCCGCAGTGGTGCCGTCCTGCTTCATGGCGGTGATTGCGTCATTGAGCTTGCCGAGCAACGGATGGTCCTTCGCCATCATCAGACCGTATTGTTCGCCAGTCTGAATCCGGTCCTTCACGGCATAACCCTTCATTTTGAGAAAGAGATGTTCCATGCCCGGTACGTCAGAAATGACCGCGTCAATACGGCCTGCACCGAGATCGAGAAACAGATCCTGTTGAGAGTTATAGCCCTTGATATCGGAGAAGCCTTTGGCTTCCTTGTTTTCCTTCACCCATTTCTCGCCAGTAGAGCCAGAAAGAGCGCCGACGGTCTTGCCCTTCAGATCGGCCAGTCCCGTAATGGCACTATCGGCCTTGGTGGCTACCCCGATGTCAGAATCATAATAAGGCTGGGTGAAGGACTGCGATTTCAGGCGTTCAGGCGTGATGGTTATGGACGAAACCGCCACGTCGATACGCCGTGAAGTGGTTGCGGCGAACAGTGCCTGAAACCCGTAATCGGCAATTTCCGGCTCCATTCCTGCCCGTTTGGCGGCCTCGGTCGCCATATCGATTTCGAATCCTTCGAATGTCCCGTCGGCATTCTTCAACTCGAAAGGGGGGTTGCTGGGATAAGCACCGATATTGAGCGCGTCAGCAGCCAGAGACGCGGTTGTCATGGCAAAGGCACTCGCAAGGCCTGCCATAGCCAGAAAAGTACGGCGACAGATCATCATATTGTTATTCCCTCTATGGGTCGTTTCTTTTCGGTAGAAGTCTCTGACCCTACCAGTGCCGACCTATTTGATTATTTGATCACACGGCATTTTAAGTTTCAACTAAAATCGCATTTGCCTGGGCAACCACACCGTCACGAAAACGTTGCCAGTCACTCAAAGAGAGCCGAAGAACCGCTGAAGGCGATCCATGGCCTCATTGACACGCGCAAGCGATTGCGAACCGAAGCAGACACGCAAATGCCCTTCGCCGCCCGCTCCGTAAAAGCTCCCCGCCTCCAGGACAACGCCTGCCTCTGTCATGATGCGCTCAGCGATGTCCTGAGACTTGAGACCCAGTGCAGCGATTTTAGGAAACGCATAAATCGTGCCTTCTGGCCAGTCGCACGTGACACCCGACATCTGGTTTAACCGCGATACGACAATGTCGCGTTTCACTTTGTCTTCCGTCACCAGCTCGGCCAATATCTCCTCCGGGCCGGAGACCGCCGCCAGCGCGCCCGCCTGAATAAATGTATTCACATGAGTGACGTCGTTGGTCGTGATCTTCAAGATGCCTTCGATCAGATGCGGGGGCGCCGTGAGGTAACCGAGCCGCCAGCCATCCATGGCAAAACTCTTGGTGAAAGCAAACATTGAAATCGTTCGCTCCTTCATGCCGGGCAACGAAGCGATTGAAACATGGCGCGCACCATCGAACAGTATCTCTTCGTAGACCTCGTCCGAAACCACAACAAGATCGTGACGGCGAGCAATGTCCGCCAGAACTTCCAGTTCCTCGCGACTATAGACCCGCCCTGTGGGGTTGCACGGATTAATCAGAACAATCATTTTCGTGCGGGCTGTGATCTTCGGCTCGATCAGTTCCGCCTTGATGGAAAAACGGTCGCTGGCATCCAACGGTGCTAGAACGGGTTTGGCTCCAGCAAGTTCTATCTTGCCTATATGTTGGGGATAATAAGGCTCCAACAGGATTGCCTCATCTCCTGGGTCGAGCAGCGCCATGAAAGCTGCAAAGGACGCGTGAGTCAGCCCGTTGGTGACGACGATATCGGAAGCGGAAACATCCATATCGTTCTTTTCACGCAGGCGGGCGGCCAGCGCTTCGCGCAATTTCGGAATGCCCTGAAAATGCGAGTAATGGACATCGCCAGCCATCAACGCATTGACCGTCGCCTCTTTGATATGCCGGGGCGTATCGGCATGTGGGCTGCCCAGCTCCATGTGGATGAGGTCACCTGCGCCAAGCGCCGCCGCCCGGGCATACATGCCAAAGGACTTTTTGGAGCTTTCGGTGATACGTTTGGCAAGGCGGACCATGAATCTATCTCTCCTGTTGTTCTCCGCCTTTGCCCTTCGCCCTGCAGCGATGGTCAAAGCCAGCCTTCCAGCGACTTAATCAGTCGGCGCGCTCAAGCCAGCACCGCCCGGTTCCGCTGTTTTCACATTTTTGTTCTGAGCAGGCCGCATGAGCGCGGCTTCAACCTGGATCGTTATCCGACGTTCATTTACATCTAAGGATCATTTGATCAAATTAGCAAGTGGAATCTTCCATGACAATTTCCGTTCGCACAGAAATAAACCCGGCCATCAATAACTAATTGATATTATTTATATTTAATCCAGACGCTGGCACAAGGACAGGAGAACAATCGGAGCCTTATCGAACAATCGACAATGAGTGGACACTATTCTTCATCGTCATCCATGAGGTGATTGCCTACCGATTTCTTGACGAGCTTCATATCTCTCAACAACGAAGCGATCGTGTCGCGGTCAACCTCAGCCATCAGGTCACGTAACCAGCTTTCGTGGACCTGTGCCATTTTTGCAAAAACCGCCTGCCCCGAATCGGTCAATCGCGCGACAGTGACGCGCCTGTCGGCACCGGGCGTCTCACGACGGACCAGCCCATCGGCTTCCAGCCGCTCGATTAAACCGGTGATGTTGCCATTGGTCACCATGGTCCGCCGCGAGAGTTCCCCCAACCGTAACCCATCCGGTTCCCGATAAAGCTGAGCAAGAATGTCAAACTGTGGCAGCGTAACGCCAAATTCATTGCGCAGACGGCGGCGGATTTCCTGTGAAACCAGTCTGGTTGTTGCCAGCATACGCAGCCAGAGACGCAGTTCCTGTTTTTCGCCCTCATCGGCTTCAGTGACTATAAATTCGAGGTCCATTATTACTGCCCGATGCATTTCGTTGCGCTGCAATCAACGAGAATTGCCCCAGGCAGCCGATATTTCAAGTCTAAATCAACCTGATCACCCTAGCCCTGCCCTTTATTGGTCAACAGGTCACGTCAAAACCTTCCATTAACGCAATCGAACGTTGAAGAATCCAGTTCTGAGCACCGCCGACATACAGACTCAGTTTGCCCAGCCATCCAATATTATACTTGAATGCATATATTCAGGTTACTTCCCCCGATGTTTCATTGCCAGTTGCACAAAGCCATACCAATCAAAAATTCATGGCAAACAGGGTTTTGCGACGCGCATTCTTTAGCCACTGGAAAACTCCATGGAGATTTTTACAAAAGAGATACTTGCAAGAGCATATTCCCTGCCATAGGCTTCGAACCAACGTCCGAAAGAGACCGGTTCATCAAGGACCGTACAATAATGCTGGCGCCGGCTCAGGACGAAATGGGGATTTTATGAACGATACATCTGCTCTTTCAAGTCTCGCGTCCGGACTACTGTCTGGCGCCGTCAAGGTAGTTGACATCACCGCACCACTCGGTCCGGATACGCCTGTCCTTTACCTTCCCCCACAATTCGGCAAAAACACGCCTAACGTCAAAGTTCACACTATCAGCCAATACGATCAAGACGGTCCGTTCTGGGCGTGGAACTGGATAGAGCTAGGCGAACACACCGGCACCCATTTCGATGCCCCCTGTCACTGGATCACCGGCAAGGATCACTCCAACAACACCACCGATACGATCCCGCCACAGAACTTCGTTGCACCCGTAAACGTGATCGACCGTTCCGCACAGGCCGCCGCCGACGCCGATTATCTGCTGACGGTGGACAGCATCAAGGAATGGGAAGCAGAGCATGGCGAAATTGAAGCCGGATCATGGGTTTTGATGCGTACCGACTGGTACAAGCGCAATGGTTCGGTCGATACATTTCTGAATGCCGATGAAAACGGCCCACATTCTCCAGGGCCAACGGTTGAAGCAATCGAGTATCTGCTTTCCAAAGGCATCATCGGTTGGGGCCAGGAAACAGTCGGTACGGATGCAGGATCCGCAGGAGCCATGACCCCACCGTTTCCAGCACACAATCTTATGCACAAGGCAAACCGATATGGACTGGCAAGCCTGAGTAACCTCGACCAACTGCCTGCCAAGGGTGCAATCCTGATCGCAGCACCCCTGAAATTCGTGAAGGGCACAGGATCGCCAGTCCGCGCGCTCGCACTCGTCGTCTAGAGCATTTCCAGCAAAAGTGCGAAGCGGTTTTGCGTAGGATAATGCGACGAAACAAATACTTAGAGCGGTTCCAGGGACTCCGTTTTAACTGGAACCACTCTAGGAAAAATCGATCGGACATTAGCCTCTGCGGCATGGCAAGGTTCCACACCAAGCTATGAAGCGTTAGCATGAATATTCTTTGCTCTCGTACTGATCGGGCTTGACGATATCGCTTCTGCAAGAAACAGGGTGCCGATTGACCCTATCGGCACCCTAAGAAATACATTGAGATGTTCTGCGATCCGCACGAACTGTCCGTGCTCATTTCAATCGCTCCGCACGGTATCAAAATCCGATATATTCAGATTTAAAATCGAACAACCAGAATTGTCGCCAGACACGACAGACCAGTCCGTCAGTTAGCATGTGAAGGCTACTTTGCTAAATTCAACGTTTTGAATACAAATAGGGAGAGAATATCTCCTCGACTGCGCGGTTATCGCAAAGTTTCTGAATGAAGTGACGCAAGTTACAAGGGCAATAACCAATATTTTATTCGTCGCGATAACTAATACCAAAACTCGATGATTCAAACTCATCGAGTTTTGGTTAAGCCTGTGCGGCGATTGAGCATTTTCGGGGCGTGATGCGTTAGCATCTCAGCGCCCTAGTATAAGAGTGTTGGCTTTATCTTCGGAGAATATTGTTCATGATCGATCGTGACGCAGTAACCCGCAAAGACACCCTGCAAACAGGCACTCCTTTCTGGGTCAGAACACCAAACTCCACCGTGCAGGCAAATCAACACCTACCTTGTGAGTCTTTCGACGTCATTGTGGTCGGAGCGGGCATCTCGGGAGCTTTAATGGCGGAAGCGATGACACGCATTGGAAAACGCGTACTAATCGTTGACCGGCGGCCACCGGTACGGGGTTCGACCTCGGCTTCCACTGCAATGATTCAGCATGAAATCGATATACCTTTGACAAGGTTGCACACTAAAATCGGTGATGAACCAGCCAATACTGCCTGGCAACGGTCAGCACAGGCAGTTCAGGAGTTGATTCATTTATCGGTCGGACTGAAGCTCAATTGCCAGATGGCTCGCAAGTCAGCGCTTTATCTGGCAGGCAACGAAATGGGAGCGCAAGCACTAGCCAATGAGGCGGCCGCCCGCAACAAAATCGGCATCAAGGCTGATTATCTCAACCACGCCGCACTCATGGAGCGCTTTGGACTGGACAGGCCTGCCGCGATTTTGTCAGACGTTTCTGCATCAGCTAATCCCGCGCAACTGACCGCCGGGCTGTTGCGCGCGGTTCTAAAGCGCAATGCCCAGATCATTTCCCCGGTCGAGATTACCGACATGGCAGAGTTACCTTCTGGCGTCGCCTTGGCGACACGACGAGGCGAGGTTCTGGCAGCGGAATATGCGGTATTCTGCACCGGTTACGAGTATCTTCCTCAGATGGAAGCGAAATCACATAGCATTGCGTCTACCTGGGCGCTGTCTTCGAAACCATTGCATAATGTACCAGCGTGGATGCGAGACATGCTGGTCTGGGAAGCTGCAGATCCTTATCTCTACCTGAGAACCGATAAATTCGGACGCATCATCGCCGGCGGGGAGGACGAACAATCACAAAACAGCAACGACGACCCGAAGAAATTGGAAAATAAGGCGACGATCATCGCACGGAAGCTGAATGATCTCATTGGGGTCGCGATAGATAAGCCGAACTATATCTGGTCTGCACCCTTTGGTATCACGAAAGACGGCTTGCCGATTATCGACCGTGTTCCAGGATATGAACGCATTTTCGCAGCGATGGGTTTCGGTGGCAACGGTATCACCTTTGCGATGATCGCATCGCAAAACATCACGGCCGCGATCGCAGGCGAGCCAATTCCTGATGCGGAACTCTTCCGACATCGTTGATACAAAAACGGTGTCGGGCCTCTTACAGCATAATCCGGCCGGATTGAAACGAAGACGATCAAGATTATTCTTGAAATAGAATAAGTTAGAGCGCCAATCTGATCCAATCAGATAGAAACGTGCTCTAACGTCGCCCGATCGTTATCAGGAAACCGCCCTGCCCCCGGCCATATAACCCGGTGCATAATCTTGCATTATGAAATGATTTACAAACCTGACACATGCGGCATGCTGGGGCGTGCGTCGCGATAACAGGTTAAACTTCTCTTTTCAGCTCATCATGAGCATTGCCTTGCGTTGGAGTATTGACTTTTGTCAGCATCGATGACTAATGTCAGAACCTCCAACGGAAGAACCCATATGCCCGTCCGACCGATTGACCAGATCATCCACAAAGCCGCCTGGCTCTATTACACGCACGGCCTGCGGCAGGATGAAGTTGCCCAGCGGCTCGAAATCTCTCGTGCCTCGATCGCCATGTATCTACGCAAGGCGCGCGAAATGGGAATTGTCACGATCTCTACCTCTTCGCAGCTTTTTTCGGACGATGTTCTGGCTAGGGAATTGGAAGACGCGACAGGTCTGACCTCTGTCTGGCTGGTACCGGAAGACCGCCAGGCGATGGACCCCGCAGCGGAAATGCCGGTGGTCGCCGCCACTGTTTTCCTCGAACTCCTCAACAAGGGCGACCGGGTCGGCGTCGCGTGGGGCCGCACCGTCTATCACATTGCCGACGTGATGCCCTTCGCTGACCTGAGTGGCGTTACCGTCGTCCAGCTCTGCGGCAATCTCGGTGCGCCTTATTCCTACCGGCCAGACCAGTGCACCACGGAAATCGCTCGTCGCCTCAATGCGGAAGGCATCAATTTCTATGCGCCGCTCGTGCTTTCGTCCGAGCGCCTTGCCGACGAACTGCGCGGCGAGCCTGTCATCAAGGAGCAGCTCGCAACAATCTCGGATTGCGATCTGGCGCTTTATTCCGTCGGGGGCATCGAGGACGACAGCCATCTTGTCAAATGCGGCGCGCTTTCGGCTGCCGACATGCATGCCATGGGCGAAAAGGGCGCAGCCGGCGTCATTGCCGGCCAGTTGATTGATCGCGATGGCCAGTGGCTGGATTGCAATCACAACCGGCGCTGCATTTCCGCCGATCTCGATTCCATTCGCGCCATCAAGAAGCGCATGCTCGTCGTACAGGAAGACAACAAGTTCGATCCGCTGATGGCAGCGCTGAAGGGCGGCTTTGCCTCCCACCTTGTCGTCACCACTTCGATGGCGCGACGCATTCTGGAGCGCTGGACCAAGGAAAGACTCGTCAAGAGTGATTTGGGCCAGGGCGGTTTGGATAAGGCGTGAAAGAATATTTGGGTCCACCGATGCCGGTCGGACCGGTTTATCGGGAGGCTGAACACCATGGAAAATCTCTGGCGTGATGAAGAGGCGGAAAAAGTCGTTACCGACTATGCCGCAAAGGGCATTAACCGCGATCTCGCACTGCGTACCTATACGACACGGCTTCTAGGCGGCGAGCCAAGGCTGGTTCTGCACGGTGGCGGCAACACATCGGTAAAGACCGAGGTAACCGATCTCGTCGGCGATGCTCATGCGGTCCTATGCGTCAAGGGCAGCGGCTGGGACATGGGGACGATCGAACCGGCAGGACTCCCGGCCGTAAAAATCAGTGCGCTCCTCAAGAGCCGCAAGCTCGCAAAACTCTCGGACGAAGACATGGTGACGCTGCTGCGCGCCAATCTGATCGAACCCTCAGCTCCGAACCCGTCGGTGGAAGCATTGCTGCATGCCTTCCTACCGCACAAATTCGTCGATCACACCCATTCGACTGCCATCCTTGCCATTGCCGACCAGGCGAAGAGCCGGGAGATGAGCGCCGAGTTATTCGGCACGAAGATGGGTTTCGTGCCCTATATCATGCCAGGCTTCGCGCTTGCCAAGGCCGCAGCGGAGGTTTTCGAACAGGACCCGACAGTCGAAGGTCTTGTCCTCGACAAACACGGCATCTTCACATTCGGCGCGACGGCGAAGGAAGCTTATGACCGGATGATCCACTATGTCACAATCGCAGAGGATCACGTCAAGAACAACGGTCGCAATCCGTTCACACCCGCTGCCCTGCCCCCTTCGCTGGCAAGCCCGGGTGACATCGCCTCCATGCTGCGCGGCGCCGTGGCCGTTGATAAGGGAGAAGGCCGCTACGACCGGATGATTAGCGTATTCCGCACGTCTCCGGCCATTCTCGATTTCGTCAATGCCAGCGAAGTTGCGGACATGGCAGCACGCGGTGTCTCCACACCCGACCTTTCCATCCGCATCAAGACCGGACCGATGGTGTTGCCTGCACCTGCCACGGACGACCTTGCCGGTTACCGCGCGGTTATCGATCAGCATGTCGCCGCCTTCGCCGCCGAATATACAGAGTACTTCCACAACAACGACGGGCGCGACAACGTCAAGCGCACCATGCTTGATCCTATGCCGCGCCTGACATTGGTGCCGGGCCTTGGCATGTTTGGCCATGGCCGGACCTTCAAGGATGCGACCATCGCCAGCGATGTTGGTGAGATGTGGATCGAAGCGGCGCGCGATGCCGAATGCGTCGGTCGTTTTGAACCAGTCAGCCGTCCTGATCTCTTCGACCTTGAATACTGGTCGTTGGAACAGGCGAAGCTCGCGGGCGCCAAGCCGAAGCCGTTCACGGGACAGGTCGCGGTCGTCACCGGCGGCGCGGGGGCCATCGGTGTTGCCGTCGTCAAGGCATTCGCAGCCGAGGGCGCTCATGTCGTAGCGCTTGATCTCGACGGCGAGAAGGCCGCGGCGGCTGCCAAGGCTGCCGGAAATAACTCCATCGGCATTGCCTGCGACATCACCGACCCCACCTCTGCACGTGTTGCCTTCGACAAGGCCGTGGCGACCTTTGGCGGCATCGATATTGTCGTGTCGAATGCGGGGGCGGCCTGGGAAAGCCCGATTGCCACGATGGACGATGCGCTGCTGCGCAAGAGTTTCGAGCTGAATTTCTTCGCCCACCAGACTGTCGCACAAAATGCCGTGCGCATCATGAAGGCGCAGAAGACCGGCGGCGTACTGCTGTTCAATGCCTCCAAGCAGGCAGTCAATCCCGGCGCGAAATTCGGCGCTTACGGACTGCCGAAAGCGGCAACGCTTTTCCTGTCACGGCAATACGCGCTGGAGCACGGTGCCGACAACATCCGCGTCAATGCCGTCAATGCAGACCGCATCCGCTCCGGCCTGCTGAACGATGAGATGATCGCCAACCGTGCGGCGGCGCGGGGCCTCTCCGTCAAAGAATATATGGGCGGCAACCTGCTCGGCCTCGAAGTGACGGCAGAAGACGTCGCTCGCGCCTTCGTGCACCACGCGCTCGCCGAACGCACGACTGCCGACGTGACCACCGTCGATGGCGGCAACATTGCAGCCGCTATGCGCTGATCTTCCGGGTTGAGGGCAGGCAACTGCCCTTCCCTCAACCGGCTATACAAAAGGGGCGGCCCGATGGACCGCCCCTTTCTTCATTCCATCATCCCCGAATTCAGGGCTTTGGCATCCATGCGGGCATAGCGACATCGGCATGAGAAAACTGCGGCAGCTTCACACCGAGTTCTTCCATGTTCTTGATGTCTTGATCGTTGAGATCTTTCTGCGTGATCAGCGTCGGCGGTACGATGACCTGCTTGCCTGGATTTTCGCCAGCAAGCAGCATGGCAAGCGAACGTACGGAAACCTGACCGACCACAGCCGGGTTGGTCGCGGCCGTCGCAACCCATGCAGAACCGGATTCGCGCATGGCCGCGATGTCGGAGGTCGAGATATCGGCCGAGTAAATCTTTACGTCGGATGACATGCCAGCTTCGTCGACGGCAATCTTCACACCCTTGGCGAATTCGTCATAAGGAGCAAACATCACGGTTATATCGGGGTTGGCGGAAATCACCGAACGTGCCTGATTGGCGACCGAATTGGCGATAGGATTGTCCATCGTACCAAATTGGGCAGCTTCGTTGATGCCCGAATACTTCGCCTTGAACTCTTTCCATGTCTCGTCACGACGATCAAGCGGCGCAATGCCTGCAACATAGACATAGCCAGCCTTGAAGCTCTCACCATTGTCCTTGATCGCCTGTTCGAGTGCCAAACGAGCGAGGTCATGATCGGACTGTTCAACCTGAGGAATCTTCTCGTTCTCGACGTTTACATCGAAAGCAACGACCTTGATTCCCGCATCGACCGCGCGCTTGGCCGCTTCCTTCATGGACTCCGTCAAACCGTGCTGGATAATGATGCCCTGAACGCCGAGTGCGATGGCCTGATCGACCATATCTGCTTGAAGGGCCGCATCCTGACGGCTGTCAAACACCTGTAGCTGGACACCCAGCGACTTGGCCTGCGCTTCCACACCGGCGAGGTATGACTGGAAGAAATCACCGGTCGAAAGATAGCGGACCAATGCGATCTTCACATCACCGGGCTTGTCGAAAGGTTTCGGCATATCTGCAGCAAGGGATGGCGCGGCAAAAGTTGCCGCGGCCATCAGCCCGAGCGTCAACTTGCCCAGGGTTCTACGAGTAAAATTCATTTCAGTCTCCTCCACTGATGAATATTGGTAGCCCGCTGAAGGTTCCCGCCTCAGCGTTTGCCTCTTTTCGAGAGCGCAAAGGTGAAGATCAAGGCGATGACGAGCACCGCTCCCTTGACGAAATCCTGGGTGTAGTAAGGAGCGTTCATCATCGTCAGGCCTTGCAACAGGATGCCGACGAAGAGAGCGCCGACGGCTGTGCCGAACGCATTTGGCTTGGCAGCGCCCAACACGGCATAGCCGATGAGGGCAGCAGCAACGGCGTCGAGAAGCAGATTGTTGCCCGAAGCGATGTCGCCGCGCCCAAGCCGGGCAGCAAGCAGAATGCCGCCGATCGAGGCAAAGACCCCGGAAATGATATAGGCCGAGATCTTGTAGGCATTGACGGGCGCGCCGGCGAGGCTTGCCGCGCGCTCATTGGAGCCGACGGCATACATCATGCGGCCGAAACGGGTGTATTCGAGGAAGAACCAGATGACTATAGCCAGCACGATCAGCACGACGACCGAAACCGGCACGAGATTAGGCAGGATGAAATCGAAGCGGTGACGGCCAAGCGCCAGAAAGGCTGGGCTAAAAGCCCCCGTTGCGGTCGAGCCATCCGGCAACGTCATGCCCGTTGCGATCGAACGCCCTTCGGTCGGGATGCGCTGCAAACCGAGCAGCAGGAACATCATTCCAAGCGTCGCCAGAAGATCCGGAACGCGCATATAGACGATGATAATGCCATTGACGAGGCCGACGAGTACGCCGACAGCAAGACAGACGAGTGTCGCCGTCAGAGCGTCCCCGCCCATGACCACCATCACATAGGACGAGGCCATCATGGCAGTGGTGGCAACCGAACCGATGGAAAGATCGAAACCGCCGACGACGAGCGTCGCCGTGACACCAAGCGCCAGAATGCCCGTGATCGATACAGATTGCAGGATGAAGACCGCGCTCTGCGGCGAGGCGAAACCGCCGGTGACCAATGAGAAATAGAGCACCAGGCCAGCAAGCAGCACGAGGAAGCCATATTTGATCGCGGTTTCCCGGATATTCAGGGCCGCTGGCGGAACGGTGCCGGTGGCGGCGGGTTTGCTCTCTTCACTTATCATCATGCACTGACCTGTTGATGGAATTGTCCGGCAATCTCGGAGAGCAGCCGCTCGACATCGATGTCGACATTGCGGTGCTCGCCCACGATGGTCTGTTCCGACATCACGAGGATGCGGTCGGCGACTTCGAAGGCTTCGTCGAGTTCCGTCAGGAAAAGAATGGTGGTGCGCCCGACCGCGGAAGCACGCAGTTTCTCACCGATATCACGGCGGGCGGCGATATCGACGCCCTGGAATGGTTCGTCAAGAATAAGCAACCGTGATGGCTCGGACAGCCAGCGGCCGACCATAACCTTCTGCTGATTGCCGCCCGACAACGTTTGCATCTCGTCGCGCTCGCTGCGGCAAACAACACTGAGCGACGAAATCTGCTGGCGCGCCGATGCCTTCTCCGCCCGGCGGCTGGCAATGCCAAAAGTCGAAAGGCGGCGCAGAAACGGCAGGCTGATATTCTCGTAGATATTAAAATCGGGCACGATGCCGCTGATCGCCCGGTCCTTGGCAACAAGGAAAACGCCCTCGACAATAGCCTGGCCCGTCGTTTTCGGCGCATAGCGCATGCCATCCAGCGTCATTTCGCCGGCTGCCGGGGCGCGCGCGCCAAATAGCGTTTCTGCCAGCGCCGTTTTGCCGACACCGACAAGACCGGTAACGGCAACAATCTCGCCGTCACCGAGATCGAAATCAAAGGGCCGTGCCTGTTCTGACAACTTGAGGCCCCTCACGCTGAAGACCGGACGGCCAGCATCGCGCACATCAACTGCACCGGCGGACACCTTGCGACCCAGCATGGCATTGACCGCGCCTTCGTAATCAAGTTCCGGTCCTTCGAAGCGGCCAGTGATGCGACCGTCGCGTAGCGACACGATACTGTCGGCAAGGCGGCGGATATCCGACATGCGGTGCGAGATATAGAGAATGGCGACGCCCCGTGCCTTCAGCCGGTCAACGAGGTCAAACAGGCGGTCCGCCTCGGCGCTGGAAAGCGACGAGGTCGGTTCGTCAAGGATCAGCACTTTTGGTTCATGCGCCATGGCGCGTGCAATCGCCACCATCTGGCGGTCAGCAAGCGTCAAGTCATTGATATTTGCCGAAAGATCGATGGCAAGCCCCATGCGCGAGGCAACCGCAGCCGCTTCGCGGCGTACCCGGCGCGGATTGAAGAACAGTCGCGCGCCGCGCCCGTTCAGCCGGTCCAGCGTAAGGTTGGTCGCGACATCGAGGTCGGCGACGACGCCGTCATTGATGTTCTGGTGCACGGTGACAACACCCGCGCGGATCGCCTCGGCCGGTTTTGCCGGTTCGAAGACACCGCCCGCCAGCGTGATGGTTCCGGCATCGCGCTTATAGACACCGGAGAGGATGCGCACGAGCGTGGATTTTCCGGCACCGTTGGCACCCATCAAAACCGTCACTGCGCCTGCCTTGAGGTCGAGGTCCACACCCTGCAGTACCGTCACCGGCCCAAAGGATTTACGCACGCCCTCAATGCGAAACACTGGCTGTTCGCTCATAAATTCCTCCCACTGACGCCACGTTAAGATAGGCCGCCATCAAATGTCAAGACCATTGACATTTGACAGAATGATGCCTTAGCTGTTGGCAAAGACGGCATGGCGGCGCGTGGTGGAGGCGGCCCATGCGCAGGAGGAGAACATCATGGACAGCCACGTCTTCGAGGCGCTGAGCACAGAGACATTGCCGGTTCGGCTGGGCGGCAACGCCGCTCTGAGGGAGAAAATCGGGGGCGATTCGTCCCGCTGGACCATCAGGGAAGTTGGCGACGGAAACCTCAATCTCGTCTTCATCGTAACGGGTGAGACGGGGGCAGTGATCGTCAAGCAGGCACTGCCCTACGTGCGTCTTGTCGGCGAAAGCTGGCCGCTCCCGCTCAAGCGCTCGTTCTTCGAATATCACGCGCTCAAGCGCCAGGGCGCCCGCGATCCTGGCATGGTGCCGGACATCCTCTATTTCGATGAGGCCCAGGCAATCATCGTCATGGAGTTTTTGACGCCACATATCATCCTGCGCCGTGCGCTGATTGATGGGCGCGAGCTCCCGAAAATTGGTCGCGACCTGGGCCTTTTCGTCGCCCGCACCCTCTTCCGGGGGTCCGACCTTTCCATGGCGACCCGTGAGAAGAAGGCGGATGTTGCGCTTTTCTCTGACAATGTCGAGCTCTGCGACATCACGGAAAACCTCGTTTTTTCCGATCCCTATTTCGAGGCAAAGCTCAATCACCACACCACACCGCAGCTCGATCCAATCGTTGCGGAACTGCGCGCCGACCGTGAGCTCAAGGTAGAGGCACAGCGGTTGAAACACCTCTTCTCCGCCAAGGCCGAAACGCTCTGCCATGGCGATCTGCATACCGGTTCGGTCATGGTGACCGACGACGAGACGCGCGTCATCGATCCGGAGTTTGCCTTCTACGGTCCGATCAGCTTTGACGTCGGCATGCTGATCGCCAATTTCTGGATGAGCTATTTCTCGCAGGCCGGTCATGAGACCGCACCCGGCGCACGCGATGGCATGCGCGCTTATCTGCTCGATACGATCGACACTCTGTGGGAAACGTTCCGCGCCGAATTCGCTACTCTGTGGCGCTCCGAACGCAAGGGTATCCTTTATCAGGCAAGTCTCTTCGAAGATCGCCAGGACCCGCTTGCTGCCGAACAGGCGCTTAACATCGTCATCGACGAAATCTGGCACGAAATGCTGGGCTTTGCCGGCATTGAAACCCACCGCCGCATCTTGGGTCTTGCCCACAATGCCGATTTCGAAACCATCGCCGACCCCGACCGCCGCGCCTCTTGCGAGACCAAGGCGCTGAAGTTCGGGCGTCACCTCGCCGTCAACCGGCAGCGCATCCATAGTCTCCGGGATATCCGTGAGACGGTGGAACGGCTTGAAAAGGAGATCCTTGCGTGAAAGTCGGAGAACGCCACTACCATACGATCTGGCTGAACGAAGACGGAAGCTCCGTCGACATCATCGACCAGCGCTGGCTGCCGCATGAATTCCGCGTCGTGACGCTGAAGACCGTCGCCGACGTTGCTGTAGCAATCCGCGATATGTGGGTTCGAGGCGCTCCGCTGATCGGTGTCACGGCTGCCTATGGCGTCGCCATCGCCATGGCGAAAGATCCATCCGATGCGCATCTCGATGCCGTCTGGGAAGAGCTGAACGAGACGCGCCCGACGGCCATCAACCTGCGCTGGGCGCTGAATGCGATGCGCGAATATCTGCGCCCGTTGCCGGAGGCAGAACGTGCGGATGCAGCCTACAAGCGCGCCGCCGAGATCGCCGAAGAAGATGTCCAGCTTAACCGCGCCATCGGCGCCAACGGCCTCGATGTCATTCGCAAGATCGCCTCGAAGAAAAAAACGGGCGAGCCCGTGCGCATCCTCACCCATTGCAACGCCGGCTGGCTTGCAACCGTCGATTATGGCACCGCGACCGCACCGATCTATATGGCCGTAGAGGCTGGAATCCCGGTCCACGTCTATGTCGATGAGACGCGTCCGCGCAATCAGGGCGCCTATCTGACGGCATGGGAAATGAACGGCCATGGCGTGCCGCATACGCTGATCGTTGACAATGCCGGTGGGCATTTGATGCAGCATGGCGATATCGACATGGTAATTGTCGGTACCGACCGCACCACGGCAAACGGCGATGTCTGCAACAAGATCGGCACCTACCTCAAGGCTCTCGCGGCGCACGACAACGAAGTGCCCTTCTATGTTGCACTCCCCTCGCCGACCATCGACTGGACGGTGCATGACGGCGTCAAGGAAATCCCCATCGAGGAACGCACCGCCGACGAAGTAAGCTTCGTCCAGGGCCGCGCCGCCGACGGCTCGATTGCCAGCGTGCGTATCTCGCCGGAGGGCAGCACCGCCGCCAACCCCGCCTTCGACGTCACGCCTGCACGCCTGATCACCGGCCTCATCACGGAGCGCGGCATCGCAACGCCGTCGCCCGAAGGTCTGAAGGCGCTCTTCCCGGAAAGGAGCTGAGACGATGGTTCTAGCCAACGAAAAATCCACCGAGGAAATCGCACTCGGCATTCGTCGACGAGTCTTTTTCCATACGATGAAGAATAACGGCGGCTATCTGAGCCAGGCCTGCTCGGCTGCCGAGAGCCTAGCATTGCTCTATAATGAGTTGTTGACACTCGGCGAACCGACCCTGCCAAAAGTGCCGCTGCCTTTCCGCGGCGTGCCCTCGGCGCATAATCCAGACGCCTTCACCGGTGCTGGATATCATGGCCCCGTCGGTCCGAACTTCGACCGCTTTTTCATCTCGCCCGCCCATTATGCACTCGTCATCTATTCCGCGCTGATCGAGATGGAGCGGATGGACGAACACGCGCTCGATCATTTCAACAAGGACGGCGGCTCGGTCGAAATGATTGGCGCCGAGCATAGTCCTGGCATGGAAGTGACGACGGGTTCGCTGGCGCAGGGCCTTTCCATGGCCTCGGGCGTCGCCTGGGCGCGACTGAGGAAAAAGGAACCCGGCAAGGTTTGGGTCTACATGTCCGATGGCGAATTCCAGGAGGGCCAGACCTGGGAATGCTTGGCGGCAATGAGCTATCACAAGATCGACAACATCCGCGTCATCGTCGACGTAAACCGTCAGCAATGCGACGGGGCCATGTCCTCCGTGCTCGACCTCGGCGATCTGGCGGCCCGCGTCGCGTCCTTCGGCGCCACCTGCCGCTCGGTGGATGGCCATGATCTGGGTGCGTTGCGTGTCGCTGCCGAAAGTGCGGAGGCTGGCAAGCCGCTTATCATTCTCGCCAATACCTCGCCTTACCAGGGCATGGATTTCCTGAAGAAGCGTTTTCCTCGCCTGCACTATGTCCGATTCAAGAGCGCGGAAGAGAGGCTGGAAATGCAGACGGCACTTGCGGCCGAACTCGGCATCGATCTCACTGCGATGGAAGGGGCCTGACCATGGTCGAAATCGTCAACCGCCCCTATGCCAAGGCTTTCGAAGCCTTCGCAACCCCGCGCCCGGAAGTTCTGTGCCTTTCGGCTGACCTCACCTCATCCTGCGAGGTCGACGGTTTTCGCGACCGGCATCCGGAACAGTTTCTCACTCTCGGCATGGCCGAACAGAACATGTTGTCCTTTGCCGGAGGCCTCGCCATGCAGGGGTTCCGGCCGTTCATCCATACCTTCTCGGTTTTCCTATATCGCCGTCCCTATGACCAATTGATCAACTCGATTGCCTATTCCAATCGTAAGGTGCGACTGATGGGGTTCCTTCCCGGCATCACCACGCCGGGCGGCATTACGCATCAGGCGATCGAGGATATCGCCGTATTACGCGCGGTACCGAACATGACGATCCTCGAAACGGGCGATGCGACGGAAGTCGAGACTGTGCTGGAAGTCGCCGACAGCATCGACGGCCCGGTTTACGTGCGCATACTGCGCGGCGAAGTGCCCCGTCTGTTTTCGACGCCCTTTGAATTCAACAAGCTGCGCACTCTGTCGGAAGGCGACGATATCCTCGTTGTCTCTTCCGGCGTGTGCACCGAAGAAGCGCTGCGCGCCGCCGGTGCGCTCGCCGCGCGTGGTATCGGCATCCATCATCTTCACGCCTCGACGTTAAAGCCATTCGATAGGGACGGCCTCCTGAAAGCCGCACGCGGCAAGAAGGGCATCGTCACGCTGGAAAACCACACCATCGTCGGTGGGCTCGGTTCGCTGGTCGCGGAAATCCTGGCGGAAGAAGGGGTAGGCATCTGTCTCAAGCGCCTTGGCCTCAACGATACTTTCGCGCATGGCGCTTCGAAGCCGTATCTCATGAAGAAATATGGCCTCGACGCAGGCGCTCTGGTCCATGCAATTGAAGAGCTTGTCGGCAAAGAGCTCGCCATCGGCGAGGAAGAATTGGCGGAAGTGCGTCTCGACCACGTGCATTCCGCGCAGAAGGCCGAGGCGCTCTGATGGCACCGCGCTTTACAGTCACCTATTTCGTGCGCGCTATCGACGAAGCGGAAGCCAAAGCGCGCGCGCTCGATATAGCGCTGGAACAGACCGTGGAAATTCCGCGCAACGTCGTGCCGAAAGGCTATGTCGAGGACGAGATACTCGGTCAGTTGGAAAGCCTGCACCGGGCCCCCGAAGGCAGGTCGGGATTTCTCGCAGCAATCTCCTATTCGGAGGACGATGTCGGCGGAGATTTCCTGCAGTTTCTCAATATCGTCTTCGGCAACATCTCCATCAAGCCGGGTATCAAGGTGGAAGATATCGGCTTGTCGCCGGGCCTGCTCGACCTGTGCAAAGGACCGCGCCACGGCATCGACGGCTTGCGTTCCCGGGCCGGTGTCGGCCCAAAACCATTGCTGATGTCCGCCATCAAGCCGGTCGGTCTTTCGACTGCCGCCCTTGCCCGTCTCGCTCATGATTTTGCGCTTGGCGGCATGCATTTTGTGAAAGACGACCACGGCCTTGTCGACCAGAAAACGGCACCCTTCGAGGAGCGGCTGAAGGCCTGCGTCGACGCTGTCGGTGAGGCCAATGCGAAGAGTGGCGGTCACACGAGCTTCGTTCCCAACATCACCGGCCCTGCAACCGCGATCATTGAGCGGGCAAAACAGGCGCAGGAGTGCGGCGCTGGCGGCGTCATGATTGCGCCGGCGCTCGCTGGTTACGATATCGTGCGCGCACTCGCTGCCGATCCAGACTTTTCCCTGCCAATCGTCTCCCACCCGGCCTTTTCCGGTGCCAATGTCGTCTCGCCCGATTGTGGTTTCTCGCACCGCGCCTTTTTCGGCACGCTGCATCGCTTGATGGGTGCCGACGCCGTGGTCTATCCCAATTTCGGTGGCCGCTTCGGCTTTACCCGCGAGGAATGCCAGTCGATCGCAGAAGCTTGTGCCACTGATATGGGTGGCCCCAAGGCCATCGTCGCGGCACCCGGCGGCGGCATGACCTTCGCCCGCATCCCGGAAATGCGCGAGGCTTATGGCAATGAGGTCATGTATCTCGTCGGTGGTGCGCTGCTATCGGAACCGGATCTGATCGGCGCCTGCAAACGCCTGGTCGCCGCAACTGAACATCCAATAACGAAGTGCTGATCATAGTGAAATTTCCGCAGAAAATCCGGTCGGTTTCCGCAGGTTGTGCGGGCGGTATCCGCCACCCTTTTTCCTGTGCATGCAGCACATAGACCTAACGAAGCTTTGTGTCTTTTCACGCCATTTCAGTATCCTCGATAGGCGCCTAAGCCACACGTTATGAACGATCACTTTTCAGGGGCGAGCCATCCATCATAGCTAGACAGGCGGTAGTTCTTATCGCTCGTCGCGGACTCGAATCATTGACTTTTCAAAACAGCCGCATTTAAACACGGTGAAAATTCCCGGAATGGGTCATTCATAAGCGTCCATATTGACCTGTGCGCTGCGTTAGAAATCAAGAGTAAATCATGGCAAATGAAGATCTCGAAGCTCGGCATCTAGAGACTCTGGATCGGGACTTAGGCCGCTTCGTCAAGCTGGAAACGGCGGCGAGTTACGTCTCACGTCCGCTAATGGCACCAGGTATCGCTCTTGTATTCATCATGCTTGCCGGGCTTGGCGCGGCTATGCTGCTCGGCCAGACCAGTCAAATGCTCATTGTTGTAGCTGCAGCCGTTTTTGGCGCCTACATGGCTTTGAACATTGGTGCCAATGACGTGGCAAACAATATGGGGCCGGCTGTTGGTGCCAATGCGCTGAGCATGGGCGGTGCGATTGCGATCGCCGCCGTGTTTGAAAGTGCAGGTGCGCTCATTGCCGGGGCTGACGTCGTGTCGACGGTAGCAACAGGTATAATTGCGCCGGAAACACTCGCAACCCCGATCACGTTCATCTGGGCAATGATGGCAGCTTTGCTCGCCTCCGCGCTTTGGGTCAACCTTGCCACATGGATCGGCGCTCCTGTTTCGACCACGCATGCCGTTGTCGGAGGGGTCGTGGGAGCTGGTATCGTCGCGGCAGGCTTCGGAGCAGTGAACTGGTCCCAGATGACGGCCATCGCTGCGAGCTGGGTTATTTCGCCGTTGCTGGGTGCGATCATAGCCGCTGGTTTTCTCTGGTTGATCAAAGCCCGTATCGTCTATCGCCCAGATAAAATCGCAGCCGCTCGCGTGTGGGTGCCTATCCTTGTTGGTCTCATGGCAGGAACCTTTGCAACATATCTGATCATGAAAGGGCTGAAGCAATTAATCGATGTGTCGATTGGGGTGGCCCTGATCATTGGGTTGGCTTTTGGGCTAGGAAGTTGGATTGCCTTAATCCCGGTCATTCGACGCCAGTCACGTGGACTCGAAAACCGCAACAAGTCACTCAAAGTGCTGTTTAGCATCCCATTGGTCGTTTCGGCTGCGTTACTGAGTTTTGCCCATGGTGCAAATGATGTGGCAAATGCGGTTGGACCGCTCGCGGCAATTGTTCAGACATCGCAGACTGGCACGTTAAACGATGGTGTGGTGATTCCGCTCTGGGTAATGCTGATCGGCGCATGTGGCATTTCATTCGGCTTGTGCTTGTTTGGCCCCAAACTCATTCGGATGGTCGGCAATCAAATTACCAAGCTGAATCCGATGCGTGCTTATTGCGTGTCCCTTTCGGCCGCTATTACAGTCATTCTGGCAAGCTGGCTGGGATTGCCGGTCAGTTCGACCCATATCGCCATCGGCGCAATCTTTGGCGTCGGCTTCTTTCGCGAATGGGATACAGAACGACGATTGAAAAAGGCACGCCAAGCGCTACCGGTAAACGATTCCATTCCAGTTGAAGAGCGTCGTCGTCGCAAGCTGGTTCGCCGCTCCCACGCCTTGACGATTGCTGCTGCCTGGGTGGTAACGGTTCCTGCTGCCGCAATCCTCTCAGCCATTCTGTTTGCGCTATTGAATCAGATCCCCGTCGGGGCCCCTTGATCCAGCAACGCGGACAAGGCTTTACAACGTTTAATATCTAGAATCGCGTATTTGCAGTCATCAGGACCAGATATTGGCAAATTGCAGGCATTCTTCGGTCCTGCTTTCCTATCGGCGAACGAGCTGTGCACCTGCTGAAGCGCCCCAAAGCGCGCTTTACTGTCTAAAGATGCAGCAGTGAACCTGCCCCATCTATCATCGAGGCGCGTTCCAAGCCTGCCTTTTTGGCTTTACAGCGCAAACCATCCACAGGATCACGCACCCCAAAATCGCACATGTAACTTTCGGCGAATCGGGTGATTCTCAACATCAATCCGGCTGACATTCAAACGTCGCAAATCTAGGAAATTGCGGCGTTTTTCCGGCATACAGGGACGGCCTTCCTCATTTGTAAATTCCATAAAAATGTCTCGTTCCGTACCGAAAAACAGACACAGAAATTGCTCAATAAAATGTGAATATGTTAATTAAGTCAAAGCGTTGATAAGTTCTCTTGCAAGTGGCGTTCTTATCCATAAGATGCGAGCCATTTCAAAAATTACAAAGGAGGGGTTCTCAAATGTATCGTAAATTTCTACTGACAGGTGTGTGTCTTCTGGCGCTGGCCGGAGTAGCATCGGCTGAAGTCGTCCTCAATCGCGGCAACGACACCGATCCGGCGACTCTTGACCATCACCGCACGTCGTCGGTGGCTGAAGGCAACGTCATGCGCGACTTGTATGACGGTCTGACAATTCAGAACGCAAACGGCGAAGCAGTGCCGGGCGTAGCGAAATCCTGGGATGTTTCCGAAGACGGCACGGTCTACACCTTCCATCTGCGCGATGACGCAAAATGGTCGAACGGCGATCCGGTCACAGCCGGTGACTTCCAGTTCACTTTCCGCCGCCTGATGGACCCGAAGACAGCCGCCGGTTATGCCAGCATGTTGTTCATCATCAAGAACGCCGAAGATATTGCCGGTGGCAAGAAGCCGACCGACCAGCTCGGCGTCGAAGCTGTCGATGACCATACGCTCAAGATCACGTTGAATGCCCCTGCTCCGTATTTCCTTGAGCTTCTGACCCATCAGACCGGCTTTCCGATGAACCAGAAAAGCGTCGAGGAAAATGGCGACAAGTTCACCACGCCCGGCAAGATGGTGACGAACGGCGCTTATATGCTGGAAAGCTTCACCCCGAACGACAAGATCGTGATGAAGAAGAATCCGTATTATTATGAAGCGGATCAAGTGAAGATCGATACGGTGAACTGGATACCGTTCGAGGACCGCGCAAGCTGCATGCGCCGTTTCGAGGCGAAGGAAGTGCAGATCTGCTCCGACGTTCCGGCCGAGCAGATGGACTATGTGAAGAAGAACCTCTCCAAGGAATTCCGCATGGCGCCTTATCTCGGCGTCTATTATCTGCCTGTTAAGGGCAAGACTGCGGACAGCAAGTTGAAGGATCCGCGCGTCCGCCAGGCAATTTCCATGGCTATCGACCGTGATTTCATCGCCGACCAGGTCTGGCAAGGCACCATGCTGCCGGGTTATTCGATGGTTCCTCCAGGCATCGCCAACTATGTGAAGGATGCGCCAAAGCTCGACTATTCCGACGACATGCTGGAGCGCGAAGACAAGGCCAAGGAGCTGTTGAAGGAGGCTGGTGTCGAGCCGAACGCGCTTTCTATCGAACTGCTGTATAACACCTCGGAAAACAACAAAAACACCATGGCAGCCATCGCCGATCAGCTCGGCAATATCGGCATCAAGGCTTCGCTCAACGAAACCGAAGGTGCGACTTACTTCAATTTCATGCGCGACGACGGCCCATTCGATATCGCCCGTGCGGGCTGGATCGGCGATTACAACGATCCACAGAACTTCCTTTTCATCAGCCAGAGCAATGTGAGCTTCAACTATTCCAAAGTGAAGAACGCCGACTACGATGCGTTGATGGCGAAGGCCGAAAAAATTCTCGATCTCAATGAACGTGCCAAGACGCTGGCTGAAGCCGAAAAGCTGAAGCTTGATGAGATGAGCAATATCCCGATCCTCTATTATTCGTCGCGCGCCCTTGTTTCGGACAAGATCGACGGTTGGAACGACAACCTGATGGATAGCCACAAGACGCGCTGGCTTTCGTTTAAACAATAAATTTTCAGCTTGGGCTGCGCTTCTCGGCGCGGCCCTTTTTTCTTCCGGCAGTTCCGGAGGGCCCTCATTTATCGGGGCAAACATTTTTAAAAAGCATATGGGAGTTTTTCAATGGTTCGCGGATTCTTGATGACAGGCGTTTGCCTGATAGCGCTGAGCGGTGCCGCAGCGGCAGAAACAGTGCTCAACCGGGGTAACGATACCGACCCCGCCACGCTGGACCAACATCACACGACCACCGTTTCGGAAAACCGTGTTCTGCGTGACCTTTATGAAGGTTTGCTCGCGCAGAACGAGAAGGGCGAGGCCATCCCCGGCGCGGCTGCATCGTGGGATATTTCCGAAGACGGTCTCACCTACACATTCCATATGCGCGAAAATGCCAAATGGTCGAATGGCGATCCCGTCACTGCGGGCGATTTCGAGTTTTCCTTCCGCCGCATCATGGACCCGAAGACGGCTGCCGGTTACGCCAGCGTTCTCTATGCGATCAAGAATGCCGAGGAAGTGGCCACCGGCAAGATGCCGGTCGATCAGCTTGGCGTGAAGGCGTTTGATGACAAGACGCTGCAAATCACTCTCAAGAACCCTGCTCCTTATTTCCTCGAGCTTCTCACGCACCAGACGGGATTTCCGGTCAACAAGAAGGCTGTCGAGAAGTTCGGCGACAAGTTCACCCTGCCCGGCAATATGGTGACCAATGGCGCTTATACGCTTGTCGGTTTCACTCCCAATGACAAGATCTCCATGAAGAAGAACCCGAATTACTGGGACGCTTCCAATGTGAAGATCGATGCGGTCAACTGGATACCGTTTGAAGACCGAGCAAGCTGCATGCGTCGCTTCGAGGCGAAAGAGGTCGACATCTGTTCCGATGTTCCTGCCGAACAGATGGATTATGTGAAGAAGAACCTCAGCAGCCAGTTCCGCCTCGCTCCTTATCTGGGCATTTATTATTTCGATATTAAAGGCGAACCGTCGAGCAAACTGCGCGATCCGCGCGTGCGCCGGGCCATATCGATGGCTGTTGACCGCGATTTTATCGCCAACGAAGTCTGGCGCGGCGTGATGCTGCCAGCTAATTCCATGGTACCGCCTGGTATTGCGAACTACGTGAAGGACGCACCAAAGCTGGATTTCGCCGATGAAGATGTGCTGGATCGGGAAGACAAAGCCAAGGAACTGCTGGAGGAGGCTGGTGTACAGCCCGGCACCCTCTCGGTAACCTTGCGTTACAACACTTCCGAAAATCACAAGAACACCATGGCCGCGCTTGCCAATATGCTGGGTAATATCGGCATCAAGGCAACGCTCAATGAAGTCGAAGGTGCTACTTTCTACAACTACCTCCAAGAGAAGGGGATGTTCGACATCACCCGCGACGGATGGATCGGCGATTACAACGATCCGAATTCGTTCCTGGAGCTTTATACCACCGACAATTACTTCAATTATGCCGAATGGTCGAACAAGAATTACGACGCGCTGATGGCGAAATCCGCAACCACGACCGATCTTAAAGAGCGGGCAAAAATCCTCGCTGAAGCGGAGAAGATACTGCTCGGCGACGGTGCTGTCGTGCCCCTGATGTACTATTCGTCCACCGCTCTCGTTGCCGACCGCGTTCAGGGTTATGAAGACAACCTCATGAATTCGCACGGCACGCGTTGGCTATCGACAAAGAATTAAAAACAAAAATGAAACACGCCCTTAGTGGGATTTGCCGGATCGTTTGAAAGCGATCCGGCAAAGAAGGGAAGAGAACATGCTGGGCTATACGCTCCGACGATTGGGTAGTGCGATACCCACGATATTTATCATCATCACGCTGACATTCTTTCTGATCCGGCTTGCGCCCGGCGGACCTTTCGACCTTGAAAGGCCGATTGATCCACTGATCCTGGAGAACCTCAAGAAGGCCTATAATATGGATGCGCCTTTGTGGCAGCAGTATCTGATCTATCTGGGCAATCTTCTGCACGGCGATCTTGGACCAAGCTTCACGCGACGCGATTTCACCGTGAACGACCTTTTCGCTTCCGGCCTGCCGGTTTCGATCATGCTCGGCACGCTCGGACTGACGCTTGCGGCAATTATCGGAACGTTTCTCGGCACACTGGCAGCGCTGAAGCAGAATTCAGCCGTCGACTATTTCGTTGTCGCACTGGCCACATTCGGCATCACCACACCGAACTTCGTCGTGGCCCCTCTCCTCAGCCTTTTGTTCGGTGTCATCCTCGGCTGGGTTCCGGCAGGCGGCTGGTCGTCGGCCAATGTAACCTACTGGATATTACCGGTTCTGACACTTGCATTGCCGCAGGTCGGCGTCATTGCGCGTCTCGTACGCGGAGCGACCATCGAAGCTTTGCGCGCCAATCACGTGCGCACCGCGCGCGCCTATGGCCTGCCATCGCGTGTGGTTGTGGGCGTGCATGCATTGCGCGCCGCCATGCTTCCCGCCGTCTCCTATCTCGGCCCGACGGCTGCAGCCCTGCTCACGGGTTCGGTCGTCGTCGAGACGATTTTCGGCATTCCCGGCATCGGTCGCTATTTCGTGCAGGGCGCGCTCAGCCGCGATTACACCCTCGTCATGGGAACCGTTGTTGTCATTTCGGTCTTCGTCGTGGTGTTCAACCTGATTGTCGACCTTCTTTATGCATGGCTTGATCCGAGGGTTCGCTATGACTGATCTTTCTGTACCGACGGAAACAGCCCGGCTGGAAGTTCCAAGCCGCTCGCTCTGGCAGGACGCATGGTTGCGCCTGCGCAAGAACAGGGCTGCGGTGGCAAGCGCTATCGTCCTTCTCCTGATGGCTTTTCTGGGCATATTCGGCCCGATGCTGAGCCCGCATCCTTACGACAAGATTTATCCGCAGTTCGTGCGTGTGGCCCCAAGCCTGGAAGCCTATCCGCGTGCGGATACCATCCTGCCGGGCCTTGACCGCGAACTTGCCCGCGCGCGATTGAAAGCTGCCGGCGAACCGGAACTGAGCGGCAACAATGTCGTTGTCGATTTCACCGCACAGCGCCCGACGGATGAACGTGTGCTGCGTTATTTCCAGCGCTCCGACTTGTTCAGCAATCCGAAGATTGACATCGCTTCCGATGGGCTGTCGGGCAAGCTGACCCTCAACGTGACGCGCAATTATTTCCTGCTCGGCACTGATAATCTTGGCCGCGATCTGATGACGCGTATCTTCATCGGCGTGCGCATGTCGCTTGCCATCGGCCTGCTTGCTTCGGCAATGTCTCTGATACTGGGCGTGTCCTTCGGTGCCATCTCCGGTTATCTGGGCGGACGCGTCGATAACGTGATGATGCGGCTGGTGGATATTCTCTATTCGCTGCCCTTCATCTTCTTCGTCATACTGATGCTCGTCTTCTTCGGGCGATCCATTTTCATCATCTTCATCGCCATCGGCGCGACGGAATGGCTGGATATGGCGCGCATCGTGCGCGGACAGACATTAAGCCTCAAACGTCAGGAATTCGTTCAGGCGGCAGAAGCGCTTGGCGCGACGCGGCGCGGCGTCATCACCCGCCACATCATTCCGAATGCGCTCGGCCCGGTCATCGTTTTCGTGACGCTTCTGGTACCGAAGGCAATCCTGCTCGAAAGTCTCCTCTCCTTCCTCGGTCTCGGCGTTCAGGACCCTCTCACCTCTCTGGGGCTGCTGATTTCCGAAGGTGCCCAGAACATGCGTGGAGCAAGCTGGCAATTGATCTGGCCTGCCGCAACGCTGACCATCATCCTGTTTGCGCTGAACTTCCTTGGCGACGGCCTGCGCGACAGCCTTGACCCGAAGGACCGCTGAGATGACGAGTGAAAACATTCTGAGCGTGCGCGACCTGAAGGTCACTTTCGACACGCATGACGGGCCGGTGCAGGCGGTGCGCGGCATCAATCTCGATGTCAAAGCCGGTGAAACCATCGCCATCGTCGGCGAGTCCGGCTCCGGCAAGAGCCAGACGACCATGGCAATGATGGGGCTTCTGGCCCAGAACGGCAAGGCGACCGGGCAGGCGCTCTATCGCGGTCAGGATCTGATCGGCATGTCCGAAAAGAAGCTGAACAATATCCGCGGTGCAAAGATCACCATGATCTTTCAGGAGCCGATGACGTCGCTCGATCCGCTTTACCGCATTGGCGACCAGCTTGCCGAACCGCTTCGCTATCATCGCGGCATGAACAAGAAGCAGGCGCGCCCGCGTATTCTTGAACTGCTCAAGCTGGTCGGCATTCCGGAACCGGAGCGCCGCATCGACAGCTATCCCTATGAGCTGTCGGGCGGACAACGGCAGCGTGTCATGATCGCCATGGCGCTCGCCAACGAACCGGATATCCTGATTGCCGATGAACCGACGACCGCGCTCGATGTCACCATTCAGGCCCAGATTCTCGATCTTCTGGCCGATCTGCAGAAGCGGTTGGGCATGGCGGTGGTCTTCATCACGCACGATCTTGGCATCGTGCGGCGCTTTGCCGACCGGGTCTATGTCATGCGTTCAGGGGAAGTGGTTGAAACCAACGAGACGGAAAAACTGTTCACCGCGCCTGAGCATCCCTATACGAAGATGTTGCTCGATGCGGAGCCGGAAGGCGAAAAGGCCCCTCCCCGTGAAGATGCACCGGTGCTGGTTCGTGCAGACAATGTGAAGGTCAACTTTCTCATCAACAAGCCATGGCTCGGCGCTGCGAACTATCTCACCGCCGTCAATAATGTCTCGCTGACATTGAAAGAAGGCCAGACCATCGGCATCGTGGGAGAATCCGGTTCCGGCAAGTCCACGCTCGGCCGCGCCATTCTGCGTCTTCTCCCGTCAGAAGGCCGCATCGCTTATCTCGGTAAGGAATTGCCGACGGAATCGCAGGCGATGCGTCCGAAACGCCGCGAATTGCAGCTCGTTTTTCAGGATCCTTTCGGCTCGCTCAGCCCGCGCATGACCGTGGGACGCATCATCACCGAAGGGCTTCTGATCCACGAACCGAACCTTTCGGCGAAGGAGCGCGATCGCCGCGCGCAGGAAGCCTTGCGGGAAGTCGGCATGGACCCGGCTATGCGCAATCGCTATCCGCACGAGTTTTCCGGCGGCCAGCGTCAGCGCATCGCCATCGCGCGCACTATGATCCTGAAACCGCGCGTGATCGTACTCGATGAGCCGACAAGCGCGCTGGATCGTTCGGTCCAGAAGCAGATCGTCACGCTGCTGCGCGACCTGCAGAAGGATCACGGCCTGTCCTATCTCTTCATCAGCCACGACATGGCGGTCGTGCGTGCGGTCTCGGACTATGTGATCGTGATGAAGAACGGAAAGATCGTCGAACAGGGCGATACCGAACAGGTCTTCGATCACCCGCGCGAGGACTATACCAAGGCCCTGATGGCGGCGGCACTCAGCGAAGAACGCTTCGGCACGTAACATCATGATTGAGTAAACAAGCGAAAGGGCCTGATCAACAGGCCCTTTTTCATGCGGAAGAGTTCAGGCGACGCTGTGCAGTTCCGTGCAAACCTTGTTGCGGCCCATATGCTTGGCGCGATAAAGCGCGGCATCGGCTCTGCGGAAAACAGTCTGGAAATCATCGTCTCCCGGCGTGCAGAAAGCGATCCCCGCACTGGTCGTCGTTGAGAAGTCCCCCGTCGGGGCCTCGAATGCAATCGCCGCCAAGGCTTTGCGGATTGCGTCGGCCAGAGCGAGAACATCGCTATTTTGCTTCTGCCTCAAGATCAGAACGAACTCCTCGCCGCCGATACGGGAGATGAGGGCCGCGCCTTTGACATGGCTACGCAGAACGTCGGAGAAGGTGCCCAGCACCTGATCGCCCACAATGTGTCCATGCGTATCATTGATGGATTTGAATGCATCGAGATCGAAGATCACGACTGAATCCCCGAGTTGCAGTTCATTATCGTCCAGCACGTCGTAAAGCGCGCGCCGGTTCAGCAATCCGGTCAGGCTGTCGGTGCGTGCCTCATTGGCATGACGGCGGGCAATGCGCGACTGGGTGAAATTCAGTGACAGCGCGCCAATGCCCGTAATGCCTATGATGGCGGTAATGGCATTGATATCTTCGGCCCAATTGCTTGGGATCGTAGTCATGACCCACTGTTGTTCATGCAGGATGACAGCGCCGCACAGAAAAAACGAAATCGCCGTCAGGGTATATAGAGCGATCATGCCTATGACAGGGACCGGCGCTTCCCGATAAACACGGAAATATTCTTTCGCCGTCAGCAGGAGCAGCAGAGCCGAAGTCAGATTGAAGATCGCCGTGCCGGTACCCGTCTGCCCGGCCAGAATAGGAAGCGTCGTTGCGCATATGACGGCAACCGCCAGAACGACCAGAAAGCTGCGTTGTATCGGACGTCCGGAAATCTGCCGAGAACCAATAATCAGAAATATGAAACCGATACTTTCCAGGCTGAAAGCAACAATCGAGGCCGTAGCCAGCGACAAAGGCCCCGCATAATAAAGCACTGCTCCCGTGCCGAGCAGGATCATGCCAAGGCAGCCCCAAAGCAAAAACTTGTCCCGCGAATTCTGATACCAGACGCTGAGAATCGTAAGGCCTACTGCCAGCGAGCAGATACCAGTCGCAAAAAACAAAGTGTTCTGGTCGAGTCCCAAAGCTGCCTTTCCCCCACCGCATGCCCGCGATGAAACCAAGTGTAATTCAGCTCTTGAAAATAAGCGATAAGCAATATGCTCCCATCAGACAGGCATCGTCCCATTGGATGCCATATCTATACAGAACAGATGAGCTATGGTTAATAATCAGCGCGCGGGGTTTTGGTAAAAGAGGTCGAGATGTTGAAAATTGCATTGCTGGCAGGCAGCCTGACACTTCTTGCGGCGCAATCGTCGTTCGCAGACGAACAGACAATCGAAGGCGTGGGCCTCGGCAGGGAAATCACCTGCACCTCCGGCGATGTCGGAATCTACGGTGCGGAAAATAACGTCAAGCTCAAGGGAGAATGCGGCCACGTCACCGTTCATGGCGTTTCCCATACCGTGACCTTTGAGAACGCCCAGAAGCTCTCGATATCGGGAACTGACAACACGGTGTCGGGCGGAGCAACGCAAAATCTGATTGTTGAAGTGTCGAACAATCAGGTATCCGCCACCTTGAAGGAAGGAACGGACCCTTCAATTCTGGAGGTTTCCGGCGCAGCGAATATCGTCAATGTAAAGGTCGACGGGCCTTCGCAATTCGACGTCAGCGGCGCGAACCATCAGGTGACCTGGTCACTTGCCGACGGCTCCACCGAACCGACAATCTCGATCTCCGGTGCCGATAACGATGTAACCAAGGCTGAATAAAAATAGCCTGCGCAGCACCAGGAAGGAGCCGCGCAGCTTATCGGTTCAGGCTGCCAGCGAAGCCATATCGATGACGAAGCGGTAGCGCACGTCGCTTTTCAGAACGCGCTCATAGGCTTCGTTGATGTCCTGAATAGTGATCTTCTCGATTTCCGAAACGATGTTGTGCTGACCGCAGAAGTCCAGCATTTCCTGCGTTTCCTTGATCGAACCGATCATCGATCCCGCAAGCGACTTGCGACCGGGAATGAGCGAGAACGCATGCACCGGCACCATGTTTTCGGGAACGCCGACGACAACCATCGTGCCGTTCACCTTGAGCAGGGCAAGATAGGCATTCCAGTCGATGGCAACGCCAACCGTGCAGATGATGAGATCGAACGATCCTGCCAGCTTCTCGAAGGTGGTTGCGTCGCTGGTCGCATAATATTCGTGGGCACCAAGTTTGAGGCCATCTTCTTTCTTTGAAAGCGACTGGCTCAGAACCGTTACATGCGCGCCCATGGCGTTGGCAAGCTTGACGCCCATATGCCCGAGCCCACCCATGCCGATGATCGCAACCCTTTTGCCGGGACCGGCATTCCAATGGCGCAGCGGCGAGTACAGCGTGATGCCTGCACAAAGCAGCGGTGCTGCTGCATCGAGCGGAAGGTTGTCCGGCATGGAGAGGACATAGCCTTCCTTGACGACGATATGGTCGGAATATCCGCCCTGCGTCCGTGCCTTTCCTTCCGCATCGAAGGTGTTGTAGGTCTGGATGAGACCGGGAAGATAATGCTCATTGTCGACATCCCGGCTGGCGCAGCCAACACAGGAATCCACGAAGCAGCCGACGCCTACCTTGTCGCCGACCTTGAACCTGGTGACCGCATCGCCGACGGCGGTGACGACACCTGCGATTTCGTGCCCCGGAACGATGGGATAAACTGCGTTCTTCCATTCATTGCGGACGGTATGGATGTCGGAATGGCAAACGCCGCAATACTGGATCGAGATGACCACGTCATCCGCATTGGGCTCGCGCCGTTCAAAAGTGAACGGAACCAACGGCTCATCTGCATCCGTAGCAGCATAACCTCTTGCTATGGCCATGATAGACTCCATTTATTGGATTGGGGAAGCAGGCTAAATATGCCGGATGCAAGGACAGATGCGGTAGACCGATCCTGCAAGCTTCTTGCACGATCCTGCAAAACTGCCTGCTTCACGATTGCTGATGCATGCCTGTCTGATCAATAATTTCTGTATTCTATCTCATCTCAAGCGGATAACCTATGACCTCACTGACAGACACCTATAAAGAGCTGGCCGCTCTGGCTGAGCGTTTCACCGGACAGGACGGTGAATATCGCACACCAATCGAAGGTCTGGGGATCAGCAGGCGGACAACGCCAAGCATCCCATGCCACAGCAGCTATCGGCCCTGCCTCGCCATGGTGTTGCAGGGAGCGAAATCCCTGCGTCTCGGTTCCGAGACGATCAACTACACCAAGGGCGAATATCTGGTGACGTCACTCGACCTGCCCGTCACATGGCGGGTGGTGGAAGCAAGCCCGGAAGCGCCGCATCTTTGTCTGGCTCTCGCTATCGACAGCGAAAAGCTCACCGACCTGATAGGGCGCGCCGACGTTCGCAGGCATATGATGACCGACGGCGATCAATGGGGCATCACCGTCAATGCTGCACCAGCGGGATTGCTGGATGCAGCCTTGCGCCTGCTGCGCCTCCTCGACAACCCGGAGGATATTCCGGTGATGGCACCCCTCATCGAACAGGAAATTCTCTATCGCCTTCTGACAGGTCCGGGCGGCGAGCGCCTGATCAACATCGCAACCGCCGACAGCCAGGCTAACCGGATAGCCCGCGCCATCGGGTGGCTTCGGCAGAACTTCGCAGCGCCATTGCGGATCGAACAGCTTGCCGAACACGTCAATATGAGTGCGTCGTCATTTCATCATCATTTCAAGGCGATTACGGCTATGACGCCGGTTCAATATCAAAAGCAGTTGCGTCTGAACGAGGCACGCAGGCTGATGCTGGTCGAGCGGCTGGATGCCGGTACGGCGGGTCATCGCGTCGGCTATCAAAGCCCTTCGCAATTCAGCCGTGAATATAGCCGCTTCTATGGAAATCCGCCCATGCGCGACATCGAAGCCGCATAGATAGAAACGGCGGAACTTGTGTTCCGCCGTTACTTTATTCTCAGTGGGTCTGGCTGCCGCGGACCGCTGCGACATCTGCCGCCTTTACCGGTCCTGCGCTGTTCCCCCATGCCGAGCGCACGAATGTCGCCAGTTCGGCAACTTCGTCATCCGACAGGCGGTCGGCATAACCCTGCATCACCAGACGCATCGGACGCTTCGCCGTGGACGGAACCTCGGCGCCGTGCAGGATGATCGAGATCAGCGGCTTCGTTTCCGAACCTGTCACAAGATCATTCCCGGCAAGCTCTGGGAAGATTTCCGGTGCGCCCTTGCCCGTCACGAAGTGACACGCGGCACAATTGTCTATGTAGAGACGCGCACCAAGAGGCATATCCGGAGAAGCTTCCGTCAGCATCTTTGTCGTTGCTTCACCGGCGGCATCGGCCGGAGCCGCTGGCAATGCCATCGACGCCTTTGAAGCAAAACCCTGCGGCACTTCGACGGCTGCGCCGTCGATCCCCTTCAGGAATGCGGCAATCGCCAGATTGTCTGCATCGGTGAGATGTTGCAGCGAATGCTCGACCGCAAGGCCCATTTCGCCATTGGCCGTGGAGTAGGAATTGCGGCCTGTTGCAAGATAGGTCGCCAGTTCCTCGATGGACCACTTCTGCGGAGCGGAATTGGCGCCGCGCAGGGACGGTGCATTCCAGCCATCGACGACGCCTCCGGTGAGGAAGTCCTTGTCACCGACCTGTGTGCCACTTTGCGCCATCAGCGGATTGCGCGGGCTATGGCAGGCGGCGCAATGCGCCGGTCCCTCGACCAGATATTGTCCGCGATCCTCTGCTTTCGATTTGCCAGCGGCCTTGAAGCCTGCTTCCTGGCCAAGAGCCAGCCAGTTCCAGGCGCGAATGCCGAAACGCATGTTGAACGGGAAGCCTAGCTTGGTTTCCTGAACGACATTGTTCACCGGCTCTACCTGATGCATGAAATAATCATACAGCGCACGGACGTCTTCTTCCGTCAGCTTGCGATAGTTCTCATACGGCATTGCCGGATAGAGATGCGAGCCGTCGGCACGAATGCCGTCATAGAGAGCGGCGCGAAACTGATCGAGTGTCCAGTTTCCAATGCCGGTCTCCTTGTCAGGAGTGATGTTGGTCGTCCAAATCGTGCCCATCGGGCTTGCAATCGGGCGACCACCGGCAAAGGGCTTGCCGCCTTCCGCCGTATGGCAGGCCATGCAGTCGGAGGCATACATGACATACTGGCCCTGCCCTTCAGCGGGCTTCCAGTCTGCGGCCAGTTCCTTGGTGGGCTTGGTCAGTTGTACCGGCACGAAGATGAAGGCCAGCAGCGCGATAATCCCGATGACGACCAGAACGCCGATTATGCGAAGAAAAGTTTTCATCACCATTCTCCTCAGATCAGCGGACGCGGATTGGACAGATATTGCGTGCGGATCGCATGCGCAGTCGAATAGGCCAGCCCGCCGAGCAGGCCTGTCGGATTGTACTGCGTGTTCTGCACGAAATTGCCTGCGCCGGTCATGAACACATTGTGCTTGTCCCAGGCCTGCGAGTAACGGTTGACCACGCCCTCACGCGGATTTTCCGACATGATATGGCCACCCGTATTGTGCGTCGTCTGATATGGGCGCACGTCGTATTGAGCGCCTTCCTTCTTGAACGACGACTGCAGCAGGTCCGGATTCATCGTCTTCGCCAGCTCTTCCATCTTGGTCTTCATGTACTGGGTCATCCGGATATCGTTCGGATTCCAGTTGAAGGTCATGCGCATAAGCGGGCGACCGTGACGGTCCTTGTAGGTCGGGTCCAGATCGAGATGGTTGGTCCGGTAGGACATATGCGAACCATGGCTGCCGATGGACATGGCGTGGCCGTACCATTCGGCGATGGCTTTTTTCCATGCCCCACCCCAAGCTGGAGTGCCTGACGGCAGCGGCATGCTGCGGATCGGCTGACCGTTGGTCTGGCCTGCGCGCCAGTACGAACCGCCGATGAAGCCTTCCCGTCCGAAATCGATCTGATTGACACCGAAATCGTCGATGCACATGCCGTTCGCGCCGGTGCCGATGAACGGATTGAACTCTTCATCCTTGAAGAAGAGCGTCACGCCGCCATTCATCTGATAGGCATAATTACGCCCGGTCACACCTTCGCCCGTCGCCGGGTCGTATGGCTGGCCGATGCCGGAAAGCAGCGCCAGATGCACATTGTTGAGTGAGAAGGACGCAAGAATAACGATATCGGCGGGCTGGAACACTTCTTCCTGTGTCGCCTCATCGAAATAGGTCACGCCTGTAGCCGTCTTGCCATCCGGCGCCATTTCGACGCGCAGAACTTCCGACTCCGTGCGATAGGAGAAGTTCGGCATGCGTTTCAGTGCATCCAGAATTGCCGTCTGCGGCGAAGACTTGGAATACTGATAACAGCCGAAACGCTCGCAGAAACCGCAATGATTGCACGGCCCCATCTGCATGCCATATTCGTTGACATAGGCCGTCGACGCGATACCGCCCGGCGACGGGAACGGGTGATACCCCATGCTTTGGGCGGCATCTCCAAATTTCCGTCCGTCCCAGGTCGTGTGCATTGGCGGCATAGGATAGTCGTTGGAACGCCATCCCTCGAACGGATTACCGCCTTCGACGGTCTTGCCCTTGAGATTGCCAGCCTTGCCGGAAATGCCGGCAATGCGCTCGAAGCGGTCGAAGAACGGTTCCAACTCGTCATAATGGATTGGATAATCGCCCAGGAGCATGTCTTCCGGAATGATCTGGTCGCCCCAGCGTTCCCGTACATAGGAGCGCAGGCGCAGCTCTTCCGGCTGCGGACGCCAGTTCAGCCCGTTCCAGTGCGTACCCGCTCCGCCGACGCCATTGCCCGGCAGGAACGAGCCGAAGCTGCGATAAGGCAATGCAATTTCGTTCTCGTTGCGCCGGATCGTGACCGTCTGCTGACTGGCGCGCTGCATCAGCTTGAGGCGCACGCCATATTTCAGCTCGTCGATCATGTTGGGATATTTGAAATCGGGGACCGTGTTCTGGTCGTGGCCGCGCTCAAGCGCGACGATTTCAAGCCCTTCCTGAGCCAGTTCCATGGACAGAATTGCGCCGGTCCAGCCGAGGCCGACGACGACCACGTCTTTTTTCTTTTCCTGACGTGCCATTGTTAAGCCCTCTCGCCCTTGATCGAAATCGGGCCTAGTGGATAGCGAACATTATAGCGTTCAACCCATTCCTTGTAGCTGCCGCGCGCACCGGGGAAGCCGATATAGCTCCACGCCTGCATGCCGTGATTGCCGCCATACATCGGATCGGCGAAATAGCCTTCCTTGGTGTTCTGCAAGAGGAGCGTGAAGAAGTCGCGCAGCTCGGGCTGCAAGCCGACCTCCCCTTTCTGCAGCGAAGTCAGCGCCGCATCCTGTTGTTCCGCCGTCAGTGCGGAGAAGGCTGCGCCGTGCTTTTGTTCACACCACGCATTGAAGGCAGGGATACCCTGACGATAAATCTGTGCCGGATTGAGCGGCGTCTGCCAGCCGCGCGTCGGATCGGCGGACGGATCATGGGGACCGACCATGTACCAGTCATCCGCGCGACCGAAATCACCGGCAAGCTGGAGGTCGATGAATACCGGAACACGGGCTTCGATAGCGCCGGGACCGTCGCCATCAGACGGGATCAGTCTCGCCGTCGCGGCAAGGATGAAAGCCCATTCGACTTCATTGAAATATTGACGTTCATATTCTTCAAGCGGAACCGGGGGAGTTTGTGGTTCCGCTTTGGCTGAGACAGCGAGCCCTGAAAGCATCACACTTGCTGCGGAGGCTTTCAGAAAACTACGCCGACTTGGATATCCGGGAAGGTCGGTCATTGTCGTTTCCTGCCGATTAGGTGGGTAAGACTTTTTGAGGTGTTTCCGAGAAAGATCCACGATGCGCAGATGAGAAACATACACGCTGGATATACACACCTCCAGAATAGTTCAAATATCTTGTACCCTAGTTTTGTGAAAACCAACTAGGATTCGCTATAAAACTAGCGCCCTGACGAAATCTGGAAAGCCCGGCAAACGAGCAAAATCGGGTTAAATGAAAACTCGCTGCGCACTGTTCTCACAATCACGTGAACGCGACTTCGAACGCCGGATATTCCCTGCTCTTACCGCCCCAGCCCTTCGTTACGGCCGAACTTGCTTCATTCGAGCGGAACCGACATAGGCTTTTCGCGTTGAAAGCGATGGCCGGAAGTGGCCATTATGGCGTCATCGTGTTTTTCGCGCGATGGGAGTGAAGCGAAGGGAGGTCAAAAATGAAAGCACGCACAGCGACTATCGGTGATCTTGAAGCCGTTTTTCACGACCTTTCGAGGCGTATGGCGATTGAGTATATCGCGGCCGGCAAGGATACCAAGGCTGCCTATGACAACTTGATGATGAACCTGCGGGAAGGCCGGGCGCACGCTTTGCTACAGAACGACAAGGTGGTCGCAGTTATCGCCTGGCACGAGGCAAACGGCGCAACGGATACGCTTTTTGCGGCGAAGGAAGCCTTCTTCAACCGAAATACGGTGCGCTTCTGCAAGCAGCATATCCGGCAGATTCAGGCTTTGGCAGGCGACTTGCCCGTCCATTCGCGAAGCTGGCTTGACCGAGCCGACATCGTGAAATGGTTCAAGATCATCGGTTATGAGGAAAAGGGGACAGACAACGGTGCCCGACTATTCGAACTGCCTGCCCGCCGCGATAGTATAGTTGCCGCGTGATACTGTGCAGCCGGCTTCAAATTACTGCAACATTTGCATGGAAAGATCGGTTTCTCCTCGCGCTTTAACGCATTTCTGACGAATAGCCGTTATTCAGAAACCCGACTGCCAATCGGGTGGAATTCATGGCTTGGAAATTCATGCTTGCAAGTGCCCTTCTCGCTGTTGCGCGGACAATGCCGAGAGCCTTCGTTGCATCCAGGGGGCCGTCTGTGGTTTCCAACAACGCCACGGAGATGGAACTCAAATCCGCGCCAATCAATCCGGACTGGGTGCTGGAAGGTAATCCGCAAGCGCGATCCTGCGAGCAATCAGCAAGCAATGACCGTGCAGCCTATACAGCCATTTGGGATTGCACCGCAGGCACCTTCCGCTGGTATTTCGGTTGGGATGAAACCGTCTATATTCTGGAAGGCGAAGTACACGTTACCGACGCAGATGGCGGCACACGCACTTTGCGGGCTGGCGACGTCGCTTATTTTCGTGGCGGCACATGGGCAACATGGAAAATCGACAACTATCTGCGCAAGGTCGCTTTCATGCGACGTACCTTGCCAAAACCTGCATCTTTCATCTATCGGGCAAGCGACGCCGCAGGACGGCGACTGGGACGTCGCAAAGGCGGCACCCTCTCCTGATGACCGCTTTAGGACAGATACGGCGCTAATCGCAGCCCCGTCAGATTGACGGCTGCAGTCGCTATTCTGTATAAACGCAAAGCGGCACGCGCCGTGCATGATGGGAATGGGGTTCTCCCGAAACTGCCACCGACTGGCTGATGACTCCTGCTTGAATTGAAACAGGAGAAGAGTGAGTCGCAAGACCTCTCGGCTATATCAAGCTTCCAAAGGTCACGATCGGAGCTCTATCCATTATTGAATGGACACAGAACAATGCAAGCAACCCTAATGGTGGCACTGGGCGGAGCGATCGGAAGCGTCGCGCGATACTGGCTGGCCGTGTTGATGTTGCCTATAAGCCGTGAGCTTCCCTGGGGCACCATCGTCATCAATATTGTCGGTTCTTTTGCCATTTCGCTCTTCGGCGCATTGACGCTGGAACAGGGCCGTTTTCCTGTACCTGAAATCTGGCGCGTCGCCTTTATGGTTGGCGTGTGCGGCGGTTTCACCACTTTCTCGTCTTTCAGCCTGCAGACAATGGATCTTTTACGTGCTGGCCAACCCGGAAAAGCTCTATTCAATATCGGCTTTTCGGTCGTGCTTTGCCTGATCGCCGTATGGCTCGGACTCCTTGCCGCAGAACGCTTCAACGGCGGTATTGAGCAGGTCGCACAGAATGTGATCGAAGAAGAAGCATCATGAGCAATATGTGAGAAACAATGGCGGAGGGGGTGGGATTCGAACCCACGGTACGATCTCTCGCACGCCGGTTTTCAAGACCGGTGCCTTAAACCGCTCGGCCACCCCTCCAGGCAATTGTTTAATTTCTACTTTTCCAAAGTTTGGAAAAGCAGCAAATCGCAGCAAGCTACCGATTTGCGCCCAATCGCTCAGCGAGTGACTTCTTAGCAGCTTTTCTTGTCGCGTCAACGTGCACTGTCCCATTTGCCAGCATTCTGAACATTGGGGATCGAAGCCAGTATCAGGCACCCGATCACAAAAGCTCGATCAAGCCTCCAAAATGCAACTTTCAATGTGGCTGCCATGGGCAGTTGCTGAAAGCGCTCTAAGTTCCCGTATGTGGCCTTAATCGCAGATTGCCATTCCGGCATCATTCAACACGGAGGATTTCCCATGCAGCAGAAAATCCGGGAAAATATGGAAATCATCGGAGCCGATGGCGTGCATGTTGGCACGGTCGACCGCATTGAAGATAACCGCATTAAGCTGAAGAAGACTGATAATTCCGGGATGCATAGCAATCATCATCATTATATCGAGCTCGGCTTTGTTGCCGACATCGAAGGCAACAAGGTGAGATTGTCAGCCAATGCCGACGTGGCGGTGACCCTGGAAGAAGAGGCTTCGGGTCGTCCGGTGGATCTCTAGCATCAACCTCGGCGCCTGCTCATAACACGGGGCACCGGCTTCCGTGTTATGAGCCGAAGCCGCCTCGCTGCCCTTCCATCCATTCCCCTGAGAGATTATTGCAGATCGAGACTTCTATCTGATAGAAACTCAATACCAAAATGCCGCAAGGAAACAACCAGGCTTGTCCTTTGGTCCGTTGCGGCTTAAACTTGAGTTTAATAATCAGAATAAGAAAAAGGGAAGCGATGAGTCTGGATTCTGTTAAAGCCTTCTTTGCAGCCAAAGCGCCCGAGATCGAGGTAATTGAGCTGCCGACCAGTACTGCCACTGTTGTTTTAGCCGCCGAAGCGCATGGCGTGGAGCCGGGACAGATTGCCAAAACACTTTCCTTCTCTGCCAAGGATCGGACCATTCTCATCGTTATCCGTGGAGATGCCCGCATCGATAATCGCAAGTTCAAGGATCAGTTTGGAACCAAGCCGCGCATGCTGGATGCCGAGACCGTTCTTGCGGAAACCAGTCATCCGGTAGGAGGCGTTTGCCCGTTCGGTCTGCCGAGCGCCCTGCCCGTCTATTGCGATGTATCGTTGAAGAATTTCGAGGAAGTCGTACCTGCTGCCGGGGCCACCAACAGTGCCGTGCGCATTGCTCCGTACAAAATGGCTGAACTGGTCAGTGCCGAGTGGATAGACGTCTGCCAGTAGACCCAAACGGGCTTTTATAGCGGGTCTGGGAGGAACTCGCAGTTAATTGATACCGGTAACAACTTTTCCCCTTTAAAGGTGAGAAAAGACTTCATATATTTTAAGAATGATTCTAAAGTGGATCAAGAAATAGAAATCCGCTTAGCGCATGATCCAACCGGGCCTTGAACCTTTCCGGATCGTAGATGCGACAAGACCAGAATTTTGGAGCAACTCCGAAACAGGGAATAGGCCATTTTCGGTTTGGAATTGCGAACTCAAGGATTGGAGCGTCGTCCTCCTCGACATCGAGGTATGCAGTCGCTCCGAGACGTGTTGAAAGGAACAGTGATGCGTCTTACCCGCCAGACGAATTATGCCGTTCGTATGCTCATGTATTGCGCTGCCAACGATGGCAAGCTCAGCCGTATCCCTGAAATTGCGCGAGCTTACGGCGTTTCTGAACTGTTTTTATTCAAGATTCTTCAGCCACTTGTTGAGCACAAACTGGTGGAAACGGTACGCGGTCGCAATGGCGGCGTGCGCCTTGGCCGCGCAGCTCAGGACATTTCACTATTCGATGTCGTGCGCGTGACCGAAGAAAATTTCGCCATGGCGGAGTGCTTTGAAAATGACGCCTCCGAATGCCCGCTCGTCGATAGCTGTGCGCTCAATTCCGCGCTCCGCGAAGCACTCAACGCCTTCTTTGGCGTACTGATGAAGTACAGCATTGCAGACCTCGTCAAGGCGCGCCCGAATGTGCGCCATCTGCTTGGTCTCGATGAAATGGAAGAAGAACGCGTCGCGAGCTGATATTCCAGCGCGAATTTGAAATGAAAAGGTCCGGCTTGTTGCCGGACCTTTTCTTATTCAGCGGCTGCGCGATAGGCAGACTGAGGCAATACGAAAGGCACACCCTTTTCAGGCGGAACGCCTACCCTCAACGTGCATTCATAGACACGTTCAAGCCGCTCGTCGGTCAGGGCTTCGCGCGGCGTTCCCATCACATCCAGCCTGCCCCTGTTCATAACCGCGATACGGTCGGCAAACATAGCAGTCAAATTGAGATCATGTAGGATGGCGATCACCCCGCCGCCTGCTGCCGCGAAATCTTTTGCAATCTCCATCACCACGATCTGGTGGCGGATATCGAGGCTTGAAATCGGTTCGTCCAGAAACAGATAACGCGCCTTCCCATCCACGACCGGTTTCCAGACCTGGCATAGAACACGGGCAAGCTGTACGCGCTGCTGCTCTCCGCCGGAAAGTTCCTGATAAAGCCGTCCACCAAAGCCTGCGAGATCTACCTTCTGCAAGGCGGCATCCGGTAATCGTTTCTCTTCTTCGCGAGAAACGCCACTATAACCACCGGTAAGCCCGATCTTCACGATCTCGCGAACTGTGAAAGGAAATGACAAGGCGCTAGCTTGTGGAAGTACTGCCCGGCGCGCCGCCATCTGCCACGGCTTGATTTCAGCGAAAGAGCGGCCGTCTAGATAGGCCGTCCCCGTATATGCGGTGTCACCGGAAAGTGCGCGCAACAGTGTGGTCTTGCCTGAACCGTTCGGCCCCACGATTGCTGTCACCTCCCCCTGCCTCGCCGAAAAGGCGATGTCGCTGATGATGGTCTTTCCTGACAGGCTTACGCCCAATGCCTTCGTTTCAATCATGATGGCCTCACAGATCGAGAAGGCCGCGCTGGCGCAGCAATATCCAGAGGAAGAACGGCGCCCCGAAAAGCGCTGTGATAATGCCGATCGGCAATTCTGCCGGGGCCACAATCGTGCGGCTGACGGCGTCCGCCAGAAGCAGAAGCGTCGCGCCAAGCAAGGCTGATGCCGGCAGGAGATAGCGATGGTCCGGACCGATGCTGAGGCGCAGCATATGCGGCACCACAATACCGACAAAACCAATCCCCCCAGCAACGGCGACCGTCGCACCAGTAGCGGCAGCCACGGTCACAATCGCTATGTTCTTGATGCGCTGCACCTGAATGCCGAGATGACCGGCGGCAGCTTCACCCAGAGCCAACGCATTGAGGCCACGCGCAAGCAACGGCGAAACAACCAGAATGATGGCAATAATCGGTCCCGCGGCGCCAATCTTGGCCCAGGTGGAACCCGCGAGCGAACCGAGCCCCCAGAACGTCAGATCACGCAACTGTCGATCATCGGCCAGATAGATGAGTCCACCGGTCGCTGCACCTGCCAAAGCGCCAAGCGCTATGCCTGCAAGCAGCATGGTTGCAACAGAGGTGCGCCCTCGGCGCGTCGCGACACGGTAGAGCAGCAGGGTGCTGGCAAGCCCGCCGAGAAATGCGGCGAGCGGTAAAGCATAAACGCCGAGGATCGCAATAACGGGTGTAAGAAAAGTGCCACCCAGAACGATCATCGATACTGCGCCAAGGCCGGCACCGGCAGACACACCGACAAGCGCCGGATCGGCCAGCGGATTGCGGAAGAGGCCCTGCATCACAGCCCCGGAAACGGCGAGCCCAGCTCCTATCAAAATGCCCATAACGATACGCGGCAGGCGGATCTCCATGATAATCAGGTGATCACGGCGAAATGCATCCGCACCTTCGGCTGCGCCGGAGGAGGTCAGAGTGCGCAGAACCGAAAGCACGGATGCATCCGAAGCACCAGCCGTCAGGCTGAACAGAGCGGCGATGCATAAAGTGAGCATAAGTATTATGATGGTTAGACGCGCACGGGCCGCGCGGTCTCCCGTGATGTCACCATCTGGGATGGCTACTTCTTTTTCAGAATGACGCGCTGCAAAGCGCTGTTCGCGCGCTACGCGACCTTGGCTGGTCATTTCGAATAATCCTCGTAATCAGGCCTGCATGTTCTTCAAACGCGCAAACCCGATCATGTTATTGCGCTGCGGTAGCACCATAGAGTTTTGCTGACAGATCACGAATGGCAGCGCCGGTCCGTGGACCAAATCCCAACAGATAGGTCGCATCCATCGAAACGATATTCTTGTTTCGCCCTGCCGGTGTTGCGGCAATGATGGGATTTTTGAGCAGCGATTCCGGCGTCATCCCGTCCGCACCCGTATCCATCATCAGGACCATGTCGGGCGCTGCTTTCTCGACAGCCTCGTCCGTCAGTTGCTTATATCCGTGATATTCGGTGATGACGTTCTCGCCACCGGCAAGCTCGATCATTCCGTTGGCTGCCGTGCCTGTGCCCGATGCCATCATACGCCCGCCAGGAGCCGACAGTACGAAAAGCACACGCTTGCGTGGGCTGTGGCCTGCCGCAGCCTTCTCTGCCGCTTCGATATCGCGCGAGACTTCGGCCGCGAGTCGTTTGGCCTTGTCTTCGAGGCCAAGAGCCTTTCCCACGATATCGATTTTCTTGACGACGCTTTCGCCTGTATAGGTTTCCGGCACGACGATCATCGGCACTGATGCTTTTTTCAGAACATCGAGCGTGTCCTGCGGACCGCTGCCTTCAAGGAGCAGAATACCGGTCGGGTTAACCGAAAGCACGCCTTCGGGTGCAAGCTGGCGCATATACCCAATATCGGGCAGCTTCTTCACCCCTTCAGGATACGCACTCGTCTGGTCACGCGCGGCAAGCATCTTGTCTCCACCGAGAGCATAGACGATTTCCGTCAGCGAGCCGCCGACGGAAACGATGCGCGACGTATCGCTAAAATGATCGACAGTCTCGGCGCGCGCTACACCGGTAACCGTCAGCGACAACGCGATGATAGCCAGGGCAGCTCCGCGCCTTAAGTGCGAGGAAATAAACGACATTGCCGTCACCTTATGCAGCAGACGACTGCGGTAGACGCGGAAGATTTTCCACAATCATACGCCAATCGGCCAGCTCTGCTTCCCCTTCGTGACGCTCGCCGAAGAACTGAACGATCAGTTCGCCATTGGCATCATAGGCTTCCAGCGATGTCACATGACCGTCCTTCGTCGGCTTGCGCACGACCCAGACATCGGCGATGTGATCGACACGCAGATGCATATGGAACGTCGGGTCCAGTACGTTCAGCCACGGGCCCATCATCTTGATCTCGAGGATCGGGCCAGTATGGATCTGTATGCAGCCGCGGCTACCGACAAAGCACATGATCGGAAGCTTTTCCTGCACCGCATGGTTCATCATAGCTTCGACCGACGACGTGTCGACACGCCAGGCGAAATCATGACCGGCAAGATGCACAGCCTGATGCCGATCCACGCCGAAATCCTTCAACAAGCCGACAAACTGATGCACATCGGTAAGAGAACCCCAGCGTTCGCGGAAAGCATCAATGTCGAGAAGCGACACGTCCGTCTTCGGTCCCTTAGGCGCAAGAGCGCTGGTCTCAATGGCGGGTGACTGATCGTCCAGCAGCAAATCGCTGACAAGCACCTCGTAGGCTTCAATGTTGGAAGCCGGACGCAGATGAATCTTGAAGACTGCCTCGCCCGTGGCATCGAAGAACTGCAGGCTGCGGCGCGTTGTTTCGCCATCCTGCTTGGAGACCGCAAAACCGTGAACCCAATGCTTCGGGAAAATACGGAGGTCGATTTCCTTGCCTAGCGCCAGCGAGGCATGCGGTCCCCAGACTGTCTTTTCAAAAGGCCCGATCTTCTCATGGACGACACTCTCATTGCGCGTCAGCGCCATGATTTCGCCGACGGCCCTAATGCGGTTCAACAGCGTTTCGACATCGGCGCGAACACGCCGCGCCGAAATCCCTGCCGTTGCATCTTGTCCGCAATGCGCTGCTACGAAATCGGCTTCTGATATACCGAGGCTCTGCGCAAAATCGCGTTCACGCATTTTCGGATTATCAGCCCGTGCCTTGAGAATCTGCTCTGGGGAGGGCTTGGAATGAGTCGTCATCTGATGGTTGCCTACTTGTTTAGGATGAGCTTGCCTTGGCGGGTGATCTTGAGGCGATAGAGCGAGCCGCCGTGCTCTATGCCCACTTCCCGGGAGCCGTCGAAGAGTTCGCGACTGCCATAGGTTTTAAGTTGCGGCTCAAGTGCACTCTCGCCGAAGCGAGGTTTTATCTGAGCCGGGACAGACCCGGTTGAATCGCCGCTGAGCTGGCTTTCAGGTATGCGATTTGCAGTTCTGTCGGAAACGGGTCCGCGCGGTAACCGCACCTGCATGTCGATATGGATTCGCCTGTTCATTTTCTCGCCTCAGCATCGACTTTTCACATGGTGATGTTCGCAAATTTGTTTTGTTGACATCAACAGTCATGTTTATTAATCACTGCATTACTGGAATAATCGAGTCAAGTTTAAATCTCGATTTTTCAACGCAAGCCCGGAAGAAACTGTCTTCCCAGCCAGCACGCGGCCTTCTCTTGAGGGGGAAGTCATAAACAATTGAATTTTTAGGTTTCTTCGTCGCCCGTTGGGTCGGCGAAGCGCGTCTGGGTCATGAAGGAAACATTGGAAATGCGGGCGACTGGTGGGGTTCACAAACATTCAATTCTAGCGAGCAAGGGGCTTGCTGTCATTCTTGTGGCGATGACGTCACAGTCATTCGCGCAGGAACAAAAAGCTTCCGACGAGGAAGCTGGCGTTGCGCTGAAGACGATCACCATTCGCCAGGCGACCGACGCACAGGCGCCAACCTCCGTTGCGGCACCGGTCGGTAGGGTCGGCCGCGAAGAGATCAATCGTTTCGGTGGCGCAAAACTCGATGATGTATTGCGCGGAACGGCAGGCGTGTTCACTCTTCAGAATGCTTCCAATCCGGGTGTGGCCGTCAATATCCGTGGCTTCGAAGGTTCTGGTCGCGTCAACATGATGATCGATGGCGTGCCGCAGAACTATCGCAACACCGCGCACGATGCGCAGGGTTATGCCTATATCGACCCGAATCTGCTGTCGGAAATCGATGTGGCGCGCGGCGCCGTGACGACCGAAGGCGGAACCGGCCTTGTCGGCAGCGTCAATTTCCGCACACTCGGCGTCGATGACGTCATTCTGGATGGCAAGGACAAGGGTGTCCTCGGTCGCGCTTCCTGGGGCAGCAATGGCACCGGTTTCTCCGAAATGCTGGCGGGTGCTGCCCGTGTCAATTCCATCGGGATTGTTGCTGCCATCAGCCGTCACGATTCCAACGATTACAAGAACGGCGACGGCGTGACCGTCGAGAAGACCGGCGAGGAACTGACTTCGGGCCTGTTCAAAGCCGAATTCGGCCTTGGCGAAGACCAGAAGCTGACGCTTGGCGGCGTGCTCTATAACAACCATTACGGAACATATGCGAACGGCTACCGTCCGGGAACCTATACGATCTACGATATGTTCCTGCAGAACCGCACGTTCTTCGCACAGTACAACTACAATCCGTCCGACAACAATCTCATCGGCCTGGACGTCAACCTCTACCACAACAGCACGCTGCAAAACTGGGTGGACGGCAATGGCAGCTATGTCGGGCGTCAGATTTCAACGGACACCACAGGGATGACCGCCTCAAACACGTCACGCTTCACCTTTGGTGATGTAGCTGTCGCGTGGAAGAACGGCTTTGAAATTAATCGCGACAATGCTGGTGGCAACATTACTGGTGTCAACCCGACAGACGCCACTTCCAATCGCAACGCGGTCTTCTCGGAAGCGACCTGGAATTATCAGGCTTTGCAGGTCGTCACCGGCCTTCGCTACGATTATTTCAAACTTGAGAGCGAAGACAGCTCGATCTCGAACAGCGATGGCGAATTCAGCCCCAAGGTCACCGTTGCCTATAACGTGACCGACTGGCTGCAGCCTTATATTACATATGCGCACTCCATGCGTTCGCCAACCTTGCAGGAAACCTTCCTTGGTGGCGTGGCCCATGCGGGTACAACAGGTTTGCGTGGCAATCCGGATCTACGCCCTGAAAAGCAGCGCGGATGGGAGTTCGGCGTCAATATCGCACGCGACGGCATATTTACAGCAGAAGACGGCCTGCGCATCAAAGCCAACTACTACATGATGCGTGTTGAGGACTACATCACCGCCTCCAGCACGAACAGCCAGTTCATCAATGTGGATGGCACTTCCGATGTGAAAGGCTTCGAGCTTGATGCCCGTTACGATGCCGGCTTCGTCTTTGGTGGCATTGCCTATACGCACTCCACCTCCGAACTCCCGGAACAGACGGCGGGCCTCGGGGCAAACCAGTATCTGCCTGAAGATGTCGTAACAGTTACGGCTGGTGCACGCTTCTTCGAACGCAAGCTTGAGAGCGGTCTGCGCGTTCAGCATGTTTCGAGCGGCAGAAGCATCACAGGAAACGACACCGATCCTTATGCGCTGGTGGACGTCTTCGCGAAGTACAAGTTCACCGACACGGTTGATCTTTCGCTTCAGGTGCTGAACATCACCGACAAGGAATACACCCCTGCTCTCAGCACCTATGGTTCTGGTCGCGGACGCACATTCCTCGTCTCCACACAGTTCCAGTTCTAAACGTTTGAGAGGCCTGCTCACCTCTCATTCATGATCGTCGCATCTTCGAAGACCGGCCAACCTGACCGCGGCGGCCTTCTGATCCCAAGATGTGGCGCGGCGAGTGCAGCCCTACCGCTGCACTCGCCGGAAACTATATAAAGTAGCCAGTCCCAAACCTGATGGAAAAGGATCAGCAATGTTCATAGCCATGAATCGCTTCAAAGTTCGCGTCGGCAGCGAAACCGACTTCGAGACCGTCTGGAAGAACCGCGACTCCAAATTGTCCGAACTTCCCGGTTTCGAAAGCTTTCATCTTCTGCGCGGCACGACCAACGAAGAGGAAGGCTACACGCTTTATGCTTCGCACACGGTCTGGCGCAATCGCGACGATTTCGTCGCTTGGACCAAGTCCGAACAGTTTCGCGATGCGCATCGCAATGCTGGAGACAACAAGCCGCTCTATCTCGGACCTCCGCAGTTCGAAGGCTTCAGCTCCGTTCTTGGCTCCTGACGCTCGGGAGAAACGCCTGTCCACAAGGTGCGGCGAAATAGCGCATAATGGCATGGCGACGCCATTGGAACGCTGCCATGGCTATACTAAAATGGCAATTATCGTTTAAAGATGGGTAGTTAACTCATATTTAGAATGATTCTAACTTATTGATTTTTAGAACGTTTCAAAAACATAAAAATTGACAGAATAGAGCCCCACCGGCCATAACCTGACTTAATTTGGTGGGTTTTATAAATGCCATCTAAGTAATACCTTTAATGTTCGGGCCTTTAACCCTTACAGTTGGAGGAACCATTGACCGGTTCAGTTCGGCTTTACGCCACAAGTGAAATAATGCTGCTAGTTTTCTGGACCAGCAACACAGTTGAAGTACAGAATGAGCCGGTAAAGTCTCTCCGTTCGATGCTTTTCGCATCTGATTTTTGCTTTGCAAGCAACGGGAGATAGTTCCTCATGCTAGTCTGTAGCTGCAACGTTATTACCGATAAAGACATTGAAGCTGTTGTTATCGAGCTTCTCGATCAGGATTGCTGGCAGCTTATCGTTCCTGGCACCGTCTATAATATCATGTCCAAGCGCGGCCGTTGCTGTGGCTGCTTCCCAAACGTCGTGGAAACGATCATAAGGGTGACTGAAGAGTATCATCTTCGTCATAACCAAATGGACGAAAACGTGGTCCAGTTCATGGATCGTGTACGTTCTCTACGCGACAAATTCGGGAGTTCATGGAATGAAAGGCGAACCAAAGGTCATCGAGCGGCTTAACGAGGCACTGTTCCTCGAGCTTGGCGCTGTAAACCAGTACTGGCTTCACTACCGCCTCCTCAACGACTGGGGCTTCACGCGTCTTGCCAAGAAAGAACGTGAAGAATCCATCGAAGAAATGCATCATGCTGACAAGCTGATTGACCGTATCATCTTCCTCGAAGGCTTTCCGAACCTGCAGACCGTAGCTCCGCTACGCATCGGCCAGAACGTGAAGGAAGTTCTGGAAGCCGACCTTGCAGGTGAATATGACGCACGCGCTTCCTACAAGAAGTCTCGCGAAATCTGCGACGAACTGGGCGACTATGTTTCCAAGCAGCTTTTCGATGAACTCTTGGCTGATGAGGAAGGTCATATCGACTTCCTTGAAACTCAGCTCGACCTCCTCGCCAAGATCGGCGAAGAGCGTTACGGCCAGCTCAACGCAGCTCCGGCCGATCAGGCAGAATAAGCCAAACTCGCCAAGTAAACAAAAGCCGGGGCTTTGCGCTCCGGCTTTTTTTATCATCTCAACTTTACCGTTGCCCCTTTATCGTGATATTGCGCGCCCAATTTTCCGAAATTCGCAAGGTATCACCATGAGCGCACCGCGCGTCAGTTTCGTTTCACTCGGCTGCCCGAAGGCGCTTGTCGATTCGGAACGCATCATCACCAGCCTCCGCTCCGAGGGCTATGAAATCTCTCGCAAGCATGACGGAGCCGATCTGGTCATCGTCAATACCTGCGGCTTTCTCGATTCCGCACGTGATGAATCGCTTGATGCGATCGGCCTTGCACTCAACGAGAACGGGAAGGTCATCGTAACTGGTTGTCTTGGCGCCGAACCCGATGTCATCCGTGAGCGCCATCCGAACGTGCTGGCCATCACCGGGCCCCAGGCTTATGAAAGCGTGATGAGCGCGGTGCATGAAGCCGCCCCTCCCGCGCACGATCCCTTTGTCGATCTGGTGCCGCCACAGGGAGTGAAGCTCACCCCGCGCCACTACGCCTATCTGAAAATTTCCGAAGGCTGCTCGAACCGCTGCTCCTTCTGCATCATTCCGGCACTACGCGGCGACCTGGTATCGCGCCCGATCGATCAGGTGCTGCGTGAAGCGGAAAAGCTGGTCAACGCAGGCGTGAAGGAAATCCTCGTCATCTCGCAGGATACGAGTGCCTACGGCCTCGACATCAAATATCAGGAAGCCATGTGGCAGGACCGCACGGTTCGCACCAAGTTCCTCGACCTCTCGCGCGAGTTGGGCGATATGGGCGTATGGGTGCGTATGCACTATGTATACCCCTACCCGCACGTCGATGAAGTCATTCCGCTGATGGCTGAAGGCAAGATTCTGCCTTATCTGGATATTCCTTTCCAGCACGCCTCACCGGCAGTTCTGAAAAACATGCGCCGTCCGGCACATCAGGAAAAGACCTCGCGCCGCATTCAGGCCTGGCGTGAGACCTGCCCGGATCTGGCCGTGCGCTCCACCTTTATCGTCGGCTATCCCGGCGAAACGGAAGAAGATTTCCAGATGCTTCTCGACTGGCTCGACGAAGCCAAGATCGAGCGCGCTGGCTGCTTCAAATATGAGCCGGTAAAGGGCGCGAAGGCTAATGATCTCGGCCTTGAGCAGGTTCCAGAAGAAATCAAGGAAGCGCGCTGGCATCGTTTCATGGCCAAGCAGCAGCAGATTTCGACCAATCTCCTCAAGAAGAAGGTCGGGAAGCGCCTGCCTGTCATTATCGATGAAGCAAACGGCACGATTGCCAAGGGCCGTACGCGCTACGACGCTCCGGAAATCGACGGCAATGTTCATATCCAGTCGCGCCGCCCGCTTCGCGTCGGCGACATCGTGACGGTGAAGATCGAGGCGAGTGACGCTTACGATCTGCATGGCATGGCGGTCTGATGGCGGCGGAAGTTGCCATAGCGATCCGAAAAGCCGCCGCGGCTGACGTGGCGGCAATTGTCTCCATGCTCGCCGATGATGCATTGGGTGCGCAGCGCGAAGATGCGAACCTCCCTTTGAGGGATTCCTACCGCAACGCCTTTGCAGCAATCGATGCTGATCCCAATCAGCTTCTGGCAGTCGTTGAGCATGATGGCGAGATCATTGGTTGCATGCAAATCAGCTTCATACCCGGCCTGTCGCGAATGGGCATGTGGCGAGGACAGATCGAAAGCGTGCGGATTGCGAGCCACATTCGTGGCGGTGGAATAGGCCGCCAGATGATCGGGTGGGCAATCGAGCAGTGCCGTGAGCGCGGCTGTGGTCTCGTACAATTGACGACGGATAAATCGCGTTCCGACGCGCTACGTTTCTATCAGTCGCTCGGCTTCACGGATAGTCACGAGGGACTTAAGCTATCGCTTTAAGAGGTGGATTCAATCCATTGTAAGAAAATAAAAAGGGCGCTTTGAGCGCCCTTTTCTGTTTCAGTCTGGAGAAACTTACTGTGGCAGCTTGTCGTCCACGCCAGCGACGTAGAAATTGAGGCCCAGCAGGGTCTTGTCGTCAGCCTGTTCGCCTTCTTTCAGCCAGACGGAGCCGTCCTGCTTCTTGATCGGGCCAGTGAAAGGCTTCAGTTCGCCCGACTTGATCTTGGCTTCGGTTTCCTCGGCCAGTTTCTTCACGTCGTCCGGCATGTTGGTATAAGGCGCCATCTTCACGAGGCCTTCCTTCATACCCCACCAGATGTTCTGGCTTTTCCACGTACCGTCGAGAACAGCCTTCGCGCGATCGATATAATACGGGCCCCATTCGTCCACGACAGCGGTGAGCTGCGTGTCGGGCGCGAACTTGATCATGTCCGAAGCCTGACCGAAAGCCTTGATCCCGCGATCATGAGCCACCTGAATGGCAGCAGTAGAATCGGTATGCTGGGTGATGATGTCCACGCCCTGATCGATCAGAGCCTTGGCCGCATCGGCTTCCTTGCCCGGATCGAACCAGGAGTTAGCCCAGATCACCTTGACCTTGAAGTCCGGGTTGACCGACTGCGCGCCGAGCATGAATGCGTTGATGCCCTGCACGACTTCAGGAACCGGCACGGATGCGATGTAACCGGCAACGCCCTTTGTCGACATCTTGGCAGCGATCACGCCCTGCACATAACGGCCTTCATAGAAGCGCGCATTATAGGCGGACATGTTGTCGGCGGTCTTGTAGCCGGTTGCGTGTTCGAACTTCACGTCCGGGAACTTCTTGGCGACCTTAAGGGTCGGGTCCATATAGCCGAACGACGTCGTGAAGATCAGCTTGTTGCCAGCACGTGCCAGACGTTCGATGGAACGTTCGGCATCGGCGCCTTCCGGAACACTTTCCAGAAATGTGGTTTCGACCTTGTCGCCAAGCGCCTCGACAAGTTCCTTGCGGGCCTGATCGTGCTGATAGGTCCAGCCGAAATCGCCCGGAGGTCCGATATAGATGAAACCGATCTTGAGTTTATCTTCTGCATGCGCTGCGCCGCCAAGCATAAAGCTGGCCGCAGTGGCCATGGCCATAAGCGTCTTTTTCATGTTCCCTGCACTCCTTGTTTTTACCCACTAACCAAAACGAAAACCCTTGGGACGGTTTACGTCTACCCCTCAGCCGTTCGTTCTACCGGTCAGGAACAAACGGCTTGCCGAGCGAAGCCGGCGTATTCATCATCGTCAGGCGCTTGTTGCGCGAGATGATGACCAGCACCACAACCGTCGCAAGATAAGGCAGCGCAGACAGAAACTGCGACGGCAAGCCAAAGCCGAGCGCCTGTGCGTGAAGCTGGCCGATGGTCACGGCGCCAAACAAGTAAGCACCGATCAATACCCGCCATGGTCGCCACGAAGCGAAAACGACAAGAGCAAGAGCGATCCAGCCGCGCCCGGCTGTCATGTTCTCCACCCATTGCGGTACATAGACGAGCGACAATTGCGCGCCCGCAAGACCGGCGCAAGCACCACCGAACAGAACCGCCAGATAGCGCGTGCGCACCACATGCACGCCGAGTGCATGGGCCGAGCCATGGCTGTCGCCGATGGCGCGCAATGTAAGCCCCGCTCGCGTGCGGAACAGAAACCATGCCACACCGACAACCAGCAGGATAGACATATAGAAGATCGGGTCCTGACCGAAGAGGAACCGCCCGACAAGCGGCAGATCGGTGAGGTAGGGAATATGGATTGCTTCAAGCCGGACGCCGGGAAGCCCGACAAAGCTTTCGCCGAGCAAGGCCGATGCTCCAACGCCAAGGATCGTCAGTGCCAGCCCGGTTGCCACCTGATTGGTGACGAGTATGAGCGTCAGAAAGCCAAAAACGGCGGAGAAAAGCGCACCGACCAAGACAGCGGCAAACAAGCCCAGCCAGGCCGAGCCGGTCATCTGCGCAATGGCGAAGCCGGACACGGCCCCCATCAGCATCATGCCTTCGACACCGAGATTGAGCACGCCGGAGCGTTCTACGACAAGCTCGCCGATGGCGGCGATCAGGAGCGGCGTCGCTGCTGTTGCAATCGTGAGAAGAATAGCCTGCGTCAAATCCATGAGATCAGGCCTTTCCCGCTTGGCGACCGGATATGAAGCGAATGCGATAAAGGATGAGTGTATCGCAAGCGAGAACGAAGAACAGGATCATGCCCTGAAACACGCGCGCAGATTTTTCGGAAATGCCGATAGCAACCTGTGCAGCTTCGCCGCCAAGATAGGAAAGCGCCAGCACCAGACCGGCTGCTATTGCTCCCAGCGGGTTGAGGCGCCCCAGAAACGCGACAATGATCGCCGTAAAACCGTAGCCCGGAGATATGACCGGACGAAGCTGGCCAATGGCACCGGAGGTTTCCGCGATGCCCGCGAGACCGGCAAGAGCACCCGAAACCGCAAAGACGAAGAACACCATCTTGCCTGCACTGAAACCCGCAAAACGCCCTGCCCTCGGGCTTTGGCCGATAACCTTGACCTCAAAGCCCTTCAGCGTGTGCTTGAGCAGGAACCAGACGAAAATCGCTGCAACGAGCGCGAAAATAAAGCCCCAATGCGCACGACCGGATGCACTCCAGATTTCCGGCAGAATGGCGCTATCGCTGAACTGACGGGTTTCCGGGAAATTATATCCTTCCGGGTTGCGCCACGGCCCGCGCACCAGCCAGTCGAGGAGCAGTTGCGCCACATAGACAAGCATGAGGCTGGTCAGGATTTCATTGGTATTGAAGCGCACTTTCAGCAATGCCGGAATGGATGCATAAGCCGCGCCACCCGCCATCCCCATCAGCATCATCAAGGGCAGAACCACCCATGACTGCAGGTCGGGAAACATGACAGGCAGGACCGATCCCGCTATGGCACCGGCGATAAACTGCCCCTCCGCACCGATATTCCAGTTGTTGGACAGAAAACAGACGCAGAGGCCGACCGCGATCAAGATCAGCGGCGCAGCCTTCACGAGCAATTCATGCCAAGACCAGATGTCGAACAAAGGCTCGACAAAGAAGACATAAAGCGCATGTAACGGATCCTTGCCCATCAGCGCAAAAGCAAGTCCGCCGAAAATCAGTGTCAACGACAGTGCCAGCAATGGTGACAAAGCACTAAAAAGTCTCGACGGCTGCGGGCGTTTGACGAGTTCAATCCGCATCATGCAGCTCCCGCCTCTCCTGAGATACCGCCCATCAAAAGACCGATCTTTTCCAGCGTTACATCGGCAATCGGCAAAGGATCGGAGAGCTGGCCATGATTCATCACGGCAATGCGGTCACTGATTTCAAGAAGCTCATCAAGGTCCTGACTAATGACGAGAACTGCGGAACCGGAGCGCGCAAGATCGACAAGTGCCTGCCGGATATGTGCTGCGGCACCGGCATCCACGCCCCATGTCGGCTGGTTCACAACCATGACCGATGGTGAGCGATCAAGCTCGCGCCCGATGATGAATTTCTGCAGGTTTCCGCCAGAAAGTGCAGATGCGGGCGGATTTTCAGCACTCTTGCGCACATCCATTCGTTCAATGATGCGTTTTGCAGCCGATCGAAGCGCGCTCTCTGCGATCAGCTTCATCTTGCCGCCACGCAGGAACATCTTTGCGTCGGTCTTGTATCGCGACAAGAACAGATTGTCGGTCAGCGTCATGGTCGGAACAGCACCGTGACCAAGCCGCTCCTCCGGAACGAAGGCTGCCCCCATCATGCGGCGGTCGCTGATGCCGGCCTTGCCTGCATCCTTCCCGCGAATGCGCACATTCGATGGATTTGACTGCAGCACTTCGCCCGAAACAGCTTCGAAGAATTCACCTTGCCCGTTGCCTGCAACACCGGCGATGCCAACGACTTCGCCAGCGGCAACCGAGAGAGAAATATCCCTCAATGCCGTCGAAAATGGTCCACGCGGCGGTTGCGACAATGATCGGATTTCAAAAAGCGCATCTTTACCGGTATTTACTGCCACGATGGGGCTGCGTGCCACGACATTGATATCATTACCGACCATCATCCGGGCAAGCGACGCGGCAGTCTCCTTGCGTGGATCGCAATGCGCGACGACCTTGCCATGTCGCAACACGGTTGCGCGGTCACAGAGGCGCTTCACCTCCTCGAGACGGTGGCTGATATAGAGGATCGACTTGCCTTCGGCTTTCAGGCGCTCCAGCGTTTCAAACAGCTTGTCCGCTTCCTGCGGCGTCAGCACCGAAGTCGGCTCATCCAGAATGATGAGATCCGGCTTCTGAAGAAGGCAGCGCACAATTTCGATACGCTGGCGTTCGCCAACCGACAGATCACCAACATGGGCTTGCGGATCAACTGGAAGACCGTACGTCTTGCCAACCTCACGCGCACGCTTTGCAACGTCTGAAAGCGGCAACGAACGGTCTAGCGACAGGGCGATATTTTCAGCGGCAGTAAGCGAGTCGAACAGCGAAAAATGCTGAAAAACCATGCCAATGCCGAGCTTTCTTGCGACACCGGGTTCGTCTATGGTGACCGGCTGCCCCTTCCAGACAATTTCGCCTTCAAGAGGTTGCAATGCGCCGAACAGCATTTTCACAAAGGTGGATTTTCCGGCGCCGTTTTCACCCAGAAGCGCGTGAATTTCGCCTTCCCCGATGGTGAGATCGACACCATCGCAGGCCCGCAGCTGACCAAATACTTTCGTGAGCCGGCGGACATCCAGAAGAGGCCGGTCGGTTAGAGGCGCTGTCATTGTTCCCCAATTGTATTTTTGTGCGACCTTATCCAGCAAGTCTGCTCTTGAAAAGCCTAAAAGCAAGCAGCGGTGGACATATGCACACCGCTGCAATCCTGGGCCTCATTATGGAAGCAGAATGGTGGTTCCAGTCGTCTTGCGGGCCTCCAAATCCTCATGTGCCTTGCCCGCATCCTTGAGCGCATAGGTCTGATTGATCTCGATCTTGACGGCTCCGCTTCCGACTACATCGAAAAGCTCTGCAGCCGTCTTTTCAAGGTCCGCCCGCTTGGCGATGTAATTGAATAGCGTTGGACGTGTGGCGAACAGCGAACCCTTCTGCGCCAGAATGCCTAGATCGAACGGTGGAATGACGCCAGACGATTGTCCGAAGCAGGCAAACATACCGAGAGGCTTCAGCACGTCGAGCGAGCCCATATAAGTATCGCGCCCAACAGAATCATAGACGACGTCAACACCCACTCCGTCGGTCAGTTCCTTCACCTTTTCGGCAAAGTTCTCGGTACGGTAGTTGATGACATGGTCGTAGCCATGCTTTCTGGCCAGCGCGATCTTTTCTTCCGATCCCGCCGTACCGATGACCTTGGCGCCAAGGTGTTTCGCCCATTGTCCGGCAATCAGCCCGACCCCGCCAGCAGCCGCGTGAAACAGTATCGTCTGCCCCGGCTCCACCTTGAATGTACGCCGCAGAAGATATTGCGCCGTCATGCCCTTCAACATCATGGAGGCGGCGGTCTTCAGGTCAACATTATCTGGAACCTTGACCAGCCGGTCGGCTGGCAGAATGCGCTCGTCCGCATAGGAACCCGGCGTTGCCACATAGGCAACACGGTCACCGACTTGAACATCCCCCGCGCCCGGACCAACCGCAATGACCGTGCCAGCACCTTCATTGCCGGGCGTAAACGGCATCTGGGCCGCCTTGTAAAGCCCGGTGCGAAAATAGACGTCGATAAAGTTCAGACCGACGGCTTCGTGGCGCACTTTCGCCTCGCCCGGACCGGGTTCGCCAATCTCGATCTGTTCATACTTCATGACTTCCGGCCCACCGGTCTGATGGACGCGAATGGCATTGATCATCATGCTTCTCCAGTCTTCCTTGCGGCAGCGGCTTTCTCAGCCGCGATGACAGTAGCAGTCCGTCCCAGTCCGGGAAAAAACTGCATGACAGCACCGATGAAGTAGATGTAGAGGCCCGTCACGGATATGCCGACACGGACCCACAACGGCGCGTCCAGAGTATAATAGAGCGCAGCCGCACCAAATGCACACCAAAGCAGGAAAACCGTCAGATTAAGCGGCCGCAGGCGCACGACACGTACCGGGTGCAGGAAATTGATCGGCAGGAACGAAAGGATTGCCGACGCGACAACCGTTGCGAAGGCGACCCATTCACCCGGTCTGACGATGAAAAGCGTAAAGACCACCATATTCCAGACCACCGGAAACCCTTTGAAGAAGTTCTCCTTTGTCTTCATGCCGGTGTCGGCATAGTAAATCGCGCTCGAAACCACGATAATGGCACCGGATATGAACGACAGATACGTTCCCATGAATCCGCTTTGATAGAGCGCGAAAGCCGGTATCAGAACGTAGGTGACATAATCGATGATATTGTCGAGAAGTTCACCAGACCAGTTTGGCAGAACATATTTGACCTCGAGCTTGCGCGCGATGGGACCATCGATACCGTCGACGAAAAGCGCCAGCCCCAGCCACCACCACATCGCCGTATAGCGCCCGTCACTGGCCGCCACGATGGAAAGGAACGCCAGAAACGAACCCGATGCCGTCAGAAGATGAACCGAAAACGCCTTGGCTTGCGGCGCGGTGACTTTCTTGGCTTTGAGTTTTCCGGTCAGTTTGGTTTTCACGCCATCCGCCATTTCAATTTGTCGCCGCGCATATCCCGCCCAAGATAATTCCCAAGCCAGCGAGTGCATTTCATCTATCGGGGAACGCGTACACCAAACAAATTGGCGTTCCCCACCCTCAAGATCATCCAACAGATTCCCAATCAAGAAAAGCCGTGAACTTGCAGCAGCTTTCCCTGAATAAGCACAAAAGAGCAAGTAAGGCGTGAGGCAAATCCGCCATAATCCCACGGAAGAATGGCCTTTGGACTACATTTCGGTTTAAGTGCACCTCAAACGCATCTGACTGGAATCATCAGACGATGCGAGATGCGTAGCGAACGGTCACGAGGTCTGCACTGTCGGACCAGGGATGAAATACGATGAACGATCTTGTTGTGAACAAGCCTCTCACCGACATTGTCATCAGCGGCGGCGGCCCCGCCGGAATGATGGCAGCTCTGGCACTTGGAGCGAAAGGCTATCGCACTGTGTTGCTGGGACCGGAGACCGACAAAGGTGATCGTCGTACCACCGCGCTCATGATGCCTGCCATCCGACTGCTGGAAGGACTGGGCGTCTGGTCGCATATCGAGCCGGAAGCGGCAGCTCTTGCCTCCATGCGCATTATCGATGCGACGCGCCGCCTCGTGAGAAGCCCGGTTGTGACCTTCCGTGCCGGCGAAATCGATGAAGCTGCATTTGGCTACAATATCCCGAATGCCGTTTTGAACGAGAAACTGGCAGAGGCCGTCGCACGTAATCCGAATGTTCAACGCATCAATGCCCCAGTTATCGAATATCGCCACAATGGCGACCATGTGACCATCACGCTTTCAGGCGGCGACACATTGCATACACGGCTGGTCGTAGCGGCGGACGGGCGCAATTCCATGGCTCGCGAAGCGGCAGGCATCCGCACGCGCCGCTGGAGCTATCCGCAGACAGCCGTCGTGCTTTCCTTCTCGCACAGTGTCGATCATGAAAACATCTCGACAGAATTTCACACAGAAGAAGGCCCATTCACTCAGGTGCCATTGAAGGGTAAACGCTCAAGCCTTGTCTGGGTGGTCAATCCCGGTCGCGCTGAAGCGCTTCTCGCGCTTGATGAAGCTGCACTTGCTGCACGCATCGAGGATATGATGCAGTCCATGCTGGGCAAGATCAGGCTCGAAATCAAGCCGCAGGCCTGGCCCCTTTCCGGCCTGGTGCCCCACGTCTTTGCGGCCAAGCGTACGATCTTGATCGGTGAAGCCGCGCACGTGTTCCCGCCAATCGGCGCGCAGGGCCTCAATCTTGGTTCGCGCGACGTCGAAACGCTGGTCAGGGCCATTGAGAGCGATCCTGTCGATCCCGGCTCGGATCGGGTCATTCGCGCCTATGACCGCGCAAGACGGCCAGACATTCTGGCGCGCACCGGCTCGGTCGATGCGCTCAATCGTTCGCTTCTCTCCGGCATGCTTCCGGCACAGATCATGCGTGGCGTCGGGCTGGAAATGCTTCGCTCATTCGCGCCGTTGCGTGCATTCTTCATGCGTGAGGGGCTGCGCCCCGGCAGCGGTTTCTCGCATTTCCTTCCGAAACTGCCGGGCCTTCCACACCGAAGCGACGGCAAGCGTTCCAGCTAACCTGATTTTCAGATTATCCGAAACATCAAGCTGACAGAATTGCCGGTTCCCGTCGACTTTAATTTGTCACGCGGTGAACTACATAACGTTGCATGGGTATGACACAGATAAAGCACGCGAAATTTCAGATCGGCCAGGTCGTCAGGCACCGGTTATTCCCCTTCCGTGGGGTTATATTCGACGTGGATCCCGAGTTTGCGAATACGGAAGAATGGTATGCGTCCATTCCTGAGGAAGCACGCCCGCATCGCGATCAGCCTTTTTACCACCTGCTCGCGGAGAATGCAGAATCCGAGTATGTCGCCTACGTGTCGGAACAGAACCTTGTGCCTGATCTAAGCGGTGAGCCTCTGCGTCACCCTCAAATCGAGGAGATGTTTGATCGGCTGGACAATGGCTCCTATCGCGTAAAATCACAGCATTCGAACTAAGATAGAACTTTCTTTTAAAGTGATAGCTCAAAACACAAAGGGGCGCTCGAAGCGCCCCTTTTTTATAACAGACTGGAGAGCAGCTTAGTTAGCTGCTCCCTTTGCCTTGTCCTGTTCAGCCTTCATCTTGGCTTCGAAATCCTTCTGACGCTTCTGAACAGCGTCTTGAAGTTCCTTCTGGCGTTCTTCCAGTTCCGACTGCTTGAGAGCTGGGCCAGTCAGGGCCCCGGAGAAACCGGTGAGCGCGACCGGAATCGGGTTTGGCTTGTTCTGATAGTTGACCGAAGTCAGGGTCAGCTTGCCACCCTTCTTGAGCGCATTGATGAGATCGTCGGTCAGCGGAGCTTCGGCAATGCAGCGGTCCGGGAAGCAGATGCCGTATTCGAGCTTGACCGGCTTGTTGTTGTCGATCTGAAGACCAACACCGGCAGGAATCAGGCGACCGATAGGAACAGTCACCTGAAAGATCTTACGGTTGATCTTGCCTTTGATTTCGATGAGGTTGACGGCGGTCAGGAGCTGGCCGGAATCCGCAGTGACGATGTTCTGCGTGTTGCAGATGTCATTGTCTTCCTGCTTCGAGCAGACCTTGAACCAGCCCTGTGGTGGCTGCTGTGCCGATGCAGGCATCGTCGCGGAGGCAAGCAGGGCGAACGCGCCAGCGATGGCAGATGCGGCAGCGATTGTCTTCGTGCTGGACATGATCAACAGGTTCCTTTCAACGCTCTGATCTATAGTTCCCGTTCTGTATTCTTAAGTCAGCGATAGACCGTCACTGGTTTGAAAATGCGGCAACAGCGTGACCCTGGGGATTTTGACCCCCAACAAGGCCCTATCCGGGCCTAATCCGGAGCCGTGTTACAACGACTAGGGGTATGAATCCAGATGAGTTTCGACATTCCATGCTCGGAATCCGCCAAAATCTTTATTTTAGCCCCTACTGTCACGTGACGGACACGCCCTAATTCCGCACATAATGTACGATCATGCTAGTTTTCGGTTCCGAATCGACGCCTCCCAGCGGCGACCATCAAACTTATTTACAATGGACGATTGAAGTTGAACGGATTGATTGCCCTTCTCCGCAAAGTGTTTCTTGCGAGCCTTACCGGAGCTGTCGTCGGCGTGCTGTCGGCGCAGGCGATAGCCGAAACACAGCCGGACTATGCGCTCTCCATGCATGGAGACGTGGCGCTACCGGCTGACTTTACCCATTTCCCGTATGCAAACAGCAATGCGCCGAAGGGTGGTGCACTCACAATGGGCGTTGTCGGCACTTTCGACAGCCTCAATCCGTTTGTGCTGAAAAGCATGCGCACGACAGCCCGCGGGCTGTTTGGGGACGTCGACCTCGGCAATCTGGTCTATGAAACACTCATGCAGCGTTCGCGGGATGAACCATTTACCCTTTACGGCCTGCTGGCTGAGAAGGTTACTGTCGATCCGGACCGCAAATGGGTCGAATTCACTTTGAATCCGAAGGCGAAATGGTCGGACGGCCAGCCCGTCACGGTGGACGACGTTCTCTTCACCTACGACATTCTGACGAAAAAGGGGCGTCCTCCTTACAACAACCGGATGAGTCGGGTCGATAAAATCGAACAGACGGGGGAGCGCTCAGTTCGCTTCACTTTCAACGACAAATCGGATCGTGAATTTCCGATGCTGATCGCCTCATCGATGCCCGTGCTGCCAAAGCACGCCATCGATCGCGAAACCTTCGGCAATTCATCGCTGAAACCACCTGTCGGCAGCGGTCCTTATCTCGTTTCCGGCGTGCAGCCCGGCCAGCGCATCATCTACAAGCGCAACCCAGACTATTGGGGCAAGGATCTGCCGTCGCAGCGCGGTCTCAATAACTTCGATAGGTTGACCATCGAATATTATCGCAACGAAACCTCCCTGTTTGAATCTTTCAAGAAAGGTCTGCTTGATATTTTCATCGAGGCAAACCCGACACGCTGGGAAAAGCTTTATGATTTTCCGGCTGTAAAACAGGGCAAGGTCATCAAGGACAGCTTTGAAAAAGGCACGCCAGCCAACATGCTGGGCTTCGTGTTCAACACGCGCCGTCCAATTTTCGCCGACTGTCGCGTCCGGCAAGCTCTGGGGCTGCTGTTCGACTTCGAATGGGCTAACCGCAACCTTTTCGCCGACCAATACCGCCGTACGCAGAGTTTTTGGGAAGGTTCGCAACTTTCTTCCATCGGCAAGCCAGCAGATGAACGCGAGAAGCAGTTGCTGAAACCGTTCCCCGAAGCCGTTCGTGAGGACGTCATGAATGGCACATGGCACCCACCCGTGACGGACGGCAGTGGCCATGATCGCACGCCAGCAAAGAAAGCCTATGACCTCCTGACGGAAGCCGGTTTCCATTTTGAACATGGCCTCGCCGTCGATGCCTCTGGCAAGCCGTTTAAGTTCGAGATCATGACGCGCTCGCCTGATGAAGAAAAAGTCGCGCTGGCCTATAAACGCAATCTTGCGCGGCTGGGTATCACAGCCGAGATACGTACAGCAGATGACGCTCAATATCAGCAACGTCTCCAGACATTCGACTACGACATGATTCTCGGCGCGCTGACCGGTTCCCTTTCGCCCGGTAACGAACAATGGATGCGCTGGGGTGCAGCTTCGCGCGAAGTTCAGGGTAGTTTCAACTATCCGGGCGTTGCCGATCCGGCAGTCGATGCGATGATCGAAGCATTGCTGGCCGCAAGAAGTCGCACTGATTTTGTGAGCGCGGTGCGCGCGCTTGACCGCGTACTTATCTCTGGTGACTACTACATTCCGCTTTACCACCTGCCCTACCAGTGGGTGGCGCACTGGGATCGTATAGAACATCCGCAAAAGACTTCGCTCTATGGCTACCAACTGCCAACCTGGTGGCGTGCAAAGCCGTGAACGCTCTAACTATTTGTTTCAACCCGTATCTTACCCGAAAATCGCTTCCCACTTTTCGAGATGCGCTTTAACGTTGATGTAATTCGCCCTACATGCACCCGATATATGATGAATATTCAACTGGAGGCTGAGCCTCCGGTTCTTGCACGGAGACGCTACCATGGCCACCAGAAAGATTACTATCGATGTCGTATCGGACGTTGTCTGCCCATGGTGTTTTCTGGGACGCAAGCGCCTCGAATCGGCTTTGGCCATGGTGCCCGACGTGGAGGCAGAAGTGCGCTGGCGCCCATACCAGCTAGACCCTACCCTGCCTCTGCAGGGCAAGGATCGCCAAGCCTATATGCGGGAGAAATTTGGCAGCGGTTCCAAGATCGATGACATCCACAAACAACTGACCGAGCTGGGCGAAGAAAGCGGCATCGTCTTCGATTTCGATGCAATCGCCCGCGCGCCGAACACGCTCGATGCGCATCGCGTCATCCACTGGGCCGCACAGGCTGCCCCAGATACGCAGGATCGGGTGGTCGGCATGTTGTTTTCGCTCTACTTTGAGCAGGGACAAGACATCGGCGATCACGAAGTGCTGGTCGATGCCGCAGCAAGCGCCGGCATGGATGCCGCCGTCGTCGCCCGTCTGCTGGAGAGCGAAGCCGACAAGGCAACAATCCGTGAGGAAATCGACACCGCCAACCGTATCGGTGTGCGCGGCGTGCCCTGCTTCATCATTGACCAGAAATACGCCGTTATGGGCGCGCAAACCGCCGATGCTCTGGCCGATGCCATTCGCCAGACGGCGGAAGGCTTCGAGCCGGGCATTTCCGAAGACCGGTAAACTGACAAAGGCAGCGGTTTAACCCGCTGCGATTTTCGCCATTTGTGTCATGATAACGGCAGCCCCGTTGAGACGTTTTTCCGGCGTCGGCCAGTCGCGGATGAATACAATGCTCTGATCCGGCCTGATTTTCGCCATCGAGCCCTGCTCGCCGATCATCTTCACCAGACCGACCGGATTGTTGAACGTCGCATGACGGAACTGGACGACGACGCCCTTCGGGCCAGCATCCAGCTTTTCGACATTGGCGCGACGGCACAGTGCCTTGATGTAGACGATCTTGAGCAGATGCTGCACTTCTTCCGGCATCGGGCCGAAGCGGTCGATGAGTTCCGCGCCGAATGCATCGATATCCTGTGGATCTTCCAGATCGGCAAGGCGACGATAAAGGCCGAGGCGCAATTGCAAATCAGGCACATAGGCTTCAGGGATCATAACCGCCGTGCCAATGGCGATCTGCGGCGACCACTGGCTGTCTTCCACTTCGCCGGAACCCTTGAGCGTCGCAACGGCCTCTTCCAGCATTTGCTGGTAAAGCTCGAAACCGACTTCCTTGATATGGCCAGACTGTTCTTCGCCCAGCAGATTGCCAGCGCCGCGAATATCCATGTCATGGCTGGCGAGCTGGAAGCCTGCGCCAAGCGTATCCAGCGATTGCAACACCTTGAGACGACGTTCCGCCATCTGCGTCAGCATCTTACCTGCCGGAAGTGTGAACAGTGCGAAGGCGCGCTGCTTGGAGCGTCCCACACGGCCGCGCAACTGATAGAGCTGTGACAGACCGAACATGTCGGCACGATGTACGATCATCGTGTTCGCAGTCGGAATATCGAGGCCGGATTCCACGATCGTCGTGGAAAGAAGCACGTCGTACTGGCCGTCATAGAAGGCGTTCATAATGTCATCGAGCACGCCCGGCGCCATCTGGCCATGTGCGACGGCGACTTTCAGTTCCGGCACGTTTTCTTTCAGGAATTCTTCGATATCCCCCAGATCGGAAATACGCGGGCAGACATAGAAGCTCTGGCCGCCGCGATAGCGCTCGCGCAGAAGTGTTTCTCGAATGACGAGCGGATCAAACGGGGAAACGAAGGTACGGACCGCCATGCGATCCACCGGCGGCGTGGTGATGAGCGAGAGTTCGCGCACGCCGGTCAGCGCAAGCTGCAAGGTGCGCGGAATTGGCGTTGCCGAAAGAGTCAGCACATGCACATCGGATTTCAGCTCCTTGAGCCGTTCCTTGTGCTTGACGCCGAAATGCTGCTCCTCATCGATGATGAGCAGGCCGAGATTCTTGAACTTGATCGAGTTGCCGAGCAACGCATGAGTGCCGACCACAATATCGACAGCGCCCTCTTCCAAACCTTTCTTGGTAGCAGCCAGTTCCTTGGTGCCGACCAGCCGCGAAGCATGGGCGACGGTGATCGGCAGGCCGTGAAAGCGCTTGGAGAAGGTCTTGAAATGCTGGCGCGACAGAAGCGTCGTCGGCACGACGACCGCCACCTGAACACCACTGAGAGCTGCGATGAAAGCGGCGCGTAGCGCCACTTCCGTCTTACCGAAACCGACGTCGCCGCAGATCAGGCGATCCATCGGTTTGCCTGCCGCAAGATCATCCGCGACGGCTTCAATGGCCGTCATCTGGTCATCGGTCTCGTCATATGGAAAACGCGCGGAGAATTCGGCATAGAGCCCATCCGGCGGCGTCATCACCGGTGCGCCGCGCATCTGGCGCTCGGCAGCGATCTGGATCAGATGGCCCGCGATCTCAAGCAACCGCTTCTTGAGCTTAGCCTTGCGCATTTGCCATGCGCCGCCGCCAAGCTTGTCAAGAACCGCATCGGAGCCTTCAGAACCGTAGCGCGACAGAAGCTCGATATTTTCAACCGGCAGAAACAGCCGGTCATCACCCGCATAGTGGATTTCAAGGCAATCATGCGGCGCGCCTGCTGCCGTGATGGTCTTGAGGCCAATAAAGCGACCAATACCGTGATCGACATGGACGACGACGTCGCCTGCCGTCAGCGAAGCCACTTCCGAGATAAAATCCTGATCGCGCTTGCGGCGCTTGGACCGGCGGATAAGACGGTCGCCCAGAATATCCTGTTCGGCAACGACTGCGAGATCACCGGCATCGAAGCCGCTTTCAACAGCCAGCACCGCAGCAGTCACCTTGTCACGCGACAGCGCCTTGACGGTTGAAAGACGATCAACCGTCTCGATCTTTTCCAGCCCATGCTCGTCGAGAACCTGCAACAGACGGTCAAGCGAGCCTTCCGTCCAGGCGGCAACCAGCACCTTCTTGCCGGAGGCGCGCAGATCGGCAATATGCTTCACCGCTGCCTCGAACAGGTTCACGTCGGTTGCAGCACGTTCCTCGGCAAAATTGCGGCCCTTATGCGCATCGGCATGAACAATGGTGCGGTTCGATGCTTCCGGAGCGCCAAAGGGCGTGAGGTCTATGCGAAGCCCGCTCGCCTGTACCGCATCCTCGACCGCTTGCGGCGTGAGATAGAGCGTTTCCGGCTTGACCGGCTTGTAGGGAACGGCTTCGCTGCCCGCTTCCTTGCCTTCGGCCTGACGCAGCCGCGCTTCATAATGATCCACCACCATTGTGTGGCGCTCGGTCAGCGCTTCGTGCACCAGATGATCGAACACCACCGGCATACCGCCCGCATGGTCGAAGACTGTTTCCAGCCGGTCGTAGAACAACGGCAGCCAGTGTTCCATGCCCGCAAAGCGACGGCCTTCGCTGATCGCCTGATACAGTGCATCGTCACGCTGCGGCGCGCCGAACATCGCCACGTAATTCTTGCGGAAACGGCTGATCATATCCGGCGAGAGCGTGATTTCGCTCATCGGCTGAAGCACAAATTCCTTGCGTGTGCCCGTGGTGCGCTGCGAAGCGGGATCAAAGGCGCGTATCGTTTCCAGCGTATCGCCGAAAAAATCAAGCCGCAGCGGCTCTTCCGCGCCGGGAGCGTAAAGATCGAGAATACCGCCACGCACAGCGAATTCGCCAATATCGCGCACGGTTGACACACGCTCGAAGCCGTTGCGCTCTAGCCTTGAAGCCAACTCGTTCATGTCAAGCTGGTTGCCCGGACGCGCCGAAATCACCTGTTCTGCGATGGCCGCTTGCGGCGGCAGTTTTTGCAGCACGGCATTGGCCGTGGTGAGAACAATGGCGGGATGCGGTGTCTTCTTGAGTGCCGCCAAAGCACCAAGCGCAGTCAGCCTGCGCGCCGATGCGTCGGCACCCGGCGATACACGGTCATAGGGCAAGCAATCCCAAGCAGGCAGATGCAGCACCGGCAAGTCGGGTGCGACAAAGCTTAACACCTGCTCCAGATCGGCAATGCGCTGCCCGTCGCGCACGATATACATGATAGGCCCGCGTTCACCGATCTCATCCGCCAGACGCGCGAGACAGAACGCCTCGAAGCCATCGGCAACACCATCAATGACGATGTGGCGTCCGGCTTTCGTATCCATACTGGGCTTGAGACCAAATTTGCTGAAAACGGGCATGGATTTTTTAAAACTCTATGCGGTCACGGAAAGCGACGATATCGCGGAAAAGGGGTGTGTCATGTTCTGCTGGGACAGGGCTTTCACCTGTCACCCATTTGAGAAGATCACGGTCCAGCACTTCCAGAATTTGTTCAAATTCATCCAACTGGGAATCGGTAAAGCTGGCAATATACTCATCCGCATATTGGCCCAAAATCAAATCCATCTCGCGCATGCCGCGATGCCAGGCGCGAAACAAAAGCTTGCGACGCCGTACATCCAGATTTCCCGTCGCAAGTGTGCTGCCAGTCATGTCGGAACTGCTCCATTTATCAAAATCGCTGCCGGTATATAGCATCTGGAACCAAACAGGGAACCTGTTTATCAGGCAAGAACAAAAAGAGCACGAAAAGATGATGGCGCAGGCTTGCACCTGACAGCGAAGCAGTTAATGCTCGCCGCCATGCGTCCATCCATGCTCGATCCGTTTTTTGCTTCCGTCCGTTCGCTTTCTGGCATTGGCCCGAAGGTGGCGGTTTTGCTTGGTAAACTTCTGGGCACCGAAGTGCCCGGCGCGGAACCGAAAGTCGGCCAGCTTCTGTTCCTGCCGCCGAACAGCGTCATCGACCGGCGCAACCGCCCCGGCATCGCGCTCGCGCAGGAAGGCGCTATCGTCACGCTGGAAGTGGTCGTCGATCAGCATCAGCCCGCGCCGCCCGGCAGAGGGAATGTCCCGCATAGAGTCTATGCCCATGACGATACCGGCGAGATTGCGCTGACTTTCTTCCATGCGCAATTGCCATGGCTGCAAAAAATGCTGCCCGAAGGTGAAACCGTCATCGTGTCGGGCAAGGTCGAATGGTTCAACGGGCGTGCCTCCATGGTGCATCCAGACTATATTGCGAACCTCCAAGATGCCACCAATCTGCCGATGGTCGAGCCGGTCTACCCGCTGACAGCGGGCTTGTCGCCGAAAACACTGGGGCGTGCCGTCAAGGAAGCGCTGACGCGTGTTCCGCCGCTGCCAGAATGGATTGACGGCCCCTTACTGGCGCGCGAGCGTTTTCCAGGCTTCCAGGATGCACTCAACACTTTGCACCAGCCGGAAGATCCGTCCGACATTGCGCTTGAAGGCATCACGCGGCGAAGGCTGGCTTATGATGAATTTCTGGCTGGCCAACTCGCCCTTGCCCTCGTGCGTGCCAAGACACGCCGATTGTCGGGCCGTCCGCTGGAAGGCACGGGCCGTATCGTAACCGAGATCATGCGCCACCTGCCCTATCGCCTGACCCAAGGGCAGGATCAGGCGGTTCGCGAAATCATCGCAGACCTCAAATTGCCGGAGCGCATGCTGCGGCTTTTGCAGGGTGATGTGGGGTCTGGCAAAACGGTGGTAGGTCTGCTCTCCATGGCACATGCTGCGGAATCCGGCGGACAATCCGCCCTGATGGCCCCAACCGAAGTGCTTGCTCGTCAGCATTTCGCGACCATCGCGCCGCTTGTCGAAAAAGCCGGGCTAAAAGCCGCCCTGCTGACTGGCCGCGAGAAAGGTCGCGACCGGAATGCCGTGCTGGAAGGCTTGAAGAATGGCGAGATCGATATTGTCATCGGCACGCACGCGCTGTTTCAGGAAAAAGTTGAGTATCACGACCTCGTTCTAGTCATCATCGACGAGCAACACCGCTTCGGTGTGCATCAACGCCTGATGCTGACCGCAAAGGGCTCAGCCCCCGATATGCTGGTGATGACAGCAACCCCAATCCCGCGCACGCTGGTTCTGACCGCCTTCGGCGACATGGACGTTTCCAAACTGACCGAAAAGCCCGCCGGACGCCAGCCCATCACCACGGCAATCCTGCCGATGGAGCGCATGGGTGAACTGGTGGAGCGCATCCGTAAAGCAGTGCAGGAAGGCCAAAAAGCCTACTGGATTTGCCCCTTGGTGGAAGAATCCGAACTCGTTGAACTGATATCGGCGGAAGAGCGGTTTGAAAGCCTCAAATCCATCTTCGGCGACCGCATCGGCCTTATCCATGGCCGCATGAGCGGCACCGAAAAGGACGAAGCCATGTGCGCCTTCAAGCAAGGCGAAACACGGCTTCTGGTTGCGACTACCGTTATTGAAGTCGGTGTGGACGTGCCCGATGCAACCATCATCGTCATCGAACATGCCGAGCGGTTCGGCCTGTCGCAATTGCACCAGTTGCGTGGGCGCGTGGGGCGCGGCGACAAGCCGTCGACGTGTCTCCTGCTCTACAAGGGACCGCTGGGCGAAATCGGTCAGGCGCGGTTGAAAGTGATGCGCGAGACAGAAGACGGTTTCCGCATTGCCGAAGAAGATCTGAAACTACGTGGCGAAGGCGAGTTGCTCGGCACCCGCCAATCCGGCACGCCGGGCTTCCGTCTGGCTTCCATCGAAGCACATGGCGATCTGCTGGAAATCGCCCGCAAGGACGCCCGCTATGTTTTGACCAGCGATCCCGATCTGGAATCCGAGCGTGGTCAAGCTTTGCGTGTGCTGCTCTATCTGTTTGGACGCGATGAGGCGATAAGGCTGATTCGAGCTGGATAAAAAATGGCCGCTGATGCGGCCATTCTATGAACTTATCAAGAAAATTCTATAACAAGCTGATTTTATTCAACTGTTACCGATTTTGCCAGATTGCGGGGCTGATCGACGTCGGTGCCCATCAGGATAGCGGTGTGATAGGCCAGCATCTGGATCGGCAGCGCATAGATCAACGGTGTAATGAATTCCGGCACGTCCGGTAGGACGATGGTCGCCATCGTATCGACGCTGGCGCTTGCTGCCCCCTTCTTGTCGGTGATCAGAATGATGCGACCGCCACGCGCAGCCACTTCCTGCATGTTGGAAACGGTCTTCTCATAGAGACGATCCGACGGTGCAATGACGATCACTGGCATGGTTTCGTCGATAAGAGCAATCGGTCCGTGCTTCAACTCGCCAGCAGCATAGCCTTCGGCATGAATATAGGAGATTTCCTTGAGCTTCAGTGCACCTTCCATGGCGAGCGGGAAAGACGTTCCGCGGCCGAGATAAAGCACATGATTGACCTTGGCGAGTTCATGGCAGACCGCAGCGATCTGGTCTTCCAGCTTCAGCACCTGATTGAGGAAACGCGGCGCTTCGGAAAGCTGGCGCACCAGCTCCTGTTCGCGCGCATCGTCAATCGTGCTGCGCGCCTTGGCGGCTGCGATGACCAGCGATGCCATAGCCGAAAGCTGGCAGGTGAAAGCCTTCGTAGAGGCAACGCCGATTTCTGGGCCCGCGAGCGTCGGGAACACGGCATCGGATTCACGCGCGATGGTCGAGCCGGTTACATTGACGATGGAAGCAATCTTCAGCCCTTGCGACTTGCAATAACGCAGCGACGCCAGCGTATCCGCTGTTTCGCCCGACTGCGATACGAAAATTGCAAGCGAATCCTTCGACAAGGGCATTTCGCGATAACGGTATTCGGAAGCGATATCGCTATCGACTGGCAAGCGCGCAATCTGTTCGAACCAGTATTTGGCAACCGAGGCGGCATAATATGCCGTACCACAGGCAGAAATCGTCAGACGGTCGATCTTGCTGAAATCAACGCCAACAGCTTCCTGACGCACTTTTCCGGTGGTGAAATCTAGATAATTGGCAAGCGTATGCGAAATCACTTCCGGCTGCTCAAACATCTCCTTTTGCATAAAGTGACGATGATTGCCCTTGGAAACGAGCATATTGGCCGTCTGCGTCTTCTGGATCGGGCGTTCGACCTGGTTGTTGTTCTCATCATAAATGGAAACGCCCTTGCGGGTCAGCACTGCCCAATCACCATCTTCGAGATAAGCAATGGTATCGGTGAACGGCGATAGCGCAATCGCGTCGGAGCCGAGGAACATTTCGCCATCACCATAGCCGACAGCAAGCGGCGGCCCCTGACGGGCGCCGATGAGCAGTTCTTCATCACCTTCGAACAGGAATGCGAGCGCAAAGGCGCCATGGAGCTGCGGCAGGCAATCGCGCACGGCTTCAACCGGCGACTTGCCTTTATCCAGTTCACGGGTCACCAGATGGGCAACAGCCTCGGTATCGGTTTCGGTCTGGAACTTGCGGCCCTCGGCTTCGAGCATGGCGCGCAGCTCGGCAAAATTTTCGATAATGCCGTTATGAACGACAGCAAGGCGCTCTGTAACATGCGGATGCGCATTGCGTTCTACCGGCTTGCCATGCGTGGCCCAGCGCGTATGACCAATGCCGATCACACCGGGAAGCGGCTCACCGGCCAGACGTTTTTCCAGATTGACAAGCTTGCCTTCCGCACGGCGGCGGTCGAGCTTGCCCCTCTGCAAAGTGGCGATACCAGCGGAATCGTAGCCGCGATATTCCAGTCGTTTCAGAGCATCGACCAGAAGCGGCGCGACTTCATCCTTGCCAATAATACCGATAATTCCACACATGCATCTGCTCCAGATCTGGGTCGCTTGCTTTTGCCAGCCGGTTTAAAGATTCTAGAACGGAACGACAAGTCACGCCATCCTCGCTCGGGTCGTCAGATAGTCGATTTACTTCGATGAGGTTTTAGCCGCTTTGATGGCGGCATACTTCTCCCGCAGGATCTTGCCCCGACCTTCCTTGGTTTCCTGCCGTGCGCGACCAAATGCCAGCGCATCAGCCGGAACATTGTCGGTGATCGTGCTGCCGGATGCGATATAGGCGTTGTCGCCGATTTCCACCGGGGCCACCAGCGAGCTGTTCGATCCGATGAATGCGTTCTCTCCAATGATCGTCTTGTATTTGTTGTAGCCGTCGTAATTGCAGGTGATCGTGCCTGCACCGATATTGCTGGATGCTCCGACAATCGCATCACCGATATAGGTCAGGTGATTGATCTTGGCACCCTTGCGCACATCGGCATTCTTCACTTCGCAGAAATTGCCGACCTTGGTTTTTTCACCGAGCTTTGCGCCGGGACGCAAACGCGCGAAAGGTCCGATTTCAGCCTTGGGGCCGACATTCGCCCCTTCCATATGTGAGAAGGAATGAATGAGCGCACCCGATGCAATATGAACGCTGGGACCGAAGAACACATTCGGTTCGATGATGACATCGGCCTCGACCAGTGTATCGTGACTGAAAAACACCGTTTCCGGCGCGATCAATGTCACACCGGCCAGCATCATCTCGCGGCGTTTGCGGCCCTGCCAGATGGCTTCCGCCTCGGCGAGCTCCACACGATTGTTGATACCGATGACATTGTCGACCGGCACTTCGATAGCCGTCACGTTGAGGCCCTTGTCATGCGCAATAGCTACAATGTCAGTCAGGTAGTATTCACCCTTGGCATTATCGTTTCCAACTGCATCCAGCAGCGCCAATGCCTCGCTTCCGCGCACGGCCATTAAACCACCATTGCAGAAGCCGATCTGCTTCTGGGCTTCAGTGGCTTCCTTTTCCTCGACAATAGCAACCAACTGGTCGCCCTCTTCAATCAGGCGGCCGTAACCATGCGGACTGGCCGGACGAAAGCCAATTACCACGATATCTGCACCATCGGCCAAGCGTGCACGGGCGGCTTGCAGTGATTGCGCTTCGATCAGCGGCGTATCGCCGAAGACAATCAGTAAATCGTCATAACCATTTGCAATCGCTTCACGTGCGGCGAGCACGGCATGGGCCGTACCAAGGCGTTCCGTCTGCTCGAACGCGGAAACCGAACCTGCGATTTTCTCGACCGCGCCGCGCACGTCTTCCGCCCCACGCCCGACGACCAGCGCAACATCGCTTTTGCCGGTCCCCTGGATCGCCTTGACCACATGGCAGACCAATGGCAGGCCCGCCACCTGATGCAGTACTTTGGGCAGGCTGGATTTCATGCGTGTGCCCTCGCCAGCAGCAAGTACAATGGAAAGGCAGGTACGATCTGTCATGGTGTCGTCCAGAAAATTGAGATGATCTTCGCTGATAACATCAAAGCATCTATGAAAACTTACGGATTGCCGTCGAACTCTAACCTAGTCGTCCAAGCGCCGGAAAATTTTCGAGCAGCCAGAACGAGAAGGATTGCATGCCACCGGTCAGGAACAAGACACCTGCAGCAACCAGAAGTGCGCCCATGGCTTTCTCCACCTTGCCGAGATGCACACGGAAACGCGAAAGAAACCGCATGAATGCGCCAGAAAAAAGAGCGGCAATCAAAAACGGAATACCAAGGCCAAGCGAGTAGGTCGCCAGCAATAACGCGCCCTCACCGACTGTGCTGCTGCCGCCCGCAAGTGTCAGGATTGGTCCAAGAACAGGTCCGATGCACGGCGTCCAGCCAAAGGCGAATGCGAGGCCCATAATATAGGCTCCAAGCGGCGATGCCGGAGCATTGCGTGCCTGAAAGCGCGCTTCGCGGGACAGGAACGACAGGCGCAAGATACCGAGAAAGTTCAGTCCCATCAGTATGATGACGATGCCGGCAACGATTGCTATCTCCTGCTGCCATGCCCGCAGGAAAGCTCCTATCGATGAGGCGCCCGCGCCAAGCGCCACAAAAACAGTCGTGAAACCGAGAACAAAACAGATTGCCGCAAAGGCGAGTGAACGGCGCGCAGAAGGTGCTGCCACAACCGCTGTGGCTTTCTCTGCGCGGAAATCCTCAACACTCACGCCCGCCATGTAACACAGATAGGGAGGCACAAGCGGTAGGACGCACGGCGATAGGAACGACAACGCACCCGCTCCGGCTGCGGTCATGTATGAAATATCGAGCACCAATACCTCTTTCAATTCATCAAATCACTTGCGGTTCGGCCCAACCGCAGGCTTATATAGACCAACTTCGGCTTTACTTAGAATATTTTCAATGCGGCATCTCGCTCGAACACAAGTTCGCCCTAAATCGAGATCATTGCGCGATTTATAATATATTGCTCCAACCGGACGATGTTCCTATGAGCCTTATTGATGATGACGTGCCTTCAACACCACCTGCAACGTCGACGAGACATTCCGGCTGGTTCAAGCGATACCAACATTTTCTGTTCCCGATAGCAGGTATCGCAATCGCGTTACTTGCGATCTATGTGCTGGAGAATCTGCTCCAGAACACATCTCGCACGGAAACACTCGCTGCGTTCCACAACATCTCGTGGACAACGCTTGGCCTGGCCGTGTTTTTCACGGCTCTTAGCTATGCCGCTGTTGCACTCTACGATGTCGTGGCGGTCGATACGATCGCGCCCAATCAGATACCGCGTCGCCTTGCTGCCATTGCGGGGGCCGCGGGCTATGCGATCTCCAATGCACTTGGCTTTTCCCTTCTGACCGGTGGCGCTCTGCGTTATCGCATCTATGCTGCGGAAGGCGTTAGCCTCGCCGATATCGGCAAGATCGTCGGAACATCGTGGTTCGCGATCTGGTTTGCACTGATCATCATGGTTGGTGCCGCGCTTCTCATCGACCCACAGGATGTTCCGTGGCTCTCCGCCATCGATTCCCGAATCGATATTGCCGCAGGCATCGTCATTCTGGGCGGCATTGGCTGGCTGATCTACTGGCTGTCGCATGGACAACGCAGTTTCACGATTGGTTCGTTCAGTCTGCGCCTGCCGAACTCCAAAGGAGCGTTGACCCAGATATTTGCAGGACTTGTGGATGTGGGCGCCGCAGCCGCTACTCTCTATGTCCTCATGCCCGCCGACGCTGTGCCAAGCTTTGCGGTTTTCGCACTGGTCTATGTCATCGCCATTGTACTGGGAATTGCCAGCCATGCTCCGGGTGGTCTTGGCGCATTTGAAGCAACGATCATTGCAGGTCTCGGCCTTGGCGGGAAGCCGGATGCGATTGCGGGACTTCTTGCTTACCGGCTTATCTATACCGTTATGCCACTCGTCGTGGCGACGGCAGGTATTCTCATATGGGAGATCATGCGTCGTCGCCATATGCTGGGGAAGCAGGCGCGTTTCGCCAAACGTCTGGTCGAGCCACTTATCCCCAGCCTGTCCGCCAGCATCATCTTTCTCGGTGGCATCATTCTTCTCGTTTCCGGTGCGACGCCGGACCTCCGCTATCGCGTGAAACTGCTTTCTGACATCGTCCCCGAGTCCTTGATGGAGATGTCGCATCTTGCCGCCAGCCTGGTCGGAGTAGCGCTGCTCATCGTCGCGCGCGGCCTGTCGAAGCGGCTTGCGCGCGCTTGGGTAGCCGCACAAATCCTTCTTCTCAGCGGCGCTGCTTTTTCTCTGGCCAAAGGTCTCGACTGGGAAGAAGCGACGATTCTCTGCATTTTCGCCTTCACGCTTTGGGGATTCCGCGACTCGTTCTACCGCCGCCCGATTTCTGGACCATTCGACTTAAGCTGGAACTGGATCGCGACCGTCGGCACGACGGTGCTCGTCTCCACCTGGCTCGGCTTTTTTGTCTATCGCCACGTGGAATACTCCAACGATCTCTGGTGGGATTTCGCCTGGAACGGTAACGCGCCTCGATTCCTGCGGGCGACGGTCCTTGTCTTTGCCGTTGTTGCGGCGGTGGGCCTTTATTCCATTATCAACAGAACTGGACACCGCAGACGGAAGGTGGATTATTCGATACCCGATGCCGTGCCAGCTCTCGTCGCTCAATGGCCGCATACCGATGCCGCTCTGGCCCTTCTCGGCGACAAACAATTTCTTCTCGCCCCCGACAAGAGCGCCTTCGTCATGTACGCGCAATCAGGAGGCAGTCTGATCGCGCTTGGGGACCCCATCGGTAATGAGTACACGGGTAAGGAGCTTGCCTGGTCGTTTCACAGTCTCGCCGACAAACTTGCCTTGCGAACCGTCTTCTACGGTGTTGGCCCGCAAAGTCTGCCCCTGTTTCTGGATATGGGACTGATTGCGCTTAAGCTTGGTGAAGTTGCCCGTGTCGACCTCACCAACTTCTCTCTCGAAGGTCCACGTCGTCAGCCATTCCGCTATGCCGATCGCAAGATCGACAAGGATGGCCTGACGTTTGAAATCATTTCGGCAGCGGATGTGCCGCCGCTCGTTCCACGCCTGCGCGAGATTTCCGACGCATGGCTCGATTTCAAGTCAGGCAGCGAAAAGGGTTTCTCTCTCGGTTATTTTGATGACGAGTACATGAAACGTTTCGACGTCGCGGTATTGAAAAGCGACGGAGAAATCGTGGCTTTCGCCAATATGTGGCGCGGTGCTGACAAGTATGAAATCACCGTAGACCTCATGCGTTACATGCCAAATGTGCATAAGCTCTTGATGGACGCGCTTTTCGCAAAACTGCTGATGGCCAGCAAGGAGGAAGGCTACAAGTGGTTCAATCTCGGGGCCGCCCCTCTTTCTGGCCTGAGCGGCAGCAGACTGGCATCCCGCTGGAACCGCTTCGGCTCCTTCATCTACAAGCGCGGCGCCGACCTCTATCATTTTGACGGGCTGAAAGCTTTCAAGGAAAAATTCGATCCGGTCTGGACCCCGCACTACATGGTTTGTCCGGGCGGCCTTGAGACACCGCGCGCCCTTCTCGATGCCACAACTCTCATCAATGGCAGCCCTCTGGAGTTCATCCGCAAATGAAGAAAAAACGCGTTCTCTTTACTGTGCTTGGGCTGGCGCTGGTGGCCGCTACGGGCGTGTATGGCGCAATGCATACAGGCAAAATCGCCCGCCTCTGGACGAAAATTACCGATTCCGACGAACCGGTTATTCATGCCAGCGCCGAAAGGCTGTCCAATATCCCGGTTTATATGCCGAAGAACGATCCCGTCGGCCTGGCAATTCTGTTGAGCGACGACGGTGGCGTTGGCGACCGGGAAAAAAAATTCATGGATGCAATGCTTGCCCGGAATTTGATCGTCCTGCCTGTCGATCTCGGCCCTTGGCGCGCCGCCCTCGATAAAGAGGACGGCGAGTGCAACTATCTGGACTCCGATTTCGAAGCCATCGCCAAGGAAGCGTTACGCGGGCTCGATCTGGGCGTCTATTTTCATCCGGTTCTGACAGGTATTGGACAGGGCGCTACCATTGCTTATGCGGCAGCCTCGGATTCCCCGGACGCGACCGTTGCAGGCGCTGTATCGCTTGATCCGGTTCCGGCCAAAACCCGTCTGCCTTCGTGCACGGAGAAGGCCGACGCCATCAAAGCTCCCGGTGGAGGCTTTACTTATGGCTTCAACGCAGCAATTCCAGCCCCCGCTCTCGTGATCGGTCCCACAGGATTCCCAGTCAACAATCCGGTTACGGCCCGCCAGGAAAATGTCGCCGTACTTCAATCCGCGCCGAAATTCCCCGCGCGTCTGAAAATGGCCGTCGACAATGTTGTCGCCATGGCGGATCAAGATGCGAAGAACGAAGCTCTACCTATCGTAGACCTTCCCGCCAAGGGCGGGAAAGCCGACATGGTTGCGGTTTTCTATTCTGGCGACGGTGGCTGGCGTGACCTCGACAAATCCATTGGTGAATGGCTGCAGGCCCATGGCGTTCACGTCATCGGCGTGGATTCGCTGCGCTATTTCTGGTCGGAGCGGACGCCGGAAGAAATTGCCAACGACACAACGGCCATGATCAAGAAAGCTGACCCGACAAACAAATTGCCGGTCACGGTGTTGGGCTATTCATTCGGCGCCGACACATTTCCGTTTGCATGGAAATATCTCCCCCCTGCCATACAAGAGCGGACAAAAATGATCGGGCTTCTCGGTGTTGAAACGACGACGACATTTCAGGTTTCCATCGAGGGCTGGCTCGGAATGGACGGTGACAAGGACGTAGTTCCGGCCATCTCTACGATCCCGCTTGATCGCGTGGTTTGTGTCTACGGCGAAGAAGAAGATGACACCGCCTGTACCGCTGCCGAGCTCAAAGGTATGGAAATCATGAAACTGGCTGGTGGTCATCATTTTGATGAAAATTATGAACCTATTGCTGCCAGCCTTCTGGAAAAAATGCGAGCCCGTGCCGGACTGCCCCCACGCCCGGCCAGTTGACGGCAACCAGAGCTGACGCCCGCCTGGCGGGCGTCAGCTTGATGCTTCAGCCAATAGCAGGCCTTTGGCCGGCGAATTGCCAGCGCACAAAATCAATCACCAGGAACGCAATCAGACTGATTCCGACCAGTGGCAAAGTCCAACCGATAGTAACAGAAACGATTGCAATCCCGATTTTCTGCAAGACAAAGAGGCGCTTCCAGCTTGCGATCAACGTTCTCGGCATTGATCCGGCAGGCGGACGCCGCTGCCACCAGATGCGATAGCCGTAGATAATCATCACAATAAGCGAAAGGCCAAGTGCACCCATCACGATCTGATTAGCCACACCGAACAGGACGCCCATATGAAGATCGATGCCCCAGCGGATCAATTTTGCGATGATGGGGAAGCTTTCAAAATCCGCACGACTGATAACTCTCATATCCCTTGGGTCGAGAGCAATAGTATCTACCTGTGTCGGCCAGGAACGGTCGTATTCACGCACTAGCCAGCCTTGATCCGATGAACGGGGCAGTCGGATCTCGACCATGGATGAATCGATTCCTGCCTGTCGTGCTGCCAGATAAACACCATCTATTTGCCTGACATAATCCTTCACATCCCCCGCGCCAGACGGCATCGGCATAGAACCATGGCCTTGATGTGAGCCATGTCCTTGCTCGGAATCTGTCACCGTGTTCAAAGCTGTCGAGACCGAAGGCGTAACCCAGCCTGCCGCAGCTCTGAACTGGTCAATTCTTGCCCCAGCCAGTTGTGACCACGTCATACCGGTTGCCGAGAGGAATAGAAGCCCGACAGCACTCCAGATTCCGACCTGACCGTGAAAACGACGAGTCTTCAGGTGTATGTTTTTCGTTTGTTTTTGTTTTCGCCGGATATCCCGCTTCCACCACCAAAGCAGTACACCTCCGAGCGCCGCCATCCAGAGCCAGGATGCAGCAAGTTCGCTGTAATAACGCCCGAAATCCCCGAGCATTAGATTACGGTGCAGATAGTCGATTGCCGCCCGAAACGGCAATGTTCCACTTGTGCCATAGGCAACGAGATCACCCTTCACGGCCAGTGTGACAGGATCAATGAAAACTGCCCGGCTTTCAGATTCTCCCAGTCCAGGCTGGTTGAACATGACCCTTGTGTTCCAGCCAGGGCCGGTCGAAGGCCTCACGGCGAAAAGTTTCGAGCCGTCCCCTATAAATGCCTCCGCGGCTTTCACCTGTTCTGCCAATGGTTGCGGCGTTCCAAGCGACGCGGTACGCAACTGATCACGATAGATGTAGTTTTCAAGCTGTGGCGTGAGAACATAAAGTGTGCCCGTCACGGCTGCGATCAGAATAAAAGGGCCGACAAACAAGCCGACATAGAAATGAAATCGAGTGATAAAGGCGTGGAAGCCGGAGGGCGCAGAACTCGCAGCATTCTGCTGCACCTGTATGCCAGCTTTTCCTTCAAGAAGCGTATTCGTCACCGAACCCTCCTTGAGCATGGAGGACAGCGCAGCGCGTGAGCGGTGTAGTTGCGGGCGCGGCCCGTCGCTACCACCACGATAAGATGATGATTTTGCATTGATATCTCCAAACGATATGAAATTGCCGTCGCGAAGCGGCGGCTTCTTTTTTCAAAGATCGTACGAAGCGGGTGGACCTCTGGCCTGCGCAGCAGTAACAAATTGACCAGGTGGCGCGCGAACAATCAGAGGAAAAGCAACTGTGTCTCTCGTCACAACTGAATCGAAAGACACAGTAAATGGCTGCTCCAGGAGCCCTGTTCCGACAGCACAGGCTGCCTGACACCAGGTCGAACAGCAATGTCTGGCAAGGTCTTTCAGAGGAACGTCGTCATCGCTCTGCGTCGAATGAACCGAACAGATCACAGATGATGGACCGGCACTCCACGCAGTCATGGAGGCTTGCGCATATGCCGTTACCAGCCCCTGCAGAAGAATAACAAGCGCCAACGATACGACCCAAAGGGCTGTATCCGACCGATCGCCAACAATTCTTCTACGCAAGGTCATGATGGCTCATGACATTCTTGCGAAGTAAAGTCACTGCGGCAAAGGTGAAATAAACGGATTTGGAGAAGTGGTGAGCGCGCAGGGATTCGAACCCTGGACCTACTGATTAAAAGTCAGTTGCTCTACCGGCTGAGCTACGCGCTCCCTAGAGGAGCAAATCGCCCCTGGAAGTGCGGCGGAACATAAGGGCGGCTTATTGATTGGTCAACACCATAAAATCAGGTTTCTCCAACATAAATTCAAAAAAAATAAGAGTCTGGGACAGACCGTGTCGTGCTGCGCTGTCATGATGTCGGTAAACTGGCACTTTCCATACTCGTTCAAGACTGACACTCACGGCGGAAAAGTGTTTCTGAAACGCCAGAGGCCCGATACGAGATCAGCCCAGCCTCTTCTCCATGCCAGGCCTTGCCGCCTGATCATGCTACGGCTAGTTTCAAGAAAATGATTTAACAGCGCGGTGTTTCATGTCTCTGGCTACCAAGGCATTTTCTCATTTCCGACGCTCTTTGTCCGGCGTAGGCATAGCACTCGGCACGTTATTTTTCGCTGCCGCACTGACACCAAGCCTCATTCCACGCGCCTATGTAATGCAAGGGATACTGGGAGGGGTCGCCTTCGGAGCCGGTTACGGCATCGGTGTGCTATGGCGGTGGCTGTGGCAATATTTAGAATTGCCCGAACCTCGAAATCGGTTGCGTAGCCGGGTCAATCTCGTCGTTAGTGTTGTCTGTTTTGCGGTGGCTATTACAGCGCTTTATTTCGCCGCAGGTTGGCAGAACTCAGTTCGCGCAGTCATGAACATGGAGCCAGTGCCTAGCGCATACCCAACAAGTGTGTCCGCTTTAGCAGTGCTGACTTTTTTTGTTCTGCTGATTCTGGTTCGTCTCCTCATCCGCTTGGGGAATTTCGTCTCCGCAAAAGTACAACTCATCATGCCGCGGCGAGTTGCAAATGTCCTGGGCGTTACAATTACGGTCGTGCTCATCTGGACCATCGCCAACGGTCTGCTCATCCAGTCTACTTTCAAGATTCTGGACCGTTCGTTTCGGGAATATGATGCTCTAATCGAGCCGGATCGTCCGCAACCCACGGCACCCAATGCCACTGGTAGCTCTGCTTCACTTCTACACTGGAACGAACTTGGGCGGGCCGGACGTGAATTCGTTTCCTCGGGTCCAATGGCTGCAGATATCACGGCATTGACCGGTGAAATGGCGGTCGATCCGATACGGGTCTATGCCGGTCTGCAAGTCGCTGATACGCCTGATCAACGGGCGAAACTTGCGCTTGATGAACTCAAACGGCAGAAAGGGTTCGAGCGCTCGGTGCTGGTGGTCATTACGCCGACGGGTACCGGATGGGTAGACCCTGCAGCGATGGATGGACTGGAATTTCTGCACAACGGCGATGTTGCCAGCGTTGCCATGCAATATTCTTATCTTTCCAGTCCCTTGTCGTTGTTTTTTCAACCAGAATATGGAGCAGAGGCGTCCCGAGCCCTGTTCATTACCATCTATAACTACTGGAAAAATCTTCCACACGACCAGCGCCCTCGTCTGTATCTCTATGGTTTGAGCCTTGGCGCAATGAACTCAGAAGTCTCGGCCGAACTTTTCGAAATGCTTGATGATCCGATCAACGGCGCATTGTGGAGCGGACCACCCTTCCCAAGCCGCGACTGGAAAGCCATGACCAGACGGAGAAACGAGGGAACACCTGAGTGGTTGCCAGTATTTCGTGACGGTTCCTTTGCACGTTTCATGAACCAGAATGGTCAAGCGCCAGGAAATGGAACACGCTGGGGTCCGTTGCGCGTGATTTATCTGCAATATGCCAGCGACCCGGTGACTTTTTTTGAAAGCCAATCGCTCTACCGGCAGCCTGACTGGATGCAGGAACCGCGCGGCCCGGATGTTTCACCGGAATTGCGATGGTATCCCATCGTCACCATGCTTCAATTGGCACTTGATATGGCATTTGGGACGACCACACCGATGGGACATGGGCATGTCTACGCTCCGGAACACTATGTCGAAGCGTGGTTGGAAGTGACCGGCGTTACGGGTTGGAACGCGGACAAGATCACGATGCTCAAGCAGCACTTGCGTCAGAAGATGGATGGGGAAAAAGTCGAAGGCTATGAACAGCGCGGCGGATAAGATGCGTTTCAAATCAAACAATTACCGCCCCGCTGTCCTTTGCTTCACCTATCAGTAATCAGGTGATTTCTGCTGCGTCTGGGAACTGTTCAAGTTCAGCATGGGGATCGCCCCGTTCGGCAGCATCGTGCTTGGCAACTGGCCGTCCCATCGTTCGGCCTGCGTCAGTGCGACAAGCCCCGGATTGTCACGAAGTGCATCGCCACGTGCCTTGATGGCGGTTGCTTCCGCTTCACCCTTTATCTGTATGGCTTCCGCATCGGCTTCAGCCTGAAGACGAACGGCATCGGCTTGAGCCTGAGCTTCGGCGCGACGTGCGTCTGCCTGCGCTTTTGCCTGCGTCACGGTGATTTCAGCCTGCACTTTTTCGCGCTCTGCATTCTGGCGGAGACGCTGCACCTCAACTTCGGCCAGCATGCGCTGTTCGATGGATTGCTCATAGGAATCCGAAAAATCGATATTTTCGATCTGCACTGTATCAATGATAACCGGACCACGTACGCTGTTCTGTATAGCCTCTGCAATTTCCTGATTGAGACGGCTACGCTCCTGAATAGCCTCAACAGCATTGAACTTGCCGAAAACAGTCTTGCTTTCCTCGAAAACGCGGCGCTCGACAAGGCGGGACAAGAGGCCCTCCTCGCCGCCATAGGTCGCGTAGACTTCTTCCACGCGGTCTGGTGGAATACGATAGTTGACCGACAGGTTCATCGTAGCAGGCTGCTGATCGCGGCTGTAGGCTTCCATGCTGTTGTAGATAGCAGCCTTGGATTGCACCGATATACGCACAATCGAATCGATCATAGGAATTTTGAAGCCCAGCCCCGGTTGTGCAACGCCGGAAACAGCACCATAGCGCAAAACAACACCGCGCTCGCCTTCGTCAATCGTGTACCAGGAACCAAGTACTACGCTCAGTATGCTGAGTATAACTATACCGGCCAATGCTTTGGGTAAAATCTGGCGCATCCCGTCTCCTCTAGAGCTTCGTTATGAAATGGGGAGACCGAAAGCGATTCAACAAATGCCCCTGGAATCTTACCCCGACCGCCTTTTAGAATGCACTGATATGGATGACAATTACTGATCGATGCAGTTGATAGACTTAGTCACAAAAACAAAGCCGCCCATAAAAGGGCGGCTCCATTGAGTTTAACGAATTTCCACTATCAGTATGGTGAATAACACTGTTGACGTGGACCGTTATACGGCTGGAACGTGTTGTCTGACGCCCGATAGGACCGATAACGATTATAGCACCACTGGACGTGTGAATTGCTGTAACCGTAAGCTGGCGCGCGGTAGACTGGCGGAGGCGGTGGCGGCGGAGCGGCAATCGCACCACCGATGATTGCGCCAGCACCGAACGCAGCGAGCGGGTACCACCATCCGTCATTATGGCGGCGATAGCCGTGGCGATAATAGCGGTCACCGCGATAGCCATTCCAATAACCCGGTCCCGGACGGTAAGGACGCCCGTGCCAGCCTGGACGAGGCCCAGGCCGGTAGCCGCCCCAGTGTCCATGGCTCGGTCCGCGACGCCAGCGGTCATCACGGACATGCTGAACATTTTCATTACTTGCCGCAGGCGCAGTTGACATGACAGGTGCAGCCGAGACCGGAACCATTGCGCCGATCAGAAAGCTTGCACCGACAAGGCCAACCATCATCTTTTTGAAGGTGTTCATCCTGTGCTTCTCCATTTCAATGATGTCATCATTGCCGTCCGTTTATGAATGCCCGCTGAATACTGCTGGAAAATTACGTGCGCACCTTATTTGCACCTTGCAACACGCAGATGTTTCCTCTGCTGTTTAACGGACGAAACGATAATTCGTTCTGGCTATTCCATTATTTTTGTTAGCAAATTAAGCAACAATCGGATAACTTGCGTGAAGTAGGACAGCTTGTAAGCGTTTTCAGCGAGTGGGGTTTACATTGGCAACAAAAGTACAGCCGTCCGTAAAAGTATTGGGAGCATCCTTCTCCCAGGAAGCGAATCCTTTCACGGCGGCCGTTGAATTGACGCCTATGCCAATGCTCATCACAAATCCCCGTCTGCCGGACAATCCAATCATCTTTGCAAACAAGGCTTTCCAGAACCTGACCGGCTATGAGGCCGATGAAATCATCGGAAAGAATTGCCGCTTCCTTCAGGGGCCTAGCACAGATCCGAGGCATATCGAGACTATCCACGCGGCGCTGGAAGCGGAGCAGTCAATCGATATCGATATTCTAAACTATAAGAAATCAGGCGAACCATTCTGGAACCGGCTACATATCTCCCCAGTCAAAACTGAGGCAGGTGAGCTTCATCATTTCGTTTCATCGCAGCTCGATGTGACACTGGAACTCGGAAAACTCGTTGAACTCGAAAAAGAACGCGAAACGCTTTCAATCGAAAAGCAACGTAGCAACGATCAGCTCCAATATATCATTGAGGTGGCGAATGTCGGTTTCTGGACGCGGGACTATCATACCGGAGAAATCAACTGCTCGGCGGAATACCGGCGCATTTTCGGACTGACACCCGACGAACCCGTTAACTACGACAAAATTATCGAAATGGTGGTACTTGAAGACCGAATGATGCTGATCCAGCGATCTCAGGAATCTTTTGCCACTAACAAGCCCTTCAAGGCTGAGTATCGCATCATCAACAGGTTGGGCCAGGTGCGCTGGGTTGAAACCCGCGCCAAAGCACTCCTCGGTAGGACCCCTGCGCTTCTGGGCATCGTCATTGATGTCACCGAACGCAAAAAAGTCGAGGCAGATAAGGCGCTGGTTACGCGCGAAATATCGCACCGCTTCAAGAACTCAATGGCTATGGTGCAATCGATAGCCAACCAGACCTTGCGCAATGCCACCAATCCCCAAACTGCCAACGAACTGTTCAGCGAAAGGCTTCGAGCACTCAGTCAGGCCCACGACATGCTGCTCAAGGACGATTGGACGGGGACGACGATCAGCCAGATTTGTGAAACCGCCCTCGTCCCGTTTAACAGTACATTCGGTCATCGTATCCGCATGAATGGTCCAGCGCTTGTGGTGAGCGACCGAGTGACAGTTTCACTTTCGTTAGGCTTATATGAACTCGCAACCAATGCCGTGAAGTACGGGGCACTCTCCAATGAAAGCGGCACAGTCGAGTTTGACTGGGAGGTCATAGAAAGACAGGGGGAGCGGAAATTTCACATGCGCTGGGTCGAAAGTGGTGGGCCGACAGTCGAACGTCCCGCACGCCGCGGGTTCGGTCAAAGGCTGCTGTATTCCGTATTGACCGGGGAATTGAAGGCCAATTGTGATGTGAACTTCGCGCCAAGCGGCCTCATCATTGATGTACTTGCGCCCATGACGCCGGATGTTTTCCCGCAAATCGACACTATTTCAGGCACACAAACCGAACCAGTATAAAAAGAGCAGCGAAACCGCTGCTCTTTTCTTTCTTTAATTATGCGGACCGCGACGACGCGGCTCGATATAGACCCGATCACGATGACGGTCGCGATCATGACGCCAACGGCGATCACGGTCCCGTTCTCGATAATAACGTGGTGAATGACGATCCCATCCACGACGATCATCACGCCAGCGGCGATCCGTGACGCAACGACCGCTCGGGGTGCGGACCATGCCGCGACGGCAGCGATAATCAACTTGAATAGCTGAGCCGGCGCTATCGGGCGCAATTACCGGAATCGGAGCCGGAGCAACGGGCGTACCCGCTTCGGCGACAGCGGTAACCGCGAAAAGCGCTACAACTGCAGAAAGTAACTTAAATCTCATTCCGGGTTCCTTTCGAGAATTGGCCAGAATTGGAATCTTGCCCGCAGATAGGTAGGCCAAACAGCCACATGGTAAAGTCACTTAATCTTACGATGCTCTATCAATCTCGAGCGCGACCTACAAAAAATGCCCTCGACTGATCCCAATTATTAACCTGCAATTTTGCGGAGAGATTCTTAAGAAAGTCGAGATATCAGGGGCTTGTTGAGTTCGCACACAGCCCCTTGAAACAAGGGGAAGACCGCAGAATCTCCGATTCGCGAAGCCGATCCGGCGCTGGTTCCAAACCGGTAGCGGGCGGAGCCTTGCGGTCACCGCAAGGAGTAGAAACATGGATTATTCGACCTCTGAAATCGGCGCTACATGGGGGTCGAAAACAGGACTGGGCACCACGCAACTCGAATGGATCGAGCTAATCAACAGCCTGCCCGAAGAACATGCGCGCCTTCTCCGCGATCTGATCAGCCGCCATCGCGAGCAATTTGTCGGCGTTTTCTATAGCCGCCTCATGAGCAACCGCGATGCCGCGACTTTTCTCTCCCAGAAAATGGTACAGGAGCGACTGCATAATTCGCTGAGCGACTGGCTTTTGAAAATGTTCCAGAGAAACGCATGCGATGTCGAAGCATTCATCCACGAACAGCGCAAGATTGGCGAAGTTCATGCCCGTATCGACGTACCGATCCATGTCGTTATGCAGGGCGCGCGTCTGCTCAAAAACGAGATCGTTCGTCAACTGAGTCTAGAGGTTGCTTCACGTGAGGTCCTGGCGCACCTTATCGTACATGTCAGCAATGCCATCGACATCGCGATTGAAATCATGAGCCAAGCTTTCGTCAAGGACGCGCGCGAAAGCGCCCAGACCGATGAAGCTTACCGGGCCTTCACGCTCAGCCACGATTTTCCTCTTGAGCGCGAATCGCAACGCGCCGCGCTCATGGAATGGAGCCAGTCACTCCTCTTCAACCTGTACGGCAATTCCGACAGTCCGCTTCACTCGCTCGCAAACTCGGATTTCGGATTGTGGTTACAGCACAAGGCCGATCTCATGTTCTCCAACTCCACTACATTGGAGAACATCCGCCGGAATGTAGAACATATAGACGATAATCTACTGCCGGCCATCAACAATGCACGCAAGGACAATCCCGTCGAACTGGCCACCTCCCTTGCACTGTTTCAAACCAAGATCGGTGAGGTGAAATTCCTGTTGTCTGAACTGTTTCAGGCGGCCGCAGCAATGGAGACGGGCCGAGATCCGTTGACACGTGCGCTCAACCGCCGTTTCATGCCCTCAATACTGACTCGCGAAGTACGTATGGCTTCACAAAAGGCTATGAATCTGAGCGTTCTGATGATCGACATCGACCATTTCAAGAACATCAACGACACCTATGGACACAGCGCTGGCGATGCGGTTCTTCAGCAAGTTGCCGGGGCGATCCTGTCACTATGCCGTCCAAGCGATTTCGTGTTCCGCTACGGCGGGGAAGAGTTTCTGGTCGCCCTTGTGGAGGCCGACGAAAGCAAGGCTTTTGCGATTGGTGAGGAACTGCGCAACCAGATAGCGCAGCAGCCAATGAATCTTCCCGATGGCGCACGCCAGTCTGTGACTTTGTCTATCGGTGTTGCAGCATTCAACGGCCATCCAGACTATAGTCATCTCGTCAACGCCGCTGACCGCGCCCTATACCGGGCAAAACAGGCGGGGCGTAATCGATGCGAAAAGGAAGTGCCGCTCGCGATTCATTGATCGGGGAGGCATTTTGACATCTGGTAGTCGCGCTACAAAACCGCCATATGCTTTCATCATGACGAATAGTTCCGCCTCCCCCATTTTCGAGAAAGATTCACAAAAGCCGCGTGAACGCGATGCACTGGAGACTCATTTTCTGCCACTCCTGGCGGATGCGCCTCCCGTGGACTGGGTCGTTACAGAAGGCCTTACGGACTATGAGGAAGCTCTCGCTTTCATGGAAACACGTGTCCAGGCTATTCGGGAAGGTACAGCAAATGAACTTGTTTGGCTGGTTGAACATCCGTCGCTATACACCGCAGGCACCAGCGCCAATGCAAGCGATCTCCTGACTCCAGACAGTCTCCCCGTCTTCAACACGGGGCGCGGCGGTGAGTATACCTACCATGGCCCCGGCCAGCGCATCGCCTACGTGATGCTTGATCTCAAACGTCGCCGCGAGGACGTACGCGCCTTCGTGACAGCTCTTGAACAATGGATCATTGAAAGTCTAGCCGAGTTCAACGTCAAGGGTGAACGTCGCGAAGATCGCGTCGGCGTATGGGTTACACGGCCAGAGAAGCCCCGCCTTGCAAATGGCACCATGTGCGAAGATAAGATCGCAGCCATAGGCATCCGCCTTCGCCGCTGGGTCAGCTTTCACGGCATTGCCATCAATGTCGAACCCGATCTCAGCCATTATTCCGGAATCGTTCCTTGTGGAATCGCAGAACATGGCGTCACCAGCCTTGTAGATCTGGGATTGCCGGTGACGATAGGTGACCTGGACGTCGCTATGGGAAAAGCTTTCGAGGCGGTCTTCGGTGCACGTCAGCTCAAATAGCTGCCTAGCCGCTAATCCACTGCATCAGCTTTCACGCGACGCTCGCGCATGAAAACATAGAAGCCTGATCCAACAATGATCGCAATACCGCACCATTTCGATGGCGTCGGGAAATCGCCGAACACGATCAGGCCAACCAGAACAGCGTTAACGATTTCCAGATACTGGAACGGTGCGAGCATAGATGCCGGTGCAAGCTTGAATGCCTGCACGACCATCAGATGGCTAACCGTACCGATCGTTCCTAGAAGCAACAAGAGCAGCCACGGCTGGATGCCACGCGGCAGGCCGAAACTCAGGTCGCCAAGACCCGCCGCAGTTCCGAAAATCATAGCAATCCCGGCAAGCACCCATCCGCCGACGCCCGCATAGAACTGCATTACAAGCGCACTCTCCTTGGTGCCGTATTTGCGGTTCAGGATCAGATAGATCGCGAAGGTTACGGCTGTTGCCAATGGCAGAAGCGAGACAGCACCGAAAATCTCGAAACTCGGCTGGATCACGATCATTGTACCAATGAGCCCGACACCGACAGCACTGAACCTTCTCCAGCCCACTTTCTCCTTCAGGAAAATGGCCGAAAAGAGCGTCAGAATAAGCGGCTCGGCAAAGAAGACAGCCATCGCATCCGCCAGCGGCATATATTTTATCGCCGTAAAGAAGCAGAGCCCACCGAACCCCATTAGCGCACCACGAATGAGATTGCCCGCCAGATGTTGTGTTCGCAGTGCAGCAAAACCGCCCACAACGAGCAGGACGAAGAACATCAACCAACACTGAATGAAGAACCGCATGAAGGTGACAGTTGCCGGAGGCATATTGTCCACCATGGCAAGCCACTTACCGATGGCATCCATCAGCGGCAGCAGAAGCACCGAGAGCACCATAATCGCCATGCCCTTTACGTGCGCTTCCATGCCGCTTGTTGCGCTGCTCTGCATTTCAAACTCTCGGTATTCTGAACATTCCCGTCATCGCTCTATGCGAACTGCCACAGCGTTTCCATCCAATTTGATCGGAAATGTCCTGCTTGTTTGACTTTCGCCTTCTTTCTGGTGCAAATCGGTTCCGTTCTGAACAAACCCCTTTGAAAAAGCAGTGTGAAAGCGGAACGTAAGGCGAACTTTAGTCGCCTTTCGCGGGCGCGCATGGCATCATTTAGGTGATTCGCGAACAATATTTTCCGGTCGATGGCGAGCAGGCTCGGCAGCGCCCCCTGAAATTCAGATAGAGAGCTTTTCGGAACAGATGGACGATAGCAACGATCTCTTCTCTAGAGTGGTCAGCAATGCCCGGGAACGGGAACAGGGGCGACAGGGTGAAAAACCTGTAGCGCCACAACCTGTTGCACAGCCGGTAGTAGCGCCGTCCCCCTCCGTTCCGAAACCGGTCGCGGTCAAGGCGCCGCCTGCTTCATCGGCAGGCGACGACTATAACGCATCATCCATCCGTGTTCTGGAAGGCCTGGAGCCGGTACGCCTGCGTCCCGGCATGTATATTGGCGGTACGGACGAAAAGGCGCTGCATCATCTCTTCGCTGAAGTCATTGACAACTCGATGGACGAAGCGGTCGCGGGGCATGCCAATTTTATCGAAGTCAGTTTTGATGCCGATGGTTTTGTTACTGTTTCGGACAACGGACGCGGCATTCCCGTGGATGAACATCCCCAGGTACCCGGAAAGTCTACGCTCGAAGTCATCATGACCAAGCTGCACGCGGGCGGCAAGTTCGACGGGAAGGCCTATGAAACGTCGGGGGGGCTGCACGGCGTTGGCGTTTCGGTGGTGAACGCCCTTTCCGATATGCTGGAAGTGGAAGTCGCACGCAATCGCCGACTTTATCGCCAGCGCTTCTCGCGTGGCATTCCGCAAGGTGGACTGGAAGAACTCGGCGAAGTGCATAATCGTCGCGGCACCCGCGTCCGTTTTCACCCAGACCCCGATATTTTTGGCAAGACAGCACAGTTCGACCCACATCGCCTCTATCGCATGGCCCGCTCGAAAGCCTATCTGTTCGGTGGGGTTGAAATCCGCTGGAACTGCGATCCATCCCTGCTCGATCCGAAGAAGGAAACGCCTGAAAAGGCCGTATTCCACTTCCCCGGTGGCCTGAAAGACTATCTTGAGGCGTCGCTTGGCAAGGAACATCAGGTCACACGGGAGATTTTTGCGGGCAAGACCGAAAAACAAGGCGGACATGGGGCCGTCGAATGGGCGGTTTCGTGGTTCGGTGGTGACGGTTTCGTCCACTCTTACTGTAACACCATTCCGACCGGGGATGGAGGTACGCATGAAGCAGGCCTGCGTATTGCCTTGACGCGAGGGCTAAAAGCCTATGCAGAACTGACCAACAACAAGCGCGCTTCGATCATTACCACTGATGACGTTATGGTATCGGCTGCGGGCATGCTGTCGGTTTTCATCCGCGAGCCGGAATTTGTCGGCCAGACCAAAGACAAGCTTGCGACCGTCGAGGCGCAGCGCATCGTGGAAAACGCTATCCGCGATCCATTCGATCACTGGCTTGCAGCCTCTCCGCAGGAAGCATCGCGCCTTCTGGAGTGGGTGATTGACCGCGCGGACGAGCGTTTACGCCGTCGTCAAGAGAAAGAAACGGTTCGCAAAAGCGCAACGCGCAAGCTGCGCCTGCCCGGCAAGCTTGCCGATTGCACGCAGAACGCAGCAGCCGGGGCAGAACTGTTCATCGTCGAGGGTGACTCGGCAGGCGGCTCAGCCAAACAGGCACGGAATCGCGCCAATCAGGCTATTCTGCCGTTGCGTGGTAAGATTTTGAACGTTGCCAGCGCCGGACGCGAAAAACTGACGGCAAACCAGCAGATTGCCGATCTGGTACAGGCGCTTGGCTCCGGCACGCGCAAGAATTATCGCGAGGACGACCTGCGTTATGATCGCGTCATCGTCATGACCGACGCAGATGTCGATGGTGCGCATATCGCGTCGCTGCTCATCACATTCTTCTATCAAGAAATGCCCGATCTGATCCGCAACGGTCATCTCTATCTGGCAGTACCTCCGCTTTTCCGCTTGAGCCAGGGCGGAAAGGTCGCCTATGCGCGTGATGAAGCGCACAAGGACGAGCTTCTGCGCACCATGTTCACCGGACGTGGAAAAGTGGAAATCGGGCGCTTCAAAGGCCTTGGCGAAATGCGCGCCGAGCAGCTCAAAGAAACGACCATGGACCCGAGGAAACGCACTCTGCTGCGTGTTCAGGTGGACGAAGATTATATCGATGAAACCCGCAACACCGTCGATGAACTGATGGGTACCAAACCGGAAGCGCGTTTCCGTTTCATTCAGGATCGGGCGGCTTTCGTGGAAGAACTGGATATCTAGAGCGCCTCTCCAGAGGTTTCTCTACGAATTCTGAGAAGTTAGTAGAGAAAACCTGAAATGCTGAGGTGGCATGAACGGCAATTCGCAAACGCAATGCCGTTCGTTTTCTTTTTCAACAGAACTTCATAAATTCCTGATAAATGGGGACTTCAAGCTTTTACATCGATACCGAGCTTGGCTTCGATCTCCTCGATCGATTCTTTAACAAAGAAAGTCTGATCCGTGCTCAGCGTCACAATGCGTGTGCCGGTTCCATAAGCATTATAGGAAAGAACGTGATTGAAATTCACGGCGAGCTTTTCACCGTTCACTTCCGTCAGCATGATCCACATCGCTTGCCCTCCTCCTGATATTATCCTCTCTAGAGAAGAATAGGCGTGACGGAACATTCGGCAACGGTTGCGACAGCATGGGCTTTCAAAGCTTGGTGCACATCCTCACTTTTTCGACTGTTCGTCCGAAGCTTTCAGACCATTCTTCGCCGCGCCAATCGGTCCGGAAGCCAGCCCTTTTGTAGAGGTTGAGAGCGGGAAGATTGTCCGCGTGAGTGCCGATCACCGCTTCGTCAAAGCCATCGAGTAGAATCTGTGCCATCAGCGCATCAAGAAGGTGTCTACCAATCCCCTGCCCTTGGCGAAGCGGATCAACCCATAAATCGGAAATGTAATTGCTTTGAGGCACCCTCGCGCCCCAGCCCGCAACGATCCCGGCCCTTTCGGCAATCAGGACACAATCTGTATTCGCGTGAAGGTCGCGCTGGAACTTGGCTTCCAGAACTTCACGCTTCTCGGCAGTTAGTTCAATATCGCGAGCCGCAATTCGCCAGGCTCGGACCGCTAACGCAGCCATAGAAACAAATTCGCCGGGGAAACCCCGGCGAACAAAAAGATCAGTTTTTACCACCATTTTGCCGGAGTAAACCGTCCGGCAGCCTGTTCAATGGCGTGCGCCGCCTGGAACAGTGTCTCTTCCTCGAACGGGCGTCCGATCAGTTGAAGACCCAGCGGCAGACCTTTCTCATTGATACCGGCAGGCACGGCAATACCCGGAAGGCCAGCCATGTTGACCGTCACCGTGAAGATGTCGTTGAGGTACATCTTGACCGGATCATTGGCGAGGTCTTCATCGGCCAGACCAAAAGCAGCCGACGGCGTTGCCGGGGTCAGGATCGCGTGTACGCCCTTGGCGAAAACGTCCTCGAAGTCCTTCTTGATCAACGTACGCACCTTCTGGGCACGCAGGTAATAGGCATCATAGTAACCAGCGGACAGCACATAGGTGCCAATCACGATGCGGCGCTTCACTTCCTTGCCGAACCCGGCTGCGCGGGTCTGCTCGTACATGTCGGCAATGTCCTTGCCAGGCACGCGCAGGCCATAGCGCACACCGTCATAACGCGCGAGGTTGGACGAAGCTTCCGCTGGTGCAACGATGTAATAAGCAGGCAGCGCATACTTCGTGTGCGGCAGCGAGATATCGACGATTTCGGCACCGGCATCCTTCAGATACTGAATGCCCTTCTGCCACAATTCTTCAATCTCGCCCGGCATACCATCGACCCGGTATTCCCGTGGAATGCCGATCTTGATGCCCTTCAGCGACTTGCCGATGGCTGCTTCGTAATCCGGCACCGGCAGATCGACCGAGGTGGTGTCCTTGAGGTCAAGCGACGCCATGGACTTCAGCAGAATGGCGGCATCGCGCACGTCGCGCGCAATCGGACCAGCCTGATCCAGTGACGAAGCGAAGGCAACCGTGCCCCAGCGCGATACACGGCCATAGGTCGGCTTGATGCCAACAGTGCCGGTGAAAGCTGCAGGCTGACGGATCGAACCACCGGTATCGGTTGCGGTTGCGCCGGCGCAAAGCTGTGCGGCAACAGCGGCAGCCGAACCACCCGACGAACCGCCCGGCACCAGATCGGCGTTGGAGCCATTAGCGCGCCACGGATTTTTGACCGAACCGTAATAGGAGGTTTCGTTGGACGAGCCCATGGCGAACTCATCCATGTTGAGTTTGCCGAGCATAACCGCACCATCAGCCCACAGATTGGCTGTGACGGTTGACTCATACTCCGGCTTGAAACCATCGAGAATGTGAGAGCAGGCCTGCGTATGCACGCCCTTGGTGGCAAACAGATCCTTCACGCCGAGCGGAATGCCTTCCAGTGCGCCCGCTTCACCCTTGGCAATACGCTCATCCGAAGCTTTGGCCATCGAACGCGCCTGATCGTGAGTCACTTTCACGTAAGCGTTGATGGTTTCATTCGCGGAATCGATAGCGGAAAGATAGGCGTCGGTGAGTTCGGTCGCTGTGATGGCTTTGGCCTTCAGCTTGTCGCGCGCCTCAGCAATGGTCAGTGCGGTCAGTTCGCTCATCGTCAAATCCTGTCAGTGCGCCTCAACGAGACGCTTTTCAAAAAAGGCGCTGTATTCGGAATCCGGATAGTCCAGAACCACACCGCAGCACGTAAAACCTGAATTCTCATAAAGCCGCCACGCTTCGTCGAAGCCGGGGCCCATACCCGTTTCGAGTACAAGACGGGACACGCCTTTGGTTTTTGCCAGATCGACAATCGCATCGACCAGAGCCGAACCAATGCGCTTTCCGCGCACTTCCGGCCGGGTGAACATGCGCTTCACCTCGCCGACGCCATCATCGTGCATCTTCAATGCACCACAGCCAACAGCCATGCCATCTTCGTCGCGCGCAACAAAGACCGTCGTATCGGCCCCCGCCATCTGCTCAACTGTCATCTTGAACTGGAATTCCAGCGGCGACAGCGGCAAAAGATGTATATTCAGACCATCGACCAGCGCGCGCACATCATCCTGCAACGGGGTCTCGACTGAAACCCGAATAGCCATGACCTACTCCACGACCTTTGGTACGACGAAGAAATTGTCTTCCGTAACCGGTGCATTAGCCACGACTGCGGCAGCAATACCGCCATCCGTTACCTTGTCTTCGCGCAGACGCATGTTCATCGGCGTCACAGAGGTCATCGGCTCGACGCCGTCGACATTGACTTCATTCAATTGCTCTACAAAGCCCAGAATTGCATTGAGTTCACCGGTCATACGCTCGGCATCGTCTTCGCTAACGGCTATACGTGCGAGATGCGCGACGCGCTTGACGGTAGAAATATCGACGGACATCCTGTTCTCCGCAAATGCTATATCAGGGCGGCGAACCGCCACCCTGAAGGTTCTTTGCTACGGCTATACCGGCGCGATTGTTGAAGCGCAACAATTCTTGCACTTCAACAGGCCATTAGAAGCTGTGAACCGTTCCTGCACGATCGGTCAGCACCTTGGCTTCCCGATGACCGGTCATTCCGGCCACGAACTTGTCCGCCGTCTGATCAATGATCGGGAACGAGCCATAATGGCACGGCAGTATGGTGCTGAAGTTGAAATAACGCTGGCATGCGAGAGCTGCAACCGCACCACCCATTGTGAAACGATCACCAATGGGAACAATTCCTATCTCAGGCTGATGAAGCTCGTTGATAAGCCCCATGTCCGAGAAGATATCCGTGTCACCCATGTGATAGAGCGTTGGCGCATCCTCGAAATGGAACACCAGACCATTCGGATTGCCCAGCGCCTGCGAGACGCCGTTTTCCGTCAGCATTGCCGAGGAGTGGAGCGCATTAACGAAGGTAACGGTGAACCCGTCATGCGCCACCGTGCCACCCGTATTGCCAGGATCGAGCTTTTCCACGCCCTGACTGCCAAGCCAGCTTGCAAGATCAGCATTGGCGATGACTGTCGCGCCGTGTTCCTTGGCGATTGCTACTGTGTCGCCGACATGGTCGCCGTGACCGTGGGTCAGCGCAATATGGGTTACGCCTTTGGTTGCTTCTTTGAAATCGATGCCCTTCGCACCGGGATTACCGTTCAGAAACGGATCGATGAGAATAACGGCCTTTGCGGTTTCGATGCGAAACGCCGCATGGCCAAGCCAGGTAAGTTTCATCAAGTCTCTCCTCAATCTTTGTTTCCGGCTCGATTTCCGGTTTGCGAACAGATATGACGCCGATAAAGTTGAAGGCAATATGAAACCACTTCAAAATCCTATGAGGTCCAATGGCTGTCGTTGAAATCGAGGAAATTCCAGCGCTGCTTCAGTCCGGGCAGACGATTGCCGGACTGGATCTGGGAACCAAGACTATCGGCCTTGCAGTGTCTGATCTCGGTCTTTCCTTCGCGCATCCGCGCCCCGTTATCAAACGGGTGAAGTTTTCCATCGACGCACAGATGCTTCTGAAAGCGCTCGACGCCGACAAGGTCGGCGTTATCGTCATCGGCTTGCCTATGAATATGGACGGAACGTCCGGCCCCCGCGTTCAGGCCACACGCGCATTTGTGCGCTCCATGCAGCCATTGACCGATTTACCCTTCGTATTCTGGGATGAGCGTTTGTCGACCGTCGCTGCCGAACGGGCACTGATTGGCATGGATGTTTCACGCGGCAAGCGGGCCGAGCGCATCGATTCGGCCGCAGCAGCCTTTATTCTCCAAGGTGCACTCGACCGCCTGCATAGCATCAGGCGGTCGGCATCTGATGATTACGACGCAGGATAGAGCTGGTCGAGAATCCTTTCGGCATTGTGGCGCGCGTCCAGCATGCCATAGGTCGAACGCCACTGACCGCCGAGACGGGTCTCGATGAACGCATCGGCCACATCGTCGGCCCCAAGCTGACGCAGTTCCGCTGCTGCTGCCGCATAGGCCAGTTGCTCAGTCAGAAGACGCGCGACACCCGGATCAGTTTCGGTAAGCTGTAATGCAGCACGCAACACATCAAGTGTCCCCTGCCCGCGTGGGCCAAGCTGTCCGCCGATCCATTCCAGCACTTCATCGAAAAGACCAGGCGCACGGGACAGCACCCGCGCCACATCCAATGCCATGACATTACCGGAACCCTCCCAGATCGCATTGACCGGCGCTTCGCGATAGGCGCGTGCGAGATTGCCTTCTTCGATGTAACCGTTGCCGCCGAGGCACTCCATTGCTTCATAGAGTAATGCAGGTGCGATCTTGCAAACCCAGTATTTCACCACCGGCGTCATGCAACGGGCAAAAGCCGCCTCGGCACGATCACTGGCAGCCATATCGAAAGCGCGTGCCAGCCGCATGGAAAGTGCAGTCGCACCGGCAACATCAAGCGCCATGTCGGCAAGAACGCGCTGCATCAACGGCTGCTCGACAAGAGCCTTGTCGAATACCTGACGATGACGGCTATGGTGCACGGCTTCGGCAAGGCCCGAACGCATCAATCCGGCCGACGCGACAGCGCAATCGAGCCGTGTCAGCGTGACCATATCCATGATCGTTTTGACGCCCTCACCCGGATTGCCGATCAGATGGCCGACCGCACCATCGAATTCAACTTCCGACGAAGCATTGGACTTGTTGCCGAGCTTGTCTTTCAGGCGCTGGAAAAAGAACCCGTTCCCGCTTCCCTCTGCAGTTAGGCGCGGGAGCAGAAAACAGGAAAGTCCTTCTTCCACCTGCGCGAGTGTCAGAAAAGCATCCGACATCGGCGCAGACATAAACCACTTGTGGCCGGTGATGGCATAGGTGCCATTATCGTTACGGGTTGCACGCGTCGTATTGGCGCGCACATCGGTTCCGCCCTGTTTTTCGGTCATGCCCATGCCGAGTGTAATGCCATGTTTGGCAAGAGCAGGTTTCTGCGAAAAGTCATACTTGCGCGACAAAATGGCTGGCGACCATTCCTTATAGGTCTCCGGCGATGCCATAAGTGCTGCAAGCGACGCGCTGGTCATGGTAAGTGGGCAAAGATGCCCCGCCTCAAGCTGAGCCGTCAGGAAAAAGCGCGATGCGCGTGCCTGATGACGGCGACCACTTTCGAGTGGATTGCCTTCCCATATCGAACAATGCAGGCCCGTCGCAATGGAACGGCGCATCAGCGCATGATAGGCCGGATGGTATTCGACAAGGTCGATACGGTTGCCCTGCCGATCGTGTGTGCGTAATTTCGGCAATTCTGTATTGGCGAGACGAGCGAGATCCTGTGCTTCAGCCGACAACACAAAACGGCCCGTCTGTTCCAGATCGGCATGCAGCTCCTTCGGGAATGGCGCCGCAATCTGCATCAGAAGCGGATCATCCAGATAGGCATTGTTGCCCGTCATGGGCGGCGTCTGGTTGGTAACGTCGTGCGTTTTCAAAAGCTCGTTCCGTATTGTGCGATTCAGTTCAATTTACGTTTCTTGCATTGCATTTGCTAAAATTTTGCCATCCCGAACTCAATTTGTCGTCAGGACAGCACAGGTTTTTCTTGGTGAATCGGTCGAAGCCATTATAAGGACGGTTGCGGGACCTGCCTCATGGTCCTATACGGGTGACTTGCCATGACAAATCAAACGGTCCCTCCGCTTTTCCCTCACCGCCACCTGCTGGGCATCAAGGGGCTTTCGCCCTTGGACATTCTTTGCCTTCTTGATCTTGCCGATCAGGAAGTCGCTGTTTCCAGACAGCCCGAGAAGAAAAAGTCCGTCCTGCGCGGTCGCACGCAAATTAATCTCTTCTTCGAAGCATCGACACGAACGCAATCGTCGTTCGAGCTGGCCGGAAAACGGCTCGGCGCCGACGTTATGAATATGTCGGTCGGCAATTCGTCGGTCAAGAAAGGCGAAACGCTCATCGATACCGCGATGACGCTGAACGCCATGCAACCGGACATATTGGTTATCCGTCACGCTTCGGCTGGCGCCGCTGCCTTGCTCGCACAGAAAGTTGGCTGTTCGGTGGTCAACGCTGGTGACGGCGCGCACGAACACCCCACACAAGCACTTCTCGACGCGCTCACCATCCGCCGTGCCAAAGGGCAGATCGAAAATCTGATCGTCGCCATCTGCGGCGATGTGCTTCATTCTCGCGTGGCGCGCTCCAACATCCTCCTTCTCAATGCGCTTGGCGCACGGGTGCGTGTGGTCGCACCATCCACGCTCTTGCCTTCCGGTATGGCCGATATGAGCGTCGAGGTTTTCAATTCGATGGAAGAAGGTCTGAAAGACGCCGATGTCGTCATGATGCTGCGCCTTCAGCGCGAGCGTATGGCCGGATCCTTCGTGCCTTCGGTACGTGAATATTTCCGATTCTACGGCCTCGATAAGGAAAAACTCAAAGTCGCCAAGCCTGATGCGCTCGTCATGCATCCAGGCCCAATGAACCGTGGTGTCGAGATCGCATCCGACGTTGCCGATGGGCCGCAGAGTGTGATCCAGCAACAGGTTGAAATGGGCGTTGCTGTGCGCATGGCCGTGATGGAAGCCTTGCTCGATCCGCGCCGCAACCCCGGTAATGGGCCCATCAGCGGAGAAGCAGCATGAGCGCGATCCTGTTTGAAAACGCGCGCATCGTCGATCCGTCGCGTGGTCTCGATGAAATCGGCAGCATGTTGATCCGTGACGGCAAGATCATTGCAGCCGGGGCAGATGCGCGCAATCAGGGCGCGCCGGAGGGTGCGGAAATCATCGATCTGGACGGAAAAGCCGTCCTGCCAGGGCTGGTCGATTCGCGCGTGTTTATCGGCGAGCCAGGCGCAGAGCATCGCGAAACGATCGCTTCGGCCAGCCGCGCTGCTGCTGCCGGCGGTGTCACCTCCATCATCATGATGCCGGATACCGATCCGGTCATCGATGATGTAGCTCTGGTGGAATTCGTCAAGCGGACTGCACGTGATACGGCTGTCGTCAATGTGCATCCGGCGGCTGCGATCACCAAGGGCCTGCATGGCGAAGAAATGACCGAAATCGGCCTGCTGCGCGATGCCGGTGCCGTTGCCTTCACCGAAGGTCGCCAGACAATAGCCAATACCCAGCTTATGCGGCGTGCGCTGACCTATGCCCGCGATTTCAACGCGGTCATCGCCTGTGAAACCCGCGATCCCTATCTCGGCGCGAACGGCGTGATGAACGAAGGCTTATTCGCAAGCTGGCTTGGTCTCTCTGGCAGTCCACGTGAAGCAGAAGTGATTCCGTTGGAACGCGACCTGCGTCTGGCGGCGTTGACTAACAGCAATTACCACGCGGCGCAGCTTTCTTGCGAAATGTCGGCTGAAGCCGTTCGCCGTACAAAGGATCTGGGCGCGAAGGTGACGGCTGGCGTGTCGATCAACCATTTGTCGCTCAATGAAAACGATATTGGGGAATTTCGCACCTTCTTCCGTCTGTCCCCGCCTCTGCGCAGCGAACAGGATCGCCTGGCCGTCGTCGAAGCCGTAAAAAATGGCACCATCGATATTATCGTTTCGGCTCACGACCCGCAGGACGTTGACACCAAGCGTCTACCCTTCGCAGATGCTGAAGCGGGTGCCATCGGCCTTGAAACATTGTTGGGTGCCGCACTTCGTCTTTATCACAATGACAGCATTCCGTTACTGCGGCTGGTTGAGGTTTTGTCGACCGCTCCGGCGCGTATTTTCGGTCTTGATGCCGGTACGCTGAAGCCGGGGGCCAAAGCCGACCTCGCTATTGTCGACCTGGACGAGCCATGGATCGTACGCGAGGAAGCCCTGCATTCTCTCTCGAAGAACAGTTGCTTCGAAAATGCGCGTTTTCAAGGTCGCGTCGTCCACACCTTAGTGGCAGGCAAAATCGTTTACTCGGCTTGAAAAACACCGCATAACCCGGAACAATCATTCGAAAATTCCGGGTAGGCGGAATCAAGAAACAACAGGGGACGTTCATGGCCGAACCGGGATTTCTTAGCATGACGCTCATAGGAGCGCTCGTCTTCGGTTATTTTCTTGGCTCTATTCCATTTGGCTTGATCCTGACCCGGCTCGCCGGGCTGGGCGATGTCCGTTCCATTGGATCGGGCAATATCGGTGCGACGAATGTGCTACGCACCGGCAACAAGAAGCTCGCTGCAGCGACGTTGATTTTTGACATGCTCAAAGGCACGGTCGCCGTTCTAGTTGCTTCACGTTACGGGCCGGACGCGGCCATCAGCTCAGGCTTCGGTGCTTTTATCGGCCATCTCTTTCCGGTATGGATCGGTTTTAAGGGCGGCAAAGGCGTAGCCACCTATCTCGGCGTCCTGATCGGACTTGCATGGCCCGGTGCACTGGTCTTCGCTGCCGTCTGGATCGTAACAGCCCTTCTGACGCGCTATTCCTCCCTCGCGGCACTTGTCGCCAGCATCGTTGTCCCCATCGCGCTTTATTCTCGTGGTTATCCTGCGGTGGCGGTCCTCTTTGCGATCATGACGGTCATCGTTATCATCAAACATAAAGCCAATATTGCGCGCCTCTTAAATGGCACTGAAAGTAAGATCGGAGCCAAGGGATGAAGGAAAGCGCGAATTCGAAAACTGGAATTCGCCTCTCTGATCACCAGCGGCTCAACTGGCTGCGTCTCATCCGAACGGACAATATCGGCCCCGTTACGTTTCGCGATCTGATCTTGTTTTGTGGCTCAGCCTCAAGTGCGATCGAAATGCTACCCGATCTCAACATCAGAGGCGGCAGTGCCCGCCCAATCCGCGTCACGTCCATGGACGACGCGGAGCGCGAACTTGAAGCCATCCAACGTGCCGGTGCCCGTCTCGTCGGAATGGGCGAGCCGGATTATCCATCGCAGCTTAAAAACTGCGAATCGCCACCGCCACTGGTTATAATCAAGGGAAATACCGCCGCTTTTGGCAAGCCACCGGTTGCCATCGTCGGCTCGCGCAACGCTTCGGTGATCGGCGCACGATTCACCGAACGTCTGGCACACGACCTCGGCGAAGCCGGGTTTGCAGTGATTTCCGGACTGGCTCGCGGTATCGATGCCGCTGCGCACCGCGCAAGCATGAAAACGGGAACCGTTGCGGTACTGGCTGGGGGACTCGATCGTCCCTACCCACTGGAAAATCTGCCCCTTTACCGTGATATACCGGAACAAGGTGGAGCACTCATAAGTGAAATGCCAATGGGAGCCGAACCTCGCTCCCGTGATTTTCCACGCCGCAACCGTATCATTGCAGGCTTGTCGCTGGGATTGATCGTCGTGGAAGCCGCCGAGCGTTCCGGCTCGCTCATCAGTGCGCGCATGGCCGGAGACATGGGGCGCATCGTGTTTGCTGTTCCCGGCTCTCCGCTTGATCCTCGTGCACGCGGTACGAATCTGCTTCTAAAACAAGGCGCAACATTGGTGACAGAAGCGAACGACGTTATAGAGGCCCTCCAGCCACTGGCTGGTTCAAGCATATATCGGGCAACCATGCCAATGCAGCCCGATTTGTTGTCTCCGCTTATGGACGAACCAGAATCGTTCCAACCGATCGCGACAGAGAAACAACGGGAAATCGTCGTTGATGCGCTTGGACCTGTACCGACCGATATTGACACGCTCGTTCGCCATACAGGTATGGATACTGGAGCTGTTCAGCTCGTTCTATTGGAACTAGATTTGGCCGGCAGGCTGCATCGCTATGCTGGGAATCAGGTGGCTTTGGTTTCTCCAGAATAACCATAATTATGCCTCGGATTCATTGTGGAGCACCTCTCGAGCTTCGACGAGAGCCATCTCGATCATATAGACAAGCAACGTATGATTCGTGTTCTTTGCCATTAAACTGAGTTGTTCAAGCATTTGTTCAATATATGTTACCGTCTCGAAGCGAGTCGCGGTTTTCAATTCCTCACCGTCTTCCGTGTCTGGAAAACCCGACGTATTGTCCATACCTATCTCCTCGAGAGATAAACTGATTTCTTCACTTCTTATGCTACTATTGGTTTCACTCTACTTAACAACAACTTTAAGTTGTATTTCGTGATTTTTGTCGTCCTGCTCTTGACCAAACGCTGCCCGCTGTTCATGTGAAGGCAACGAATTTCACGCGGAGAGGAGGTATTTTATCTCCATGGGGCGCGAATCTGGGCTGCTTTAAATGAACGTCGTCGTTGTCGAATCGCCTGCCAAGGCTAAAACCATCAATAAGTATCTGGGCTCGAACTATAAGGTTCTGGCCTCGTTCGGTCATGTGCGAGACCTGCCAGCCAAGGATGGTTCGGTTCGTCCAGATGAAGATTTTGCGATGTCGTGGGAGGTGGATAGCAATTCCTCCAAGCGTCTCGCTGATATTGTCAAAGCGCTGAAAGACAGCGACGGCATCATTCTCGCGACCGATCCGGATCGCGAAGGTGAAGCTATTTCCTGGCATGTCCTTGAAGTACTCAACCAGAAAAAGGCGCTTAAGGGCAAGACGGTCAAGCGTGTGGCGTTCAACGCCATCACCAAGAAGGCTGTTCTCGATGCTATCGCCAATCCGCGAGACATCGATGAACCTCTGGTCGATGCCTATCTGGCCCGCCGCGCGCTGGATTATCTCGTCGGTTTCACGCTTTCGCCCGTTCTCTGGCGCAAACTGCCAGGTGCACGTTCGGCTGGTCGTGTTCAATCGGTAGCGCTGCGCCTTGTTGCCGACCGCGAGTCGGAAATCGAGCGGTTCATTCGTGAAGAATACTGGAATATCGCAGCCCTTCTGAAGACGCCGCGCAATGACGGTTTTACCGCCCGCCTGACCGCAGTGGATGGCAAGAAGCTCGGCAAACTCGACATCAAGAATGGCGAACAGGCGACCGGCATTCGCACCATGCTGGAAGGTGCCATCTTCAAGGCCGTTTCGGTCGAAGCAAAGCCGACCAAGCGCAATCCGGGACCACCTTTCACTACCTCAACCTTGCAGCAGGCCGCGTCCGGCCAGCTCGGTTTCTCGGCATCGCGCACTATGCAGGTGGCTCAGCGCCTCTATGAAGGCGTGGACATTGGCGGCGAAACTGCCGGTCTCATCACTTATATGCGTACCGACGGCGTGCAAATGGCGCCGGAAGCAATCACTGCCGCGCGTCAGGCAATTGGCGAGACATTCGGCGCGAAATATGTGCCGGAAAAGCCGCGCTATTATTCCAGCAAAGCGAAGAACGCTCAGGAAGCGCACGAAGCCATTCGCCCGACCGAGTTTTCGCGTCATCCCAAAGACGTGCGCCGCTATCTCGATGAGGATCAGGCTCGGCTTTATGAGCTGATCTGGAAGCGCGCCATCGCCAGCCAGATGCAGGCCGCCGATATCGAGCGCACCACGGCTGACATCGAAGCCGTCAACGGCTCGCGCTCGGCAATGCTGCGCGCCAACGGATCCGTAACGAAGTTCGATGGCTTCCTCGCCGCCTATATGGATCATCGCGAGGAAGAGGACGACGACGAGGATAGCGCAAAGCTGCCGGAAATCCGCAACGGCGAAACGCTGGCCCGCGAGAAGATCGATGCCACCCAGCATTCGACCGAACCACCACCGCGCTATTCGGAAGCTTCACTCATCAAGAAGATGGAAGAACTTGGCATCGGCCGTCCCTCGACCTATGCCGCGACGCTGGCCACGCTACGTGACCGTGAATATATCACAATCGACAAGCGCAAGCTCATTCCCGAACCCAAGGGCCGTCTGGTCACAGCTTTTCTTGAAAGCTTCTTCAAGCGTTATGTGGAATATGATTTCACGGCAGATCTTGAGGAGAAGCTCGACCTCATTTCAGACGGCAAACTCTCTTGGAAAGATGTGCTGCGCGATTTCTGGCGAGACTTCTCCGGCTCTGTCGATGACATCAAGGAATTGCGCGTCACCAATGTTCTCGACGCCCTGAACGAAGAGCTGGCGCCGCTGGTTTTCCCGGCACGCGAGGACGGCAGTGACCCGCGCTCGTGTCCGACCTGCGGCACAGGCATGCTGTCGTTGAAACTTGGAAAATATGGCGCATTCGTCGGCTGCTCCAACTATCCGGAATGCAAATATACCCGCCAGCTCGGCGGCGATGCCAATGGTGAATCTGCGGCTGCCGACGAACCGAAGTCACTCGGCAAGGATCCGTTCACTGGTGAGGAAATCACCGCACGGACCGGTCGTTTCGGTCCTTATGTCCAGCGTGGCGAAGGCAAGGAAGCCAAACGCGCCAGCCTTCCGAAAGGCTGGACTGTCGATGCGCTCGACCATGAGAAAGCCGTTGCGCTTCTGTCTCTGCCACGTGATATCGGGCAGCATCCGGAAACCGGCAAGATGATTTCCGCTGGCATCGGCCGCTACGGTCCTTATGTCAGTCATGATGGCACTTTCGCCAATCTGGAAAACGCCGAGGAAGTTTTCTCGGTCGGTCTCAACCGTGCCGTTTCTGTGCTCGCGGACAAGCAATCTAAGGGCGGTCGTGGGCGGTCTACCCCAGCGGCATTGGCAACGCTCGGCGATCATCCCGAAGGCGGTTCGATCACCGTCCGTGACGGTCGCTATGGGCCCTATGTCAACTGGGGCAAGGTCAACGCCACCCTACCGAAGGGCAAAGACCCTGCAAGTGTCACGCTGGAAGAAGCATTGGCGCTGATTACGGAAAAAGCTGGCTCTTCCAAGAGTAAAAAAGCCCCTGCTCGCAAAGCTTCGGCCAGCGCTGAAAAGAAAACCGCTGCAAAGAAGCCTGCCGCCAAGAAAGCACCAGCAAAAACCCGGTCGACAGTCAAGTCGAAATCCAAGGCCGAGGCGGTAGAGGAGTAGCAATTGGCACGCCGTTTTTCCAAATCCGATACCGGTCGGTCCGCGCGGACCGAGCGGCGTGCAGCCCAAGCAAAGTCCATCGACGCTAAGAACGATCCCAATGCGTTCCTGCCGACCCGTGAAGAGGTTCTCAAATATATCGAGGAGAACCCGGACCGGGCAGGCAAGCGTGAACTGGCGAAAGCATTCAACATCAAGGGCGATGCGCGGGTCTATCTAAAAGATCTTCTGCGCGAGCTTTCGGACGAGGGCTTGGTTGAAAAACGCGCCCGCAAACTGTCCCGTCCCGGTGCATTGCCTGCCGTCACTGTGCTTGATATTACTGGGCGCGATGAGGATGGCGGATTGCTCGCTCGTCCGGCAGAATGGGACGAAGCTGGCTATGGCAAGCCGCCTGTTGTCCTGATCCGCCGCACTCGACTCAACAAAGCCTCTGAAGGCTGCCCGGCGGTCGGCGTCGGTGATCGGATCCTGGCAAAATTATTCCGCAATGACGATCATGACGGACCGGATTACACCGCCCGCGTGATGAAACGTCTCGAACATCGCACGAACGCAGTGCTTGGTGTTGTGCGCAAGCTTGGCAACGGTGAATGGCGACTGGACCCGGTAAACCGAAAGCAGCCGGAAGTGCAGCTCGATCCAGCCCAACTGGAAAATGCCGAAGCCGGAGATCTTGTCGAAGTAGACCTGATTTCATCGCGTCGCCACGGATTGCCGCGCGGCAAGGTTCGACAGGTGGTCGGATCTATAGACAGTGAAAAAGCCCTGTCAATGATTGCCATTCACGAGCATGAAATTCCGCATGCTTTTCCGACTGAGGCACTTAACGAAGCGGAAGCCGCCCAGCCTGCGACGATGGAAGGCCGCGAAGACTGGCGCGATATTCCGCTTCTGACCATCGATCCGGCTGATGCCAAGGATCATGATGATGCGGTTTACGCCGAGCCGGACAAGGACCCCGAGAATCCGGGCGGCCAGATTGTCATCATAGCTATTGCCGATGTAGCCGCCTATGTACGCCCTGATTCTGCACTTGACCGTGAAGCACAGAAGCGCGGTAACTCGGTTTATTTTCCGGATCGCGTCGTGCCGATGTTGCCAGAGCGGATTTCGAACAATCTCTGCTCGCTTCGTGAGTTGGAAGATCGCCCTGCCCTCGCCGTCCGTATGGTTTTTTCGGCGGATGGACGCAAGAAATCGCACAAATTCCATCGCGTCATGATGAAATCAGCGGCGAAGCTTGCTTATTCACAGGCGCAGGCCGCTATCGACGGTGCGCCGGATGACAAGACCGGGCCTATTCTCGACAGCATATTGAAGCCGCTTTGGAACGCCTATGCCGTACTGAAACGGGGACGTGATGTTCGCGAACCACTAGAACTAGACCTGCCGGAAAAGAAAATCCTGCTCACGTCAGACGGCAAGGTTGACAAGGTGATCGTTCCGGAACGGCTCGATGCGCACAAGCTCATCGAAGAGTTCATGATTCAAGCTAACGTCGCCGCCGCCGAAACGCTGGAAGCTCGCCGCCAGCCATTGATTTTCCGCGTTCATGATGCACCGGCACTTGCCAAGCAGGAAACCCTGCGTGAATTCCTGCGTACGCTTGATTTGAGCCTCGCCAAAGGCGCTGAACTTCAGCCAGCGCAATTCAACCGGATTCTTGAGGCTGTTGAAGGTTCGGACCATCAGGAGCTGGTCAATCAGGTGGTGCTGCGCACACAGAGCCAGGCGGAATATAGCCCTGATAATATTGGACATTTCGGTCTGCATCTGCACCGTTATGCACATTTCACCTCGCCGATTCGTCGCTATGCCGACCTCATCGTTCACCGCGCCCTGATCAAGGCCTTGAACCTTGGTAGCGATGGTCTGACCACGGATGAGGAAGCGAATCTGGAAGAAATTTCTGCGCTGATCTCCTCGACCGAGCGTCGGGCAATGCTGGCCGAGCGCGAAACCGTGGACCGTCTCATCGCGCACTTCCTCGCCGCGCATCTTGGTGATGAATATGAAGGACGTGTTACAGGCGTTACGCGAGCAGGTCTTTTCGTTAACCTTGCGACATATGGCGCGGATGGGCTGGTACCCATTTCAACTTTAGGTCATGAATACTATTTATATGACGAAGCGAACCATGCGATCGCCGGTGAACGGAGCGGTAAAGGCTTCCGGCTGGGCGATAAAGTGACGGTTCGTCTTGTAGAAGCGCTCCCCGTCGCGGGTGCGCTTCGTTTTGAGATGGTTTCGGAACCGCATCCTCTGCCAATGTCGACCCGTTCGCACCATAAGGCAAGTCGGACGATGCGTGGGCGAAGGGGTAAACCCGCGGGTATTCCGCGTCAGAAGAGAAGAGGTCGCTGATGAGCACGCTGGAGGCCAATTCCGCGCAAGATGTACAAGTTTTCGGTGGCGAAAGCCCCAAGGCTGCCCACCCGAAACGTCCTTTGGGTGAAGCCTTGTGGCGTGGCTTTCGCGGACGCTGCCCGCATTGTGGCGAAGGAAAGCTTTTCCGGTCATTTGTGAAACCGGTGGCACAGTGTTCCGTTTGTGGCGAAGATTACACGGAACAGCGTGCAGACGACCTTCCGGCCTACCTAACCATTTTGATCGTGGGACACGTGGTTGTCGGCGCCTTCATGGGTGTGGAAGCAACAACCAATCTGCCGCTTTGGGCGCATATGGCAATATGGGGTCCTTTGACTGTGATTTTGTCGTTGCTCCTCTTGCAGCCGATGAAAGGGGCGACCATCGGTCTGCAGTGGGCACTTTACATGCATGGTTTCGGCGGCAAGGGCGAAGGCGAATATGGCGACGTGACCTGAACGTCACCATGATCGCCATGATTCAGCCTCCCTCCTCTCCAGCCAAAATTTTGCGGCCACGCGATGCCGCATCCCTACTGCTTGTCGACAGGGTCGGCAGTAAACCGCGCATTCTCATGGGTAAGCGCCACGCAAGCCTTGCTTTCATGCCCGGAAAGTTCGTTTTTCCGGGCGGGCGAGCTGACCCCGCAGATGGTGCTATTGCGGCTTCTGCCGAGCTGAATGACACCGATATTATCAAACTGCTCGCGGGCATGGGCTCGCGCGCGTCGCTACGTCGCGCCCGTGCACTCGGCCTTTGTGCTATTCGCGAAACTTTCGAAGAGACAGGACTTCGCATCGGGCGAGCAGCTTCGGCACCAGTTTCTTCGCCCTCTCATGAGGACTGGTCTGCATTCCTCGACAGCGGCATGGTACCGGCGCTGAATAGTCTGCGTTATTTTGCACGAGCGATAACACCACCGGACAATGTGCGTCGCTTCGATACCCGTTTTTTTATCGCGTTTCGCGATCATATACCGGAACTGGATCAGCAACCGCTCGTTCCCAGTGGTGAACTGGAAGATCTGGACTGGGTTTCCATCGACCACATCAATGAACTTGACGTTGCCCCTATTACGCAGGCGATCCTGAAAGAAGCGCGTGTGCTTTTGGTGGATACCGAAGCCGAACTGCCTGTCACCTTACCGGTGGTGCAATATACCAAGCGGCATGGCCGCTTTGTTCGCGAAGTGATCTGAATCCGATGAATAAAGAAATCCAACCCGCCGATCTTGTCCCGCAAGAACCAGGCGGCGGACAGGCACAGGGCCAGATGCACTGGCGTTCGCTTGCTGCAGCCATAGCCACCATCAGTGCGGTTGGTGCAGCAATCGGCCTGGGCATTCCGCTTTTGAGCGTCCTGCTGGAGAGCCGCGGTTACTCGGCAAGTTTGATCGGTGCCAACACTGCCGCTGCGGGTCTGGCTTCCATCGTTGCTGCTCCTCTTGCCGCCCCCATCGCCGCACGACTGGGCGTGGTCAAGGCGATATTTCTCATGCTCCTCATCGGGAGCGCCGCCTTTCTCGGTTTCCACTTCTTTCAAGCCCTATGGACGTGGTTTGCACTGCGCATTGTGCTGCATTTCGCACTGACAGTGCTCTTCGTTTTGTCAGAATACTGGATCAATGCTTCCGCACCGCCTGAAAAGCGTGGGCTGGTGCTTGGTATCTACTCCACATCCCTTTCACTGGGCTTTGCGCTCGGGCCATGGCTGTTCTCGAAGATAGGAAGCACCGGGGGCCTGCCCTTCTATGTCGGCTTTGTCATTATCATGATTGCCCTTATACCGGTTGCATTCGCATGGCGTGACAGCCCGGACTTTGAAGAAGGCGAACACGTTCCCTTTCTCCCTTTTATCTTCGCTGTTCCAACAGCAACCATGGCCGTCTTTGTTTTCGGTGCGGTGGAGACTGGAGGCTTTGCCCTCTTTCCTGTTTTTGGCGCACGCATCGGTTATCCCGAGGCAGATGCAGCCTTGCTGCTTACGATGATCGGCCTCGGCAATGTGCTGATGCAGATTCCATTGGGCATTGTCAGCGACCGCATTTCAGATCGCCGCAAGCTTTTGCTCATCTGCGCCACTACTGGCCTGATCGGCATGATCGCCCTTCCATACCTCATGCAACATTGGTACCTCTTGGCGGCCGTTTTGTTCCTGTGGGGTGGCGTGGTAGCAGGCCTCTATACGATCGGCCTTGCGCATCTCGGGTCGGAACTGACTGGCCGTGAGCTTGCATCCGCCAATGCCGCTTTTGTGTTCTGCTATGCCATCGGCATGCTTGCCGGACCACAAGCCGTCGGCGTCGGTATGGACATGCTGGGGCCACAAGGATTTCCGATGACTCTCGGTATGTTTTTTGCTGCATATGCACTCTTTGCAGCAGGAAGACTGCTTTTGCGGAAGAAGCAGGCTTGACTTTTCGCCACCAATACGTAGTGTCGCGCCAAATTTCCGCTGCCGGATGAGATTACCGGAATCGCTGGAGGTTTCCATCCATTGAGCATGATCCCGAGAGTTGGGAACCGGTTTTCGGAAAGATCATGCTCCGGCAAAGATACAGAGCAGGTAATTCGATATGGCCAAGGCTACGACGATCAAGATCAAGCTTTTGTCGACCGCTGACACCGGCTTCTTCTACGTAACGAAGAAGAACAGCCGCACGATGACGGAAAAGATGACAAAGACCAAGTATGACCCGATTGCGCGCAAGCACGTCGATTTCAAGGAAACGAAGATCAAGTAATTCGCTTCCGATCGTCATCGACAAGACGATTGAAATAAAAAGCCGTCTCGAAAGAGACGGCTTTTTGCTTTCCATCCCGCGCTTAATCTTAGGCTGCAGAGGAGACGATGCGGTTACGACCGCCTTTCTTTGCCTGATAAAGCGCGACATCTGTCCTCGAGAAAAGAGCGTCGGCGCTGTCTCCCATCAACCTCAGTCCAGCGACCCCCATGCTGATGGTCAGATTAACCTTGTGCTTGCCGTTGGCGACAATAAAGGACGTGTCCGACACAGCAATGCGGATTCGCTCTGCGACAGCCTTCGCGGCTTCCACATCACTGTCCGGCAGAACTACGACAAATTCCTCTCCGCCGTAGCGACACATGAGATCCATCCCGCGGATATTCTTGCGCAGACGCGCTGCAAACTCACGAAGGACATCGTCACCGGCATCATGCCCATATTGGTCATTGATCCGTTTGAAGTGATCGAAGTCGAGCATAATGACTGACAATGGACGCTCACGCCCAATGGCGCGTGTCAGCAGGACAGGCATGTGCGTATCAAGATAACGGCGGTTGTGCAGCCCTGTAAGACTATCCGTCACCGCCATGGTGATTGTGCGATTGAGGCTCTGCCGCAAAAGATCATTGTAGCACTTCCGCTTGATCTGGGTCCGCAGACGAGCGAAGAGTTCCAGCTTCTCAAGCGGGCGCATCAGATAGTCGTTCACGCCAAGTTCCAGCGCACGCACCACGAGCGCTCCTTCATCTTCTCGAACGACGAGAATGATCGGCACCAGTCTGGTGCGTTCTATGGTTCGTAGCTGCGAACAAAGACGAAGCGGATCGTAGTAAGTGAAGTTGGCCGAAACGACGATGCTATCGTAATCGGTATCTATCGCCCGGATCAATGCCGTGTTGGCATCGCTGGCCACATCAACACGGTAGTTCTCACCAAGAATGAGCCTTAGACGTGCAGCAGCCAGTTCATCCTCATCAACGATGAGAATACGCGCGACCTCGTCCTCATCGGCATAATTACCGCCCATCTTGCTTGCCAGCAGCGTTTCCACCTCGGCATCGGCAATTGTACCGGTCCGTTGGAACAGCTCGTCAGAAACCAGTTTCAGCCGTGCCAGGCTCTTCACACGCGACATAAGTTGAAGATCACTGACAGGCTTGGACAGAAAGTCATCGGCGCCGGCTTCGAGACCACGAATCTTGTCTTCGGAACCATCGAGCGAAGTGACCATCACAACCGGAATATTGGATGTGCGCGGATCATCCTTTAGACGACGGCACACTTCAAAACCGTCCATATCCGGCATCAATATGTCAAGGAGCACGACATCAATCTGCCCGCCCAGGCAAATTTCTATGGCCTCGGGTCCATTATAAGCCGTAACAACTTCATAATATTCAGATAGCAGCCGTGCCTCGAGGAGCTTTACATTGGAATCCACATCGTCAACGACGAGAATTCGTGCAGTCATGATGCCCCTCGCCCTATTTTCCGCTAAGCGTCGCCCAGATAGGATTTAATTGTTTCTATGAAGCGTGGAACCGATATCGGCTTGGATATATAGGCTTCACAGCCTCCCTGCCGAATGCGTTCCTCGTCGCCCTTCATTGCAAACGCCGTTACGGCAATAACCGGAATATGTCGTAATTCGTCGTCGTCCTTCAGCCATTTGGTAACTTCCAGCCCCGACACTTCGGGTAGCTGTATGTCCATAAGAATCAGGTCAGGTCGATGTTCACGTGCAAGATCAAGCGCCTCAAGCCCGTTTCTCGTCCTGATGGTCTCATATCCGCTGGCTTCGATAAGATCGCGAAACAACTTCATATTCAGCTCGTTGTCTTCGACGATCATTACGCTTTTCGGCATCGAAAGTTCCTTGGTCTTATTCCCTGTAGCAACCCGGCATTTGCTCGATTTTCTTATCTGCCAGAATGTCCCCACTTTTTAGACTGCGAATAGTTTAACCTCATTTCATTGATGAAAGGCAAATAATTCCATTGTTCCTCGACAAGTCGACCGGTACACATTCGGCGAAACCATGGGAAAAGCGGAGAAACCACATGAAAGAGCCGATGGGCCAAGCGGATGCCGAAGCAATCGCTATTGAGGCGTTGGGGTGGCTGGCGCAGGATAAGGACCTGCTGCCTCGCTTTCTCGCACTGACAGGCATAGAGGCCACGTCGATTCGACAAGCAGCGCTAGAGCCCGGCTTTCTTGCCGGTGTATTACAGTTTTTTCTCGCGCATGAGCCGACATTGATTCGCTACTGCGAAGACGCAGGTCGTGATCCGGGAACAATCGAAAAAGCTCTGACGTACCTGCCTGGAGGAGTAAACCAGCACCTTTAGCTCAATGTCCCAATCGATATATTGAAAAGCCCGGCTTGCCGGGCTTTTTATTGACTATTCAGCGGCAGGATTTGCCGTAGCGGCCTCAGCTTCATCTGAAACCGACAACACGTTCAGCTCATGCTGCTTGCCATCGCGTGCAGTCCAGGAAATTGACTGGCCAGGAGCAAGGCCGATCAACGCAGTTCCGATAGGCGTGAGAATCGAAATCTTGCTTTGTGCGATATCCGCCTCGCCTGGATAAACCAGCGTCACCCGGCGTTCTTGTCCATCATTGGAACGAAACTCCACGGTAGAGCCCATGTGAATCACGTTCTGCGGCAAACGCTTCGCGGGCACCACTTTCGCACGATCGAGTTCGACCATCAGTTCCTCGGCAATCTCCTCGAGACGTTCGGAAACATTGGTGGCCAACCCCATCAGGCGTTCATAGTCGATTTCGCTGACGACGATATTGGGCTTCTTGCGATTCTTTCCGCTCATGGCGAGTGCTCACTGCTGTTGAAAGGTAATAAATCTCCGTGCTGTCTTTCGGCACGAAGCTGTTCAGATTGATTTTGGTGAAAGCGCTTATTTGAAATCCGCTGTCGAACAGGCGGCGTACCGTCCCCCGGAGTTCCCCTGCGCTAGGCAGAACTCGAGGGTAGCTATCCCGTGATCGGATAAACCCGATGAAGTATGGATGCAAAACGGTTGTTCATGGCGCTAAACTTGGTGATATTCCCGGCAATGTCAAGTGTAAGACCAGCCAGCATCATATATCCCGGTGGCGTTCCGGCCTTTCGATGCTATAAAAGGATGTTCCTTTTATGTTCATCAGACGGCTCGTCCTCATGGCTGACACCACTGCCCCCAACAATCCGGAAAAAGGTGTATGCCGCGATTGTCTTTCGCCGCAGAAATCGGACGCGATCAGGCGATGCCATGCATGTGGCAGTCCCCGCCTTCTACGCCATAAAGAGCTTTATAAGCTCACCTTGGCACATATTGATTGCGACGCATTTTACGCCTCGGTTGAAAAACGGGACAATCCTGAACTGCGAGACAAACCGCTCATCATTGGCGGCGGGAAGCGCGGTGTTGTGTCGACCGCCTGCTATCTTGCTCGCATTCACGGCGTACGATCAGCAATGCCTATGTTCAAGGCGCTGGAAGCGTGTCCTGACGCAGTCGTCGTCAAGCCGAACATGGAAAAATATGTCCGCGTCGGTCGCGAAATCCGACAGATGATGCGTGACCTGACACCGCTCGTGGAGCCTCTGTCCATTGATGAAGCTTTTCTGGACCTGAGTGGTACAGAGCGCCTGCATAAGGCGCCACCTGCTATTGTTCTCGCCCGCTTTGCCAAACGAGTAGAGGATGAAATCGGCATTTCCGCTTCGATTGGGCTATCTTACTGTAAGTTTTTAGCCAAAGTTGCGTCCGACATCGAAAAACCGCGGGGGTTCTCTGTCATCGGCGAGGTGGAAGCACTGACATTTCTGCGGGACCGATCTGTCAGCACAATCTGGGGTGTCGGCAAGGCCTTTGCAGCCAAGTTGGAAAGCGACGGAATTCGGTCTATTGGCCAGCTACAGACAATGCAGGAAGGGTCGCTCATGAAGGCCTATGGCGCGATGGGACAGCGTCTTTATCGTTTGTCCCGAGGCCAGGATAGCCGCAAAGTTGAGCCGGACCATGACATGAAAAGCGTTTCAGCCGAGACGACCTTCAACAACGACCTGTCAGAGGCCTGCGACCTCATTCCGGTTCTTCGCGCGCTCGCCGAAAAGGTCTCGCGGCGGCTGAAAGCAGGAGAAATCGCCGGTCGCATCGTCGTCCTGAAGCTGAAAACGCAAGATTTCAAATCGCGCACGCGCAATCGTCAGCTTGCCGACCCGACCCAGCTAGCCGACAGGATCTTCCGCCACGGATTACAGCTTCTTGAAAAGGAACTAGACGGGACTCGATTTCGGTTGCTTGGAATTGGGGTTAGCGAGATTTCTTCAAGTGATCGGGCCGACCCACCTGACCTTGTTGACACCCAGGCCACCAAACGCGCCGTCGCCGAAAACGCTGTTGACCGGTTGCGAAACAAATTTGGGTCAAGTGTCGTCGAAACAGGCTATACTTTTTCCAAGGGTAATCTTGCGCGTCCGCAAATGCCGCCTGACCGAGACGAACAGCCTTGAGTTTTCCGGGGGCACATAAACCTCTGTAGAAAATTTCGACATTTGCCTCTAACAGCTTGACGAGACCAGTCTGTATCAATATTGGAACGGACCAAGGCACTGCCAACTGATTTGGTAGCGGCTTTACGGATGGCCTCGTGGCGGAGTGGTTACGCAGAGGACTGCAAATCCTTGCACCCCGGTTCGATTCCGGGCGAGGCCTCCAAATTTCCCAAATAAGAACAATATTTTATCTGCTGCGATGATGAAAATCGCGCCGAAACTCTAATTGCAAAGTGCTTCGAAATGCACACAATGGGGCACTTAGAGTTACCAAACTGGCCGAAAACAATTCGGCTTTTGTCACAAGCGCAAACAACAAGGCGAAGACTTGTTCGCCTGGATGCGGTTGAAACGCCAGAAAGATCACCTCGCGTGAACCTGGCAATCCAACTCAACCTTCTAACATGGTCAGTCCGCTAGAGCATATAGGGCCGCGACCCAAGAGAAGAGTATCCTGGATGAGCAACTGACTACCATCGTAGCGGTCATTTTATCGGATTTCACCACTTTGGTGCGGGAACCAACATCTGCCGACGCTACGGCACAGATGCCGCCCGCAATACAACACGCATACCGAATTTCAGTAGGGCTGAACTTCGAAAAAGAAAGCGTTATTTGCGACCGCGTTGCTGTTCAACGCACTTTTTTGCATCCTGTCCCGGCGCACATTTATCCCGTTCAGGCCTTGGAAGCCGGTCCTGTTTCTGTGCCCCAGACTTTTGAGGAACGTAAACACTATCTGGGTCGGAAGGCGGCTGCGCGGGTGCAGGTGGCGGATTGCCAGGCGCTTCGGGTTCTTGTGTGCCTGATTGCGTTGGCATCCCCGATTCCTGTGCGAAAGTCATGCTCGAGGAGAACAATAGTAGCGTCATCACAATTGCTGCTCGTTTCATTTCCCTACTCCGACAGTTGGGCTGATAAAAGAGTCAACTGAATTCAGAGCCAAATGTTCCTTGCGCTGCATTTCTGAAAAACCCACGTAATCTCTGGTGGTTTCTTAGAAGCTCCCGGGGAACTCCGAAGTCTTTTCACATTTTGTCAAATCTCTAGCAAATTTCACCAATAACGAGTCTTAATCAGGCTCTTCGGCTCTGCCACTTTTAACGTCTTCAGATGTTGTATTCGAAATTTTGATGAGTGAATCAGTCGTAACATCGCAACTGTGAAACGGCTGACAGTATGCGGAGCTGGCGCTTGCAGTTTGTCACCACTCCGACTGAGCGTACTCGACGGGTCCTGTCGGCTTCGTCTCCATTTGCGACAACTAACTCCGTAGGCCTACCATCAAAATTTCACCCAGTTCGATGTAGGTCGACATCCCAGATGCAACAATATTAGAAGAGCCGACGCACCTACCTACTTAAGCGTCAGCAAAGGTAGGCAATGCGACAATTGAAGATATGTGCACCAAAACAACATGAGCCCGCAAACGCATAGTTCATTCCACAAAAACCCGGTTGCCATCTTGTACCGGCATTCATTTCTCCCATCTGGGATAGACCAAATGAGTGCTCACACACCTGTTCTGATTCTCTCAACAGTTGATTTGAGTGTCGATCTGATTATTTGTTTTAATGCGAATCTTATCCGAAAACCGTTTCACACTTTTCGGTACGCGCTTTAAGCCGCGCGGTCTTCCGAAACAAAAAATGTCCGGAAGGTCAATAAGTATCGGACATGGTCCTACTGCGTCATCTTCGTGATAAACCTTGCAGCAGCCAGCGATCTCACCAACGCGTCATTAGATGATCACTTCCCACAGAAGCTACTGGCAATTTGGTCGATCTGCTATTCGCGATCGCCTGCGCCGTAACCTTATTGAAAAATGCTCCGTCCAACTATCGGATCAACTGAACAAGCACGTGAGCACAAACCGCTATCACAAAAACAGCGGCAAAGCCGGACTCGAGACGAAAATACCAAGGCATTGCCATTCTCCAATCATGGTTAACCAATAGCCAACCAACGCACGAAGCACGATTTGGTTCAACACGAACGGGAGGAATCGATATGCACACGACATGAGGAACTAATATTATGAAAGATACACTTCCGACGGACTTGAGCCGAGCGTTAGCGAGCAGATATGTAGCCTGATTTCAATAGCCTAGGGAGCGTCGCAGTTTGCCGCCTATGTGAGTAACTCCAAAACCATTCATTTCGTTCGATCATCACAGGACGCAGATAGCCGGAAGCATTGATCCCGCTAAAAAAAACGACAGGCGGACAGTTCTCGTCCTTCAAGGCGGAGGCATTGTGTTTGCTCTGCGTACCGTGGTGTGCACCGTCGAAAACTTCAGTCGTCAAAACATTGGAAAATAAGCAACTTCAAGATTGAAGTGGCTCCCCGGGCCGGATTCGAACCAGCGACCAACCGGTTAACAGCCGGTTGCTCTACCACTGAGCTACCGGGGAACAGGTGCTCGTTGCGTCAGCGATGTGGCGTATAGCAAAAGGATTTCACGTTTGCAAAGGGCTAAATCCATTTTTTTTCATCTTTTTGCGTTATGTCCTCGAAACCCTATATTCTCTGGGACGTTTTCCTCCTGTGAATGGCAACATACCAGCCTAAGAGATCCGCCTGTGAGTAACCAATACACCGAAACAACCATCAAAAAAACCATTGTGATTCTCGGACGACGAATCCCAATACCGCAATCGGTCATGATGCGCCGTATGCTTGGCGGCACACTCGTAGTCGGTGGCTCGCTCGGCTTTCTACCGATTCTTGGCTTCTGGATGATCCCACTCGGACTTATTGTCCTTTCTCATGACTCACATCGCGTCCGTCGCTGGCGCCGCAAAAGTGAGGTTCACATCTGGCGCAAATGGCGGAAGCGCAAGTCAACAGACACTTAAGCTGAATACGTTTTTTTAAGCGGCGCTATGTTGCCATCATTCGAGCCCGATGAAAGCTAGGTAGGTTTTTGGAAAGAAGCCTTCCTAAACCTCTATCTACGCAACTCTCCAGGAGTTGCGTGTCGATATTTCCGTAAAGCGGTCGTTAGATGACTTTGGCTGGAAAAGTTTAAATGGCGCGCAATCTCGCTTATTGTCATAGATGTTTTTCTGAGGCACCGCTCAGCCTCATCAAGTCTTAATCCCATCAGATACTGGTGTGGCGTCTGCCCAAAACTAATTCTAAAACATGTAGAAAAATGCCCTGCTGAGATTCCCAGCAACTCAGCCATGTCAGGAACTGAAAGAGGCTTGTGAAAGTTCTGGTCGAGATATGCTTCGATTTGGTGAGACGCTATAGCGCTAAGCCCGCCCCTGCTATCAATTAAAGCCCTATCATTTAACAGGCTGAGAGCTATCGTGCGGCTCAGAACCAAGCCAAGAGCATTCAAGTAAGACTCACCTTGCCCACTCCGCTGGCAGATTTCCTCCCAGATCATATGACATATTGGCAGACACTCTTTGCATGAGAACTTTATAGCACTTCTGAATCCGTCGATCTCCCCAAATGATGAACTCTCAAAAAGTGCGTCCTGCACGAGTTGCTCATCAAATTGCCCGATAACGATTTCGGCTCGCTCAGGCCAATAGATTGATAAGTCCGTAGAAGCTGGAATGATGAAGACAGTTCCGGCTGAACAACTCGATTTTTCACCTGCCCATACAGAGGAATACCATCTTAGATTGTAAACTGGTTCTCTGAGAATGATGAAGGTCGTACCGTTTCCGTGATAGCTGACCGGTCCTATCGGAGTCGTGGCGCAAGTTAAACCACATTTAGTCCCGGCCACCTCCGCTTCCTCATTCTCGTTCCTCTCAGCACTCTCATCCGATGAAATAACCGATGTTAAATCAATTGCTAAGCTCATATCGACCTCGTTCCCTCAATCTGAGAACAGGGAATACAAACCCCAGTCTATACCGAGACCGCATGACCTTCCCTGTCGCTCGCCCATCACAGACAATACACCCCGGCGACGCATTCATCTCTGTCTACGCAATTTATACGTGTAAACACATTTTGCAATCGGAATTTTGAGCGCCGGATACCATTCCACTCTTCTTGCAAATGACTTGCAAAAAGATTTGCCCTTAGATGATTAATCATTTATGCAATTGCAAACTATTGGCAACAAGGAGTTGGATATGCTGCGCCGTATTAAACGATCAATAGCTCTCGGTCTGATGGGTGGGTCCCTTCTCTGGATCAGCACCAGCGGTGCGCTTGCAGAAAAATTCAAGGCCGTGACTACGTTCACCGTTATTGCCGATATTGCCCAGAATATTGCGGGCGATGCCGCAACTGTTGAATCGATTACGAAGCCAGGCGCAGAGATTCACAACTATCAACCAACGCCCGGAGATCTGATCAAAGCGCAAGACGCAGAATTGGTTCTCTGGAACGGTCTTGGACTGGAGCTATGGTTCGAGAAATTCTTCTCGCGGCTCAAGAATGTTCCGAGTGCGGTTGTCTCTGACGGTGTTGAACCGATCGACATCAGCGAGGGGCCTTATGGCGGCAAGCCAAATCCGCACGCCTGGATGTCGCCAAATGTGGCCTTGATCTATGTCGACAATATCCGGGATGCTTTTGTCAAAAACGATCCCTCGAACGCGGATATCTACATAGCAAACGCAGAAGCTTATAAGGCGAAGATTAAAGCTACAGTCGATCCTATCCGAAATGAATTGGCGACCATCCCAGAGGATAAGCGCTGGCTCGTTTCCAGTGAAGGCGCATTTTCATATCTCGCACGCGACTTCGGCTTGAAAGAACTTTACCTTTGGCCGATCAATGCAGATCAGCAAGGCACCCCTCAGCAGGTGCGCAAGGTGATTGACGCAGTGCGCGAAAACGACATTATTGCTGTCTTCTCCGAAAGCACTGTATCTCCTGCCCCGGCCAAGCAAGTAGCACGCGAAACCGGGGCGAAATATGCGGGTGTTCTCTATGTCGATTCACTTTCGGAGCCAGATGGGCCCGTGCCGACATATATTGACCTCCTTAAAATCACCTCCAGCACGATCGCTGAGGGACTCAAACAATGAATGCTCCCATAGACCTTCACGAAGACACACCTGCTGCGATGGATAAAAGCACAGTCGTCGGTATCAATGTTAAAGATGCAACCGTCACATACCGAAACGGCCATACGGCTTTGCATAATGCAAGCTTCACTACCCCAACCGGCACAATTACAGCACTTGTCGGTATCAACGGATCAGGTAAGTCGACCCTGTTCAAAGCGATCATGGGGTTTGTGAAGCTCGCCAAGGGTGAAATATCTATTCTTGGAATGCCGGTTGGAGTCGCATTGAAGAGAAACCTCGTAGCTTATGTCCCGCAAAGTGAGGACGTTGACTGGAATTTTCCGGTTCTCGTCGAAGATGTCGTCATGATGGGTCGCTACGGCCATATGGGCATGATGCGCATTCCACGCCGCGCAGATCGGGACGCCGTAGAAAAAGCACTTGCTCGCGTGAACATGATCGAATTTCGCCAACGGCAGATCGGCGAGCTTTCGGGAGGGCAAAAGAAACGCGTATTTCTGGCCCGAGCCCTCGCACAAGACGGACGAGTGATCCTTCTGGACGAACCATTTACTGGAGTGGACGTCAAAACAGAAGAAGCAATCGTCACCCTTCTTCGCAGCCTCCGGGATGAAGGGCGCATCATGCTGGTTTCGACGCACAATCTAGGCAGTGTTCCCGAGTTCTGCGACCGAACGGTCTTGCTGAAACGAACGGTGCTTGGTTACGGGCCGACGGCTGAAGTGTTCACACAGACCAACCTCGAAAAAACATTCGGTGGTGTACTGCGCCACCTCGTGCTTGCTGAGACTGACCGCTCAGGACGAGCTGTAGTAGGCGTTATAACAGACGATGAACGACCGTTCGTTGTATACGAGAATGATGGCTCCTCCGCCCGGGAAGGGAGCCGGAAACAATGACCGTGCTGCTTGAACCATTCAGCTACAATTATATGCTGAATGCCATGTGGGTTTCGGCATTGGTTGGCGGTGTCTGCGCCTTCCTGTCAGTCTATCTCATGCTGAAAGGATGGTCGCTCATCGGCGATGCTCTTTCCCATTCCATCGTGCCGGGTGTCGCAGGCGCCTATATGCTCGGTCTGCCCTTCTCCATCGGTGCGTTCTTTTCAGGAGGCCTTGCCGCAGCGGCGATGCTCTTTCTCAACCAGCGCACGAAGCTGAAGGAAGACGCGATCATCGGCCTGATCTTCTCGTCATTCTTCGGGCTCGGCTTGTTTATGATCTCGCTCAAGCCGACGGCTGTCAGCATTCAAACCATCGTTCTCGGCAATATCCTTGCCATCACGCCGGAAGACACCCTGCAACTGGCGATTATCGGTTTCGTTTCCCTGTCGCTGCTTCTTTTGAAATGGAAAGACTTGATGGTGGTGTTCTTCGATGAGAATCATGCGCGTTCGATCGGTCTCAAACCCAACCTCCTGAAGATCATGTTTTTCACGCTTTTGTCGGCATCCACAGTCGCTGCTATGCAAACAGTCGGTGCGTTTCTCGTCATCTGTATGGTGGTCACACCAGGCGCTACCGCTTATCTACTAACCGATCGCTTTTCTCGCTCGCTCTGGATTGCCGTTGCCATCGGATCTATTACGAGCTTCGTCGGTGCCTATGTAAGCTACTTTCTGGATGGTGCGACTGGAGGCATTATCGTTGTTCTCCAAACGCTGGTGTTCCTCGGCGTCTTTATCCTTGCTCCGAAACATGGCCTTCTGGCAGCACGTCGCAAAGCTGCGATTGCCCTCAAGAAGAGTCTGCAATGACCATTCTTGAAATGCTGGCCTCCCCTTTTCAGTTCGAGTTTATGCGATATGCACTCGCCATTTCAGTGCTCATCGCCGTCCCGACAGCGTTGTTGTCGTGCTTTCTGGTTCTCAAAGGCTGGTCACTGATGGGCGATGCGATCAGCCATGCCGTTTTTCCGGGTGTGGTTATTGCCTATATTATTGGGATACCTTTTGGCATCGGCGCCTTTGTAGCGGGTATGGCTTGTGCTCTTGCGACCGGCTATCTCACTGAGAACAGCCGTATCAAGCAGGATACGGTGATGGGCATCGTATTCTCCGGCATGTTCGGCCTGGGCCTCGTCCTCTACGTTTCGATCCGCTCGACAGTGCATCTCGATCATATCCTGTTTGGCGACATGCTCGGCATAACACTACCCGACCTGATCGAAACGGCAGTTATCGCTGCGCTGACCGCTGGCGTTCTTGTCGTCAAATGGCGCGACTTCCTGCTGCATGCTTTCGACCCGGCACAAGCCAGAGCCGTCGGCCTCCCGGTTCGTCTTCTGCACTACGGCTTGCTCTGCCTGATATCGCTGACAATTGTTGGCGTTCTGAAAGCAGTAGGCATCATTCTGGCCATCGCCATGTTGATCGCTCCTGGTGCGATTGCCTTTCTGCTTACGCGCAAATTCAGCGCCATGATGGTGCTTGCTGTGGTGATTGCGGTCATCGCATCTTTCTTTGGTGTCTATCTATCGTTCTTCATCGACAGCGCCCCGGCACCAACGATCGTCCTGCTGATGACCGCGATGTTCCTTGCCGCGTTCATCCACTCCTCTCGGCGAAATGCAAAATTCGAAGAGCGCGCAGAAGAAGTATGACCCGACATCGATAACAAACCTGGGCCTGTACTCTCCGCAGCGCCCGCTTGCGTGCGACGTGGACAGCTTTGCAAAGCTATCCACGTCTTCGGCTATGCGTCATGCATCTGTTATAAAATCTCGCTAAATAGCATCCAGATAACGTTCCACATTGGAATTCAGAGCGGTTTTCCACGCAATTTCACTTTTGCGGCTTGTCGAGGTGGCTTAAAGATGCTTCAATCCAATTTGCACGGCTGTGCAGAAAAAATAAAACCAGCCGGCGATCCTGGGGAGGAGGCGCTTATGCCAGCGTTTTTGGAGGTGGCGGACGCACGCGTTCGCTATGGGAGCAATGAAGTTCTCAAAGGCGTGAATTTGTCAGTCAAGAAGGGCGAATTCGTTGCGCTTCTCGGCTCGTCCGGCTGCGGGAAGACAACCCTGCTGCGTGCGATCGCAGGCTTTAACATGCCATCCGATGGCGCCATCCGGGTAGACGGGAAAGATGTCACAAAACTCCCTCCGGATAAACGCGGCATGGCACTTGTCTTCCAGTCCTACGCGCTCTGGCCGCATATGACTGTCGCGCAGAACATGGGCTACGGCCTGCGTATTCGCGGCGCAGCAAAAGAAAAGATCAAGCACAAGGTCGAAGAAGTTGCTCGCCTGCTGGGCCTCGACGCCTTGTTGGAGCGCAAACCCTCCGCCCTTTCCGGCGGACAGCGCCAGCGTGTCGCTCTCGGTCGAGCCCTCGCTATTCAGCCTGACATTTTGTTGCTTGATGAGCCACTTTCCAATCTCGATGCGCGCATCAGACTGACGGTTCGCCACGAGATCAGCGCTTTGCAGCGCCGCCTCGGCATTACGGCGGTCCACGTGACACACGACCGAGAAGAAGCCATGGTTATGGCCGACCGCATCGTCATCCTCAATAACGGCAAAATCGCACAGGCTGGCGCACCAGAAGAGGTCTACAACCATCCTGTTTCGGATTTTGTAGCGGCATTTATGGGTGCCGAAAATCTGATCGAAGTGCCAATCCAGATCAAGGCCGATCGCATAGAGATCGCAGCGGGCGCCAACAACAAGGCCGGTAGCATTTCTGCGGGCCGTCGCAACCTTTCAGACGGCTTGGCATCCGCACGCTTCCGCAGTGAAGCAGCCCGCCTCACCGAGCCGGGGGCAAACCAGCCCGCCCAAGCCTCCGAGCTAATCCTCAACGGAACAGTCGAACAGACCAGTTATCCCGGCGGCCTATGGCGACACATGATCCGCATTGGTGATCGTCACATCATGGTCGATGCTCAGGAAAGCCATCGACCTGGAGCGAATGTTGAAATCCATATACCCGAACACACCCTGTTTCTGTTCGACAAATAGTTCGCCAACAGGCGATTCTCGCCAGCGGCATGTACGATGTACCCTTGAAATGAAGGAGATTATGGATCGGTGAGATAAGCGTTCGCGTCACATTTTTTTATGCACAGCCGTGCACACCGATCCCATTCTCTATCGTGTCCAATACGGGGAAAGCCCGTTTCGAAGTTCTTTCTACGGACACTTCCGTGCCCGTATATGCCTCTGTTCCCGATAGCCACCACAGGATGCGCTGCATCTACATTCAACATAAGACCGGAAATCCCGGTTTCAGACAGGAGTCCTTTTCATGAGAACTATCCTGAACGCAGCGATGGCGATAGGCCTCACCGTCGCACCAGCCGCTGCCGATGACCTTACCGTCCTTACGGCAGGCGATCAGAATATGGTCGACTATATTAATCAGTATCTTGGACCTTTGTTCGAGAAGGAAAACCCAGGAACGACTGTTCGCGTCGTTGGAACAGGCCCTGGCGATGCAGGCTCGCAAAAAATTCTCGAACGTTTCGAAGCCCAATCCAAGGCCGGGGTAGAAAAATGGGATACCGACGTTGCTGTAGTCCACGAAAAATTTGCCGGACCAATGGTAACGGCCAAGTTCCTCGAAAACTACCGCGGCAAGATCGACAGTGGCAAGCTGGTCACACGCGATAATGCAAAAATGGCACTCGGCACGGACGTCGACGGTTATGTCATGCCGATGTTCAACAGCCAGACAGCACTTGCATACAATCCAGCTCTCGTCGCCAACCCGCCGAAGAGCTATGACGAGCTCGTCACATGGGCCAAAGAAAACCCGAAGCAGTTCGGTTATAATGGCATCAAAGGTGGTGCGTCGGGCGTGAGTTTCGTTATGGGTTGGATCTATGCTTATGGCGGCGATGCAGACAAGCTAATGAAAGGTCCATTCGAAGAAGGCGAAGCGAAGAACTGGGACAAGGCATTTACCTCGCTCAAGGACTTTACAAAAAATGCCACCCTCACCCCAGGAAATGCCGGCACACTCGACATGCTGAGCCGGGGCGAGATTGCGATGGGACCGGTATGGGTCGACATGTTCTATTCATGGAAGGCGAATGGTCAGCTTCCGCCAGAAATGAAACTTGTCCTGCCCGCTCCCGGCATGCCCGGACAGCCGATGCACTATGTGATCCCAGAAAAGAGCGCACATAAGGAACTCGCCGAAAAATTCGTTGCTTTGGCGACAAGCCCGAAAGTGCAAGCCGAAGGTATCGTGAAGCGATTCAACTGGTATCCGGGCATCGATGCCGACCATGTCAAGGCAGAGCTGGATAACGACACCTGGAACAAGCTTTTCACCGATATTTCGCCGGATGACCTTGCGAAATATGGCAAGCCTTTCCCAATCGCACCTTATAACACAGCGATTCTGGAGGCTTATGAGCGTCAGGTTGGCAATTAAGCCCGACAATCCTGCCTTCTATCGGAGCGTTTCGGCGAACCTGGTTCTATTCTGAATGCTCCGATGTTGATGCCGGGTACGCCACTAAAGCACCATTAAAGCGCATTCGAAAAATTTGAAACGGTTTTCGGATGCGCGTCTAAGCGAGCTGTTAGAGCGCCGATCTGAATCGATCAGATCGCAACGCACTTGAGTATGCCCGGCACGTCCCCATTTTCATGAGGTTTCGAATGTCGCATCGACTGATAGGGATCCTTCTTGTCGCGCCAGCAATGGCGATCGTCTTGTTGCTGTTTATCGTACCGCTTTTCGGAGCGATCACCGGAGCATTCTATGTCTCGGGCGAATGGGGAACCGGCAATTTCACCAAAGCATTCGAGCTTTATTCCAGTGATATTCTTTTCACTTTCGTGATCGTCACACTGTCGTCTCTGCTGATTGCGTTGTTTTCCGTCGCTATCGGCGGTTACCTGACGCTCGGCTCGAACCCGCGTGCCGTCACAATTCTGCGCTGGCTGTATCGGTGGCCGCTTTTCATACCCTTCATCGTCGTCGGCCAGATACTCCGTACCTTCCTTGCCAAGAACGGGTTGATGAACAGCCTACTCATCGAAACCGGGCTCCTCACGCCACTGCAAGCCATGAGCTTTCTAGACTGGCGGGGCATCGTGATCGCGTTCGTCTGGAAACAAACCCCCTTTGTCACGCTGTTACTGGCTGGTGCCATGGCGTCCATTGATCGCAGCACTATTGAATCCGCCCGCAATCTGGGTGCCGGACGGCTGCGCATCCTCATCGAGATCGTTCTCCCCCAGGTCCGCCAGACGTTGCTCGTTGGACTGATACTGAGCTTTGTCACCATGATGTCCGTTTTGTCCGTGCCTTTGATGATTAACGCCCAATCACCGACGATGATTACCGCAAACATGGCATTCCGCATCAACGCCTATGGCGATTATGGCGTCGCAAACGCGTTGGGTACCATTTCTCTGCTCATGACGAGCCTCGTCGCCTGGATTTACCTCCGCCAGACCATGAAGGAACACGGCCAATGAGCAACATCATTGATTGGCGCTGGATACCGCGTGGCATACTGCTTGGCCTGCTCGCCTTTGCGATTTTCGGGCCGCTTGCCAACCTGCTTCTGTGGGCCGTGGCTGAGCGCTGGTATTTTCCGCATACACTGCCGCTTCAGTATGGATTTTCGTTCTGGGCGAATGTTTTTTCCTCTCGGGGCAATGCGCTCTCATCACTTGCCACAAGCGTCGTCATCGCAGGACTGACCGTGGTCGTCTCGCTCGGCCTTGCAATTCCCGCCGGTTATGCTCTCGCACGATTAACACTGCCGTTTCGTGGGCTGATCCTGTTGACGCTCCTGATACCGCAGGCTTTTCCGAACCTGCCCGTTTACGTGAACATCGCACAAATATTCTATTCGTTTGGCCTGAATGGCACGATTACTGGCGTCGTTCTGGTGCATGTCACCCATGGTCTGGTCTATGCTGTGTGGATCGCCACGGCCGCGTTCTCGGCTATTGATCGCGAGCTTGAAGAAGCGGCCCGTTCAATGGGCGCATCAGCACTCAAGACATTTTTCGACATCACCCTGCCTATAGCTGCACCCGGTTTGCTTGCCAGCGCCATCTTCGTCTTTCTCGAGTCGCTCGACGAGTTCACTGGCACCTATTTCGTTGGCGCTCCGGATATTTCCACCTTGCCGTTGCTACTTTATACAGCGAGTTCCGGTGGCAATTATCAAATCGCGTCGATCAGTGCATTGATATTGCTGGTGCCGTCAATTGCCTTCATGTTCGTGGTCGAGCGCTTCCTCAGAGCCGATGTCCTTTCAAAAGTAGGACGATGAAATGTCAGATAAAGAAATACCGCGTGAACTGGACATCGCCGATAACCAGCCACGGTTCATCAGTGCGCATGAAGTCGCGCTTGAGGCAGGTGTGTCTCGTTCCGCAGTGTCTCGCACCTTTACGCCGGGCGCGAGTGTCTCGCCCGCGACACGTGAGAAAGTGCTGAAAGCCGCAGAAAAGCTTGGCTATCAGGTCAACGACTTGGCGCGTGGTCTTCTAGCAAATCGCAGCCGTATCGTCGGAATGATCGCCGCAGACCCGGACAGCCCGTTTCGCGCTCGCCAGGTAGCAGCACTTTCCCGTCGGCTTGCCGCACGCGGCAGTGTGCCTGTATTGATCCCGACCGGTCAGCACGGCGAGAACCTCTCCGCCGCCCACGAAACGCTGCTCCGTTATCGCGCCGAAGCGACGGTGGTTCTTTCCGGTATGCCCTCATCGTCATTTGTCGAACTGGCACAACGAAATGGCCAGACCCTCATCCTCGTCGGGCGCACCGAAAATGGGGCCGACCACATCCACATCAACAATCGACTTGCCGCCGAAACGGCTGTCGATATTTTTGCCGCACGTGGCATGAAAAAGCTCGGCCTGATAACGTCGAATGTCGGCAGCCTCAATCTCGTTGAACGTGAGGAAGCCTTTATCGCCAAGGGCAAGAGCCTCGGATTAAGCATCAGTGTCCAACGCGGTGAACTCACCGATTATGATGGCGGCTATGGAGCCGCCTCCCTGCTTCTTGGTGAAAGAGAGCGGGTGGAAGGCGTTTTCTGCGTCAACGATCTTATGGCCTTCGGTCTGATGGACTGCGCACGCGACGTCTTCAACCTTTCCATTCCCGAGGATATTTCAGTGATCGGCTTCGACAATGTCACTGAAGCACGCTGGGGCGCCTATCGCCTGACAACATTCGACCAAAACGCAGAACGTCTTTCTACCGAGATCATCCGGCTGCTGGATGACCGGCAAGCAGCCCCGAACGCACCACCGCAAACTCTCATACTCGAATTGCCGCTCATTCTGCGCAACAGTGTCAGACCACTAAAAGCCGAACGCGGCGTTCGGGGAAAGCCAGACCAATGAGTTTCCATTCCATCTGGTTACGTCCTTCACGCGACGACCTCAAATTTCTTGAATCCATCGTTACAGAGCTGGCTGGCCGCTTTGCCTCGCCTAAATTTGAACCGCATGCGACGCTCGTGCCCGATATGAAACGCTCGGCAGACGAACTGCTGCCGCTAGTGCTGAGCCTCGCGGTCGGTCGCAAGCCGATCGACGTCCAGATTGAAGATGTAACGACAACCAAGGACTATTTCCGGTCGTTCTATGCCGCATTGCAGAAAACACCTGCACTGATGGCATTGAAACAGGATGCACTGGGCATATCAGGAGAGGACGATGCCTCAACCTTTCTGCCGCATGTTTCGCTTGCCTACGGCGTCGCTGATAACGCTTTGCGTGAAACGGAGATGTTACGCCTGGCACAATCGCTCACTGGTCGTAGACTTTGCTTCGACCGAATGGTGATCGTCAGTTCCTCAAGCGAGACGCCAATCGAACAATGGATCGTCAAACACGAAATCTATCTTGCCGGATAGAGAAAGCCCGCCAGGTTGCGGGCTTTCTTCAATGCCTTGTCTTGACTTACAGCGGACGTGGATACTGCCTGTAGACCTTCTCAATGTCGGTCATAACATCATCGGAAAGATTGACCTGATAGGCGGCGATATCGATCTTCAACTGGTCGACAGTCGTCGCACCAATGATGGCCGAAGTCATAAACGGGCGCGTCAACGTAAAGGCAATAGCCATCTGGGCGATATCGAGACCATGCTTCTTTGCAACCTCGATATAAGCGCGAACTGCCGGTTCGGAATGAACATTGTTCCTCCAGATACCACCTTCGGAAATGGCCGCGCGTGAGCCGGCTGGCATTTTGCCTCCCAGATATTTCCCAGTCAGCACACCGGCTGCAAGCGTCGAATAAGCAAGCAGCCCCACATCCTCACAAATTGCCAGCTCCGCCATGTCAAAATCGAACTGGCGCTGCAACAGGCTATATTCGTTCTGGATCGAGGCTATCCGCGGCAGGTCATGCTGCTCCGCCAGCCGAAGCCACTGCATGGTTCCCCAGGCCGTCTCATTGGAAAGACCAATATGTCGGATCTTGCCATCCTGAACCATGTCTCCGAGCCCCCGCAGAACGTCATGCATCTGTCGGGTTTCTGCTGTTCCGTCCGTCATGGACGGATCGAAGCTCCAGCTTTGGCCAAAATGATAGTGCGCGCGCATGGGCCAATGGACCTGATAGAGGTCTATATAGTCCGTCTGAAGCCGCTTCAGGCTATTTTCCACCGCCTCGCGAACGCTGGCTCGGCTTGGCCTGGCACCGTCTCGAATCCACTTCTGCCTACCACCACCGGCGATCTTGCTTGCCAGTACAATCTTGTCACGTTTCCCGGACTTTTTAAACCAACTACCAATATAAGCCTCTGTTTTGCCGTAACTTTCCGGGCTCATTGGAATAGCATACCCCTCGGCCGTATCAATGAAGTTGATACCGGCATCAAGGGCGACATCGAGCTGCTCATGAGCGTCTGACTCGGTATTTTGCACCCCCCAAGTCATGGTGCCGAGGCAAATTTCAGTGACAGTAAGGCCGGTACGGCCCAAAGGCTTCATTTTCACGAGAGTTTTCCGGATCGATTGTTCGCGACTGCGCGATATGAGAGTGGGACCAATTGATAGCCCCGCTCTATCGCAACTGACAAGCCTGTCACGAAATTTTCAGATCAAATTAAAGAAATCGTTCTACCGAATAAGGCTTCGGATCAACAAAAGTCTCTTCTCCAACAAGCATTTCGGCGAGCAACCGTCCTGTTGCAGGTCCAAGCGTCAAGCCGTGATGCGCATGGCCGAAATTGAACCACAACCCCTTGTGCCTTGGCGCGGCACCAATGACCGGGCGCATATCAGGCAGGCAGGGACGTAGCCCAAGCCAAGGCGTCGTTTCGACAGCGTCGCCCAATTGGGGCACAAGCTGGCGCGCGATTTTCTCATCTTTCTTAAGCTGTATATAATTGGCGGGTGCATCGGGCGAGGCGAATTCGATGCCTGTCGATAGACGTACGCCCTGTACCATCGGGGCGAGAACATAGCCAGCTTCTTCATCCACCACCGTATGACCAAGCCGCGAACCGTCCTTCATAGCAAAATGAAGGTGATGGCCGCGCTTGATGCCGAGCGGGATTGGATAGCCAAACTTTCGGAAAATAAGACCGGATTGCGGACCCAGTGCGACGACAACGTCACGCGCATGGATAGCGCCCTCTTCCGTTGTCACTTGCCAGCCGTTCTCATTCGGCACCAAGCTCGCAGCATCGCCGTGAACGAAGATGCCGCCATTTCCGGTAAACAAATCAGCATAGGCTTTGACCAAACCACCCGGGTTCACAACGGTCTTGGGGTCGAGCCAGTGAATGCCGCCCGCCACATCGCCGAGTGATGTCTCACGCTGGCGCAATGCTGTTGCATCCAAGATGTCATAAGACAGTTTGAAGCGTTGCAGATCAGGTAACCGGCGCACTGCTGCATCGAATGCCGAAGACGTCCGGAACACTTCGATCCATCCCTGCGACCGGATTAATCTCTCACTGCCTGACTGGCCCACCAAGGCATCATGCTCACGGACGCTCGCTTCGATCAATGGCAGCATGGCATTCGTAGCAATTTTCAACCGATCCGGCGACGATTCCCGCCAGTACTGAAACAGCCAGCTCGCCATCTTCGGTATGTAGAGTGGGTTATAACGAACGTCAGAACGACGGTTCATACCGTAACGCACAAGTGTCCAAAGGCCTTGCGGGAAGGAGTAGGGAATTACACTCGACCGCTCGATCAGACCCGCATTTCCGAAACTGGTGCCATTGCCCGGCTCGTTCTTGTCAATCAAAAAGACCGAACGACCTCGCGCCTGCAGATGCAGCGCCGTGGATACACCGATAATACCCGCGCCCAGAACGATGACATCTTGTTGCTGAATCGGCATTTCCGGTATCCACAAAATTAAAGAAACAAACGCGCCGATTGCAGCCGGCGCGTTGTTGCTTACAGCAAAGTGCTGTGTCTTTTACAAGCAATCAGTAGATGTCGAAGTCGAAATATTTCTTCACAATGGTAGCGTAGGTCCCGTCTTCGCGAATTTTCTTGATTGCAGCGTTGAATTGTTCACGCAGATCGTCATCACCCTGACGCAGCGCAATTCCAGTATCGGTCTGCGTTCCAGGAATATCGCCAATGAGCTTGCAGCAATCGGCACCGTCACCCTTGATCCAGTCGGAGATCGGGAACTTATCGGAAACAACTGCATCAAGCCGCCCATTTTTCAGGTCGGCATTGGCTTCGTCGGCAGTCGGATAGAGCTTAACGTCAGCACCAGCCTTGCCGTAGACGTCTTCCGCATAGTTGCCCTGCGTCGTCGAGCCTTGAGCACCAACTGATTTGCCCTTGAAGGCTGCGGCATCCAAGGATGCGATCGGGCTGTCCTTTGGCACGGCAACGGAAAGCGGTGTGGAGTAATATTTGTCGGTGAAGGCGACTTCCTTTTTGCGCTCTTCCGTAATGCTCATCGAAGCGATGACCGCATCGAACTTGTTCGATTTCAGACCGGGAATCATCCCGTCCCAATCATTAGCAACAATGGTGCACTTCGCTTCCATCGCCTTGCACAGAGCATTGGCTATTTCGACATCAAGCCCCTGCAACGAACCGTCGGCGGCCACGAAGTTGAAAGGTGGGTACGCACCTTCGGTTGCAATGCGGATTTCCTTCCACTCCTTGGCCTGCGCCGGCAAGGCCGCGATTACGGTTGCAACACTCGCAAATAGGATGGCTTTCAACATAACTATTCCCCTTACTGCTTTGTTATCGTTGTAATTGGCAGGGTATCTCCTGCGAATGGCAGCGCCCCATTTTTCATGCGCTCGCCAAGACTGAAGCACCGGACGCCCTCCACTGCAAGCAGGATTTGAAGGCATCCGGTGCAAATTTTGTCACATCAATAGATGTCGAAATCGAAATACTTCTTGCGGATCGTTTCGTAGGTGCCGTCGTCACGGATCTTCTTGATAGCGGCGTTGAACTGTTCACGCAGATCGTCATCACCCTTGCGCAAGGCAACTGCGATCTTGGTTTCAGAACCGGGAATGTCGCCGAGGAATTTGCAGCAGTTTCCACCTTGCTTCTTCAGCCAGTCCGCAGCGAGGAATTTGTCAGCGGCAATTGCGTCCAGACGGCCACTTTCAAGATCGGCGTTAGCTTCGTCGGCAGTCGGATAAAGCTTCACATCTGCTCCCGCTTTGCCATAAACGTCGTCGGCATAGTTGCCCTGAGTGGTGCCAGCCTGCGCACCAACCGTCTTTCCATCAAATGCCGATGGATCGAGCGAAGTGATATCAGTATCCTTCGGTACGACAACCGCAAGCGGGGTCGTGTAATAGCGTTCAGTGAAGGCGACCTGCTTTTCACGCTCTTCGGTAATGGCCATCGAAGCAATAACCGCATCGAATTTATTGGCCTGCAGACCTGGGATCATACCATCCCAATCATTGGCAACGATCGTGCATTTGGCTTCCATGGCTTCGCAAAGCGCGTTCGCGATATCAAGATCGAAACCTTCAAGCTTGCCGTCTGGAGACATATAGTTGAACGGAGGATAAGCACCTTCGCTGGCGATGCGGATTTCTTTCCATTCCTTTGCCTGAACCGGCAAAGCGAGGAAGACAGAGGCCAGACCGGCCAGCAAAACTGATTTCAACATAACTTTCCTACTTCTTCAAAGCGCACTCCGAAACGTGCGAAACGGTTTTCGGATACGATGCGCAGATAGACACAGATCAAGCGGGCAGAAATATCCATCCGCCGGTTTGGATCGGGCAATGCGCTTAAATCCGATCCCGTTCAATAGCAACTTTTGCAGGACTGACTTACCAAATGCCAAAACGCAAAAAGGGTCTGTTGCAAACAAGTGCAACAGACCCTGCATTCATGCGGCAGAAGCTATCAGGCAACCATACGTGCGCAATGGTCTTCCTGTGCATAAGCCTTGCCAAAGCGATTTGCGAGAAACGCTTCCAGCGTGATGTCTTCCTGGCGGATAAAGCCCTGCTGCGGAAGATCGCCCTTGGCAAGCATGTCGAGCACAGCGCAAATAGCCGAAGCCGTCGTGATCTGAATACCCGAGCGAACGATCTTGCCAACCTGAGCGGCATAAACCTTGTTCGCGTAGGTTTCCTGAACCAGGCGACCATTCTTGGTGCCGGAAACTGTCACGAAAATCACGACAACATCCTGAAGGGTCGTTGGCAGGGCATTTTCAAAAATGTCCTTGAGCACTTCACGACGATGGCGCAGGCCGAGGTCGTTGAGGAGCGCCTTCATCAGCGCAACGTGCCCCGGATAACGGATGGTGCGATAATTGAGCGTACGCACCTTGCCTTCGAGCGTTTCGCAGAGCGTGCCAAGACCACCAGAGGTGTTGAAGGCTTCATAGGTAACGCCATCAAGCGAAAATTCTTCACGCTCTTCGAGAGCAGGAACTTCAGTCAGTTCACCGTTAACGATGGCTTCGCACGGCTCGATATACTCGTTGATGACGCCATCGGTGCTCCAGGTCAGATTGTAGTTCAGAGCATTCGAAGGGTACTGCGGCAGGGCGCCAACGCGCATACGAACGTTATCGAGCTTATCAAAGCGCTTCGCCAGATCATAGGCAACGATAGAGATGAAGCCGGGAGCAAGGCCACACTGTGGAATGAAGGCCGTCTTGGCTTCCTTCGCAAGCTCCTTGACACGGCGGGTGCTTGCCACGTCTTCAGTGAGGTCCAGATAGTGAACGCCCGCCTTCGCTGCAGCTTCGGCGATACGGGTCGTCAGATGAAATGGAGCGGCGCTGAGTACGGCGAACTTGCCAGTAAGAGCGACTTCAAGAGCCTTGGCATCTTCAATAGCTAGTGCCTGCGTCTTGACTTCTGCACCAGACTCCAGAGCATCAAGCTGTTCCTGAGAGCGATCGACAACGGTGACGGCATACTCGCCTGTGGAAGCGAGAAGATCGGCAATGGTGGCGCCGATTTTACCTGCGCCGACAACAACGATCTCTTTCATGTATTTTCCCCTTGGAATGCAAATCGGATATGCAAGAATCGCATAGTTCCATGCAAAAAGAAGCATACAAACCGACGATATGACGTTGTTTATTTGCACATATTAACGTATTTAATATGCATTATGACGACAGAAGCCGACCTTACACTCATCGCCCTCCTCCGTGAAAATGCCCGCGCCTCTACGGCGGACCTTGCGAGGCGCCTCGGCGTCTCTCGCACCACAGTCCAAAGCCGGATCGAAAAGCTGGAAAAACGTGGAGTTATTGAAGGTTATACGGTGCGAATCGCACCGGAATTCGAACGCGATCTGGTTCGCGCTCATGTACTGGTGACAGCATTACCCAAACTTGCTCCGAAAGTCGAAACGGCACTGCGTGGCATGATGGCCGTCCGTTCGCTTCATTCTGTCAGCGGCCACTTCGATATGATCGTCGTTGTCGAAGCTCCGTCCATACAAGAGCTCGACGCCGTTCTGGATCGCATAGGCGCGCTGGAAGGTGTCGAGCGTACGATGTCATCCATCATCCTTTCGACACGGATTGATCGCTAAACGACTTCGGATAAAAAGAGCGGCATCAAGTGGCGGCGGTTCCCGCTCCTCTCAAACGTTTTCGACGAAAAAACATGGCTGCAAGGCCTAAAAGCACCGTACCTGCGATGAACAGAAATGCTGCGGAAGCTATAGCCGGACTAATATTCTCTCGGATTGTCGAAAACATCTGACGCGCCAAGGTGCGCTGATTTGGACCAGCAACAAACAGTGTCAGCACAACCTCGTCCAGCGAAGTAGCAAAAGCAAGCACAGCACCGGAAGCTATGCCCGGCATGGCAAGTGGAAGAGTGATTTTTCGAAACACTGTCAAAGGGGATGCGCCCAGGCTCTCGGCTGCAAGTTCGACGCGCCTGTCAATACCAGCCAGTGCCCCGGTAACGCTCACGAGAACAAAAGGTATCGAAATCACGGTATGAGCGACGATCACGCCAAGATAGGAACTCGCTATACCAAGTCGCACGAATAACAACTGCATCCCTACCCCCATGACGACGGCGGGAACGACCATGGGTAACAGGAACAGAGTTTTAATGGGGCCGGAAAGAAACAAGGTCCTGCTGCGCAAGCCGAGTGCAGCCATGGTTCCTAGCGCAGTCGCCAAAATCGTCGTTCCTGAACCGACAATCAGGCTGTTACCGATTGCGCGCCGCCAGACGTCCGCCGTAGCAAGTTCTTCAAACCAGCGCACTGACCAGCCGGGCACCGGATAGGTCAGGAATACGCTGGATGTAAAAGCAAGCGGAAGGATGGCGAATAACGGCGCGATCAAAAAGACCACCGCTGCGATACCGAACATGATTTTCGCAATGCGCCCCATGTTCACGCCCTCCCCTGTTCGTCAGCGGTAAGCCGTCCGTACACAGCGTAGAGTATAAGACAGGCAACCAGCAACACGAGTCCGAGTGCGCCAGCCATACCCCAGTTGGCTGAACCGGTCGCATAATAGGCGATGATCGAGCTTATCATCTGATCGCTCGGTCCACCAATCAATGCCGGGGTGATGTAATAGCCAATAGCGCTCATGAACACGAGCAGCATTCCGGACAGGATGCCGCGCATGCTCAATGGCAGCAATACACGCAGAAAAGCCCTCCACGGTGGCGCACCGAGTGATGCAGCCGCTGGCATCAGATTGCTTGGGATCGACACAAGCACGCTATAGATCGGAAGCACCATGAACGGCAAAAGCACATGCGTCATGGCTATCACCACACCTGCCCTGTTGAAAATCAATGGGAAAGGCGAATCCGTAATACCCAGCCAGATCAATGCATCATTAATAAGCCCCTTGTCCTGCAGAAGGATGAACCAGGCAGCGGTTCGCACCAGCAACGATGTCCACAACGGCAGAAGAACGGCAGCAAAAAGTACATTTCTGACCCACCCCGTAGACGATGTAAGCAAGACAGCATAGGGGTAACCGATCACCGCACAGGCTAGCGTCACCAGCGCAGCGATCCAGAATGTACGCAACATTATTGCCCGGTTGGCCGATGTGCCAGACGCCATAGAAACAATCTCGCCAGACGTATCGCGTTCCATGTCAACGGCTGCAAGCAGGTTGCGATCAGTTGTTGGAGAAAGCGCATTCGCAATCGTCTGCCAGAATTCCGGTCGGCTCCATCGCTTGTCGATCATTTCCAGGTCAGGAACAGGATCGCCCTTGTCTATGGCCGACAGCGTTTTGCTCATCAACGTTCGAAAGCCCGATTGAGCGCTGTTCAAACGGCGAACCATGTCCCCTACAGCCTGCTGATCGGTGGAGGACTTGAGATCCGTCACCAGAGCCTGCTTCATATCCGGTGACGGCCCCGATTGCCCGTCCCACAGGCTTACAGCCTCGGCTGTCTGAGGAAGAACGCGCAAAACCGCCGTATCGGACACAGCCTGCTTCATCATCACCCCGAGAGGCCACAGGAAAAATAAGGCTATGAAAACAAGTAAAGGCGCGATCAGGAGCATCGCTCGGACAGTTTTGCCGGATAGAACCGTCATGTTGCGATAGTCCAGCAATCAGCGGCGTTGAACCCTGCAACTACATCCGTTCCAGGCGTCCATTCACGCGCTTTCCTGTCAAGACGTACGATGAAATCATGGGCGCGGCCATCAAGCTGGATACGGAGATGATCTCCCTGATAGACATTGTCAATCACGCGAGTTCTAAGAAGATTGTCTGAATTGCCCTCGCTACCCAGCTCAATACGCTCGGGCCGGATGGACAGGAGAACTTTCTGTCCCATCGCAAACGTTCCCTTTGATGACGCGGTTAGCGTGCCGCCATTGCTCAAACGAATAAAAGCGCTGGTGCCTTCAACCCGGTCGATTGTTCCTTCAGTGAGATTGGTTTCACCTATGAACTCGGCGACAAACCTCGTCTGCGGTTCATCGTAAATCGTGCGTGGTGTGCCTATCTGTTCGATTTTTCCTTTGTTGAAAACAGCAATCCTGTCAGACATGGTCAGGGCTTCGCTTTGGTCATGGGTGACGAAAACAATCGTCAATCCCAACCGGCTGTGCAGCGCACGGATGTCGAGTTGCATTTGTTCGCGCAACTGCTTGTCAAGCGCGCCGAGCGGCTCATCCATCAAGACCACTCCCGGTTCGAAAACCAGTGCCCGGGCAAGCGCCACGCGTTGTTGCTGTCCACCGGAGAGTTGGGACGGCTTGCGTTCGCGCATCGTGGAAAGCTGCACCATATCGAGCACCTTATCCACCAGCTTGCCGATCTCCACTTTCCCAATACCTCGCATCTGAAGCGGAAAGGCGACATTTTCGCCAACTGTCATATGGGGGAAAAGCGCATAGTTCTGAAAGACCACCCCCATATTGCGCTTGTATGAAGGAACCGTGTTGATTGCCTTGCCATCAACGTGAATCGCTCCACTGCTTGGATTTTCAAACCCCGCGAGCATCATCAAAAGTGTCGTCTTACCTGACCCGGAAGGACCGAGCAGGCTCACGAATTCACCTCGATCAATATCGAGGTTCAAACCATCTATGACTTTGAAATCACCGTAGGATTTACTGATATTCTCGAAGCGGATGCGGCAGTCCGTCAATGAATCACTCCATCTTCCGGAAACGGGGAAACCCCGCCGATATTGCACGACGGGGGCCATAACTACGAATTATTGCGCCAGCCAGGCGTTGAAGCGCTTTGTCAACTCTTCGGAATTATCGATCCAGAAATCGACATTAAGCGGAAGGGCGTCTTTCAGATTGGCTTCCGCTGTTGGAAGATCCGACGCGAATTCCGCAGGCACCTTGCTTGCAGCTTCCTTGTTCGGCAGACCGTAAGCGACGTATTTCGGCAGTTTCACCTGATTTTCAGGTTGGCTGGCAAAAGCAATGAAATCCAGCCCTGCATCCTTGTTCTCGGCATCTTTCAGGATCACCCAGCTATCAACGGCATAAATACTTCCCGGCCAGACCACCTTGAAGTTCTTGCCTTCGCTCCGGTTTATACCCGTAATACGCCCGTTGTAGGCGGATGCCATCACCACTTCATCCGAGGCCAGCAATTGCAACGGTTGTGCCCCTGCTTCCCACCAGACGATGTTCGGCTTCAATTCATCGAGTTTTTTGAACGCACGGTCCACACCTTCCGGTGTCGAGAGCACGTCATAAACTTCATCCTTGCTGACCCCATCGGCGAGAAGCGCGAATTCTAACGTATACTTTGCGCCCTTACGCAAGGAGCGCTTGCCTGGAAATTTCTTCACATCCCAGAAATCAGCCCAGGATTGCGGGCCATCTTTCAGCTTGTCCGCATTATAGGCGATTGCCGTCGACCACACGATTGCACCCACGCCGCAATCATTGACCGCACTCTCGAGGAATTTATCCTTGCCGCCAACCTTGTCCCAATCGATCTTCTCGTAAAGACCGTCCGCACAGCCCAGCGCGAGCTCTTCGGCCTCCACCTGCACGACATCCCAATTAGGCGATCCTGCCTTTACTTTAGCCTGAACGACGCCATAGCCGCCGTCCCAGGATTCATCCAGCAAGGGCTTGCCGGTCTTCTCGGAAAAAGGCTTGAAGTAGATTTCACGCTGGGCGTCCTGATAATTACCACCCCAGGAAACGACCGTCAGGTCACGGGCGGCAGCGGAGCCGGTATAAAGCGCGGTTGCGAGGAGTCCACCCATCAGGGCAAGGCGAGCAATTTTCATCGACATGTTCCCCATTTTGGTTCGACGGGTTGTTCCCGCCATTGTTGTAATGAGGTCATGCTAACTTGATCGGTAGGCGCGGGCAATATTGTAGTCGCCCAGGAATACAAAAGTCGTATCTGCTCTGTCAGAAACAACAAATCCGGGCGCAAAAGTGCTCGGATTTGTTATTTATTCAGACTCAAGCGCGCTCTAGCGCGATTGCAATACCCTGCCCGACGCCGATGCACATCGTTGCGAGAGCATATTTGCCACCGTTGAGCGAGAGTTCGAGTGCCGCCGTGCCTGCAATGCGTGCACCAGACATGCCGAGCGGATGCCCGAGCGCAATAGCACCACCATTCGGATTGACGCGTTTGTCGTCGTCGATAATTCCAAGATCGCGCAACACTGCCAGCCCCTGCGACGCAAATGCTTCATTCAGTTCGATCACATCGAATGCATCGGGTGCAATGCCGATGCGTGCAGAAAGCTTCTTTGTTGCCGGGGCCGGACCGATCCCCATGATGCGTGGAGGAACACCTGCCGTGGCTCCGCCCATGATACGGGCAATTGGTGTGAGACCATATTTCTTGATGGAGGCATCAGACGCGATGATGAGTGCCGCCGCTCCATCATTGACACCGGAAGCATTGCCAGCCGTCACGGTACCACCCTCGCGGAAGGGCGTACCCAGCTTCGCCAGCGCTTCCAAGCTCGTAGCGCGAGGGTGTTCGTCTTTTTCGACAATCAAGGGATCACCCCTGCGCTGCGGGATCGTAACCGGAGCAATTTCCTTCGCAAGGCGTCCATTGGCCTGCGCAGCAGCCGCCTTCTCCTGGCTGCGAAGTGCAAATGCGTCCTGATCTTGTCGTGAGACATGAAAATCTTCGGCGACATTTTCACCCGTCTCCGGCATGGAATCGACGCCGTACTGCCTTTTCATCAAAGGATTGATGAACCGCCAGCCGATTGTCGTATCGAAAATTTCCGCCTTGCGTGAAAATGCACTATCGGCCTTCGGCATAACGAAGGGAGCGCGGCTCATGCTTTCCACACCACCCGCTATAAGCAATTCTGCCTCGCCCGCCTTGATAGCGCGTGCGGCAGTTATGACTGCATCCATCCCGGAACCGCAGAGACGGTTGATCGTCGTTCCTGATACCCCAACAGGTAATCCAGCCAAAAGCAGTGACATGCGCGCAACATCGCGGTTGTCTTCCCCCGCCTGATTGGCCGAGCCGAAGATAACGTCATCGACTCCTTCCCAGTCGACGGAGCTGTTACGTTCCATAAGTGCTTTCAATGGAATAGCACCAAGATCGTCCGCACGGATTGATGAAAGCGCGCCGCCGAAACGACCGATGGGAGTGCGGATATAGTCGCAGATATAGGCTTCATTCATGGTATGGCCTCACAGTTCGGGGACGATGAGATCGGCAACCGGGCCGTCAATATGAAGCTCTGCACCAGTCATGGCCTGAAGGTCTTCCAGCGTCATCGCCGCCAGTTTTTCGCGCAAAACGAAACGGCCCTTGTCAATGTCGATCACGGCATGACTGGTATAGATGCGAGTGATACATGCGACGCCAGTGAGTGGAAAAGTGCACTTTTCGACCAGTTTCGGCTCGCCTTTCTTGGTCATATGCTCGGTGATGACAACCACCTGCTTCGCGCCGTGCACAAGGTCCATCGCACCGCCGACCGCGGGCACGCCCTTCGCGCCAACCCGCCAGTTGGCGAGATCACCATTCTGGGCAACCTGATAAGCACCGAGAATTGCCACATCAAGATGCCCACCACGCACCATTGCGAAACTATCGGCATGATGGAAGAATGCTGCTCCGGGCTTCAGCGTAACTGCTTTTTTTCCTGCATTGATCAGATCCCAGTCTTCCTCGCCAACCGGAGGTGCGTCACCGAAATCCAGAATGCCGTTTTCTGTATGGAAAATTGCTTCGCGCCCTTCCGGCTGATAGCGGGCGACCATTTCGGGAAAGCCAATTCCAAGATTTACGTAGGCACCGTCCTGAATATCCTGTGCAGCACGCCATGCGATCTGGGCATTGGACAGTTTAATGTCCTCATGAGGATCAATCATCATACGTAAGCCACTCCCGCCCGAATAAGTTCTTCTTCCTGCTGCGGATTTGCAACTTCGACGACACTATCGACGAAGATACCCGGCGTGATGATGTCTTCCGGTTCCATGCCGCCGAGCGGAACAATTTCTGAGACCTGCACAATCGTCTTGGCCGCAGCCATACACATGAGCGGATTGAAATTGCGTGCGGCCATGCGATAGGTCAGATTGCCGTGAGTATCACCGAGATGCGCTTTGATGAGCGCGAAATCGGCTTTCAACCAGCGCTCCTGCACGTAAAATCGTCCATCGAACTCGGCTATGATCTTGCCTTCGGCAAGCTCGGTGCCGTAGGCCGTCGGCGTATAGAAAGCCGGAATACCGGCACCGCCCGCACGGATACGCTCTGCCAACGTTCCCTGCGGCACAAGCTCAAGGTCGATTTCACCGGCGATGTACTTATCGGTGAATGCGCGCGGATCGGAAGATCGAGGGAATGAACAAATCATTTTCCTGATCATCCCTGCATCGATCATGGCCGCAATACCGATGCGTCCATTGCCTGCATTGTTATTGATGACCGTCAGGTTCTTTGGGCCTTTGTCGATCAGGGCATGAATGAGTTCGATTGGCGCACCGGAGCCACCAAATCCGCCAATCATGACGGTTGCACCCTCACCTATTCCGTCAACGGCCTCCGCCAGACTTCCGACTGTCTTGTCCATCTTACCTCCATACCGGAAAGCTCCTGCTCCTGCCCAAGCATTTCCGATCTCAATGGCGCTGGAGTTAGCCACTCGATCGATACTTGGTCAAATTTTTTGTGCGTTATTTGAAATTTGTTCATATATCGCACAAACTGCACTATACGGCGAGGGGAATCTCATGCGTGAAACAGATTTCGTTGGAGGCTTTGCCAAAGGCCTGAGGGTCATTGAAGCATTAGGTGAAGACCAGCCACGTCTTTCAATAGCTGACGTTTCAAAGATCACAGGCCTTGATCGCGCGACGGCACGACGATGCCTGCTGACACTCGCCGAACTCGGCTATGCCGAATATGACGGGAAATTTTTTATGCTCCTGCCCAGGATCCTGCGGCTTGGACATGCATACCTCTCCTCAACGCCATTGCCCACGATCATCCAGCCGCATCTGGATCGGCTCGCCGATATAGTCGGCGAGAGCGCATCAGCATCCGTTCTTGACGGAACGGAAATTGTTTACATCGCACGTGCCTCGCAAATGCGCGTGATGTCCATCAATCTGATGGCTGGCAGCAGGCTTCCAGCATACTGTGCTTCAATGGGCCGTGTACTTCTGGCCTGGCTCCACGAAGACGAAGCACAGGCTCTTCTCAAACGCACTGAACGAAAAAAATTGACGCCGTTTACGAAAACGGAAATTGGCCTGGTGATGACTGAGCTGTCTCTTATTCGCGGACAGGGTTATGCAATCAACGATCAGGAACTGGAGCTTGGATTACGCTCCATCGCCGTTCCTGTCTTTAATCATCGCGGCACCATTGTCGCAGCGCTCAACATCGGGGCCCCAGTGGCCCATGTTGAAACAAGCGATCTTGTCAGGCGCTTCCTACCTGTCATGCTGCAGATTCAATCAGAATTGCGCAGTCTGCTGAGATGAACTGCCAAGAATGAAAAATCCAATCTAACTCTGCGGTGATGAATCCAGAGCGGCCAGACGCTGGCGCTCCCTCAAACGGTAAGATCGCGGTGTCTCCCCCGTCATTTTTAGAAAGAAACGTGAGAAATAAGCCGGATCCGAGAAACCAAGACTGTAAGCTATATGCTGAACAGACGATGGCATAGCTATCAAATCACGCTTGGCTACATCAACCAGCTTGCTTGCAAGCATATGTTGTGCGGTCATCCCTGTTAGCAGTTTGACAGTCCGATTGAGATGCGTCGATGAAACTCCAAGTAATTTCGCATAGAACCAAACGGGCTTGTGTTCGCGGTAATAACGGTCAATCAGCTCCAGAAATCGTTCGATGCAGGGGGACCTATACGCCTGCCGCACGTCCTGAATCGCCGGTTCACAATTACAAAGCTGCCTCAGAATATAGACAAAAAATACTTTAAAAAGAGATTCCAGTAAGCTGTTTTTATATTCTTTTCTCATCTGAAATTCATCTTGCATCTGCTTTAAAAGAGACGAAAGCAACGCTAGGTTTTCTTCGCCCGCACCTTCCATCGTCAGGAGTTGAGGCCGCATGAGCCACTCCGGCGTCGCGCCTCCCCCGATAAATGGCATATGAGGATTCAAGATCGTTACGATATGCCCTACAATATCTCTTGAAAATGCAAACCCATGATTGAATCCTGGTGGTATTAAAACAGCACATGGTGTCAGGAATGGGCGAACGACGCCGTCAAAATTCGCATGCCCCGTACCACCTTCAATGTACAAGAGCTGAAAGAAGCTCTCGTGACGATGCAATGAAATCTCGAAATTGTGCAAACTTGATCGCGAAAAAAGCGTCTCACAATGTAGCCAGAAATCCGGCTTCTGCTCGTTCTCTTCTCCGTACAGCTTGTAGGTCGGAATAAATCGATCTCGCATGTCCTCCTCCAGTCATGTTCGATTTGTACAATAAATTGCTAGGATTATCCATTGTCAGCTTGAAGGTTCCCTCAAGAATAAAGGCGGATTTGCATTGGGAGGAATATATGCGCACTCAGGTCGCAATCATCGGATCAGGCCCGTCCGGCCTACTCCTCGGCCAGCTTCTGACGAAAGCCGGGATCGACAACGTGGTGCTTGATCGCGTAAACGCGGATTATATTCTGGGCCGTGTACGTGCTGGCGTATTGGAAGAAGGCACCGTCAATCTGATGGATGAAGCTGGAGTATCGGCGCGCCTCTTCGCAGAGGGACTGCCACATGACGGCTTCTCTCTCGCCTTCGACGGACGCGATCACCGTATCGATCTGTACAAGCTTGCCGGCAAACGCGTGACGGTTTATGGCCAGACCGAAATGACGCATGATCTCATGGATGAGCGGCGGAAGTCTAACACAGTCAGCATTTACGAAGCCGCCAACGTAACGCCGCACGATTTCGATACAACATCACCATATGTCACTTACGAAATGGACGGGAAAACTCATCGCATCGATTGCGATTTCATAGCGGGATGCGATGGATATCATGGCATAAGCCGCAAATCCGTGCCGGACAAGGCAATCGACATCTTTGAAAAGACCTACCCCTTCGGTTGGCTGGGGTTACTGGCGGATATTCCACCAGTCGCTCACGAACTGATCTACGCGAACCACGAACGCGGCTTTGCACTGTGCTCCATGCGCTCCCTCACCCGCAGCCGCTATTATATTCAATGTTCGCTTGATGAGAAAATCGAAGACTGGAGCGATCAACGCTTTTACGACGAATTACGCCGACGTCTTCCATCTCATCATTCCGAGGCTATGGTAACCGGAACGTCTTTCGAAAAATCCATCGCGCCTCTACGCTCTTTCGTGGCCGAGCCGATGCGTTTCGGGCGTCTTTTCCTTGTCGGTGATGCCGCTCATATCGTTCCTCCGACTGGCGCAAAAGGACTGAACCTCGCTGCCAGCGACGTGCATTATCTTTACGAAGGACTGAGAGAGTTTTACTTAGATAAATCGACGAATGGTATCGATGCTTATTCCGTCAATGCGCTCTCGCGTATCTGGAAAGCCGAGCGCTTTTCATGGTCAATGACGAAGATGCTGCACCGATTTCCAGATATGGTTCCATTCGATCAGAAAGTACAGGAGGCCGAACTTAACTATTTCTGTACTTCCGAAGCAGCTTCCAGTGCGCTTGCCGAAAATTACGTCGGGCTACCGTTTTGACAAGCGAATACCTTCAATTAAATAATTACTAATATTAATGGTAAGCAACCATTACTATTGTTAATACATTGTACAAATTTGATGCCTTATTTTAGAAATGATGTATAATTCTATTCATCGCGAAACCCCCGGCGTGAAGTTCCGGCCAGAACTTCTCGCTCCTAGCACGGTCAGTCATCTTTTTTCGGGTGACTGACCGTGTTTTTCTATGACTTCAAACCGGCAGCTTCTCGCAATGTCTGGATTAGAATTTGCATCGCGGCTGTCTCCACCATGTCTGTGCGCATAGTTAGCCCTACAGGGCCTGTCGTCTCACTTGTATCAATAGGAAGCGCAACGAGTTTGCCTTCCAATACATCTCTGGCCGCAACGCCTTCTGAAATAATCCACACCGCGTCACTGTCTCGGACAAAAGCACGTCCGAAAGAATCCGATACGGTCTCGATCTGGATAGGCAAGGCACCTATGCCGTTGGTTATTAGCAAGCGCTCTACAAATGGGCGAATGATTGAATTGCGTGTCGGCATCAACACCGGATAGTCGGCCAGATTCTCGAAGACCGCGCGTCCGTCTGTCAAAGGATGCCGAGCCCGCACCAGAAATCGAACCTGCTCCGAATAAAGATGTTCGAATGAAAACCCTGTCATCTTTTCCGGCGCAGCAAGCCGCCCTACAACCAGATCGAGGTCCCCAACCCGCAACTGTTCCAGAAGTACGGCATTCTCTCCCGTAACGATTTTGACCCGGCTGGACGTTCTTTCCGCAAGGAACAGGCTCATAGCTTTCGGCATGATACGGGTTGAGACTGTCGGCAACGCTCCTATGCGAATAGGTGGCCCTGTTCCATCCAACTCCTGCGACACAGAATCCAGTCCCTGCCGCAAGGCCGTCAAAGCTGTCCCTGCGTGGCGAAGGAACACTTCACCAAATCGCGTTATGCGGATGCCGCGACCATCACGCTCTACCACCGGAACGCCTAGTATCTCCTCCAGCTCACGCATCGTTTTGGTCACTGCCGGCTGACTGATGCTCAAAACTTCCGAGGCTTTTACAACGCTCTTCTGTCGCGCAACCTCGACGAACGTATGCAGATGACGAAACTTGATCCTGTTCCCGATCACTTATTAATAACCCTATAGTTATGATTTTGGTCAATAATATCATTTTACTTAACCACTTTAAAGCACGACAGTACGGCACGAGAGGAGAAAGCCGTGCAGTTCACGTCTGTAAATGACATCGTCATTCACTATGATTTTCGACAATCAACGGAAGAAACGCCTGTTCTCGTTTTCATCAATTCGCTCGGAACTGATTTCCGTATATGGGATGAAGTTCGCAAGCGCCTGCGCAGTGACGTATCGACGCTTGTTTATGACAAGCGCGGTCACGGTCTTTCGGATGTCGGAGCCACCCCATACACGATAGAATTGCTTGCCTCCGATCTCATAGCTCTGCTCGACAAACTATCGATAAAGCAGGCGGTCATCTGTGGTCTTTCCGTAGGCGGTCTGATTGCGCAAGGCGTTTATGCAGCGCGCCCCGATCTGGTAGCTGGGCTCGTCCTTTCCAATACCGCACACAAAATCGGCACAGCAGAAATGTGGAATGCGCGTATTGCCGCAATTTTGCAGGACGGTCTTTCAAGCATCCTCGACGCGACGATGCCCCGCTGGTTTACTCTGGACTATCGGCGACCCGATAATCCGGCCTACCGGGCCTATTGCAATATGTTTGTTCGCCAACCGCTCGACGGCTACGCCGCAACATGCGCCGCACTACGGGATGCCGATTTTACCGAAGCGGCTAGTAGAATTCCGGTACCCGTACTTTGCCTCGTCGGTGATCAGGACGGCTCCACACCACCGTCTCTTGTGCGCGAGTTAGCAAATCTCATTCCGGGAGCCGATTTCTCAGAAATTGCAGCTAGCGGCCATATCCCTTGTGTTGAGCAGCCTGATGCCTATGTCGCGCTGTTGCGTAATTTTCTTTCAAACAGATTTGAGCATGGAGAATAACCATGGCTGATAGTGCCGCGCAGTCGGAACGCTATAAGATTGGCATGAATGTGCGCCGTTCGGTTCTGGGCGATACACATGTGGACCGCGCTTCGAACAGTGCAACCGAGCTTGATGCGCCCTTTCAGGAGTTGATAACAGAAGCGGCTTGGGGAACTGTCTGGTCGCGGCCCGGTTGGACCAAGCGCGAGCGTTCCATCATCACGATTGCGCTTCTCGCCGCGCTGGGACAAGACGATGAAGTTGCCATGCATATACGCGCTACTAAAAATACGGGCGCGACGAAGGAGGACATCTGCGAAGCGTTGATGCATGTTGCCATCTATGCGGGAGTCCCGGCATCGAACCACGCATTTAAGATCGCAAAGCAGATTTACGCGCAGATGGAAGTGGAGGAAGCTGAGAAATGAAGAACCGTCTGCCGGAGACAACTCCATTCTTCGCTCGTGATTTGTTCATACATCCGCCGGCCTACACACCGTGGTACAAGACCTCTGTGCTCCGCTCGCCTACTCGCGCGCTGCTTTCGCTGGAAGGCACCAAAAGCGAAATTACTGGCCCGGTATTCGGGCACAATATGCTGCACGAACTGGATAACGACCTCATTGCCAATTATGCGCGCCCCGGCGAAATGCCGATTGGTCCGCGCATTCTGGTGCATGGTCGTGTACTGGACGAAAGCAACCACCCCGTTCCAGGCGCATTACTTGAATTCTGGCAGGCCAATGCTGGCGGACGTTATCGCCACAAGAAGGAAACCTATCTTGCAGCTATCGATCCCAACTTCGGCGGCGTCGGTCGCACGATCACAGATGAGAACGGCTATTACTGGTTCAAGACCATAAAGCCCGGCCCATATCCCTGGCCGAATGGTGTGAACGACTGGCGACCAGCTCACATCCATTTCTCTGTGTTCGGTCATGGCTTTGCACAGCGCCTTATCACCCAGATGTATTTCGAGGGGGACCCGCTGATCTGGATTTGCCCGATCGTCAAAACCATTCCGGATAAATCGGCTGTCGAGCGGCTGGTCGCGCCGTTGGATATGAATGCCAACTTGCCGATGGATATGCTCGCCTACAAATTCGACATCGTGTTGCGCGGGCGCCGTTCGACCTTCTTTGAAAATCGCCCGGAGGGTAACTGATATGGTCCAATCTCTCGGCTATCTGAAGGAAACCGCCTCACAAACCGCTGGCCCCTACGTCCATATCGGACTGACCCCCAACTTTGTCGGCATCAACGGTGTCTTTGAGGAGGATCTGGGCTCCGGTCCTCTTTATAATGAGAAGACCGCTGGCGAGCGCATCACTATCAAGGGCCATGTGATTGATGGCATGGGCGCGCCACTCCGCGATGCGCTTGTCGAAATATGGCAAGCGGATGCGAAAGGCCTCTATAACAGCCCTTCCGAAACTGCGGGGAAGGCCGACCCTGGTTTTCGCGGCTGGGGCCGCTGTCCAAGCCACATGGATACGGGCGAATTTACTTTCGAGACGATCAAGCCTGGCCGCGTTCCTTTAAAGAACGGTCGCCTCATGGCGCCACACGTCACTTTGTGGATCGTGGCTCGCGGCATTAACCTTGGCTTGCAGACGCGGATGTATTTTTCCGACGAAGCCGATGCCAATGCTGATGATCCTATCCTTGCTCGCATCGAACATCGCAGCCGGGTGCAAACCCTGATTGGTCAGCGCGACGGTAACGTCTATCATTTCGACATTCACTTGCAGGGCGAGAAAGAAACTGTCTTTTTCGATATTTGAAGCATGAGCATCTCGGTCTTCGAACATCCATTTCTGGCGCAGCTTTTCGGCGATGACGAAGAGATACTGAGCCTTTTCACGGCGGCAGCCGATATTACCGAAATGCTGCGCTTCGAAGCGGCTCTGGCTGAAGCGCAAGCCGACTTGTGCCTCATACCGGTCGACGCGGGACGGGCAATCAAGCAAGCCGTAGAATTGTTTGAACCCAATCTATCCGACCTAGCAAAAGCGACAGCGCGTGATGGGGTGATCGTTCCTTCTTTGGTGAAGGAACTGCGTAAAGCCGTGGGCAACAATCATGGAGAATACGTCCATTTCGGCGCAACAAGTCAGGATGTCATTGATACAAGCCTGATTTTGCGACTGAAGCGCGCCAGCGCAATTCTCTCCGGTCGAATTCAGCAACTCGCACAATGTTTCAACCAGCTTGACGGAACGTTCGGAACAAATCCGCTGACCGGTTTTACGCGTATGCAGCCCGCTATCCCGATAACCGTATCAGATCGGATCGCAAGCTGGAAAAGCCCACTCCGCGCTTATGAGACAAAACTGAATGCCATCGTTTTTCCTATGCAGTTCGGAGGAGCAGCAGGAACGCTTGAAAAATTCGATGATCAAGCACTGGCACTGCGTGCGCTGCTAGCGGAAAAACTTGGGCTGCACGATTGTCCGCAATGGCACAGCCAACGCGCTTTCATTATTGAGTTCGGCAATCTAGCTTCGCTCGTCACAGGTACTCTTGGAAAATTCGGACAGGATATCGCGCTGATGGCTGAGCTGGGCACGGAACTGTCCTTGACCGGTGGGGGCGGCTCATCCGCCATGCCCCACAAGCAAAATCCGGTATCGGCAGAGATACTCGTCAGCCTTGCTCGTTTCAACGCTACCCAAATGGGTGGTCTGCATCAGACAATGGTGCACGAGCAGGAACGCTCAGGTGCGGCCTGGATGATCGAATGGATGATCCTGCCACAAATCGTGGCGTCGACCGGCAGTGCTCTCAACATAGCATCAACTCTGATGGATAAGATCGTCTGGATCGGAAACGAACAAGCCCCAGACATATAACCATCTGAGTATCGTTTATAAGGAATTTTTCATTTTACATGACCAATTAGATAGGCATGCTGAAATCAGGACATTCCCTGTTGCGACAAGACGGTTACGCACGGGAATGGTGGGCGATAGGGAGGAGAACATGAAGAAAATCGCATTAACCGCGCTTACGGTCTTTTCACTCGCAACATCAGCGGCTTATGCCGATGTGGTGAAGGTCGGTGTCATTGGTCCATTTTCGGGTCCGTTTGCCCTTCAAGGTAAGAACTTCAAGGCTGGTATCGACGCCTATATGACCGAGCACGGTAACAAGATCGGCGATGACACTGTCGAGATCGTTTATCGTGACGTACCTCAAGCCGATCCGGCGCAATCCAAGGCGCTTGCGCAGGAACTCGTGGTCAAAGAAGGCGTGCAATATCTCGCAGGCTTTTACTTCACTCCCGATGCCATGGCGGTTACGCCCATTCTCAAGCAGGGCAATGTGCCGATGGTAGTCATGAATGCCGCCACTTCTTCCATTGTGACGAAGAGCCCGTATGTGGTGCGAACATCGTTCACCACTTGGCAGACGTCGACCCCGATTGCAAAGGTCGCGCTTGATAAAGGTGTCAAGAAAGTCATCTCGGTCGTGAGCGATTACGGTCCAGGCGTGGACGCAGAAAACGCTTTCAAAGCGGCTTTTACAGAAGCAGGCGGCGAAGTAGTTGAAACTATTCGCATGCCGCTCGCCACAAATGATTTCAGCCCGATCATGCAGCGCGTCAAGGACTCCGGCGCGCAAGGCGTTTTTGCTTTTCTGCCATCCGGCCCAACGACGCTTGGCTTTATGAAGTCCTATGTCGACAACGGGTTGAAGGGTTCGGGCATCCAGCTTTTCGCTCCTGGCGATCTGACACAGGAATCTGATCTTCCGGCACTGGGAGAGAATGCACTCGGGGTGCTGACGACATTCCACTACGCAGTCTCGCATGACTCACCCGAGAACAAGAAGTTCGTCGAGGAAGCCCAAAAGGCGATCGGTAATCCTGTAGAATTGTCCTTCCCTTCAGTTGGCGCGTATGATGGCATGCATGTCATCTACAAGATGATCGAAGCAACGGGCGGCAAAAAAGATGCTGAAAAGGCAGTGGAGGCCGTGAAAGGAATGGAGTGGGTTAGTCCCCGCGGCCCCGTATCCATTGACCCCGAAAGCCGCCACGTGACGCAGAACATATATCTGCGCGAAGTCGCAAAGGCTGACGACGGCACCTATTACAACAAGGAAATCGAGACCTTCGAGAAGCAGGGGGATCCTGGGCTAAAAGCCCAATAAACCCGACATTCAAGAGTGAACGCGCCTTGATGCTCGAAATGACACAAGGCGATACACAGCTCGCAAGCAACTGCTTATTTTAACGCTCATCCCGAAGGCCATTTCACACACTTCGGGATGCGCTCTAATAGGACCACTCAATGCAGACTGTGCTCAGCATTGCTGTCGATGCGCTCGCCTATGGCATGGTGCTTTTCGTCATTTCCGTCGGCCTTTCGGTCACCATGGGTTTGATGCGCGTTGTCAATCTCGCTCATGGCGCATTTGCAATGATCGGCGGTTATTTCGCATCCTATGCCGTCCAGCAGCTTGGCCTCAATTATGGCTTTGCAATCATTATCGCGGTCGTCGGTACGATGATAATCGCCATTCCCGTAGAGAGACTGCTCTATCGACGCATTTATGAAGCACCTGAACTGACACAGGTGCTGATGACCATCGGTATCACTTTTTGCATCATCGGTCTCACCAATTATATATTCGGGCCGACACTGAAGACCATTCCTTTGCCCGAAATGTTGCGTGGATCGGTCGATCTCGGATTCCGCGCCATTGCAAAACACCGCATCTTTGCAATCGGATGTGGCTTCGCAGTAGCTCTTGGCCTCTGGTACATCATTGAACGCACTGCTTTCGGCGTGAAACTGCGTGCTGCTGTCGACAATGCCAATATGGCGGCTGCACTCGGCGTGCGAACGGAAATCGTTTACGCTATCAGCTTTGCGCTTGCCATCGGACTTGCAGCTTTCGGCGGCGTTGTCGGTGCCGAACTTCTGCCAGTCGAGCCCTATTATGCTCTCCGCTACATGGTGACATTTCTGGTTGTTGTTTCCGTCGGTGGTGCAGGCTCCATACCGGGTGCGCTGATTGCCTGTCTCTTGCTCGGGGGAATCGACACAACCGGTCGCTATCTGGCACCGGAATATGGCGAGTTCTTCTTTTATCTGGCGGTGATCGTCATTGTGACTCTGTTCCCACGCGGTCTCGCAGGAAGGCTGGCCAGGAAATGACAGACATGACGCACCCGCTTCCCCGTAGCCGTCATTCCTATGCAGGACTCATTGGCATTGCGACCATTATTGCAGCCAGTGTCGTCGGTTGGGTTCTGTTCCCCGACAATCTGGCACTGCTGACACGTATCATTGCCATTGCTCTCCTCGTCTTGTCGCTCGATCTGGTGACGGGCTATTGCGGCATTGCAACCCTCGGTCATGCAGCGCTGTTTGGCGCTGGTGCCTACGGTGCCGGTATCGCCGCCGCCCATTTCGGCATAACCGACCCGATCCTGATGACGCTTATCGGTCTTGTTGCAGGTGCACTTACCGGGCTTGTTTCCGGCATGGTCATCCTGCGCGCTCATGGCCTCGCACAACTTGTTTTATCGATTGCCGTTGTCCATCTGTTCCATGAAGCTGCCAACAAAGCATCAAGCTGGACCGGTGGTAGCGATGGACTAAGCGGCATTTCGCCCGATCCCATTTTCGGCATGTTCGAGTTCGATCTCTACGGACACACTGTCTACGTTTATGCAGTAATCCTACTGCTCGTTTCCTTCATCTTCCTACGCCATGTAGTATGTTCACCCTTCGGCATGCTTTGCCGAGGCGTGAAAGAAGACCCGATCCGCATTCATGCAATGGGCGCTTCGGTTCAATCCATACAGCTTCGGATGTATGTTATTTCGGGGGCTGTAGCCGGTATCGGCGGCGCGCTGAATGCGATTTCCACGCAGGTCGTTGGACTGGATAGTCTCAGCTTCACCATGTCGGCGGAGGCTTTGGTGATGTTGGTTCTCGGCGGCACAGGATCGCTGTTCGGCGGACTAATCGGCACGGTTGTCTTCATGTGGTTCGAAGATCTGGTCTCAGCAGCCAATCCATTCCATTGGCTCACAATGGTCGGTGCTTTGTTGATTGCTGTCGTGCTGTTTGCGCCACGCGGCCTCTACGGAACCCTGGCTTATTATTTCGAAAAGCAGAAAGCGCGCAGCAGATGAGTACGGTTTTCGAAGTAACGAAACTGCGCAAGAATTTCGGTGGTCTGGCGGTCACGAACGACGTCTCGCTCAGTATGGCGAAGGGCGATCGCGTCGCGCTCATTGGTCCCAATGGCGCAGGCAAGACCACCTTCGTCAATCTCGTCACAGGCAACCTCACCGCGACTTCCGGTACAGTGGCATTGGGCGGCGAGAACATCTCCAGGCTGAACGCCGTGCAACGCGTCAGACGCGGACTGGTGCGCTCATTTCAGGTTACCCGCCTCTTCTTTGATATGACGCCCGAAGAGCACGTCGCTCTTGCCGTGCTGCAACGCGAAGGCAAGACGGGGCGCATTCTCGGCAACTATCGCAATATGCCGGAAGTCATGGATGAAGTGTCCGACATTCTCGATGCGCTCGGTCTTCTGCATCTTAGCCACTTGCGGGTAAGCGAAATTGCCTATGGCCAGCAACGGCTTCTGGAGATTGCCCTTGCATTGGCGCTTCGCCCCAAGGTTCTGCTGCTTGATGAACCTGCCGCCGGTGTTCCGCAAAGTGATACGGGCCGTATCGAGGAAGCGCTCGCCCGCTTACCTGCAGATCTGGCAGTACTCATGATCGAGCACGATATGGACCTCGTTTTTCGCTTTGCAAAGCGCGTTGTAGTGCTGGCTGCCGGAACGGTGATTTTTGACGGGCTACCACAAGACGTCGTGCAGGACAAACAAGTCCGCGAAGCCTATCTCGGGAGCTATGCGCAATGAGTGCCGCCTCACTTGAAATTCGCAATCTCTCCTCCGGTTATGGCCCTACCCGCGTCATTGAAGATGTATCGTTCAAAGCCGAACCGGGATCGCGGCTTGCAATTCTTGGTCGCAATGGTGTTGGCAAGACCAGCCTATTTGCCACCATAGCAGGCCAGACGCATCGCTATGGCGGTGAAATTCTGCTGGGAGGGAAGAATATCGCCACGCTGCCATCAGCCGCGCGCGCAATTGCCGGCCTTGGCTATGTGCCGCAAACCCGCGATGTTTTTCCGACCCTCACAGTTGAAGAAAACCTCTTCGTTGGCCTCAAGAACCGGCCAAAGGATGCGCTCAAAGAAGCCTACACTATGTTTCCGCGCCTGAAGGAGCGGTGCCACAATCTTGGCTCACAGCTTTCAGGCGGCGAACAGCAGATGCTTTCCACAGCGCGCAGCATTCTCGGGCAACCAACAGTTCTGCTACTCGATGAACCGCTGGAAGGACTCGCACCTGTCATCTGTGAAGAACTGATGGCCGCATTCTCGATGCTGGCGCAAAAGGGCGACATGACGATCCTGCTTGTCGAACAACGTATCCAGAGCGCCCTCGATTTTGCCGATCATGTCATTATTCTGGAACGTGGGCGTATCGCGTGGTCTGGCACATCGGCAGACCTCGCCGAAAACCAGCAGACTGTAGAAGGCCTGCTGGGTGTCGGTGGCCTGCACTAATCAGTTGCCAACAAATTCGAACTTGTCGACGTCTACGAGGCCGCGATCAGTGATCTTGAGATGCGGGATTACCGGCAAGGCGATGAAAGCCAGTTGCAAGAATGGCTCTTCGAGAATTGAACCCAGTTCTTCGGCAGCATGACGCAGAACACGAAGCTGGTCGCGGACAGTTTCGTATGGTTCCGCACTCATCAATCCTGCGATGGGCAAAGGCATTTCAGCCAAAACCCTGCCATCACGCACCACGACAAAACCACCCTCAATTTCGCCTAACCGGTTTGCAGCAACGGCAATATCTTCGTCAGATGTGCCCACCACGCAGATATTATGACTGTCATGGCTAACAGTCGAAGCGATTGCACCTGCCTTCAACCCAAAACCATGCACAAAGCCGGTCGCGATATTTCCATTTTTGCCGTGACGTTCGACAACAGCAATCTTGACGACATCTTTTTGGAAGTCCGGCTCGACACCATTCGGCCCAACTTTAAGGTCGAATTCGAGGCTTTCCGTTATAATCTTGCCCGGAATGATACCGATTGCACGTGTCTTTCCGCTATTGGAATGAGAGCGGAAACTGGATGCACTGACTTTGGGCGCTTTGACGCTGTTGCGCCCAACAGGCGCAACACTCTTGCGGATGGCAAATAAATCCTCCGAAACCACCCTGCCTGCAGACAATACGATTTCGGCATGACAACCTTCAAGACTATCCACCACAACGAGATCGGCGCGCTGGCCCGGAGCAACCAAGCCGCGGTCGAAAAGGCCGAAAGCGCGTGCTGCAGAAATAGTTGCTGCCCGGTAAATGGCAATCGGCTCAACGCCACCTGCGATTGCCGTACGAATGAGGTAATCCAGATGTCCCTGATCGGCGATATCCAGCGGATTACGGTCATCCGTGCATAGCGCCAGAAACTGTGCATGACGCTCGGTAATAATCGGCATAAGCGCCTTTAGATCTTTGGAAACAGACCCTTCACGCACCAGGACATGCATGCCCTTGCGCATCTTTTCGAGCGCTTCTTCCGCAGTTGTCGCCTCGTGTTCGGTACGAATGCCTGCGGAAATATAGCCATTCAGATCAAAACCGCGCAGAAGCGGCGCATGGCCATCGATGTGCCGCCCTTGAAACGCCTTGAGCTTCGCCATGCATTCAGGGTCTTTCGCCAGAACACCCGGAAAATTCATGAACTCGGCAAGACCGATCACCTTGGGATGATCGGCAAAAGGCAAGAGGTCATCAATCAGAAGTTCGGCGCCAGACGTTTCCATATGGGTCGCCGGCACACAGCTCGAAAGCTGTACGCGGATATCCATGACGGTTTCCAACGCGCTATCGAGGAAGAACTTGATGCCTTCGGCACCCAGCACATTTGCAATCTCGTGCGGATCGCAAATGACTGTTGTCACGCCTTGCGGCAATACACACCGGTCAAATTCGTGCGGTGTAACATGCGAGGATTCAATGTGAAGGTGCGTATCGATAAATCCCGGCACGACGATGCGCCCGGAAATGTCAATTTCGTGCTTGCCCTGATAGTTGCCGAATGTTCCCACAATCCGGTCACCACAGATCGCGACGTCACTCTCGACAAGCTCGCCGGTCACGAGATCAAAGAAACGGCCGCCCTTCAAGACGATGTCAGCGGCTTCCCGACCTACACCCTGATCGATCATCCGTTCCAGCATCACATCACCTCACATTCGGAATCAATTATCGAAAGCTATCACAATGCAAGACGCGGCGGTAAGGTCACCCTTCCGCCGCGCATATAACCCTCGGATATCCAGATTAGAGCGCATCCCGAAAGGTGTGAAACGGTTTTCGGAACAAGATGCGCGATCTAACAAACATATTCAATCATGCGACTGCGGCTTAGGACCAGTTCGACACGATTGTCATCAAGCCTATGCAGACAGACGCGTTTAGTCCACGGGCCATCATACAGCGTGAAGAGCGCACGCCCCTGACCGAGATCTTCCAACGGCATGGCCCGACGTGTCGGTCCTATGCCCATGATGAGATGACCGTCCTTGATATCAAAACTGGCGCCATAGGGCGCTGCCCGCCAATGACCGTCGAGTTCCCTGCATACCGGTTTCGGCGCTACTGGTTTCAACCGGCGAGGCACATATCCAATTTCACCTTCCAGCTCAGTGCCTGTCCAACGAAGTTCAACCGGGGAAGACGGCGACAGGGACGAGAACCGGTCATCGCCGATATCGTAAAGCGTGTCCTCAGAATCAAGCCAGTTGGCGATGCCATTGCGCATTTCCAGCCAGAACGGCCCACTCTCTGTCACATACAGCCCATCTGGGATCGTGCAGTTGGCTTCTGGCAACGGCAAACCGTTGAGAGCAGCCATGCAGTCCCGCGCCATTTTATAAGTATTGGCGTCTTCACGGTTTGAAACAACAATCATGCCGGTCTTCGCGGCAGGATCGAGCAGAAAATAGCTCTTGTAGCCGGGGTGCGAGCCACCGTGTCCGACAAAACGCTTGCCACCCACTTCGTTCCATCGCAGCCCAAGACTGTAACCGGTTACTCGCCCATCAGAAAGATGGCGGCCAGCCGACAGCTCATCGAGCAAGCCTTTGAATACGCCCTCACCATTAACCAGTGCCTGCGCCCATTTGGTCAGCGCCATACCACTGCCAGTCAAGCTGCCAGATGCTGAAATATGCAAGCCAGCGGAACTGAGCTGCCATTTTTCACCGGATTTCCAATAACCGGGAACAAGGCCCGCAACCGGATCATTCCAGACGTCCGGTGCTTCCATGAAAATATCGAGAGGTCCCGCAATGTCCGATTTCACAAAATCATTGAAGCGCACCCCCTTCCGCTCAAGCGCGGCCTCCACCAGACGATAGCCGGTATTGGAATAGGAAATCTCCGAACCCGCGTCGAAATTGAGACGATTGAGAGAGGCAAGATAATCCAGAAGCTGATCGGCGTCCGTCTGCGTATAAACGGACAGTCCCAGAAGCGTCAGGCATTCTCGCGTATCCGGCAGACCACCAGTCATGTCGAGTGCGCGACCAACCGTGACGTTCGCGAGTGGAGGCTGCAGTTCCGGCAGATGATCACCCAGCCGGTCATCCAAGCCGATAACATCACTATGCTTGAGAACCATTGCACAGAATACATGTTTTGTGACCGACGCATAGCGAACGACCGTATTTGCCGTGAACGGCACACCAGTAGACAAGCATTCGAGCCCGCCCGCATAGGCGAATTTCACGCCGTCGGGACCGAAACCGATAATAACGCCGCCCGGCTCATTCTTGGCCCAGCTTCTCGAAAAGACTTTCGCGGCGAGCGATGCCGCGTTCCAGTCTGCATGCGTTGACATGAAAACTCCGTCAGGCAGGTTCTTCCAGATTGACGCTTAGGGCGCGCAATTCTGTGGTATGCGGATGTGTCGTTCGCCCGGTACGCAAATCTTCGGCACTGAGCTGCTCCACCATCTCACCATGTTGCATAACGCCCACCCGTGGGCAGAGATGCGCGATCACTGCGAGATTATGGCTCACGAGCACATAAGTGAGATTCTTTTCTGCGCGCAAGTCTGCGAGAAGATTGAGAATTTCAGCTTGCACCGAGACATCGAGCGCCGATGTCGGTTCGTCCAGCAGCAGAACCTCCGGTTCTGCAATCAGAGCGCGAGCAATCGCTACGCGCTGGCGTTGGCCACCCGAAAGCTGGTGCGGAAAGCGAAACCGTGCAGCTTTGGGCAGCGCGACTTCGTCAAGCACTTTTTCAATACGCTTGTCTATATTCCCAATACCATGGACCAGCAGCAGCTCGCTCAAAATACGGTCGATGGTCTGGCGCGGATGCAGCGATCCGAAAGGATCCTGAAACACCATCTGCACCTGACGGAAAAAGGCAGGCGTACGTCTTTGAGCGACCTCTTTGCCATCAAACACAATACGGCCGCTCCATTGTTCATTGAGGCCAGCCATGGCGCGCAGAATGGTGGATTTGCCGGAGCCGCTTTCGCCAACAATGCCGAAGCTCCCCCCCTTCTCCACATTGAAGGATACACCCTTGACGACTTCACGCTCGCTGAAACTGATGCGGAGTTGATCAATAACTATCATGAGTTTAGCCAGCTTTCTTCACGATTGAGAACCGGCAATCGATCACGGGGATGCATGAGCGATGGAATGCAATTGAGAAGTCCCTTCGTATAGGGATGCTCAGCGCGCACGAGTTCGGAAGCTTTCAACTCCTCCATGACACGGCCCATATACATGACCATAACGCGGTCGCAGAAATGAGACACGAGCGGAAGGTCGTGGCTGATGAGCAGGAGCCCCATGCCACGTTTCGAGACCAGATCATCAATCAGGCGAAGAATTTCAGCCTGCACTGTAGCGTCGAGTGCAGATGTCGGTTCATCGGCAATGAGCAGTTCTGGATCAGGTGCGAGCATCATCGCAATCATGACACGTTGCCCCATACCGCCCGAAACCTCGTGCGGATATAGCTTCGCCACGTCGCGCGGGTTGCGGATCATGACCTGATCAAGAAGATCAACCGCAGCATCCATCGCTTGACGTTTACTACCGCCTTTGTGGGTGCGCCACGCCTCAGCCACCTGCACGCCAATGGCCTTGACCGGATTAAGCGAATACTTGGGATCCTGAAGGATGAAGCCAGCCCGCTTGCCGCGTATCTGACGCATGCCGCGTTCGGTCGCCGACAAAATGTCGATACCATCGAAGGAAAGCTTGTCAGCCCTCACTTCAGCGATTGGCGGCAGCAGTTTCATGAGGGCGCGCGCAGTCAAAGACTTTCCCGAACCGCTTTCGCCGACGATGCCCAGTTTTTCGCGGCCAAGCTGAAGCGAAATCCCGCGAACAGCATCAAAACGGCTGGTGCGCGTTTCGAAGCTGATCTGCAGATTTTTAATATCAACCAGCATCTGTTCTCTCAATTCTGCTTCGGGTCGAGCACGTCACGTAGACCGTCGCCAAGGAAATTGAACGCAAGCGAGACGAGGAAGATCGCGATGCCGGGAATAGTGGCAACCCACCATTGCTCGAAGATAAAACGCTTGGCGGTAGCAATCATCGCGCCCCATTCCGGTGACGGCGGCTGAGCGCCCATACCCAGAAATCCAAGACTTGCAGCAGTGATGATGATCGAGCTCATATCGAGTGTAATGCGCACGATGACACTCGGTACGCAGAGCGGCATGATATGGCGCAGAATGATGCGGAAAGGCGATGCGCCAGTCAGCTTGGCTGCAGCAACGAAATCGCTCTTGCGCAAGGTCATGGTTTCCGCACGCGCAAGACGCGCATATGGCGGCCATGCAGTCAGTGCGATCGCCAAAACAGCGCTTTCAACACCCGGCTTCAATGCGGCCACGAAGGCCAGTGCAAGGATCAAACGCGGAAATGCAAGAAAGACGTCCGTGACACGCATCAGCGCGGTATCGACAATCCCGCCGAAATAACCAGCAATACAACCGATGAAGAGGCCGATTGGTGCGATAAGAATAACGACGGCAATGACCATTCCCAAGGTTACGCGGCCGCCATAGAGAATGCGCGAAAGAATATCACGGCCCAGTTCATCCGTACCGAACCAATGCGCTGCGGTTGGAGCAGACAAGCGATTGCCAAGATCCTGCACACTTGGATCATAGGGCGCGAGCAATGGTGCGGCCAACGACAGCACGACGAACGCAACGATGATAAAGAGACCAATCATCGCGAGCGGATTAGCCCGGAGGTTTACCCAGATGCGATAGCGCCTGCCCCAGTTAGCCTGAGAGCGAGAAGCGGGCGAGTCATCCAGCGCCCAGTTATGAAAATTGGCAAAAATCATCGGACACGCGGATCCAGAACTTTGTAGAGGATATCGGCGAGCAGATTGAGCCCGACATAGATAACGCCGATGAGCAATGTAGCGCCCACGACCGGGTTCATATCGGCATTCATCAGCGACACGGTGAGATACTGGCCCAGGCCAGGCCAACTGAAGACGGTTTCTGTCACGACAGCACCTTCGAGCAGACCCGCATATGTCAGCGCCAGCACTGTCACAAGCTGCACGGCAACGGTCGGGAAAGCGTGCTTCCAGATGACAGACGTCAGCGAAAGTCCCTTCGCACGTGCCGTAATGACGAATTCCCCCTTGAGCGCATCGAGCATGAAGGCGCGGGTCATACGCGTGATATACGCCATGCTGAAGTAGGCGAGGATCAGAACCGGCTGGATCATGTGATAGACGGCATCCAGGAATGCGTCCCAATCACCCTCGATGAGACTATCGATGGTAAGCAGGCCGGTAACATGAGGGATCATGCCTTCATAGATGATGTCCTGTCGTCCAGGTCCCGGCGCGATGTCAAGCGTCGCATAGAAGACCAGAAGCGAAATCAGGGCCAGCATGAAAACCGGGACCGAATGACCGGCAAGGCAGATTACGCGGATTGCCTGATCGACGATGGAACCTTGCCGTACGGCGGCCCATACACCGAGCGGAATACCGATAAGCGCGGCAACAAGAAGCGCGGCAGTTGCCAGCTCCAGCGTTGCCGGAAAATAACGGGCAATATCCTGTGTCACCGGATTGCGAGTCAGAATGGAATTGCCGAAATCGCCATGCAGTACCTGTCCGATATAATGCACAAACTGAACTACAAGCGGTTGATCGAGGCCCATCTCCGCGCGAACACGCTGAATAACCGCCTCAGGCGCGTTGTCGCCCACCGCAGCGATAACGGGATCGACCGGCATGACGCGGCCGATCATGAAGGTAATAACCATAAGCCCGAACAGCGTGATCGACACGCTGCTCAGGATGCCAGTCAGGTTCTTGAGGCTTTTCTTCACGCCTTGGCGATCCCTGCATAGGAGTGAGAATCGGACAGAACACCGAGACGCATTCCAGTAACATTCTTGCGGCAGGCGGCCGTCTCGAATTTCTGCATCATGATGATGAACGGGCTGTTGTTCATGAATTCGCGCTGCAGATCTTCATAAATCTTCACGCGCTTTTCCGGGTCCTGTTCGTCACGCGCGGCGAGAGATTTCTTGGCAAAATCCTCATTCTGAAAGTGCGAGCGCCATGCGAAAGGCTTGGTCTTCGCATCATCGGAATTGTCTGGATTGTTGCAGAATACATCGACATTCGTATTCGGATCGAAATAGTCCGAACCCCATACGGTCAATGCCATCTGATGCTCACGAGCGCGCATCTTCGTCAGAACCTGACGATTTTCAGCAGCGAGCAGCTCTACCTTGATACCGATTTCCGCAAGGCTTGCCTGAATTGCCTGTGCAATATCAGGGCTTGGCTGCGCCGAATAGTGATCCATCTTGATAGAAAAGCCATCGGGAACACCAGCTTCGGCAAGCAGAGCCTTCGCCTTAGCAATATCCTTCTTGAACGGATTCTCATTCAGCGCTGCCGGAAAACCTTCAGGAACGAGGCTTTGGTGAACCTTGTAATTCAGCGGCACGATATTCTTCTGGATGCCATCATAGTCCACAGCCCACTTGATTGCTTCCCAGACTTTCGGCTTGGCAAGAACTTCCACGCTCTGGTTGAGCGACATCAGCATCAAACCGCCGACACCCTTGCGCACGAGGTTATAGCTTTCATCGCCATCCAGAACTCGAAGCTGCTCGGTAGTGAGGTTACGTGCAATATCGACGTCCCCCTTCTGAAGCATGAGAAGCTGCGAGGATGGGTCCGCAACGTGACGCAAAAGGATGCGCTTCACATTGCCCTTGTATGCGCCATGCGGATTAACGTTCAGCATAATGCTTTCGCTCGGCTTCCAGGAAACGAGAACCCATTCACCCGAACCGGCGCTGTTCTTCTGAAGCCAGCCGTTACCGAGATCGTCACCGGAGGCATTTTCCAGAACAGTCTTCTTTTCCACAATGCTGGCGACACTGGCCGACAGGCAATACAGCAGGAAAGGCAGCGACGTTGACTGCTCAACCGTCAGAGTCAATGTCGACGGATCAGTTGCAACGATGTTCTTCTCCGCATTTTCAGGCGTGAAACCGAACTGGCCAATGATGAAAGCCGGGCCCTTGTTCATCTTGATCGCGCGTTGCAGCGAGAAGGCAACATCCTCAGCTGTGATCTGTGCGCCGCTTGCAAATTTTGCGTTCGGATCGATCTTGAAGGTGAAGACTTTTCCGTCAGCGTCGGCTTCCCAGGAAACAGCAACGCCGCCTTCCACCTGATCCGGATTGGAAAGACTTGGATGTACCAGACGCTGATACATGTTGTTGCAGATTTCGCTGCCGACAGCTTCAAAGCTCTCATGCGGATCAAGACTGGTCATGTTGTCAAGCTGCTGGGCCACAACCAGAATGTCCTGACGCCCGGCTCCTATTGCAGGCAAAATGCCGGCATAGGACAGGAAAGGAACGGCGGCTGCGCCCGCCAGAAAACCGCGTCTTGAAATCATTGAGAGCTCCTCTTGCAACACTTTCTGAAAGGCTCCCAGTTATCGGGAGCCATTTCGACAGCGTTCTATCTCTGGATACATTTTTCCAGCTTCCCGCTATCACGTCGGCGGAGGCAGGGGCCAATGCAGAATTTTGCATTCCCTATGCAGAGTTTGCATGAGGACAAACTAAAAGAGACCTTTTGCTTGAAAGAATCGCTGCTCATGCAGTGTGGTCATAGCGATTGACCGAAATCGCATTTGCAATTCTTCTCGCTTGGGTCCATCACCCCTTTTTGAATCCTGGATTTGAGAAGGCTCCCCCATGGCGACAGAACAGAAGATCCCCGTTTTCGATGGCCACAACGACGTGCTGCTGCGCCTATGGTCATCTGATGCTTCCGCGCCGGAAAAGCGTTTTCTTCAAGGCGAGCAAGTCGGACATATCGACCTTCCACGCGCCCAGAAGGGTGGGCTGGGCGGCGGTCTTTGCGCAGTATATGTGCCCTCACCTTCACGAGAACTGGATGCCAATGGCAATCTGGCAACGCCAAGCCAGACAGATGCGATGAAGGCAACGCTCGCCATGTCGGCGATCTTGCTGAAGATCGAACGGGCATCGGAAGGCAAGGTCCGCATCTGCCGCACGGCTGCCGATATTCGCGATGCTTTTGCCAAGGGCATTTTCGCTTCAGTGTACCATATCGAAGGTGTTGAGGCCTTTAGCGAAGACCTTGACGCCCTGTATGTTTTGTATGAGGCCGGCCTGAGAACCCTCGGACCGGTATGGAGCCGTCCGAATATATTTGCTTATGGTATCCCGTTCAGGTTTCCGGCATCACCTGACATTGGTCCCGGCCTCACTGATCATGGCAAAGCACTCATACGCGCTTGCAACGAACTCAAGGTCATGGTCGACCTTTCCCATATGAACGAGAAAGGTTTCTGGGACATCGCGGCAATTTCCGATGCACCGCTCGTGGCTTCGCATTCAAATGCTCACGCGCTTTGCCAGCAAAGCCGCAACCTGACCGACAAACAACTTGACGCCATTCGCGATACTGGCGGCCTCGTCGGACTTAACTTTGGCGTTTCATTCCTACGTGAAGACGGAAAACGCGATCCGAATACGGATCTGGGCGAACTTGTCCGCCATGCCGATTATATCGTCAGTCGCATTGGGATCGATCACCTGGCGCTGGGTTCCGATTTTGACGGCACCACGATTTCTTCGACCCTTCGCGACGTTAGCGATCTCCAGCTTGTCATAGAAGCTTTCCGTAAGCACGGCTATGACGATGCTTCCATCGTCAAGCTAGCTCACGGAAACTGGATCAATGTCCTTGAGCGGACGTGGGGTGCATAAACAAAAAAGATCTTACCCTTCAAGGGGGAGATCGAAAACATGATGATGTATGTGACCGTCGAACATTTCCAGGAGGCCTTTCGTGGCCTCCCGACTTTCATATCGGACAGGTGAGGCAAGAGCTTCCTTCAACGCCTCCCTGCCGTCATACATGGTCCAAAGCACCATCGGGTAGTCTGGCGCCCCTTCGTCACGTTCGACAGCGTAAAGAACACGAACTTCCCTGATACCCGGAAAAGCGAGCCACATCGGCATGAGAGTATCGGCAACATAAGCTTTGAACGCATCCTCGCGCCCAGCATGAATAGTACCTTCAAAAAAGGCTTGTCTGACAATCATCGAAGTAACTCAATTTACCTTGGTAGGCGGAACATCGCCGGAAAAATATGCAGCGAGATTGGCGAGTACCAGTTCGCCCATTCCGACACGTGTTTCTACCGTTGCACTACCCTGATGCGGCATCAGCACCGTATTTGGTGCGCTCAGAAAGTCCTCCCTGATCGTCGGCTCGTTGACGAAAACATCAAGACCGGCACCAGCGATATTTCCGCTATTCAAAGCAGCTAGAAGCGCATCCTCATCGACCACACTGCCTCGGGCCACATTAACCAGAAAGCCTTTACTTCCAAGCGCTGCGATAACATCCGCGTTTACGATATTGGCCGTCGATGGGTTGGCAGCGACGCAAACCGCGAGCACGTCACTCTGCTGGGCAAGCTCCGCTGGCGTCGCATGCGCAATCCAGTTTGTGCCAGTGACAGGCGAGCGGTTCCAATAATGCACTTCCATGCCGAACGCTTCCGCACGTCGCGCAAAGGATTTTCCGATCTGACCGAGCCCTAGAACGCCAACCCGCTTGCCCTTAGGACTAACGCCGAGAGGAAATCCTTCACGACGCGCCCATTTGCCTTCCCGCACAAACTGGTCGCCTGTAACAACATGGCGCATAACGGCCAGCATGAGGGCAATTCCCGTATCGGCAACATCATCGGTCAGGACACCCGGTGTGGTGCTGACATGCACATTCCGATCCCGCGCGAAGCCAAGATCGACCTTGTCTGTCCCGACGCCGTTGATGGCGATCAGGCCAAGCGATGGCAGACGCTCCATCCACTCGTTGGAAAGCCCCGTTCCACCGCCGGTAACAACGGCACGAATTGTGCCGAGGCTCGTATCAATGGCCGCCTTGTCTTCCGGCTTGTACAGGCGGAGAACCTTGTATGTTGCATCCAATCGTTCTTCGATCGGCGGCATCATGGGTTCTATGAGCAGAACTTCGTTCGTCACTTCAAACTCCATTACTAAACTATTGGAGATGATCAGGAAATCTGACCAATAAATGCCTTCGTGCGCTCATGCTTCGGATTACCAAAGAATTCCTCCGGTTCCGCCATCTCGAGAATTTGCCCTTGATCCATGAAGATGACACGGTCTGCCACCTGTCGTGCGAAGCCCATTTCATGGGTAACGCAGAGCATGGTCATACCTTCCTTGGCGAGATCGATCATGGTGTCGAGAACTTCCTTGACCATTTCAGGATCAAGTGCCGAAGTCGGTTCATCGAAAAGCATGATCTTGGGATTCATGCAGAGTGCACGTGCAATCGCCACACGCTGTTGCTGACCGCCGGATAGCTGTGCCGGATATTTATCCGCTTGTTCAGGAATGCGAACACGCTCCAGATATTTGCGTGCTGTCTTTTCGGCTTCAGACTTGGAAACACCACGCACTTTCATCGGAGCCAAAGTGCAATTCTCAAGAACCGTCATATGCGGAAAGAGGTTGAACTGCTGGAAAACCATGCCGGTTTCCTGTCGGACAATATCCACGTTCTTTCCACCCGCCGTCAGATCATGGCCGTCAACAATGATGCGGCCCTCCTGAATGGTCTCCAGCTGATTGATGCAGCGGATAAGGGTCGACTTTCCCGAGCCAGACGGACCGCAAATCACAATGCGCTCGCCGCGAGCGACATTCAGATCAATATCCCTGAGAGCATGGTAAGTGCCATACCACTTATTCACACCCTGCATGAGTACTGCAGGATCGGAAACATCCTGCGGAAGCCGGTTCGTTTTTCCCTGAGCCGTCTGGTTCATGTTGAGAAACTCACTTTCGTGGACTGGGTCGTCATGCCCGTCCATTCGGCGGGCATGACAAAATTCGAGAGCTTACTTTGCCTGAGAAACAAAATCTGGCAGAGGCGTGCCGAGCCACTTCTCATGGATCTTGTTCAGTTCGCCGTCGCTCTTCGCCTTCTCGATAAACTTATTGACGAAATCGAGCATTTCAGTCGAACCTTTGCGAACTGCGATGCCTTGCACCTGCTGACTGAGCTGAATTTTCTGCTCATAGCGGCCTGGAGCAGCCTTTTCGATCTCAGCTGCTACAACATTGGAGAGACCAATAAGCTCAACCTGACCCGAGAGCAGGGCCTGCACTGCGCTGGCATCATCGTCGAAGCGACGAATGTTTGCGTCCTGTGGTGCTACCTTGGTTACCGCCGTGTCCTGTGTGGACGCGCGCGCGACGCCGATGGTTTTACCGGAAAGATCTTCCGGCTTTGCAACAGCAATATCTTTTGGTCCAAACACCCCGATCGAAATTCCCGCATAGGGTTGCGAGAAATCAACGCTCTTTGCACGTTCCTCAGTAATACCGAGTGAAGCAACCAGAACATCGACCTGTCCGCTCTGCAGATATGGAATACGGTTTGGACCGGTAACCGGAACGATCTGAGCTTCAACGCCTAGTTCTTTAGCCAGCAACTTCGCAACATCGGCATCGTAACCATCCGGTTCGTTGCTGGTATTCATGATGCCGAATGGCGGAAAATCGACCAGCATACCGATCTTGATTTTGCCAGCAGACTTGATGCCGTCAACGGTCTGCGCAAAAGCTGTCGGTGTCAACACTGTTGCGAGAGCACCCGCACCAATCAAAGCCATTGCCAAACGTCTGGTGATAGTCATGCTTATTCCTTCCCTATTAATAGCCGGTCTCCTCACCGGCATCGTTTCATTATCTCTCGGCACATTCGCTGATGCAGTATCGTGCCACATTCAGTCGGAAGTGCCGTTCGTCTTTCCCAAGCCCCCCAAATTACCGAGCTGTAGCGCGAGAAAACCTCATCTCCATACGGCGTGCCAAAATAGATAGCGGCCAGCAAAGGACAAAATAAATAGCTGCCACAGTACCGAACACCATGAATGGGCTGAATGTTGCGTTGTTAATGATCTGCCCCTGTCGTGTCAGTTCCGTAAAGCCAATGATAGCGGCAAGCGACGTGCCCTTGATGAGTTGCACAAGAAAGCCCACTGTCGGCGCGACAGAAATGCGCGCGGCTTGCGGCAGGACTACGTAGCGCATACGATTATAGTAGCGCAGCCCCAGCGCCGTAGCCGCTTCACGTTGGCCGGGCGGCACTGCATCAATACAACCGCGCCAAATCTCTCCAAGAAAAGCACTGGCGTGCAATGTCAGTGCAATCGTCGCGGCAATCCACGGATTGATACCCAGACCAAAAATATTCAGGCCAAAAAACACCAGGAATAACTGCATGAGAAGCGGCGTACCCTGAAACAGCCGTATGAAGCCGAGTGCGACGTAACGTGGAACGCGAGCATCAGAGACCCGCATCAGCGCAACAAGCAACCCACCGATTCCGCCACCGACAAAAGCAATAGCAGAAAGAGCGATAGTCCATTGCGCTGCATAGACGATAATGAGGAATTCGTTCCAACCGAAAGGTCTGATCATAGCCTGCTCCTATCGGCTCAACGGATATTTGAATGCCACCTTCTCGATCAGCGCAAAAATGGCCGAGAAACCGATGGACATGACAAGGTACATGAGCGTGATAACGATATAGACCTCGAAACTCGCGAAAGTCGCGGATTGCAGATCGTTACCGGCAGCCGCAAGCTCGTTCGCCGAAATGACCGAAACGACACTGGAGGTCAGCATCAGATAGATGAATTGGCTGGTCAGTGACGGATAAACCGTCCGCAAAGCCGGTTTCATGATGACATAGCGAAAGACCTGCAGTTTGGAGAGACCAAGTGCCGTTCCCGCTTCCACCTGACCTTTATGAATGGATTCAATACCTGCGCGAATAATCTCCGTGCCGTAGGCACCAAAATTCACCACCAGCGCAAGCAGCGCTGCGCTGTTGGGCGACAATCGCAAACCAGCGGAAGGCAATCCAAAAAAGATGAAAAAAATCTGCACCAGAAACGGCGTATTGCGGATAATTTCGATGTAAGCATCGATAATGAAGCGGACCGGCTTTGGTCCGGAAGTCTTGCCGACCGCGCAGATGATCGAAACGACCAAACCAAGCACCATGGCAGCGCATGAAAGCTCGATTGTCTGCCATGCGCCAACCAGCAGTTTATCCATCGACGCGAAGACAGGCGCGAAGTTGAAATTGTACAATGCTGAACCTCCCGGTACGCGGATTATGCCGACTTTTCCTCCTGGCGGCAATAAATTTAGATCGATCTAAATGCGTTTAACCTTGTTCGTCAATCATTAATTCGGATTAGACGACAGAAGTTTTTACCGGTCCACAGGACTGTCTAACCTGCAGATATGCTTCACTGACGATCCGCTGTGCCTGTTTTTCGGGATTTAACAAACGGGAAAGAAGCAATCTGGCAGCATTCTGGCCAACTGTCACAGGTCGGGTCGATACGGAACTCAATCGTGGGCGCGTTGCTTCGGCATCGCTTACATCATCGAAGCCGATAAGAGAAAAATCCTCACCAATCTTTTTCCCACAATCGTAAAGACCGGCCGAAAGGCCCAGCGCAATTACGTCATTGAAGCAGATTGCAGCGGTCGGCTCTCTACCGTCCTGAAAGAGAAGCGGGGCAGCATTGGCAATTTCCGGCATCGTGTGCGGCAAGCGGACGATCATCTCAGAATCAAGACCTTGCTGCTGCATTGCATCGCGAAAACCTTTGACACGCTCGTGATATGCGGAATGAACCGGACCATGCACAGCGAATGCGATTGTCTTGTGCCCGAGCATCGCCAGATGGTTGACCGCCTGTCGCATACCACCGGCATAATCAACACCTGCATAGTCAACTCGATCTGTCACATGGCGCAACACCTGCACCAAAGGCAAGCCCCAGTCAGCGATTTGTTCGATGAATTCCGGCGCTGTTTCTGCAGTCGGCGACATGATCACGCCATCAACGCCGTGCTCACGCATGCGCTGCATGAGAATACTTTGGTTAGCGAAGTTCTCGTGACTGTTTGCCAGAAGGACGACCAGCCCCGCTTCACCCACAACACTGTCTATTCCCGAAAGCAATTCGCCGTAAAATGGATTGCCTAGGGTAGGCACGATGACGCCAACCGTATTCGATCGCTCTACCCGGAGACTAGCGGCCCCCATGTTGTAGACATAGCCCAACTCCTTTAGGACTTTTTCCACCTTTTCGCGCGTCGCCGCTCCCACCAACGGGCTTTTGCGGATGACGAGGGAAGCTGTTGCGCGTGATACACTGGCGTGGCGTGCCACATCCAGAAGCGTAACGCGACTTTTCCTGCGATCGTCACTCGGCATAAGTTCACCTGTCAGCAAGTTGGGTAATGTCCGATCCGATTGAAGGCAAAACTCAATAAAACCGTCGGCCAGATTCGAAAGGCATATATCAATTCACTCTGCGGCTTTGGTCAATCCGCCGGTCAGCAAACCTGCAATCATCATATGAGAATGGCATCGGGCAACTTTCCCAACTCCTCAATTATACGCACGTTCTCCCCACGATTATCACTTGCCTTTCGTTTTTTTTCATTTCGAATGCTATCGTTTTCGTATTTATTCTGCCATTGGGAGAATCGAAGGTTGATCCTTTGGCAAAAATTGCATTCATATAAGTGCAACGAATATATCGCAGATGTCGGAACTTTGAGACCCTCTCCAAGGAGCTCGAATGTTCACGCAATCTCACACTCGAGGAGGAAACATGCTTATCCGTCTGATTACGACTTCGGCGCTGACGAGCGCCCTCGCCCTCACCATCGGTTCGCAGGCATTCGCCCAGACGGAACTGGCATGGTGGCACGGCATGACCGGTGCCAACAACGAAATGGTCAATGAGCTTTCGAAAGAGTTCAACGAAAGCCAGAGCGAATACAAAATCGTTCCCGTCTATAAGGGAACCTACCCCGAAACGTTGAATGCCGGCATCGCTGCGTTTCGTTCCAAGCAGCCGCCTGCAATCCTTCAGGTCTTCGATGCTGGCAGCGGTGTCATGATGGCTGCTGAAGGTGCCGTGGTTCCTGCTGCTGAAGTTTTGGAAAAGGGCGGCTTCAAGTTCGACAAGTCGCAATATCTGCCCGGCATCGTCGCTTACTATTCGAAGCCGGATGGCACCATGCTGTCTTTCCCGTACAATTCCTCGTCGCCAATCCTTTATTACAACAAGGACGCTTTCAAGAAGGCTGGCCTTGATGAAAACAATCCGCCAAAGACCTGGCCGGAAGTTTTCGAAGCTGCCAAGAAGATCAAGTCTAGCGGCGCAGCACCCTGCGGTTTCACCTCCACATGGCTGACCTGGATTCAGACCGAAAACTTCGCTGCCTGGAACAACGTCCCTTATGGCACCAATGAAAACGGCCTTGGTGGAACCGATGTAAAGCTGGAAATCAATTCACCGCTTTACATCCAGCACTTCCAGTCGATTGCCGATCTCGCGAAAGATGGCACGTTCCGCTATGGCGGCCGCACATCGGAAGCCAAGCAGCTTTTCACCTCCGGTGAATGCGCAATGTTGACCGAATCCTCCGGCGGCCTCGGAGATGTCGTAAAGTCCGGCATCAATTACGGTATCGGTCAGCTGCCTTACTATGAAGGTCACGGCCCGCAGAACACGATCCCTGGTGGCGCAGCTCTGTGGGTCTTTGCCGGTCTTAGCGATGAACAGTACAAGGGTGTCGCAGAATTCTTCAATTTTCTTTCGCAGACCAAAATTCAGGTTAAACTTCACGAAAAGTCCGGTTATCTGCCGGTGACACTGGCTGCTTACGAAGAGACCAAGAAGTCGGATTTCTATGAAAAGAATCCAGGTCGCGAAACGCCGATCTTGCAGATGATGGGTAAAGCCCCCACCGAAAACTCCAAGGGTGTGCGCCTCATCAACCTGCCGCAGGTACGCGATATTCTGAACGAAGAGTTTGAAGCCATGCTTGGTGGCAAACAGGATGCGAAGACCGCGCTCGAAAACGCCGTCAAACGCGGCAATGACGCAATTGCCGCCGCTCAGTAACCGTTCACATTGATACAACGCCGCCTGCCTCTGCGGCAGGCGGCCTTGTTACCCCACGAGGAAGCTCCCCGTGCAGAAAGTTATCTTTCCGAATAAAGTTTTGCCTTATTCTCTGTTGGCCCCACAGATCGTCCTGACTGTGGTATTCTTCTTCTGGCCAGCCAGTCAGGCAGTTTATCAATCATTCATGCGTGAAGACGCATTCGGGCTTAAATCCACCTTCGTCGGATTGGCAAACTTCACGACCGTTCTGGCGGACCCTAACTATCTGCATTCATTCAGAGTAACGATTGTCTTCAATATCCTGACTGCGCTGCTTGCCATGGGCGCAGCACTATTACTTGCAACGGCAGCGGATCGCGTTATCCGCGGCAAGACATTTTATCGTACACTCCTGATCTGGCCATATGCAGTGGCTCCCGCCGTTGCCGGCATGTTATGGCTCTTCATGTTCAATCCCGCCATGGGTACTTTTGCTTACATTCTGCGGCGTAATGGCATCGCATGGGATCCGCTGCTTGATGGTAATCAGGCTATGGGCCTTGTCGTCGTTGCTGCCGCATGGAAACAGATCTCCTATAATTTCCTGTTCTTTGTCGCTGGCTTACAAGCAATCCCTAAGTCGTTAATCGAAGCGGCGGCCATTGATGGCGCTCGCGGATCACGGCGATTTTGGTCTATCGTATTTCCACTCCTTGCACCGACTTCATTCTTCCTGCTTGTCGTGAACACAGTTTACGCCTTCTTTGACACATTTGGTATCATCCATGCCGTGACCGGCGGCGGCCCTGCCAGAGCTACAGAAACGCTGGTCTACAAGGTTTACAACGATGGCTTCGTCAATCTCAACCTCGGCTCATCTTCGGCACAGTCGGTTATTCTAATGGCAATCGTGATTGCCTTGACCGCTTTCCAGTTCCGCTTCGTTGAGAAGCGCGTGCATTATTCTTGAGTGAGGGGACAATGATAGAAAAACGCCCTGTCTCAAACCTGATCGGCCACCTGATCCTGATCGTAGGCATCATAATTGTCGCCTTTCCGATCTATTATACCTTCGTCGCTTCAACGATGACGTCGACACAAATCATACGCCCCCCCATCTCGTTGTTGCCCGGCGACCATTTCGCCGAAAACTACGGTGAAGCCATCTTTGGCGGCGTGGAACGCGTTGTCGGCGTAAGTCTGGAGCGGCTTCTTTGGAACTCGTTCGTGGTTGCCATGGCGATCGCCGTCGGCAAGATCATTATTTCGTTCATGTCGGCTTTCGCGATTGTGTTTTTCCGCTTTCCGCTACGCATGTTCTTCTTCTGGATGATCTTCATAACCCTGATGCTGCCTGTGGAGGTTCGTATCCTGCCGACCTACAAGGTGATAGTGGATCTCGGCATGATCGACACCTATGCCGGGCTCACGCTGCCATTGATGGCATCTGCGACGGCAACGTTTCTGTTTCGACAGTTTTTCCTCACCATACCGGGTGAACTGGTTGAAGCTGCGCGTATCGATAATGCCGGACCATTCCGCTTCATGCGGGATATCCTGCTTCCTCTTTCGAAGACGAACATTGCAGCACTTTTCGTCATTCTCTTCATTTATGGATGGACCCAGTATCTCTGGCCGCTGCTCGTTACTAATGATGCCAAGATGAACACGATCATCATCGGCCTGCGCCGCATGGTCGATTGGGCTGATGCGTCCACACCTTGGAACTACGTCATGGTAACAGCCATTCTGGCCATCATCCCACCGATCCTCGTTGTGGTGCTGATGCAGCGCTGGTTCGTCAAAGGTCTCGTTGAAACGGAAAAGTAATGAGCAAAATTGTTCTTGATAACGTCCGCAAGAGCTATGGCGGCAATGTCGAAGTCATCAAAGGTGTATCGCTGGAGATCAACGACGGCGAATTCGTAGTACTGGTAGGTCCGTCAGGCTGCGGTAAATCCACTCTCCTGCGCATGATTGCCGGCCTGGAAGGTATTACGTCCGGCACCATCGCTATTGGCGATCGCGTGGTCAATGATGTTGAACCTGCAGAACGCGATATTGCCATGGTGTTCCAGAATTATGCGCTCTACCCGCATATGACGGTCCGGGAAAATCTCGCTTATGGCCTGAAGAACCGTAAAACACCGAAAGACGAAATCGAACGCCGTATTGCCAAAGCGGCAAAGGCACTCGAAATCGAACCTTTTCTTGAGCGTAAGCCGCGTCAGCTTTCTGGCGGTCAGCGCCAGCGCGTTGCCATGGGGCGCGCCATTGTGCGCGAACCGGCAGCTTTTCTCTTCGATGAACCGCTCTCCAATCTGGATGCGAAACTACGCGTGCAGATGCGTGTCGAGATCAAGCGCCTGCAACGTTCGCTCGGAACAACCAGCGTTTATGTCACCCATGACCAGATGGAAGCCATGACCATGGCTGACCGTCTTGTTGTGCTGAATGCAGGCCATATCGAACAGGTCGGTACGCCGATCGAACTGTATGAAAAGCCAGCCTCCACATTTGTGGCAACATTTATCGGTTCGCCGTCGATGAATCTGCTGAAAAGCGCAGAAAACATTGCCTGGAAAACGGGCGGGGCGGTGAAAACACCTATCGGGAACTTCACCATCGGCGTTCGCCCCGAAGATATCAGCATTCTGGAAGACGACGAGCCGGATGCCGACGGTTTCAATGCGACCGTTCGTATTGAAGCTGTAGAACTCGTCGGCGCGGAAAGTTATATTCATAGCGCATTGCCGGATGGTACGTCGCTCATCTTCCGCGTTGCCGGGCGATCGACACATAGCGTCGATGAAACCGTCAGGATTGGCGCATCTGCAGGACACATGCATATTTTCGGCGATAACGGCCAGCGTGTAAATGCTTGAATTAGATAAGGGTCACGCCCTTCAAAAGGGCACAACCCGCTATAATAATCGATTTCTGTTTTAGAGTTTATCGGCTACACAGGTGGAATATTTTTCCACCTGTGAGGAAATCCCGATAGATGACGCATCAGCAGATACTCTCCTTCGCGGTGATCATACTCATGATGGGGGCGTTTATCTGGGGCAAGTTTCGCTATGATGTGGTCGCGCTATGTGCGCTTCTCCTGGCGATAGCAGTCGGCGTTGTGCCCTTTGACCGAGCCTTTTCAGGTTTCAGCGACGACATCGTCATTATCGTGGGCAGCGCATTGGTGGTCAGTGCGGGTGTCGCACGCTCTGGCCTCATGCAGGCGGCGATTCAGCGCTTTCTACCGGAAATAAACAGCGTACGGCTTCAGCTTGCCGTTCTTGTCACAGTCGTCACCATCCTCTCCGCGTTTGTAAAAAATGTCGGCGCGTTGGCAATCATGATTCCAGTCGCCTTTCAATTCGCTCGCCGTTCCAATGTTTCCCCATCAACTTTCCTCATGCCCATGGCATTCGGGGCGTTGCTTGGCGGCTTGATGACCCAGGTGGGCACTTCTCCCAATATTGTTGTTTCTCGCATTCGCGGTGAAATGGTCGGCGAACCCTTCACTATGTTCGACTTCACACCGGTCGGCGCTGTGCTCTCGGTAGTAGGGCTCATCTATCTGGTATTTTTTTACTGGCTCGTTCCTCAACGCACCCGCGAAAATGTTTCGCTGGATGAGGCAATCAAAATAAAGAATTATGCTTCCGAAGCACGTATCACCAAATCATCGACGATGACCGGCAAGCGCGTGACCGATCTCATCAAGGCGGCTGAAGGCGAGGCAATGGTGACCTCCATTGTGCGCAACGAACAGCGACTGACGCCGCTTCCCGATACCATACTCAATGAAGGTGATGTCGTTCTACTTGAAGGCGACCCTAAAGCGCTTGATGCGATCATAAGCGCCGGAAAACTCACCCTGTCTGAAAACCGCAATCCATCTGAAACCAGCGGTTCCACCGATATTGAGGCCGTTGAAGCTGTTATTGGCAAGAACTCGCGTCTCATTGGGCTGACCGCCCAACGACTTGCCCTTTTCGCGCGCTATGACCTGAACCTGCTGGCAGTGAGCCGACCGGGTGAACGCATTACCGAACGTCTCAGCGAAGTCATTCTCCGTTTCGGCGACGTGATTGTGTTGCAAGGCAGACAGGCAAATCTTTCCACCTTCCTGCCTGAGTTCGAATTGCTCCCGCTTGCCCGCCGCAAACTGATGCTTGGCAGCGTCCGGCGCGGATTGATCCCGCTTGCCATTCTGATTGCGGCCATTGGGGCAACCGCTTTAAGCCTTGTACCGGTTGCGGTCGCTTTCTTTGCCGCCGCAGTCGCCATGCTGCTGTTCAAAGTGATACCGCTCAACGAGGTCTATGACGAAATTGATGGCCCCATTCTGGTCATGCTAGCTGCACTCATTCCGGTTTCGGATGCTCTCAGAACAACGGGGGGTACAGATCTCATAGCCGAAGGGCTTGCTACAATCGGCCACCAATTACCACCAGCCGGAGCTCTGGCGCTAATTCTTGTAGCCGCAATGATGGTGACACCATTTCTCAACAATGCTGCGACAGTGCTCGTCATGGCCCCGATCGCGACAAGTTTTGCTTCCGGACTCGGTTTCAAGCCGGAGGCCTTTCTGATGGCGGTCGCGATCGGCGCGGGATGTGATTTCCTTACGCCAATTGGTCATCAGTGCAATACCCTGGTTATGGGACCAGGAGGTTACAGGTTCAGTGACTATCCGCGTCTGGGATTACCGCTATCAATCATTATAGCGATTGTAACAGTTCCTACATTGATGTTCTTCTGGCCGTTGAAATAGCGCTAGAGCTCGACTGAGCGTATCCATTTGAGGCTGTCGGAGACAATCCTTTCCACGGTTTCGGCGATATCTGCGCGGAATACCAGCGGCTCTCCTACGGGGCTCTCGAGTGTAGCAATCTGGCTTTCCAGCATCGTTACCGGCATGAAATGGCCGGTGCGATGCCCCATGTGCTCGTACAAAACTTCAAAACTACCGTCCAGGAAAACAAACATTACGGGCGTACCGGCAGCGGAACGAAGACGATCACGATAGCTCTTTTTCAGTGCCGAACAGGAAACGACAATACCATCAGTCGAAGCGGCAAGACGTTCACCGATTTTATCGAGCCAGGGCCAACGATCCTCATCTTGTAAGGGAATGCCTGCGGACATCTTGTCGACATTGGATTTCGGATGCAGCGAATCGCCTTCAAGAAATGGGAGTACCAATGCATCGGCAATCTTCTCGCCCACAGTCGACTTTCCAGAGCCCGAAACACCCATAACGATAATACGCAGCATCAATTCCTCATACGCTCGCGGTCATGCCGCCATCGACGTGCAAAACCTGTCCATTGACGAAAGAGGAGGCGTCGCTGCTTAGGAAAACTGCAGCACCTACCAACTCTTCTACATCCCCCCAACGGCCTGCCGGCGTTCTTTTTTCCAGCCATGCAGTAAATTCGGGATTATCAATCAATGCCTGATTCAGCGGCGTCTTGAAATAACCTGGAGCAATCGCATTAATCTGCAAGCCATACCGTGCCCAATCGGTGGCCATACCGCGCGTTAAATTGCGAATAGCTCCCTTCGTTGCAGTATAAGGCGCGATGGAAGGACGGGCCAGTTCGCTTTGTACCGAAGCAATGTTGATTATCTTGCCACATCCTCGTGCGATCATGTAGCGCGCAGCCGCCTGCCCCGCATAAAAAGCGCTGGAAATATTGGTTTCCAAAAGCTGCTGCCATTTCTCGATCGGGAAATCTTCCAGCGGGGAGCGATACTGCATCCCCGCATTATTGATCAGAATATCCAGTGGACCAATTTCCTTTTCGATCGCATCAATAGACGCACGAACTTCTTCGGCATCCGTTACATCAAACACCGACGCAAAGACATTATAGCCTTCGTCTTCCAGTAGCGTAACCGTCGCATCGACCTTGTTTCGATCACGACCATTGATGATTACCGTTGCGCCATGTTCTGCCAGCCCCCGAGCCAATGCAAAACCAATACCCTGGCTAGAACCAGTGACCAAGGCAATGCGTCCTCGCAGACTGAAAAGTTCGAAAGAAGACGCCATTAGAAAGTTTCCAGTTTGAGGCCAACACGGCTTGCTGCCTGCACAATGTGGCGGCGCATTACTTCGCGAGCTCGCAACGGATCACGTGAATGAATGGCATCTCTGATTGCAGTATGCTCATCAATGGTGATCTCGACGATCTGCTCAAGCACTGCCCGTGCACGCGCAGCGTTGATTGCCTGATTAATGCGTTCGGCAATGAAACCGAGGACCAGCGGAAAATATTCGTTATGTGTTGCAGAAGCGAGTGCACGGTGAAATGCCAGATCAGCAGCAATACCCGTGTCAGTCCACTTTTTTGAACCACTCATCTCCGCGAGCGCTTCATTCAGTTGCATCATGTCGTTTTCATCATGATGCACTGCGGCGAGTCCCGCCGCTTCTATCTCCAGAGCCATTCGCAACTGGAACAGGCTTCGGAAACTATCGCGATTGGCAAGCGTTTCAGGTTCTATTCGGATGGCATGGCGTTTATCGGGCTCCGTTACGAAAGCGCCAACACCCTGTCGAGTTTCGACCAATCCCTCGTTGCGCAATTGGGCAATTGCTTCGCGTACAACCGAACGGCTTACACCGAAGCTCTGCGCCAGATTATGTTCTGTCGGCAGCTTTTGCCCCGGCAGAAGACTACCTTCACTGATCTGCCGCGTAATTTCGGAAGCAATGCGTCCGGGAAGTTGTTCATTGCGCCTGATTTCACCAAACAAAATGATAGAGCCTCCCTGATTACCCGTGCAAGTGGTGTGTCGTCAGCCTCTCGAAGAGTCAAGCGAAAGCTGGCAGCCTGGATTCATGATATTTTCCGGATCGAAGACTTGCTTGAGGCCTTCAAGCAATTTTCGCCGTGCAGGGTCAATGCGCGTCTCGAAATCCTCCCGCTTCAGGCGACCGATGCCGTGCTCGGCGCTGATGCTGCCGGTATAACGATCGAGAACAGCATTGATCGTTTCCTTTGCAAGCTTGATTTTCTTGTCTATCGCCGCAACATCGAGAGCGCTTCCAGGGATAACGTTGAGATGCACATTACCGTCACCCACATGCCCGTAAGAAACAGCAAGACAATCCGGAAGAACCTCAGCCAATTCGGTTTCAGCTTCAGTGACGAACGACGCCAGTTTTGACAGCGGGACCGATATGTCAGTGCGGAGGTGTTTGCCACGCAGCGCCTGCCCTTCGTTCATCGCCTCGCGGAACATCCAGAGATTTTGACCTTGCGCACGAGATGACGCGATGGTTCCGTCCAGAACGAGACCATCTTCCATTGCGCCAGCAAGAAACTGTTCCATCAAGGACGCTATATCGACCAGCCCAGAACCTGAAATTTCCATCAAGACGTAGGCAGGATATTGTCCAAGCGGCATGGCAAGATCCGGCATCGCCTCTTGCGCCAAGGTAAAAGCCACTGGCGGCATGAATTCGAAAGCAGACATCAGATCACAGCACTGCACGCGCGCACGCCGATAAAGCGCAATAGCGTCAGCGAGCGAATTGAGTCCCAACAGTGCGATTTCCACCTTGTCCGGCAAAGGCGTCAGTTTGATTGCCACGCCTGTCACCACTCCTATAATGCCTTCAGCACCGATGAAAAGCTGTTTCAGATCAATGCCGCGATTGTCTTTCCGCAACGTTGAAAGACCGTTGAATATCGTGCCATCAGGCAAGACGACCTCCAACCCCAGGACCAACTCACGTGTCATGCCATAACGCAACACGTTGACGCCTCCGGCATTGGTACTGACATTACCACCGATACGGCAGCTTCCCTGCGCGCCAAGGGCCAGTGGGAAAAACATTCCTTCAACCGCCAATTTGTCTTTCAGTTCGGAGAGAATGCAACCGGCATCAACAACCGCTGAAAAATCATCCGGGTCGACCTTTCGAATACGGTTCATCCGCTCAAGACTTAGAATGACGAGATTGTCGCGCCCATCCGGTACACCGCCTTGCACAAGACCGGTATTTCCGCCCTGCGGAATGATGGACAATCCCAGTGAAGCACAAGCTTTAACCGCAGCGGAAACGTCCTCTTTCGAGCGCGGGCGGACCACAGCAACCGCTACATTCTCCACATCACCCGGCCAGTCCCGACAATAGCGGAGCATATCGCTTCGCGTAGTCATAACCAGATCATCACCCAAAAGGGTAACGAGATCAGTCTGCATGTCTCCGGTCATGTCCCCCAAACCGTACATAGTATCCTCTTGTTCATAGACCTCGTTGATGCGCAATCGGCTGCCGCGGATGTACGACAGCTTTGGGAATGCAACAGGCTTTTCCGTTTCATTCTTGTGGCAAGACCGAGAAAATTGTTTTCAATGCCTACATATAAGGTTATCAGACAACCCTACAACAGAAATCTGGTGGGAGACTGGATAAGTGTTGTTATGGTAGCCAACACCGCGTTCTGAGTTGCAATCGGCTACAAGATTGGGAGGAGGCTTAAAAATGCATATTGCAATCATCGGCGCTGCAGGCATGGTCGGATGCAAACTGACACAACGCCTCTCAAAAGATGGGCATCTCGGCGGGAATCCCATTGAAAAGCTTACGCTTATCGATATCGTTGCAGCAGAACCTCCAGTCGGCTTTGCCGGATCAGTCGATACCCTGGCAGCAGATATATCCACTATGGAAACTGCCCAAAGCATCGTGTCAGCACGCCCCGACATCATCTTTCACCTTGCGGCAATCGTATCGGGTGAAGCGGAACTCGATTTCGACAAGGGATATCGAATCAATCTGGATGGCAGCCGCCATCTGTTTGATGCCATCAGGCTTGCACACATTGCCGATGGCTATAAGCCGCGTGTGGTCTTCACATCGTCCATAGCAGTTTTCGGCGCCCCGCTCCCCCACCCTATCCCCGATGAGTTCCACACGACTCCATTGACGAGTTACGGCACGCAGAAGGCAATCAGCGAACTTCTGTTGTCGGACTACACCCGGCGCGGCTTCTTCGATGGTATCGGCATTCGCCTGCCGACGATCTGCATACGTCCGGGCAAACCGAACAAAGCAGCTTCCGGCTTTTTCTCCAACATCCTGCGTGAGCCGCTCTCCGGGCAGGAAGCGGTCTTGCCTGTTCCCGAAGATGTCCGACACTGGCATACTTCGCCGCGGTCAGCGGTCGGCTTTCTGGTCCATGGAGCCACCATCCATACGGAAGCGGTGGGAGCACGCCGCAATCTTTCCATGCCCGGTCTCAGTGCGACAGTAGGCGAACAGATTGAAGCATTGCGCCGTGTTGCTGGTGAATCGGCCGTAGGGCTGATCCGCCATGAGCCGGACGAAATGATCATGCGTATGGTTGCCGGCTGGGCTCCCGGTTTCGAGGCAAAACGCGCGCAGGCTCTTGGTTTCACCGCAGAAACATCCTTTGATGAGATCATTCGTGTTCACATCGAAGATGAGATGGGAGGCAAACTTTGACGCGCAGGATTGCATTTCTTGGGACTGGCCTGATGGGCGCGCCGATGGCTGGTCGTCTTCTGAATGCTGGCTTCGGCGTAACAGCCTGGAACCGGAATAGCGCCAAGTTAGCCTCTCTTGGCAGAAAAGGTGCCAAACTCGCCCAAACCGCCGCCGAGGCGGCAGAGAACGCCGATATAGTCATCACCATGTTAACCGATGGCCCGGCAGTACGCGACGTTCTTTTCGACCAAGGGGTTGCTGCCGTCATGAAAAATGGTAGCACCGTCATCGACATGAGTTCAATTTCGCCCGACTTTGCCCGCGAACATGCTCAGCGTTTGCAGGCCGTTGGCATCAATCATATCGATGCTCCGGTTTCAGGAGGCGTGGTGGGAGCACAGGAAGGTACGCTTGCCATCATGGCTGGAGGCGATGAGGCGGTCATTGCCGAACTCGCTGATGTTTTCAAACCAATGGGACGCCTTACCCGCGTCGGCCCATCTGGTGCCGGTCAACTGGCAAAACTCGCCAATCAGCAGATTGTTGCCGTGACCATCGGAGCGATTGCGGAAGCAATGGTTCTTGTCGAAAAAGGTGGCGGTTCGCGCTCAGCGTTCCGCGACGCCATCCGCGGCGGCTTCTGTGAAAGCCGCATTCTCGAACTGCACGGCAAGCGGATGATTGATCGTAATTTTGAGCCGGGCGGCACATCGCGTATTCAGTTGAAAGATCTCAATTCGATCCTCAAGACTGCGGACGACCTATCGTTGAACTTGCCGTTGACCGAGGCCGTACGCGATGCCTTTGCCGCTTTCGTGGAAGAAGGCGGTGGCGAAAAGGATCATAGCGCCCTGCTCCTTCATCTCGAAAAACTTAATGAAGGCGGAAAGAGCTAGTACACACGCAATCCGGTTGCGTTGGGAGGTGCAATGAAGATTATCGCAGTCGAAACGATCCGCATAGCCGAACGGCCAAACCTGTTGTGGGTCGAAGTTCATACGGATGAAGGAATTACCGGGCTCGGTGAAACTTTTTTCATGTCCGAGACGGTCGAGTCCTACTTGCACGAATATGTGGCACCGCGTGTTCTGGGGCGCGATCCGTTGCAAATCGATCTGCTAGCCTCTGACCTTGTGGGTTATCTCGGATTTCGTTCAACCGGTGCCGAAGTGCGTGGGAACTCCGCGTTCGACATCGCCTTGTGGGATCTTTACGGTAAAGCCGCGAACCTTCCGATCGCCCAGTTGCTCGGCGGCTTCAGCCGTCAATCCATCCGCACATACAATACGTGTGCCGGAACAGAATACATAAAGAAAGCGACTGGCCAGCGGTCCACCAATTATGGCCTTGCAAATGCAGGAGCCAATTATGACGATCTCAATGGCTTCCTGCATCGTGCAGACGAACTTGCGCTCTCGTTGCTGGACGAGGGCATAACGGCAATGAAAATCTGGCCGTTCGACATGGCGGCGGAGAAAACACGCGGGCAATATATTTCCCAGCCTAATCTGAAAGCGGCATTGCAGCCTTTCGAAAAAATCCGTGCGGCCGTCGGTGATCGCATGGATATCATGGTTGAATTCCATTCCATGTGGCAGCTTCTACCGGCCATGCAGATTGCGCGAGAACTCGCGCCATTCAAGACCTTCTGGCACGAAGACCCGATCAAGATGGACAGCCTTGGCAGTCTTAAACGTTATTCGGAAGCAAGCATTGCACCGATCTGTGCCTCCGAGACCTTGGGAAGCCGTTGGGCGTTTCGTGATTTACTCGAAACGGGCGTCGCAGGCGTTGTCATGCTCGACTTGAGTTGGTGCGGTGGTCTGTCAGAAGCCCGCAAGATCGCAGCGATGGCAGAAGCCTGGCATCTTCCGGTAGCACCACACGATTGTACCGGTCCTGTCGTTCTGTGTGCTTCAACGCACCTGTCGCTCAACGCACCGAATGCACTTATTCAGGAAAGTGTACGCGCATTCTACAAGACCTGGTATCGCGATCTTGTTACGGCCTTGCCCGAAGTAAAGGGTGGCATGATTACGGTTCCCCCCGGAGCAGGACTAGGGATGGAACTCAATCCGGAAATGGACAGGGCATACACTGTCAGTCGAAGAAAAACAGATCGATCTAATTTTTGAGTTTAGCGCGGTCTGAAGGCTGGACTCAACTCCAGACTGCTAATAATAATATTACTATTGTTGTCAGACATCCTGACAACATATGACCAACGGGAAACGGTCATGCATTGGGAGGATATCTGTGCAAGACAAGCGTGAACTGAGAGCAACGGCGATTTTACCTGAAGACAACCATTCTGCGGTTTTGATCGGCCGAGCATGGTCAAAAGCAGAAAATGGCCCCTGTCCGGTACTGGTGAAAGACGGTCATCTGCACGATTTATCCGGCTTGTCGGCTACTGTTTCAGGTCTTCTGGAACGTAATTCGTTAGTAAACGAATTAAAAAATACGGACAGCTTCCCAAACCTTGGCTCACTCGACGATTTTCTTTCCGGCAATCGCGGGGAGTTGCTAGCTCCCATCGATTTGCAGTCCATAAAAGCAGCAGGCGTCACCTTCGCTGACAGCATGCTCGAACGCGTGATTGAGGAACAGGCAAAGGGCGACCCTTCCCGCGCCCGCGAAGTTCGTGAACGTCTCGCCCCCGTTATTGGCGACAGTTTGCGGGGTGTCGTGGCTGGCTCCGAAAAAGCAGCGGAGGTCAAAGCGCTCCTCCAGGAAATGGGGCTATGGTCCCAATATCTGGAAGTGGGCATTGGCCCAGATGCAGAAATCTTCACCAAATCCCAACCTATGTCCGCCGTCGGATGCGGTGCAACTGTCGGTATTCTACCGATTTCGCAATGGAACAATCCCGAACCTGAAGTCGTATTGGTCGTCGCTTCAGACGGACGCATTATTGGCGCAACCCTCGGCAATGACGTCAATCTCCGAGACGTCGAAGGGCGTTCGGCTCTCCTGCTTGGCAAAGCTAAAGATAACAATGCATCCTGCGCTATCGGGCCATTCATTCGTCTGTTTGACGGTGAATTCACCATGGATGTATTGCGCAAGGTCAAGCTGTCGCTGACAGTCCACGGAGCGGACCGCTTCGAAATGACGGGCGAAAGCCCGATGGAAGCAATCAGCCGCGACCCGGAAAATCTCGCATCACAGATGATGAACCGCAATCATCAGTATCCAGACGGCGCTGTATTATTCCTCGGCACAATGTTCGCTCCCGTCAAGGACCGTCGTGGTGCTGGACAAGGCTTCACGCACGAAGTCGGTGACCGCGTTGAAATATCCACTCCCAAGCTCGGGCGACTCGTCAACTGGGTCGACCGCACCGACAAATGTCCGGAATGGACATTCGGCATCAGGGCGCTGATCCAGAATCTACAAGCCCGCGATCTGCTCGATAAAGTCTGAGGGCGGACATATGACGAAAGCCATCGACCTCTTCTACAAGATACTTGGCGCAATTCTCGTCTTCCTCCTCGCCGGAATGGCTATCATGGTCTTCGTCAACGTGATTTTGCGCTACGCCGCAAATTCCGGACTGACCGTATCGGAAGAACTTTCACGTTATTTCTTCGTCTGGGTAGCGTTTCTCGGCGCTGTTCTCACCTTTCGAGAGAACAGCCATCTGGGTATTGAGTCCCTCGTTGCTCGCTTCGGGCGACAAGGCCGTATCACGTGCATGGCAATCAGCTATCTGATCGTCATGTTGTGCTCGGGAATCTTCTTTTGGGGCACGTGGAAACAATTCGACATCAATGCCAGCATGGTTGCACCTGTAACGGGCCTTTCGATGATCTGGGTATATGGCGTCGGGCTATTCACAGGCAGTGCGATGTTCATCATCGCTACAGAGCGTTTCTTGAGGGCTGTCACCGGTCGCTTGACCGATGAGGAAATTGCCACCTTTGCGGGCGAACACTCACTCGACCATCTTATGGAGTAGACGACATGACACTTGTAGTATTTGTCGGCTCGCTCCTCGGCGCCATGGCCATCGGTGTTCCGATCGCATTCTCGCTTATGTTCTGTGGTGTCATTCTCATGTTGTACATGGGGATGTTCAACACGCAGATCATCGCGCAGAACATGATTGCTGGTGTAGACTCATTCACCCTTTTGGCCATCCCATTCTTCATTTTGGCCGGTGAACTGATGAATTCAGGCGGCTTGTCCCGTCGTATTATTGATTTCGCCATAGCTTGTGTGGGCCATATTCGCGGCGGCCTCGGTGTCGTTGCAATTCTCGCGGCGATCATCATGGCAAGCGTATCGGGTTCGGCCGCTGCCGATACTGCGGCGCTTGCAACGATCCTCGTACCCATGATGGCGAAGGCTGGCTATAATATTCCGCGCTCTGCCGGATTGATGGCAGCCGGTGGCATCATCGCGCCGGTTATTCCGCCATCAATGGCAATGATCGTGTTCGGTGTTGCCGCCAATGTATCGATCACCCAGCTTTTCATGGCAGGCATCGTGCCGGGCCTGATGATGGGTCTCGCCCTTCTCTTCACCTGGCAGATTGTTGTCAGAAAAGACAATCTAAAAGTACTTCCGAAGCAATCCGGTAAAGATCGGCTGCAAGCGACCGCGCGCGCGCTATGGGCGCTCGGTATGCCAATCATCATCCTCGGCGGCATTCGGATGGGTGTCATGACGCCAACAGAAGCAGCCGTGGTAGCCGCAGCCTATGCCCTCTTTGTCGGTATGTTCATCTATCGCGAATTGAGATTTATCGATCTCTATGGTGTTCTTTTGCGGGCCGCCAAGACGACATCCATCATCATGTTTCTCGTTGCTTCGGCGTTGGTTTCGTCGTGGCTAATCACGGCAGCAAATATTCCGGCCGAAATTAGCAGTTATATCGCACCGTTGATCGATAGTCCGAAGCTATTGATGTTTGCAATCATGATTCTGGTTTTGGTTGTCGGAACGGCATTGGACCTTACTCCGACAATTCTAATCCTGACCCCGGTCCTAATGCCGATCGTCAAACAAGCGGGCATAGATCCGGCCTATTTCGGTGTCCTGTTCATCATGAACAACAGTATCGGGCTTATCACTCCGCCTGTGGGCGTAGTGCTGAACGTAGTGAGCGGCGTCTCAAAGGTGCCGCTTGGAAAAGTGGTCGCTGGTGTCAATCCGTTCCTGATTTCACAGGTGATCGTATTGCTATTGCTGGTTCTGTTTCCAAGTCTGGTACTCGTACCCATGAACTGGCTTCATTAGGATTAACATCAACTCTGGGAGGAGAGTTCAATGAAAAAACTGATCATGCTAGCAACGACCGCCGTTGTGGCGGGAGCGCTTACCGTCCCTGCACTTGCCGAGTTTCGGGATCGCAACATCCGCGTCTCGAATGGTATTAATGAGGATCATCCCGTCGGCAATGGCATAAAGGCCATGAATGAATGTCTTGCAGAGAAGTCCGGCGGCAAGATGAAGATAACCGCTTTCTGGGGTGGAGCGCTGGGTGGCGATTTGCAGGCAACGCAGGCGCTACGTTCCGGTGTACAGGAAGGTGTGGTTACGTCGTCGTCACCGCTCGTCGGCATCGTTCCGGCACTTGGCGTTTTCGACCTGCCGTTTCTCTTCGCAAATGATAAAGAAGCAGACGCTGTCGTCGACGGTTCGTTCGGGAAGATGATGGACGAAAAATTGGCAGCCGTCGGCCTCGTCAATCTTGCCTATTGGGAGAACGGGTTCCGGAATCTTTCGAACTCAAAACATCCGGTCAATAAGTGGGAAGACTTCAGCGGCATGAAAGTCCGCGTGATGCAGAACAACATCTTCCTCGATACGTTCCAGAATTTCGGTGCCAATGCCACCCCTATGGCTTTTGGTGAAATCTTCTCAGCACTGGAAACAAAAGCTATCGACGCACAAGAAAACCCTTACGTCACGATCGATACATCAAAATTCTATGAGGTACAGAAATTCGTCACGGAAACGAAACACGCCTACACGCCGTTTCTGTTTTTGTACTCCAAGCCGATCTTCGACACATACTCGCCGGAAGAACAGGCGGCCTTGCGTGAATGTGCAGTTGTCGGCCGCGACGTCGAACGCAAGGTCATTCGCGAACTGAACCAGAAGTCTCTTGAGAAGATTAAGGAAGCGGGTCTGGAGGTGAACACGCTCTCACCGGAAGAGCATGCCCGCATGCTTGAGAAGTCCCAGCCGATCTATGCCAAGTACAAGTCCCAGATCGGCGACGATGTCATCGATGCGGTACAAAAGCAGCTCGGTGAAATCCGCAAATAATAAAGCCTGAACCAAATAATAGGCCGCGCTCATCGCGCGGCCTATTCTGACAATTCAAGCATCCTTCAGACAATTATTCACCCGTTCAGCCAGCTTGCGAGTGCGCGCAAGACTGTGAGCTTGTTCGGTACTGAAACGCTTTCGCCGAATTCCATAAATTTCTCAGTTAAGCGGAATAGCGTTTCCATCTTTACTGGCCTGATATGTCCGGGACAATTCATCGTATTTGGCGAAAATGGCGTCCAGCCTTTTGCCGAGGCGCGACCGATCGGCGTCCGGTAGAGATGCAACCATCTTAGGAATCGAATGACTATGCCAGAAAGCATTATCGCGGTTGTACCCGCCTGGCTCCAGCGTGAAGACTTCTTTGAGAATCTTCAGATCGTGCGGAATTGAAAAAGCATCTCGTGAATCTTCATGGCTGAAGAGATAGTAGAAATTGTCGAAACCGCTCCAAGTGATGGCTGAAAGACACATCGAACAAGGCTCGTGGGTAGAAAGAAAGACCATATCCTTGGGGTCTGGACGTCCGTTCGCCGGCATCTCGTAGAAGCGCTTCAAAGTATGCACTTCGCCGTGCCAGAGCGGATTTTCAGTCTCATTGTTGGTTTCAGCAAGAACAAGAGATAGATCTGATTTGCGCAACAAGGCCGCACCGAACACCTTGTTGCCTTCCGCAACTCCTCGTTCAGTCAGTGGAATAACATCCTGCTCGATAACGTCGATCAGTTTTTCCAGCAGTTTCAGTTCATCTGTTTGCACAGTCCTGTTCCTCCCGATATTGCAGAACAAGCGCCGGACCAATTCAACCCGGCGCTTTTATTGTCACTCCGCAAAGAATGCGAAGCGGATGACGAAGAGCGCGGCAACCAGCCATGTAGCGAGATGAATGTCCCGTGCGTTGCCAGTGAAGGCTTTAAGAACGACATAGCTGATGAAGCCGAAGGCCAAGCCGTTGGCAATCGAGTAGGTGAACGGGATGGCCAAAGCCGTCAGCGCTGCAGGTGCAGCTTCCGTTACATCGTGCCATTCGATCTCGGTCAATTCACGCATCATCAAGCAAGCGACGTAGATCAGAGCCGGTGCAGTCGCATAAGCCGGAACTGAACCGGCAAGCGGCGAAATGAACAAGGCTGCAAGAAACAGAAGTGCGACAACCAAAGCTGTCAGGCCCGTACGGCCGCCAGCCTGAACACCCGATGCACTTTCGACATAAGCCGTCGTAGAGGAAGTACCGAGAAGCGAGCCGCCAAGAATTGCAGTACTATCGGCAAAAAGGGCACGTCCGAGACGGTTGGGTTTGCCTGGTTCGATCAGACCGCCCCGCTTCGCCACACCAATCAGCGTGCCGGTAGCATCGAAAACTTCAACCAGAACGAAAACCAGAATGACATGCAGAATGCCGGTATGCAGAGCGCCCATCACATCAAGCTGGAGGAAGGTCGGCGCAAGGCTCGGAGGAGCCGAGAAGACACCACCAAACTGGCTGATGCCAAGAGCGATCGATGCCACTGTGACGACAAGAATACCAATAAGGATCGCACCGCGAACTTTCAAAGCATCCAGCACGGCGATGATGAAGAAGCCGGCAATAGCCAGCAGTGGACCAGATTTCGTCAGATCCCCAAGCCCGACCAAAGTTGCTTCATTGCCAACGACGACACCAGCGCTTTTCAGACCGATCAGGGCCAGGAACATGCCGATACCCGCAGCGATCGCACTTCGCAGCGAATGCGGAATACCTTCAACCAGCCAGCGGCGTATGCCTGTCACGGTCAGGAGAAGGAATATAATACCGGAAATGAAAACGGCACCCAGCGCCTGCTGCCAAGAAAAACCCATCGCCCCTACAACGGTGAACGCGAAGAAGGCGTTGAGACCCATGCCTGGCGCCATGCCGATAGGCCAGTTCGCAACCAGCGCCATGATGATCGAGCCGAGAGCTGCCGCTAGGCAGGTGGCAACGAAAACAGCGTTTCGATCCATACCTGTCGTGGACAGAATGTCCGGATTTACGAATATGATGTAAGACATGGTCAGGAAGGTCGTCACGCCGGCGATAATTTCCGTTCTCGCCGTAGTGCCGTGTTCCTGCAATTTGAACAGCTTTTCGAGCATCGTCCCTCCAAGGCAAGCGCCCGTCAATTGGCACCTCAGTTCGCGTGAAATCACGACGCGCAACCTGTTGCGCTTCGCAATGTGTCGAACTGAAGCAACCTATGCGATTGCCATAATGTTAATTGCCGCTGCAGATTTGCAGTCGGACATGTTCCCCATACACCCATCACGGACAAAAGCACAGTTCTGCCGTGTGTATGCCAGTTTGTTGACATGATTTAGTGTGGACTGAGATCTCGCTGTGCGCCAGCCACTCATTTGTCGGGAAATATTTGAAACAGATTCAAAAAAGATAGTTCGCGAGAGTGCGTTATTTTTTCTAACTGACTGATTGAAATTGGCTTTGTAAGAGCAATGCCGTGCCGTACATGCCAAGCGCAAAAACCGTATGCGCAATAAGGTTGAGGTAGCGGACATTGCGAGCGTTCGGCAATTTGGAAGCTGCCCAACCGATTCCCAAACCGGGTTGCAGCAAAAACCATCCTGCCGCCACTGTCAGAATTCCAAAAATCCAGACCGGTAGAAATACGGGGTCCGCGAACCATTCCGAGCCACCATAAATGGCAAAGACGACACCGTAAAGGATACCGACGGCATAATGTCCAATCCACCCAAGCGCTATTTCGTGCCCATAAGGTTCGGCGTCGGAAATATCGTCGTGAAAAATTTTCCCGTGGCGAAGATGCCAGAACCAGCGGCCAACCAATCCCCAATTGGGGCGTGTCTGCCCGGGCATTGCACCCAGCAAAAGTGCCCACAAGTCCATTACGACCGTTGCGCCGATTCCAATCAGAATCCCACGCCAGATAATGTCCATGATGTAACTGCCTCTGCGTCATCGGGTGGCCAGATAAGCCGGAGATCACCCGACGCGCAAGAGGTAGATATACGTGCACTCCTGCATTTTTCACAATGCCTTTAGCAATCACTTCGGATACTGAATGCAATAAATTCCGGCAATAGACATCGCTATGAAATAAGAGGCGATGAAGAACGGCAAATTTACCGCAGCTACAACGGAAGAATCCCATCTTCATCGCCTGCCCCCGCAGATATAAGCTGACGGAAAATTGGCCCGACGACAATTGCTACCTGTCCCAAAATGGTACGGATTGCGTCTCATTAGCGATGTGTGACCGAAGAATAAGCAAACGAGGATTTCAAGCTGATGCCTGAATATAAAAGAGGCATCACACGACCGGAGACTGAAGGGTTCTGATCAAAGAATTAATTAAATGAGCAATCCATAAAACAAAAGCGCCGGGACTGGAGACCGACGCTTTGTTACTTTATTCGATTTATACTTACAGGGCGATCCTTCGAGAGACACGCCATAAGTTATTACTTACCGAAAACGGCGCTATGAATCTGCGAACGCGAAACACCGATGTCGGCAAGAAGGTGGTCGTCCATAGCACCAAGCTCACGGATAGCGCGGCGGCGGGATACGAACTGCTGTACTTTCTGACGAATGTTCATTTGCTTTCTCCTCGTTTGGATGATTGCTAAATAGGCGTTTGCCTAAATTTCCACCACGGATATGATTGCAAACGAGGCATGCGTTTTTGCTTGAGCTCGCAACCTTGAAAAGGCCGAATTTACTTCTCTTCAAAGCAATGGCTCGCTTATAGACTTAAATGCGGAATTTCCGAAATGTCTTTTGCCAATAGGCTTCTAATCGATTAATGGAGCGTTCGGAACGAACTCCTCCCCCGTTTCTTTCGGACATCGTCATGCTTTATGGTATTTTTCTCGCATTTGCGTCCTATGCGGCATTCGCCGTCAGCGATGCCTGCGTCAAGTTTCTTGATGGCACGCTGTCGCCTTACGAAGTTGCTTTCTTCGGCGCTGTACTTGGTCTACTTGCCATTCCCTTTACAAAAAAAGCTGGCGATGTCTGGCTCGATATGTTTCGCACAACCAATATCAAAATGTGGTTGCTGCGTACCGTGACCGCTGCAATGGGAACGATAGGCAGTGTTACAGCATTTACGCATCTGTCCATGGCGGAAGCCTTCGCGCTCATTTTCCTCCTGCCGGCATATGTGACAATACTTTCTGTCGTGTTCTTGAAGGAGCAAGTTGGCTGGCGGCGATGGTCGGCGGTTCTGATTGGCTTTGTCGGCGTGCTGATTGTACTCCGCCCCGGCTTCAGGGAGCTCTCAATCGGCCACCTCGGAGCGCTTGCGGCCGGTATGGGTGGCGCGATGAGCATCATCATCTTCCGTGTCATGGGCAAGCACGAAAAGCGCATATCGCTCTATACGAGCGGACTGATCGGACCCATCATCATCTGTGGCGCATTGATGGTTTCCTCATACGAAGCGCCAAATACCGAGCAATGGGTTTATCTCGCAGGATATGGCCTTCTCGCCGCGCTTGCCAACATCCTGCTGATACTCGCGGCCCAACGCGCGCCGGCAAGTGCGATTGCCTCCCCACAGTATAGCCAGATGATATGGGCGATCCTTTTCGGATATTTTGTCTTCCACGATCATATAGACACGCCGATGCTGATCGGCATTGTTCTCATCACCATTTCCGGGCTCTTCACTTTCATCCGCGAAAGGCAACGGGGCGTCAAAGGGCCTCCTGCTGTTGCCACATCGGAACCGACCCCGGCACTTGTAGAAGACAAAATGGAGCAATCTTGAAAGCAGGTAATGACAACTTCGCGCTTGTCTACGGCATTGCCTCCTCCTACGATATAGGTAACCTGTATATGATCGATGAAATTATGTTTCAGTTAGAAGTGCTTAGGACATTGATCTGATCCAAAGCTGTCGAGACGCGTTCCAAGCATTATTCCGATAACAACCTGTGTCTGAATGCGCTCTGACGCAGGCAAAAACATGAGAACTGATACTGTTAAAGGACTAGGGAAATGACCGATAAACGGGCGATGTGGACTTATTACAAGGGCGAATGGCGTGAGGGCGATGTTCGCATTCTCGGTGCGGCCTCACAAGCGACCTGGCTTGGTTCGCTGGTATTTGACGGCGCACGCCTCTTTGAAGGTGTAACACCGGACCTTGATCGTCACTCTGCACGCGCCAATGATTCAGCCCATGCCCTGGGCCTGGAACCGACGCTATCCGCCAACGATATCGAGGCACTCGCACGTGAGGGCCTGAAAAAGTTCGCGCCGGGTACGGATGTTTATATCCGCCCCATGTACTGGGCAGAAGAAGGTGACACCAGTACAGTCGCGCCGCTTGCGTCATCCACGGATTTTGCGCTCTGCCTTGAAGCGATCCCTATGGTCGAGCCGAAGGGTTTTACAATCACCACGACATCATTCCGGCGACCGTACCTGGAAGTCATGCCGGTCAATGCTAAGGCCGCCTGCCTTTATCCGAACAACGCACGTATGCTGCGTGAAGCAAAAGCAAAAGGCTTTCACAACGCATTGGTGACCGATGTTCTCGGAAACGTCGCCGAAACTGCAACCTCGAACGTCTTCATGGTCCGAGATGGCGAGGTGTTCACACCGGTTCCCAATGGCACATTCCTGAACGGCATCACTCGTCAGCGTGTACTCAATCTGTTACGCGAAGCAGGTATCTCCGTTCACGAAACCACTTTGAAGATTGACGATTTCCGCGAAGCTGACGAAATCTTCTCAACAGGTAATATGAGTAAAGTCGTGCCGATTATCGGGTTTGATGATCGCAAACTTGAATATGGACCACTGACGAAACGCGCTCGTGCTCTTTATTGGGAATGGGCTCACGCCTGATCTCCAAACAATACATCTCCGGCCCAACGACCGGAGATGTGTTCCTACCTCCGCAAAAGATAACCTCACCATCATATGATCGAACATACGCCCCTGTTCCTGGCAATCGCAGTGATTGCAGCATTTCTCGTCGGGCTTTCAAAAGGCGGATTACCGTCGGTCGGTACGCTTGCCGTTCCCTTGATGGCACTTGTCATATCTCCAGTCACCGCAGCCGCACTTCTGCTCCCGATCTATGTCATCAGCGACATGTTCGGCCTGTATCTTTATCGCCATCACTTTTCCGCACGCAATCTTGCGATCCTGACACCAGCGGCAATTCTGGGCGTCGGCATAGGCTGGATGTTCAGCGCACATCTGTCTCCCACATTCATTGGAATGCTGGTCGGGTTGGTCGGCATCCTTTTCTGCTTCAATGCGTGGTTCGGCGCGCGTTATCGTAAAAAGGCACGAAAGGCGGATGTTCCCGGCGGCATTTTCTGGGGCGTAATCACAGGCTTGACCAGCTTTGTCTCTCATTCCGGCGCACCACCGTTTCAGATGTATGTGCTGCCGCAGCACCTTCCAAAACTGGTTTTCGCTGGTACATCGACCATTCTTTTTGCCATCGTCAACGCCGTAAAGCTGGTGCCTTACTGGCAGTTGCAACAGTTTTCCAATCTCGACACATCACTTGGTCTTTGGCTCGTCCCTGCCGCTGTCATTGGCACCTTTGTCGGCGCCAAGCTGACCCGGATCATGCCGGATGGCCCATTTTTCCTCTTGGTACAGATGACCTTGTTCGGGCTTTCCATCAAGCTGATTGCCGATTGGATCGCGCCTTATTTCTTCGGTTGACGACGTGCGGCCGCAGCTTGCAACAAATCAGCCCTTCGGTCACGATGCACTTATCAAGCGCTTTTTGGAGAGAGGAAGCGGGGATGGAGGATGCAGACGCCATTATCATTGGAGCAGGACTAGCCGGACTTGTCGCAGCGCATGAACTGACCGCTGCTGGGCGCAAAGTCATTCTTCTCGAACAAGAAGGTGAGAATTCCATTGGCGGACAAGCGTTCTGGTCACTCGGTGGACTGTTCATGGTCGACAGTCCCGAACAGCGTCGCCTTGGCATAAAGGACAATATCGATCTCGCGCGGCAGGATTGGTTCGGGTCGGCACAATTTGATAGGCCCGAGGATCATTGGCCAAAGCGCTGGGCCGCATCCTATCTGGAGTTCGCCGCCGGCGAAATGCGACCCTGGCTGCATAGTCTAGGCATGCGCTGGTTTCCCGTTGTCGGCTGGGCAGAACGTGGCGGGGCGAGAGCAGATGGTCACGGCAACTCAGTACCACGTTTTCACGTGACCTGGGGCACTGGGCCAGGTGTCGTGGCTCCATTCGAGCGATCACTCCGTGAATCGATCAACAAAGGACTCATAACCTTAAAATGCCGCCATCGAGTCAATAGCATCGCCACTACCGGCGGACGAGCCAGTGGAGTTTACGGCGAAGTACTGGCACCCTCGACCGTTGAGCGTGGGCAATCTTCATCGCGGGACAGCGCGGGAGAGTTTGCCTATTTCGCTGACTGTGTAATCGTCACATCTGGCGGCATCGGCGGCGACCCGGATAAGATCCGGAGAGCCTGGCCACGCGACAGGCTCGGCAATCCACCGAAAGAAATGGTGTTGGGTGTACCAGCTCATGTGGACGGGCGAGGCATCGATATCGCTGTGGCTGCAGGCGGTCACGTCATCAATGCCGACCGCATGTGGCACTATACCGAGGGACTCCGGAACTGGGAGCCCATCTGGCCGAACCATGGTATTCGTATTCTACCGGGACCATCCTCAATGTGGTTTGACGCCAAAGGTAATCGTCTTCCTGCCCCCTATCTCCCGGGGTTCGATACGCTTGGTACGCTCAAGCACATTCTTTCGACCGGCTACGACTATTCCTGGTTTATTCTGACCGAGAAAATCATCCGCAAAGAATTCTCTCTGTCCGGATCGGAGCAAAATCCGGATATTACCGGCAAAGACTGGAAGCTCTTACTGAAAAGCCGCCTCGGCAAAGCACCGCCACCGCCAGTCAAAGCGTTCCTGGAAAACGGAGCCGATTTCCTTACAGCCGGAACTCTGCAAGAACTCGTTGCAAAAATGAATGGCTTGACGGGAGAAAATCTTCTCAAACTCGACCATATCCGCGATCAAATCGAAGCACGGGATCGCGAGATAGTGAACCGTTATTCCAAGGATGCTCAAGTGATGGCGATACACAATGCCCGAGCTTATATCGGTGATCGTCTCACGCGTGCTGTACCGCTACACCCGCTGCTGGCCCCTTCGAACGGGCCACTTATTGCCGTCAAACTGCATATTCTAACGCGCAAGACACTTGGCGGGCTGCACACGGACTTGGACGCGCAAGTGCTGAACGAGGCTGGCGAAAAGATACCCGGACTATATGCAGCAGGCGAAGCTGCCGGCTTCGGTGGGGGCGGTTACCATGGTTACAATGCACTTGAAGGAACGTTTCTCGGCGGCTGTATATTTTCCGGTCGAGCGGCCGGTCGTGCAGCCGCTGCGGCAACATCGCTGTAATTCCCGAACAGCCTGAGGCGCAACATCAACTCAGGCCGTTTCGCCTTCGACCACATTCCATATATGAGTTTTTTATTTTTTTGCGTCGTGCCTGCTCTCGAAACCCTATGCAGAGCAGCAACATAATGCCCCTGTAAGAAACAGGGAGCCCTTTCGGGCAATTCAGGCATGACTATGGATTTCGCCGTCCTTGCAATTGGCATCGTCTTTTTTGCGCTAGTGTTCGGCTATCTACGCATCTGCGAAAAGCTCTGAGGCGCGCCATGATGATTGAATACATCGCTGGCGCTTTGGTTGCAGTCTTCATAGCCGCCTACCTCCTTTACGCGCTTATACGACCGGAGCGGTTCTAAGCCGGTCTCCGGCCAACCGCGTAACTGGCAGCCATTCAGGCCTCGGAAAAAAACCATGACACTTAATGGATGGATTCAGATTCTCGTTTTTTGCGGGATTATCATTTTGCTCGTCAAGCCGCTCGGCGGCTACATGACGCGCGTTTTCAGCGGTGAACGGACGTTCCTTTCACCTGTCCTCGTTCCTGTGGAGCGCGGGCTTTATCGTCTCGCAGGCACAAGCGAACGAGAAGAACAGCACTGGACGACCTATGCTACCTCCCTGCTGCTATTCAACCTTGCCGGTTTTCTGCTGCTTTACATGCTGCAACGATTTCAGGGTTCCCTGCCCTTCAATCCGATGGGTATGAGCAACGTTCCGGCAGATCTCGCCTTCAACACCACTGCTAGTTTTGTCACCAATACGAATTGGCAGAACTATGGTGGAGAAAGTACCATGTCCTACCTGACTCAAATGGTGGGGCTGACGGTGCAGAACTTTGTTTCGGCCGCAACAGGCGTTGCCATTGCCATAGCGCTCATTCGAGCGTTCTCGCGCAAATCCATGAAGACACTCGGAAATTTCTGGGTCGATCTTACGCGATGCACGCTCTACATCCTCCTGCCGCTCTGCATCGCGCTTACGTTGGCGTTCGTCAGCCTGGGCGTTCCGCAAACAATTAGCGCTTATGCCGAAGCTACGACGCTGGAAGGCGCAAGACAGGTGATCGCACTTGGACCGGTTGCTTCACAGTTGGCCATCAAGATGCTTGGTACCAATGGGGGCGGCTTCTTCAATGCCAATTCCGCGCATCCCTTCGAGAACCCCGATGCCATCTCCAACATGATCCAGATGGTTGCGATTTTTGTCATCGGCGCTTCACTGACAAACGTCTTCGGGCGAATGGTCGGTAACGAGCGTCAGGGATGGGCGATCTTTGCTGCCATGGGCATATTGTTCGTCGCAGGTGTCGCAATCTGCTACTGGGCAGAAGCTGCTGGCAATCCCCTCATCCATGCGCTCGGTATTGATGGCGGCAACATGGAAGGCAAGGAAACGCGCTTCGGCATCGCAATGTCTGCGCTTTTCGCAGTCGTCACAACCGCTGCGTCATGCGGAGCAGTTATCGCCATGCATGACAGTATGATGGCGCTGGGCGGAATGATCCCCATGATCAATATGATGCTGGGAGAGATCATCATCGGCGGTGTAGGTGCAGGCTTCTACGGTATCGTCCTGTTCGTGGTCGTTGCCATTTTCGTGGCCGGACTGATGGTTGGACGCACTCCCGAATATCTGGGCAAGAAAATCGAAGCCAAGGAAGTGAAAATGGCGATGCTCGCCGTTCTCTGTCTACCGTTGTCCATTCTGGGCTTCACGGCCATCGCTTCGGTTCTTCCGACAGGTCTGGCCTCCATCGCCAACCCTGGACCGCATGGTTTCTCGGAAATCCTCTACGCCTATACTTCAGGCACCGCGAACAATGGTTCCGCCTTTGGCGGCCTGTCCGGCAATACGCCCTGGTACAATATCACCATTGGTCTTGCCATGCTGATGGGCCGATTTCTCGTGATTGTTCCAGCACTTGCGATAGCCGGTTCGCTTGTCGCCAAGAAAGCGGCCCCGCAATCCGCAGGCACGTTCCCTACAACCGGGCCGCTTTTCGTCGGCTTGCTGATCGGTGTCATTCTTGTGGTTGGAGGTCTGATTTTCTTCCCCGCACTGGCGCTTGGCCCAGTTGCCGAGCACCTCGCGATGATCAAGGGACAGATGTTCTGATGCTCAGGCCTTCTAGCTGCATTCTCTCGATTCTTCTGGTAACGACCGCCCTTCTTCTCGCGGTTCAGCTTGCCGGACTAATCTAAGTTTTCCGAACGGAAAAGTATTCTCACTGGAGCCTCTGTTATGAGCCAGTCCAAATCCGCGAGCGTTCTCGATGCCCGCATCCTTTTACCCGCCATTGGCGATGCCTTTCGCAAGCTCAATCCCAAGAGTCTTGCACGTAATCCGGTGATGTTCGTGGTTGCAGTTGTTTCGCTGCTGACGACTTTGCTGCTCCTGAACGACGTTGCTGCCGGCAATCCCGATGTCGGCTTCTCATTCCAGATCGTCCTATGGCTGTGGTTCACCGTGCTGTTTGCAAATTTCGCCGAGGCCGTCGCCGAAGGCCGCGGCAAAGCACAAGCGGATTCATTGCGTCGGACACGGACTGAAACGCAAGCCAAACTTCTGGACGGTCCGGAAGGGCCAAGCTGGAAAAGCGTACCGGGAACGAGCTTAAAAGTCGGTGATGTCGTTCTCGTTGAAGCCAACGACATCATCCCTTCGGATGGCGAAGTCATCGAAGGGGTTGCGTCCGTTAATGAAGCCGCCATTACCGGGGAGTCTGCACCAGTCATCCGCGAATCCGGTGGAGACCGTTCTGCTGTTACCGGTGGAACACAGGTTCTTTCAGACTGGATCAAGGTTCGCATCACTGCGGCACAAGGTTCGACTTTCATCGACAAGATGATCAGTCTGGTAGAAGGTGCCGAACGTCAGAAAACGCCGAATGAAATAGCGCTCAACATTCTGCTTGCAGGCATGACGCTGATATTCGTTTTGGCCGTTGTTACCATCCCGAGCTTTGCGACCTATGCAGGTGGCTATATTCCTGTAACGGTGCTGGTTGCACTCTTCGTCACTCTGATCCCAACTACGATCGGCGCTTTGCTTTCTGCTATTGGCATTGCAGGCATGGACCGTCTCGTTCGGTTCAACGTGCTTGCCATGTCCGGTCGTGCGGTTGAGGCCGCAGGTGACGTCGACACGCTTCTTCTCGACAAGACGGGCACGATTACTCTCGGAAACCGTCAGGCGACTGTGTTTGCACCTGTGAGCGGCGTAACCGAGCAGGCGCTTGCCGACGCAGCGCAATTGGCCTCACTTGCGGACGAAACACCAGAGGGCCGCTCCATTGTTGTGTTGGCCAAGGAAAAATACGGGTTGCGCGGGCGTGACATGCAGGGGCTTCACGCGCATTTCGTGCCCTTTACCGCGCAAAGCCGCATGAGCGGTGTCGATATCGAAGGTTCCATCATTCGCAAAGGTGCTGTCGATGCTGTGCTTGCTTATGTAGGCCAGAATAGGCGCGCCGATGAAAAAGCGGTTTCGGAACTGCAATCCATCGCTGACACAATCGCTAAAGCGGGTGGCACGCCGCTCGCTGTTGCCAAAGATGGACTTCTTCTCGGTGTCGTGCACCTGAAAGACATCGTCAAAGGCGGTATCCGTGAACGCTTCGCAGAGTTGCGCCGCATGGGAATCCGCACGGTTATGATTACCGGTGACAACCCGATGACTGCAGCGGCCATCGCCGCTGAAGCGGGTGTTGACGACTTTCTTGCGCAGGCAACACCAGAAAACAAGTTGTCGCTGATCCGCGAGGAACAGGCCAAGGGCAAACTTGTTGCAATGTGCGGCGACGGCACCAACGACGCCCCTGCTCTTGCGCAGGCCGATGTCGGCGTGGCCATGAACACCGGTACAGTTGCCGCACGCGAAGCCGGAAATATGGTCGATCTCGACAGCGATCCCACCAAGCTCATCGAAATCGTTGAAATCGGCAAGCAATTGCTGATGACGCGAGGAGCGTTGACGACCTTCTCCATCGCCAATGACATTGCAAAATATTTTGCGATCATCCCGGCAATGTTTCTGGCGTTCTATCCCCAACTCGGTGCGCTTAACATCATGGGGCTCGCTACGCCACAAAGCGCCATTCTGTCGGCCATCATCTTCAATGCCTTAATTATTGTGACCCTGATCCCGCTTTCGCTGAGAGGCGTTACCTACAAGCCGGTCGGTGCAGGAGCACTCCTCTCGCGCAATCTTCTGATCTATGGCCTGGGCGGCATCGTCGTGCCGTTCATCGGCATCAAGATCATTGATATGGCAATTATGGCTCTTGGCCTCGCATAAGGATTTGCAAAAATGCTGAAACAGCTTCGTCCAGCGCTTGTCATGATAGTTTCGCTTACTGTCATAACCGGGTTGCTTTATCCGCTTGGCATGACAGGTATCGTCCAAGCGATCTTTCCAGCCAGCGCCAATGGCAGTCTGATCGAAAAGGACGGCAAAATCGTCGGTTCCGAGTTGATTGGCCAGAATTTTACCGATGACCGTTATTTTCACGGTCGACCATCTGCCGCAGGGAAAGACGGCTATGATGCCGCAAGCTCCGGCGGCTCCAATCTTGGCCCGACCAATCCAAAACTCATCGAACGTATTAAAGCCGACGCTACCGCTTTAGTGCAAAGCGAAGGCTCTGCGCCGCCGCCGATCGACCTCGTAACTGCATCTGCAAGTGGTCTCGATCCGCATATTTCACCGGAATCCGCATTCTATCAGGTGTCTCGTATCGCAAAAGCACGGGGGATAGATGAAACTGCATTACGCGGAATTGTCGAGCAACAGGTTGAAGCCCGTGAACTCGGCTTCCTCGGTGAACCAGTGATCAATGTTTTGAAGCTGAACCTTGTTCTGGACAGGACCGGCACCAAGTAGAATAACTGACGGCGGCATGATTTGCCGCCCCTTCTTTTCAGGAGCTTTGCTTGACATCGGATGCCCTGCGCTTTGGCGATAACAGACCGTCACCCGATGCTCTGCTTGAACAGGCGGAACGCGAGACGCGTGGCCGCCTGAAAATATTTCTCGGTGCCGCGCCAGGTGTCGGTAAAACTTATGAAATGCTGATGTCCGGCCGCGCGCGCAAAGCCGATGGAGTAGATGTGGTCATCGGCGTGGTCGAAACCCACGGACGCGCTGAAACCGAAGCCCTGACAAACGGGCTTGAGATCGTCCCGCGTGCACAAGTGGCCTATCGTGGTCATCTTCTCGATGAGATGGATATCGACGCAGTGCTCGTCCGCAAACCACAACTGGTTCTAGTGGATGAACTGGCGCACACGAATGCGCCGGGCAGCAGACACCCTAAACGCTATCAGGATGTCGAGGAAATTCTGGCGCGCGGGATCGATGTTTATACAACGCTCAATATCCAGCACGTCGAAAGCCTCAACGATGTTGTGGCGCAAATCACCCGCATCCGCGTGCGTGAAACCGTGCCAGACAGTATCATCGACCGAGCCGACGATATCGAACTGATCGATCTCACGCCGAACGATCTCATCAAGCGTCTCAATGAAGGCAAAATTTACCTTCCCAAGACTGCGAAACGGGCGATCCGCAATTACTTTTCGCCCGGAAATCTGACAGCGCTACGAGAACTGGCGCTGCGTCGTACCGCCCAGCGTGTGGACGAGCAACTTCTCAGCCATATGCGAGCCCATGCTATCGAAGGGCCGTGGGCCGCTGGCGACCGCATATTGGTTGCCATCGACGAGCGTCCCCGTAGTGTATCGCTGGTGCGTTACGCGCGTCGGCTTGCAGATCGTCTTCGTGCACCATGGGCCGCCATCCATATAGAAACGGCACGGTCTGCCGGACTTACCGAACAAGCAAAGGATAGGCTTGCAACTGCGTTGAGACTGGCCGAACAGCTTGGCGGAGACACAATCGTCATTCCAGGCCAGTCGGTCGCCGAAGATATTGTACGCTACGCCTCGGCTCACAACTTCACCCAGATTGTCGCCGGAAAATCAATAAAATCACGCTGGCGGGAGATGATTGACGGCTCCATAGCACGCGAACTGGTCCGGCTCTCCGGCGCTATTGATATTCATATAACTGCGGGTGTCGACGTTGAAAACGGAGCGCCAACCCGCAAGGTAAATACCGCCACTCAAAGAACATCGCCTGACATTGGGCCGTATCTGATCGGCATCGCGATGACAGGCATTGCGCTTGTTGCAGGATTATTGCTTGAACAGTTTCTGGATGTGCGCAGCATCGCACTGGTGTTTGTTGTTGGCGTGCTTGGCGTCGCAGTCACTCTTGGTCTCTGGCCAGCGCTTTTTTCATCCCTTCTTAGCGCATTTGCCTATAATTTCTTCTTTCTTTCGCCACTCTACACGCTTTCTATCGCAGATCCCGAAAGCGTCGTGGCTCTGATTTTCTTTCTGTTTGTGAGTTTCATTGCCAGCAATCTGGCAAGCCGGGTCCAGCGCCAGGCCGCAGCAGCACGACAGCGCGCGCGCATGACGGAAGATCTGTATCTTTTCAGCAAAAAGCTCGCAGGGACCGGCTCACTCGATGATGTGCTATGGGCCACCGCATTCCAGATCGCATCGATGCTCAAGGTACGAGCCGTGATCCTTTTGCCTGAAGGTAATAGCATCGCCGTCAGGGGCGGTTATCCGCCGGATGACACTTTGGATGACGCCGATATCGCCGCCGCACACTGGACCTGGGAACACGATCTTCCAGCGGGGCGCGGGGCTAATACTTTACCGGGTGCCAAACGCCTCTATTTACCTCTCAAAACCGCGAGGACATCGGTAGGCGTCATCGGTCTCGACAATGATCGCGCGGGCCCTATCCTCACGCCTGAACAACAACGCCTCTTTGAAGCTTTGGCCGATCAGGCCTCAATTGCGATCGAACGCGTTCAGCTTGTCGGTGATGTAGAGCAAGCGAAACTTGCTGCGGAAGCTGACAAGCTGCGTTCAGCCTTGCTCACCTCGATTTCACACGATCTAAAGACTCCTTTGGCAGCTATTCTGGGTGCAGCGACGACGCTGCGCGACTATTCTGCATCGTTGCCAGATGCCGATCGTTCCGAACTGGTGGCAACAGTGGTCGACCAGTCGGAGCGCCTGAATCGCTTCATTGCCAACCTCCTCGATATGACACGGATCGAAGCGGGTGCTATGAAGCCCAATCTATCATTTCACTACGTAGGCGACCTTATCGGAGCCGCCCTCAATCGTGCAGCCAAAATATTAGCTCATCATCAGGTGAACGTTGTCGTTCCAGTCGACCTGCCGATGGTTCAGCTTGATGCCGTCCTGTTCGAACAGGCATTGTTCAACTTGTTCGACAATGCAGCCAAATACGCGCCGCAGAATTCCTCCATTACAATTGCAGTTCGCGCCGATCCGTCTCGTATCACGCTGGAAATCAGCGATCAGGGTCCCGGTATTCCGCCGGCCGATCTGGAGCGCGTGTTCGATACGTTCTATCGTGTGCGCAAAGGTGACCACGTGCAGGCTGGAACTGGGCTGGGTCTTCCCATTGCTCGCGGTTTCATCGAGGCGATGGGAGGCTCCATCCGGGCAGGCAACCAGCATGAAGGTGCCGGTGCTATATTTACAGTCACACTACCCGTGCTCGTTGACGAAATTGACAGGAACTCATGAACGATCTGAAATTGAAAATTCTTGTTGTTGACGATGAACCTGCTATCCGCAAACTATTGCGGGTGGGGCTGACGACGGAGGGCTATACCGTCGTAGAAGCAATGAATGGTGGTGAAGCCGAGGAGCGTATAGGGACAGAAAAGCCGGATATTGTGCTTCTGGATCTTGGACTTCCCGATACTGATGGGCATGCGTTGCTGCAACGCTGGAGAGAAAATGGTATCGTTTTGCCCATTCTTATCCTCTCTAGCCGTACCGACGAAGCAGGAATCGTCCGTGCGCTGGAAGATGGCGCCGATGATTACGTCCCAAAACCGTTCGGTATGAAGGAGCTCGCCGCGCGTCTGCGTGTCGCGTTGCGTCATCGGCTTCAACAGCAGGGCGAAAAGCCGCTTTTCCAAAGCGATGGTCTGATGGTCGATCTCGTTCGCCGCCTTGTGAAAGTAAATGGGGAAGAAATTAAGCTGTCGCCAAAGGAATACGACATTCTGCGTCTACTCGTACAGCACGCCGGAAAAGTGCTGACCCATCATTATATTCTCAACCAGGTCTGGGGACCAGCCGCGGATGTACAGTATATCCGCATCTATGTCCGGCAACTGCGGCAGAAGATTGAAAAATCCCCGGATCAGCCGCATTATATTCTAACCGAAACGGGCGTGGGCTACAGGCTGCGCGAAGCTGATCCAGCTCTCTGAGATAGCGGGAACCAAGGCTTTGCAGAAGCGTTGGTTGCCAAACAACCAAAGTGACGGAGGCAAGCGTGGTTGAGCTGGTAAACAATATCGAGAACTTGGAATTTATAATCGCCAAAGCTCGGGAATATGACGTTCAGGTTCCCGCAGTTGATGAAGAATCCGGATCTAATGCCAGCGACGACAGTGAAGTTGACATTCTCGACGCTTCACTGGCAAATCCTACCCGCAAGGAGCTTTTTGCTGCCATACGGTCTCTGAACATTGATGAACGGCAGGAATTGCTGGCACTTATGTGGGTGGGGCGCGGCGATTTCAGCGCCGAAGAATGGGACGAGGCCCTCTCAACTGCTGCTGATCGCGATAATGGCCGCGAAGCCAAATATCTCATTGGCACGCCGCTTCTCGGCGATTATCTCGAAGAAGGTTTGGTTGCTCTCGGCTTCGACGTCGAAGCCTACGATAATGAATAAGAAAAATTGATGTTTCCATGCACCCTTCTGTTTTGACGCTGCTGAATCCGGGCATTAGTGTTGGAAACAAATTGGGCTGGCTTATGCTGACCCTGAACAGTAAGCACGACGGAGGATGGCACGATGCTTCAGAAAAACCTCACCCAGAAAACCGACTTCTATATCGATGGGGCGTGGCGTGCCCCAATGGAAGCCAAATCCATCGAGGTCATCAATCCTGCCGATGAAAAGCCTTATGCCGCCATCTCGGCAGGTTCTGCGAAAGATATAGATCTGGCGGTCGCTGCCGCACGCAATGCTTTTCCATCCTGGAGCGAAACGCCGGCCGCAGAACGCATCGGCTATATCCGACGTATCGTCGAAATTTACGAATCTCACCTGGACGAAATGGCCAAGACGATTTCACTCGAAATGGGCGCTCCAATTAAGCTCGCTCGGGAATCGCAAGCTGCAGCAGGCCTATCGCATACAAAAGCCTTCATCGCCGCGTTTGAGAACTTTGAATTCGAAGAGATACTTTCCTCAAAGTATCCGAACCAGACGGTTGTGCGCGAACCAATTGGCGTTTGCGGCCTCATTACGCCGTGGAACTGGCCAATGAACCAGATCGCGCTGAAAGTTATTCCCGCGCTAGCCGTTGGTTGCACAGTCGTGTTGAAGCCTTCGGAAATTGCACCATTGTCGGCCATGCTCTTTGCAGAATTTTTGGATCAGGCTGGCGTTCCAAAGGGTGTTTTCAATCTCGTCAATGGCGAAGGCGCTATCGTTGGCGAAGCTTTGTCACAACACCCGGATATCGACATGATGTCTTTCACCGGTTCAACGCGCGCCGGAACAGCGGTTTCCCGCGCGGCAGCAACAACAGTAAAGCGGGTCTCGCTGGAACTTGGCGGTAAATCACCAAACATCGTTTTTGCCGATGCCGATCTTGAAAAAACCATTGCGCGCAGCCTCGCTCACTGTTTCGAGAATACCGGACAGTCCTGTAATGCACCGACACGCATGCTTGTTGAACGATCCGTTTATGACAAGGCGGTTGAACTCGCCAGGAAGGTGACTGAAGGTACGAAGGTCGGCGACCCTGCACAAGAAGGCGATCATATCGGCCCGCTGTCCTCATCGATCCAGTTCGAGAAGGTTCAGACGCTGATCCAGAAAGGCATCGATGAAGGCGCGCGACTTGTGGCCGGCGGCACCGGTCGCCCATATGGCTTCTCCGAAGGAGATTTCGTCAAGCCAACCGTCTTTGCTGACGTGAACAATGATATGATGATTGCCCGCGAAGAAATCTTCGGTCCAGTACTCGCCATGATCCCGTTCGATACAGAAGAGGAAGCAATCGCTATCGCCAACGATACACCTTACGGGCTTGCAGCTTATATCCAGACCGGAAGCCCGGAACGGGCAAAGCGTGTGGCCCGCAAACTGCGTGCAGGTATGGTGCAGATCAACGGCACCTCGCGTGCGCCGGGCAGCCCGTTCGGAGGATACAAGCAATCGGGTAATGGTCGCGAAGGCGGGAAATGGGGTCTGGAAGATTTCATGGAAGTAAAGCTTATCAGCGGCTAACCAATAAGATGACAATAAAAAAGCGCCGTTTAACGGCGCTTTTTTAGTCTTTTACTCGAAGTCAATTTTTCCCGATAACTCGAATGCGCTGATCGCCGCCAATATCTATAAACTGCGTTGGTGGCGGCACTTCATGAACGTCGTGCGTACCGAAGCTTTCGGGGTAAAACGCATAACCTTCTGGTGCACGAGGCGGGTTGGTGTCGTCGATTAGACGACCGCCCGTCAATTCCGTCATCGGATCAGGAATGGCCGAAATCAGTCGTCGCGTATAGGGATGTGTTGGGTTCGCGAATATCCGATCCCACGGACCACTCTCAACAATCTGTCCGAAATACATCACCGCCACGCGATCGCTCATGTGTTCTACGACGCTCAAATCATGGCTGATCATGATGTAGGAAAGACCAAGTCGCTCTTTCAGCTCCAGCAGCAGATTGATGATCTGCGCCCGGATCGAAACATCGAGTGCAGAGACAGGCTCATCCAGCACAATGACTTTGGGATTAAGCAGCAAGGCGCGCGCAATCCCAATACGCTGGCGTTGACCGCCGGAAAACTCGTGTGGGAAACGTTTTGCCTGTTCGGGCTTCAATCCGACGAGACGCAGAATTTCCTCTACGCGTCCATCAACTTCGCTGCGCGATGTCACACCATGAAGTCGCAAAGGTGCGGCGAGTGATGTATAGACCGACTGACGCGGATTGAGTGAAGCAAACGGATCTTGAAAGACCATCTGCGCCATCTTCGCCCGTTCCAGTCGCGAAGGTTCATTCTTGCCAGTGATCGGACGCCCCTCAAAATAGATCTGACCGCTGGTCGGTTTCTGCAAACCGACGATGGAGAGTGCGAGCGTAGATTTGCCACAGCCAGACTCACCTACGATGGACAAGCACTCGCCTTTGTTGAGGGTTAGGCTGAGATTGTTGACGGCGCGCAGCAATTGATTGGAGCGATTGAAGATGCCGCCACTCACCGGGAAGTAAACGCAGACATCATCGATGCTGACCAGCGGCTCTGCCAGTTTGGTTGAATGCATATCATTCATGATGGAAACACCTCACCACACCAGCATCCTCAAGTGGCGTCCAGCCCGGCTTTTGCGCGCGGCAAATATCGGTCGCGCGCGTGCAGCGCGGCTCAAATCTGCAGCCTTTAGGAAAGGCCGAGATAGAAGGTACGACGCCTTCGATTTCTTGAAGCCGCAACTGGCCTTCTTTCTGACGTGAGCCAAGCTGCGGGAGCGAAGCAAGAAGGCCATGCGCATAAGGGTGCGCCGGATGATGGAACAGGCCCGATGTTATCCGCTCTTCGACCAGATGCCCGGCATACATGACACCGACGCGGCGGCACATTTTGGCAATCACACCAAGATCGTGACTGATCATGAGTACAGAGGTTCCCCGCGCTGTGCAAAGCTCCTGCATCAGACGCAGAATTTCCGCCTGAACCGTCACATCAAGCGCAGTCGTGGGCTCATCAGCGATCAGCAGATCGGGATCACACGCAAGCGCGATAGCGATCATCACCCTCTGACGCATACCGCCAGACATCTGGTGCGGATAATTCTTCACGCGTTGCTCCGGCGCGGGCACCTGAACACTGGCTAATGCTTCGACCGCCTTGCGTTCTGCCTCATGCCAGGTTGCACCCTGATGCAGCACAAACATTTCTGCAATCTGCCGCCCTACAGGTGAAAGCGGATTGAGTGCGGTCATCGGCTCCTGAAAGATCATCGCGATGCGATTGCCACGCAGCCTTCGCATTTCGCGTGACGACATGGAACGCAAATCCTGCCCTTTGAAACGTATCGCTCCTCCCGTTATGCTCAACGGTTTGCGCAGCAGCCCAATCATCGACAAAGCGGTGATGCTTTTTCCGCAACCGGATTCTCCCACCAGTCCGAATGTTTCACCAGCGCCAATTGTGAAGGATACGTCTTCAACGACATTATGCTTGGTCGAACCGGACACAATATCGATCCGCAGGTTTTCGACCTCGAGAAGTGTTTGCTCGCTCATACCTTGCGCGTCCTCATATGCGGGTCGAGCCAGTCGCGAAGACCGTCACCGAACAGATTGAGTCCAAGCACTGTGAAGAAGATGGCAAGACCGGGGAACACGGCTGCCCATGGTGCATTCACGATCAACTCACGTGCATCAGTGAGCATATTGCCCCAACTTGGATCTGGAGGACTGATACCAAGACCAAGATAGGAAAGTGCTGCTTCTGCGAGGATCGCGTCACCCATTCCGAGTGTGCCGATCACAAGGATGGGTCCAATCATGTTCGGCACGATCTGCGTAATCATGATACGAACATCGCTATAACCAAGCATCTTGGCGGCCTGAATATAGCCCTGCTTCTTGAGCGAAAGGGTGGAACTGCGCGCAATACGGCACGTCCAGGACCAGTTTGTAAGACCGAGTGCGAGCAAAAGGCTCGGCAAACCGGGGCCGAGAACAGCCATGATCGCCAAAGCGAAGATCAGCGACGGGATAGCCAGCATGAGATTTGTGAGACCATTGACGAAATCGTCCCACCAGCCGCCGAAATAGCCAGCAGAAATTCCAAAACAGAGGCCAATGACCGTGTTGATGCACTGTGAGACCACACCAACGGTCAATGACACCTGCGCGCCATAAAGGATGCGCGAATAGACATCGCGTCCTTGCGCATCGGTGCCGAACCAGAATTGTGCATCGGGCGGCAGTTCGGCATTCATCAAATCGGCATCGAGGACCGGATTGTAGTGCGCCAGCAGTGACGCGAAGACGGCTGCTGCCACGATGACGATGCACACGAACCCGCCGAATACAAGATTGAAACGCAGCTTCATGGGCTTACTCGTGGCTTATGCGCGGATCGATGACCGCATAGAGAATGTCAACGATTGTATTGATGACCAGAAACCACAATACGATCACGAGAATTGCCCCCTGCACGACGGGGATATCGCGCAGCGAAACGCTGTCAATCAACAATGAGCCAAGGCCCGGCCAGGAAAACAGTTTCTCAACCACCACCGCCTGCCCCATCATCGATCCGAACTGCAGGCCAATTGTCGTAATGATCAGCACCAGTGCATTGCGCATGACATGCCATTTCACGAGCCTGAAACTGTTCATTCCTTTTGAGCGGGCGGTGCGGATGAAATCGGCGCCCATCACTTCAAGCACGGCTGCACGCGTTGTTCTTGCAAGCAATGCCAGTGGCGCCACCCCCAAGGTCAGCGCCGGCAGAATGATGTTCCTTATACCACCATCACCGTAACCGAAACTTGGTAACCAACCGAGTGTAAGTGCAAAGAGATACATTGCGAGCAGGCCTAGCCAGAATTGCGGCAGTGAAAGGCCAGAGACCGCGCCTATCATAGTCACACTGTCGAGAATGCTTCCGGGCTTCAGTGCCGCTATAAATCCAAGCGGCACACCGATCAGGATCGCAAAGCCCATGGCCGCGAAAGCAAGCTTCAACGTCGGCCACATACGCTCCTGAATAAGCGAGACAACCGGCTGCCTTGACCGATAGGACGTACCGAGATCAAACTGCGCCAGTTGAACCAGGTAATTGCCAAAACGCACATGGACAGGCTTGTCGAGGCCGAATTCCTGGGTGATTTTTTCGACCATCTTCGGGTCGTTCATGCCCTTGCCATTGGCAATAAGGCCGGATGCGATACTGCCCGGAACCACACTGAAAATGACGAAGATAAGCAGGGACACCGCAACAACTGTCGGTATCATCTGCAGGACGCGCCGGAGAATAAAATAAAGCACTTGGTCCTCCTTTCGGATCAGCGTAGATTACGCTGGAGCAAAGGGGATCAGTGGCCCGCCCGAAATCGAGCGGGCCGATCCTTGTCAGCCGGAATTAACGCCCGGACGGAACCGTGTCGTCGACCCAAAGCTTTTCATAGGACTGGACCGCGAGCTCTGCCGAGTTCGGCTGCAGACCATGCAGCCACGGCTGATGCGCCATGACCGCCTTGTTGTAGTTGAAGAACCAGACCGGCGCTTCTTCCTGCAACAGGTTGTTGGCTTTCTTCAAAAGCTCGTTCTTCTCTTCTTCGGCTTTAGCCAGTTTTGCCGCATCAACAATCTTGTCGAATTCAGCGTTAGAGAACTTTTGATAGTTGCACGCGGATTGAGGGGTCGTGGAGTAGAAGCACTGCATCGCTGTCAATGCATCTGGGCCGCTTTCAAGCGACCACATATAGGCTTGGAAGTTGCCAGCCGGAACCACATCGGCAAGAACAGATGCTTCCACCGGCTTTGCCTTTACCTTGATACCGACTTTCGCGAGCATCGGAATGATCGCTTGAACGATGGTCAAGCCCCAGCTCTCGTTCTGTGTTGCCGTAAGCTCGAATTCGAAGCCATCGGGATAACCAGCTTCTGCAAGCAAGGCTTTTGCTTTTTCAGGGTCGTATGGATAAGGCTTCGCATCCTTATCGAAGGCTGGCGATGAGTTTGGCAGCCAACCAACCGCGCGATAGGCCTTGTCTTTGACGAGCCTCTTGATGATGAGATCGCTATCGATAGCGTAGTTGATTGCTTGACGGACACGCTTGTCCTGGAACGGCTTGAAATCCGGATTAAAGCCGACGGCGCGCGTATAGACCTCGGCTACCTCGACCATGTTCTTCGCAAGTTCAGGATCGGCAAGATAGGCAGTGTACTGCGCCGGTCCGAGCACTGCTACGTCGATTTCCTTGTTGCGGAATGCGACGTCGCGAGCAGCAGCATCGCCCATGATCATGATATTGATCTTGTCCGCGTATGGCTTGCCTTTTTCATAGTACTTGTCCCACTTCTCGACCGTCAAACGGGAACCGGGAACATATTCTGCAAACTTGTAGGGTCCAAGACCGATAGGATGACGCTGAAACTCTTCGTTATCGCCCTCACCAGCCGGGTAAATGGAAGTGTTGTTGCGCATGAACTGGAAGCCCGGATCAATTGGCTGCTTGAGTGTGATCTCGAGCGTATGATCGTCGATCTTCTTCAGACCGGAAATTTCCTTGGCTTTGCCTTGAGAATATTCCTCTGCACCTTTGATTTCGGCAATATAACGTGCCGGAGGGAAAGCCTTTTTCGGATCCATTATCCGGGTATAGCTCCAGATGATGTCATCGGCTGTCAAAGGCCTGCCATTGTGGAAAAATGCATCCTGACGAAGCTTGTAAGTATAGACCAGCCTGTCGTCGGACACAGCCACATCAGTCGCAAGTCCGAGTACCGGCTTGTTGAGATCAGCATCCCAATCATAGAGCGTACGGTGAATGGCCTTGGCGTAGAACTCGTCCTGCGTAGCAGGCGAAGCCTGAATGTCGAGTGTCGAGAAGCTGTCACCATAAGGTGCAACGAAATTGATGACGCCTCCCGAACGCGGCTCGTCCGCAGCATAGGCCGCTGTTCCAGCCAATAGAACTGCGGACAGTGCCGCCAGCATTGCGAATTTTCTCATGTTGTTCCCCTTCATGGATTTCATTCTTGCGATTCAACCGAACCGTTCGTTCGGGCAGCTCCGTCGAAACCTCGCCGCCCGAAATTGCCCTGAAGCGTTTGCGCTTCAATTCTTTTTATCTATCCCCGGATATCGGGAGCATATGTATCAGGATCGTTCGAATACGATTTCTCCATCGCGTATGGTAAGAACACAGTGCGTATCGTTGAGAATCTCTTCCGGTTTTGCGGTGAGCATATTGCGTGAAAAGACTGCCAGATCAGCGACCTGCCCCGGTATGAGCTTACCCTTCACATTCTCAAGCTTCTGAGAAAACGCTCCAAACTCCGTATAGACCTGAAGAGCCTCTTCGATTGTCACGCATTCACGAGCATCCATCACTGTTCCCTTACCCGTTTCACGTGTCAGCATCGAATAGATATTCGGGTAGGGATTCGGGTGACAGACAGGTGAATCGCTACCGGTCGCAGGCTTGAAACCGAGATCTTTCCAGGTCTTCAGCGGATAACTGGAAAGTGCGCGCTCCTCACCGAGAACAGAAATATAGGCATCGCCAAAGTCGTAGATGAAAACCTGCTGCGGACATGGATAGATGCCAGCTTTTTTCATCCGCTCGTGCTGTTCCGGCGTGGAGAAACCGCAATGTTCGATACGGTGACGACGGTCAGGATCGGGATGCGCTGCAAGCGCCTTTTCGTAGGCGGTAATGAGCTGACCAATCGCTGCATCACCGATTGCGTGGCAGGCAAGCTGATAACCCTTTTTGTGAGCATCAAGCACCAGCGCTTCCAGTTCCGCATCCGGCAATATCTGTACGCCGATATTATTATCGTCGCCGAGATAAGGCTTGCTCATCCATGCTGTCCGCCCACCTGCCGAACCATCAAGGAAAATCTTGACCGCACCAACCGTCAGCATGTCATCACCGGCCCCGGACACCAGTCCAGCCTCATAACATTTCTCGACAATCGACGGGCCAGGGTCGCCTAACAGGACAAGCCATGTGCGTACCGGCAATCTTTTCTGAAGCTTCGCAACATTATAGGCGCGAATTTCATCAAAGCCCGCAACCTGCCCGACGGCTGCATCCATGACGCTGGTAATGCCATATGAGAGCAACAAATTGCCTGCAGCCTCAATGGCTTCGATCATCTCTTCAGTCGTTGCCTTCGGAATCGCCTTGCGAACTGCACCTTGTGCATTTTCGGCAACCATTCCGGTCAACGTCCCATTTCGCTGTTCGATCAAACCACCATCCGGCACTGACGATTTTTCATCTATTCCAGCCAGCTCAAAGGCTTTGGAGTTGAAAATCGAAACGTGGCCACAGGCGCGCACCAGCATGACCGGGTGGTTTGGTGCCACGGCGTCGAGCTCTGATTTATGTGGATGGCGACCTACATCGAGCTTGGTTTGGTCGTAACCGCGAGCTCTAATCCATGCTCCCGGAGGTGCCGAAGCAGCCGCATCCCGAATCGCATCGAGCAAGCTTTGCAATGTCGGCGCTGCCTGAGGCGTCGCGTCGATCCACTTGAGTGTCAGTCCGACGGAAATTAGATGCAAATGAGCATCATTCAGTCCGGGCGTAGCAAAGCGCCCTTTCAGATCGACCAAATGCGTATTGTCGCCCTTCAAAGACCAAACTTGGTCCTTCGTACCCGTTGCAAGAACCTTGCCTTGCCAGATTGCCAGGGCTTCAACTGTGCCCTCTTCATATCCACACCAGATAGTACCGTTATAAACTATTGTATCGGCACACAATTCGGGCATTACAGGCATTTCAGCGATCCCCTCCCTACGTCACGCTTTTTATAAGTGCAGGGAGATTTCCATTGTTGCTTTGAACGATCAAGCCGTGGATTTGTTAAATTTAGAGGGGCAAACTGTTCAAAATGACAACTATACGGTCAATTTGCCGAAATTTTTGCAAAGTTGAGTCGAAATTTAACGCACAAAACGACAAAGACTACCGCCAAAATGACAGCCCCGCCTCTCCTGCCAGTAATCGCAGCTTATAAATGTCAACGAACAGGCGAAGTATGAACGGCGATCACCCGTTAGAGTGTCGCACGATCCAGAAAATCTGGATTAACGGCATACCCCCGAGCCCGTTCCTTGGCGACTGATGAGACCAGCGCATTAGCCGCCAAGGGATGTGGAACAAAGGCGTCCCAGTCGACATGACCGCGACGCCGTGAAAAACGACGATCAACCCATCAATACGCCGAGCCTGGTAACCGCTCTGCCAGTTGCTCAGGCGTTAGCAAATCCGCATGATGGGCGCGTGCAACATCCGGATGTGACCGGAGGCGACTTTTGAGATTGTTTGCACCGACTTCACGGAAGATCGGGTTCAGCGCATCGACGGTCACGCCGCGTTCCTTGGTCTTCAACTCATCCGGTAAGTCTATCACCGGGATCGTTGCATCGTATCGGGCACCAAGAAAGAACGCGACAGAGAAACGTTCCACGCCGGCCGGGGGAGCGACGACACCATGCATATCCGCACGCACAAATCCATTGGTGGCAAGTTCGAGCAGTTCCCCCGTATTGACGACAAACGTGCCGGGAACCGGCGGTGCGTCAATCCACTCGCCATCTTCTTGCTGGACGCGCAGACCGGGGACGACATCTTGCAGCAGCACGGTGACGAAACCGCCGTCCTTGTGGGCTCCCACTCCCTGCTCACTTTCCGCTACATCACGCCCCGGGTACCGGATAATCTTCAATAGCTGGGATGGATACGGCTCATAGATCTGGGCGAAAAAATCTTCCGGTTGCCCAAGAGAGGCAGCGATTGCTTTCAGAATATCGATACCGACGCGCGTTACTTCGGCCTGATAGGCGAGCAGCAACGGCTTGAGTTCGGGCAATGCTTCCGGCCATTGGTTTGGACCAATCAGACGCTTCCATGCCGGGCTACCGGCACCGATCGCAGCCGGTTCCGATTCAGTGTTGATATCGAGCTGCTCGCGCCAATCCTGCTGACCGCGCGTACGTTCAAAACCAGCACGGTTGTAGCCGCGAAAATGCGACGACTTTACCATTTCTATCTTGAGTTTTTCTTCCGCTGGAAGTGCGAAAAACTTCTTTGCCGTCGCAACCACATCTTCCACGAGCTTTGGGTCGACACCATGCCCTGTAAGATAGAAAAAGCCATGGTCATGAAGCGTGCTGCGTAGCTCTTCAATAAAATTGCTACGCTCTTCGGCAGTTCCATTGAAACGCGACAAGTCGAGCAAAGGCAGATTGATTGGGGTGGTGTGTATAGTCATTGAAACCTCCTGAAAAACTCTCAGCGCGAGCGACGGCTGCGTGCCACGCGGTGATTGACGAGACGAGCGGCATAGTCGCCCGTGATCTGGATCGACTGCACGATAGCAACCAGAATGATGACGACAGCAACCATGACTTCCGGCATTAAACGCTGATAACCGAAGCGAATTCCCATATCACCCAGACCGCCGCCGCCGACGGTTCCAGCCATCGCCGAATATCCGACAAGGCTGACAAGAGTAACCGTTTGCCCGGCGATGATACCAGGCAGCGCCTCAGGCAAAAGCACTTTGAAAATGATCTGAATTGGCGATGCGCCCATGCTTTCGGCAGCCTCGACCAAGCTTTGGTCCACTTCACGCATCGCTGTTTCGGCGAGTCGTGCATAAAGTGGGGTGATTGCCGCTGTTAGCGGAACTATGGCCGCATAGGTGCCAACGGTGGTTCCGGCGATCAGCCGCGTCAATGGAATGATCGCCACCATCAGAATGATGAATGGTGTGGACCGAACCAGATTGACAGCCGTCCCCGCCACGCGATTGAAGACCGGTCTCTCAAGAAACTGGCCCGGGCTGGTCACGACCAGCACAACACCCAGTGGCAAACCTATCAATGTGGACAGGATGGCAGATGCAGCCACCATAGTGGCCGTCTGCTTCAGCGCTTCAAGCAATAGCCCAACGAGCGCCGGTGGAAACAGATCGGACAACATGACCTATGACCTCTCCATGAAGATTGAGTGAAGAAAGATAGCTGCGGACATCCGCAAGATTGGCCGAAGCCCCCTCAGCGACGAGTGTCATGATGCCCAAAGGTTGCCCAGCAATATAGTCTATGCGTCCATGCAGTATGTTCGGATTGATCCCAAAGCGCCGTACCAATGTTGCAACAACCGGTGCGTGCGCAGCTTCGCCGGAGAAAATGATGCGAAGAACGGGGTCTGACCCAGCAATCGGTTCCCGAAGCAGCCGCTGCGATACTTCCGACGGTAAATCGTGGGCAACGATACTTGCCAAAAACGACCGGGCGATAGCGGACCGCGGAAAGGCGAAGACATCGAAGGTCCCCCCGCTTTCAACAACCCTGCCGCCATCAAGAACCGTCACATGGTCTGCGATCTGGCGCACGACATCCATTTCATGCGTAATGAGTACAATCGTCAGCCCCAGCCGCCGATTGATATCCTTCAATAGCGAAAGAATTTGCTCCGTGGTTTCCGGATCAAGCGCCGATGTCGCCTCATCCGACAGCAAAACGCTCGGTTCCAGAGCCAATGCCCGCGCGATACCTACACGCTGTTTCTGACCGCCAGACAATTCTGATGGATAAGCATCAGCCTTTTCCTTGAGGCCCACCAGATCCAGTAGATCGTTCACTCGGCCTCTAATTTTGCTGTAGTCCACACCTGCCAGTTCCAAAGGTAGAGCTACATTTTCATAAGCAGTTCGAGAAGAAAGAAGGCTAAAGTGCTGAAATATCATCGATACTTCGCGCCGAAGTCGTCGTAATTCGCCTTGTCCAAGTGTTATGATCTCACGCCCGGAGATAAAAACCTCTCCGCTGTTTGGGCGCACAAGGCCATTGAGGCAGCGAACAAGCGTACTTTTTCCAGCGCCTGAACGGCCAATGATACCATGAATGGTTCCCTTGCCGATTTGAAGCGAGACATCGTCGATGATCGGACCGGCCTTCACGTCATAAGTCTTTGTCAGCGACCGTATGTCGATAATAGGCTGCACCGGCCCCCTCTCGTCCGGTACGGCATTCGACACTGGTTCGCTGCGCATGAGCACATTCATCTCACCAACCCGCTATAATGTTGCCGCCGAACTTCGTCTCGATGAAGGCTTTGACGTCGGGAGACTTATAGGCTTCGACAAGCGTCTTGACCCAGGGAGCGTTCTTATTTTTCTCGGCAACAGCAAGCAGGCAAAAATAATCAGAAAGCCGATCTTCGATCAGAATCGCATCACGGCTCGGCACCAGCCCGGCACTCAACGCAAAGTGTGAAGTGATAACCGAAAAATCTACGTCCTCCAGTGATCGCGGAAGTTGGGCCGTCTCCATCGGAACGATTTTGATCTTCTTCAGGTTATCAACAATATCGAGTTCCGTTGCGTTGAACGTCACGCCTGGGGTCAGCTTAAGGACACCACCAGCCTCGAGGAGCTTCAAGGCGCGACCCGCATTACTGGGATCGTTAGGAATGGAGACTTGCGCCCCTTCCGGTAGTTCATCGAGCGATTTGTATTTGCGTGAGTAGCCAGCCATAGGCAACAACACGGTCCTCCCGCCCACACCAACGAGATTGAGGCCGCGATCCTTGTTCTGCTGATCAAAATAAGGCGTATGTTGAAAACCATTGGCGTCCAGGTCGCCGTCATTCGTGGCTGGATCGATCAGCGCACCATCGGAAAACTCAACAATCTCGATATCAAGCCCCTTTGCTTTGGCGACAGGTGCAAGCGCCTCGGCGATCTCTGCATGCGGCCCGGACGTCACGCCAAAACGGATTTTCTCCGCTAATGAAGGTGAAGCCGCGAGTACAGAAAGGAGGGCCGCAGAAACAGCACTGCGCAAGAATGAAACTGAATGCATACTGATTTCCCTGTAGTGATATCGAAAGACGTCTAAGACGCAGCACGCCAATTCCGTTTGTTGTTCCACTTGGCCAGACGTGAAACGGCATCGCGCAGCGTTTCGTCACGTTTGGCGAAACAGAAACGCACATGGTTGCGTACATCACGCGCACCGTAAAAAGATGAGACCGGGACAGGAGTTACACCTGCTTCCAGTGTCAGCCGTCGGCAAAAATCGAGATCATCATCGCCGTGGTCAAGCTGCCGTATGTCGGCAACAGCGAAATAGGTGGCTGGCGCACTGGCGACTTCAAACCCGGCAGATTTGAGCCCTCCAACCAGTAAATCCCGCCGCGATGCCAGCGTTGCCCTAAGGTCGGCGAAGTAGTTATCAGGTAACGAAAGCCCAACGGCAATCGCCGACTGCAATGCCGGCGGCGTGGTGAAAGTGACATACTGATGAGCGCGAGCAATCGGTGCTAGAAGCTTCGCGGAAGCTGTCACATAGCCGACTTTCCATCCTGTCAATGAAAAGCTCTTTCCGGCGGAGCCAATTCGCACGACACGGTCGCGGACTTTCTCAACACCGAACATAGAATGAAACGGGCGACCATCGAAGACGAGATGTTCGTATACCTCATCCGAAACGATCACGAGATTATGCTTGATCGCGAGTTCAGCGAGAAAGTCCAACTCATCCAGATCGAATATCTTGCCAATTGGGTTCATCGGCGTATTGACGACAATGAGTTTGGTGCGAGGAGAGATCGCGTTTACCAGCTTCTCTCGCGGGAGTTCCCAATGAGGTGGCCTCAACCGTACAGGCACCACTTTCCCGCCAGCGCGCTGGATAAGTGTTGAATAAGCATCGTAAACCGGCTCGAACAGAATGACCTCGTCGCCCGTATTCAGATGTGCCAGAAACGTATCGGCCAGAGCTTCCGTAGCTCCAGAGGTCACCAGAACCTCTTTTTCCCAGTCAACGTCGAAACCGAGAAACCGTCTGGCGTTTTCTGCGACAGCCTGACGAAGAACCGGCAGGCCCATCATAGGTGGATATTGTTGCGAGGTTTCACGAAGAGCACGAGCAGCCGCCTCAAGAAGTTGAGAAGGTTCAAAGCCTTCTGGGAACCCCTGCCCCAGATTGATGGCTCCACGCTCGACAGCAAGCCGCGACATCGCCTCGAAAATCGATGTTCCCGCCTCGCCGAATATCGGATTAGCCACCGGCGCTCCCCTCTTTCAATCGAACTTACGGGGAGAAAGATAAAGCCTATAAAATTAGTAGACAAAGCATGGACTTGCCATTGTCGAGCGAGCGTGAGAAAGCTTTTTCAAATTTTGCAGATCGTAAACAGTTTTACATTCCGCAATCGCAATCACCTCTGATTCACACCGTCGCCCGACCATGACGATTGCGCCAGAGCTCTTCCGCTTTCTCAAAGAACTGCGCATAGCTTTCATTATCTGCAGACGCCGCTGTCATCATCGCCATAGCGGCTGTTGCTACGATCGTATTTTCTGCTCGTTTGTCCACGGCCGCACCGGACCAGACACCGGACCAGTATTCGAATGAACTGAAGTTTGAATGCTTGTCACTGCTCTCTCTGGAAAGAGTCGGGAGCAACAAATCCGTTTCACGGCCGGCGAGAAGCCTATGGATCGTATGCGTTCGGTGCGGAACCAGCTCGGCAACATCACGACTGGTTGAAACTACGGAGATCGACGATATGCCAAGAAGCGCCCCCGCATCGCGATGCAATTCACGATATGTCGGTTGGGTAACACCCAGAAATGATGCCTTGAGACTCATCGGATTGAGAAGATGAACAAGGCTGTTCATCGATGAACGTGACTCGAACAACGGATAAAGCGCCATCAGCGCGTGAATTTGAGGCGCAAAGCCGGCCATCGGCATGAAACAGATACCATGCGCTCTCAAAGCACTTTCAGCCAAGGAATGGGACGTTGCAATCGGCAGATTGATAGCTTCAGCCGCTATCTCAAGTTTGCCCGAGATTTCACCTGTACCGCAGTTGCCATGCATGACGACCGGATAGCCGGCCCGGGCGACCAACAGGGCCGACAGCATGAACCAGGGTGACTGCATGGAATTGGGCGACAGATAGGCTGGCCAATCCAGGGTCGGTATATTCAATCCCGGGTCGAACGAATAAATTCGTCTCGCCGCACGCACCATGCCTGCAAGTTCGGGAGCGGTTTCTCCGCGATAATGAATAAGCCGGAGCAATGCACTGATCTGCATCGGATCGGCGTTGCCTGTAAAAATCGTCGTGAATGCGTCTTCGGCTTCGGACATTTCGAGAGGACGGGTGTGCCCGACCTTTCGCCCTATCACTGCAATATATTTTGCAAGCCTCCTGACCGGATCGTTTTCGCCCTGAATATTGGCGAATTGTGCGGCAAGCTGTTCCGGTGTTGGATGATTTTCGAGCTCGACAACCTTGCGGATACCAAGCAGCGGCGGCGCTACAATGGCGCTTCGTTTCCACCCATGATGCCCAGTGCAGTTTGATTTCGGCAATTCAGTAAGATCCAAACTCAATAGCGTTTCAGCTTCGCTCGCCAGCCGCCGCAGCCGTCCACGCAACGCCTCTGCTTTTGGGGTTGCAACCATGTTTCGGCCAGAACGAACCAGAATGGGATCATTGAACTTCTCGCGAATCTGACCAAGCAACCGGCTCATGGCTGCAATGCTCAACCCCATCTGCTTGGCAGCACCGCCAACACTGCCTTCCACAAGAAGTGCATCAAGCGCGATCAACAGGCGCAATTGCCCCAGACGAAGACTTTCATTCTCACCTTTCTCCGTTTGTTGCTGGGTTTTCGCCTGCTTGTCCGACATCACTCTATCGCCCGTTCGTTTGTGGTTTTTGAAATTTGGAATGCTTATAAAACATGACGATTGACGTCACCTTGTTGCCATACATAAGGAGACTTGAAAACTCAACTTTAAACGGTGACGAAAATGACCAGCTTGTTTCGGGGATTGTGGGCCAACGGTACACAAGACAGGCGTTTGGCCAGCAAATCGCTCATTTATCGGGCGATCCTTGCGGGGACCTGCCTTTCCACAGCACTACTTCTGAGCGAAACGATTGCCATTGCGCAAACGGTAACCAACACTGCAGAAGAAGCAACTTCAGACGAAGCTGGTTCCAAGAAGAAAAAGTCATCTGCGACAGAAGCGGGCATCGAAACAACCGCTGACGGTGCCGTCAAGCTCAACCAAATCGTTGTCACTGCAACTGGGTTCGAACAGAATATCACCGACGCTCCGGCGAGCATCACAGTGGTTCCTGGCGAAGAGTTGGAAAAAGGCGCATATCGCGATCTAACCGATGCTCTGAAGGACGTTCAGGGCGTTACTGTCACTGGTTCGGCTGCCGAACGTGACATATTCATTCGCGGTCTCCCCGGTTCTTATACTCTTCTGCTCGTCGACGGAAAGCGCCAGAGCACGCGTGATGCACGTACCAATGGAAACTCGGGCTTTGAACAGAGCTTCCTGCCGCCGGCAAACGCGATTGAACGTATTGAAGTTATTCGTGGCCCAATGTCTTCGCTCTACGGATCGGACGCGATGGGCGGCGTCATCAATATTATCACCAAAAAAGTCTCTGACACGTGGAGCGGCTCGTTCACGGTAGACGGTACGGCGCAGCAACACTCAAAATTCGGCAATTCGCTTCAAGGCTCATATTATATCACAGGCCCACTCGTCCCGAACCTCGTCGGCGTGCAGGTCTGGGGTCGTGGACTGAAGCGTCAGGAAGATAAAATCATCAACGGAACGCCAGAGCAGAAAGATATTGACATCACCGGGCGCGTCACGATCACCCCGAATGAAGATCACGACATCATGCTCGAACTCGGCAAGACACGCCTTCGCCGTGATTCAACTGTCGGCAACAATATCGATCCGGTTCCAACGCGAGGAACTGCACCAGTCGATACTTATAACTACAATGATCGGGATCATTGGTCGATCAGTCACACCGGCCGTTGGGGTCCGACGACCTCTGACTTCTCCTTCATGCAGGAAACGGCCCGACGCAGCAGTTTCTCATGGGACAAGAAAAGCGGCAGCTTTGCTGAGGCAATGCGCTCGCCGCATATTCGCAACTCCATACTCGATGGAAAATTCACCACGCCTTTCGAACTCTATGGCAATCATACCCTCGTAACAGGTGGTCAATTCATGGATTCGGTTCTGACCGATCAGAATCCGGGCCGCCGCACCGGGCTCGATGAAGAGTTCGGCATCAAGCAGTGGGCACTCTTCGCCGAAGACGAGTGGTGGCTAACACCGGATTTTGGTTTGACCGGCGGTCTGCGTTTGGACCACCATGAGGTTTACGGATCACATTGGAGTCCACGCGGATATGCCGTTTGGCACGCGACAGAGCAACTGACCCTTAAGGGGGGCATTTCAACCGGCTTCCGCGCTCCTGAAATCCGCACTATTGCACCCGGCTATGCTTACACGACGGGTGGCGGAAATTGTACCTATGGCCCGAACGGCACTTGCGGTGTAATTATCGGCGACCCTAACCTGCAACCCGAAAAGAGCACCAGCTATGAAGCCAGCGCTCTTTGGGATAACCAGGAAGGCCTTCGTCTGGGTGCAACCTATTTCTATACGAAATTCACCGACAAGATCGCCAGCAATATCCAGTACGATCCAGTGACCGGCGAGCCGCGCCGCTGGGATCAGGATCCGAACTATGTTCTCTATTACAGCTACAATATTGATGAAGCTGTTTTGCAGGGTGTGGAACTGACTGGTGAATGGGAAGCCACTTCTACCCTGAATTTTCGTGCAAGCTACACCTATACGGATTCCGAACAAAAGACCGGCGAATACGCCGGGTTGCCATTGGCTCGTACACCGAAGCATATGGCAAGCATCCGCGCCGACTGGATGACCCCGGTCGAGGGACTGAAGGCCTGGGCTTCAGGGAACTACCATGGCGAGGAAATCAACGCAGGACTGCGCATTGGCACCGTAGGTGAACCCTATGCTTACAATGACAAGGGCGACGTTATTGCGCGCAAATACAAGGCTTATGCGACATTCGACATCGGCGGTTCGTATGATTTCAGCGAAAACGTAACCCTTAATGCAGCCGTTTATAATATCTTCGACAAAAAGACGGCTGTCGACGAACTCAACAACGTCGTTGAGGGGCGCCGCCTCTGGGTCGGCATGACCTCCCGCTTCTAGGATTGCAACAACCAGACGCCTGCCTGCGACGGCTGGCGTCTTTCCCATGATTGGATGCTCTTATGAGAGTATTGGCGAATACCGTGAAAAAGGTGAGCCTGATGATGGCAGGGTTAGTATTGGTTTCCGCTGCGCAGGCTGCTGAGCCCGTCACCTCGTCCTTTGACATGGAAGCTAACGGCATCGTCTATCGTATATTCACCGCGGCCCCCAATGAACCAGCGCCCGAAGGTGGGTATCCGGTGATATACGTGGTGGACGGCAACCGCATGTTGCCGATTGCAGCAAAACTCATGGCAGAAAATGCCGCCTTGAAAGCTGTCATTGTAGGCATCGGCTATCCGACTGATAATCAGGACGAAATTGTTCGCCTGAGATATTTCGACCTTACGCCTCCCACGCCTGATGATCTGATCCCGGTTCACTTCAATATGCCGAAGACCGGAGGACGGGATGCATTCTTCGATTTCATCGACAATCAAGTAAAGCCTGAAATCGAAAAGCATTTCGACATCGATAAAAAACGACAGGCCTTGTTTGGTCACTCGCTAGGTGGACTGTTCACACTTTATGCCCTGTTCAACCACGCAGATTCTTTCCAGAGTTACAGCGCGGCAGACCCATCGATCTGGTGGAATGATCGCTCAATTCTGACAGACAAAGATCATTTCATCTCGGTTTTCAAGAATGCACCTTATCCGATCCGCTTGCTTATAGAAACCTCCGGCAAGCGCGGCACCCGTCCCGGTCAGACGAAGCAGGACGATGATCGACTGAAGAAACTACGCGGCGGACCTTCCGGTTCGGATATATTCAAAGAGCTTTCCAAACTTCCGCAAATAGACGCAGCCTTTCACCGTTTCGAGGATGAGAGTCATGGCTCAATGATACCGTTGACGGTAGCAGACAGCCTCAATTTCATCCTGCTCAAACAAGCTCCCCAAGCAAAAAACAACTGAATTCTACCTCGCGGTCTTTGACGGAGAAGATACTTGACTATAAAGCACAGGATTGATGAAAGGATCGAACACCATGCTGAATATCGCTCAACAGGTTACACGCTTGTGTGGCGCCGCCATCATAGCGCTGGGCATCGCGGCAACTGCAAATGCTGCTGATCTAAAAATCAAGCATGCTCAGGGTGAGACAGCAGTTCCAGCCTCACCGGCAAAGGTCCTGGTTTTCGATCTCGGCACCCTCGATAATCTTGATCGCCTCGGCGTGAAGGTGACCGGCGTGCCCAGTGGCATTTCGTTTCCGGAGTATCTGAAGAAATATCAGGGCGACGGCTATGTAAAGATCGGAACATTGTTCGAACCTGACTATGAAGCAGTTAATGCGGCGGAGCCGGATCTCATCATCGTGGCTGGTCGCTCAGCTTCGAAATATGGTGAACTATCGAAGATCGCTCCCACCGTTGATCTGACGACCAATGCGAAGAATTTCATCGCCGACACTGAAGCCAATGTCGAGAAACTTGGCCAGATTTTCGGGAAGGAAGCAGACGCAAAGGCGGAAGCCGAGAAGCTTGATGCCGCACTTGCTGCGTTGAAAGAAAAGGCCGCAGACAAGGGCACCGGCCTCCTGATCCTCACGTCCGGCGGCAAGATCAGCGCTTATGGCCCAGGTTCGCGCTTCGGCGTCCTGCATGACAGCTTTGGGGTCAAGCCTGCAGCACCCGATCTTTCAATCGGCAATCATGGCCAGCCCATCAGCTCGGAATTCATCCTCGAAACCAATCCCGACTGGCTGTTTGTCATTGACCGCGATGCCGCCATTGGTCGTGAAGGTAATTCAGCCAAGCAGGTTCTCGATAACGAACTCGTGCACCAGACCAATGCCTGGAAAAAAGATCAGCTCGTCTATCTGAACGCTCAGAACTGGTATCTGATCGGCGGTGGCCTCGGCGCGCTTCACGGCACGATCGATCAGCTTTCACAGGCTTTCGACAAAGCGAAGTAACAGCTTTCCAAACCCAATCCGATCGGGTCATCCACAGATGGCCCGAATTCGCGATCAGGCAATAGAACAGGAAATGGGCGTGAAGGGACTTGCAGCAGCCATAGCCGTTGTTGCCGTACTGGCTGTCATCAGCCTGTTTATCGGTGTCAGCGATGTGTCTCTGGGCACACTTTTCGGAACCGGAAGTACCGATCGTGCGACCGAAGTTCTTCTTATAAGCCGCATTCCACGCACCCTTGCAATCGTCCTTGCAGGCATGTCCATGGCCGTTGCGGGCATGATCATGCAAATGCTGACACGCAACCGTTTCGTTGAACCTTCCACAGCAGGTACAGTAGAATCTGCCAGTCTCGGCATCCTCCTGGTCATATTGTTTGCACCGGAAACGCCCGTAATCGGTAAAATGCTGGTTGCTTCTGTTACAGCCCTTGCCGGAACCGCCCTCTTCCTTCGCATTCTCCGGGCAATTCCGTTGCGGTCTGTACTTGTGGTGCCATTGGTCGGTATCATGCTCGGCGGCGTCGTCAGTGCGATAACCACTTTCATTGCTTACCGTTTTGATCTTCTGCAGTCGCTCAATTCCTGGACAACCGGCGATTTTTCCGGCGTTCTTCGCGGACGCTATGAACTCTTGTGGCTTGCTTTCTTCCTTACAGTCATCGCCTATGTTGCCGCTGACCGCTTCACGGTCGCGGGGCTGGGCGAGGATTTTACCACAAACCTTGGCCTCAATTATCGCCGTGTAGTCACACTTGGTCTCGTCATCGTTTCGATGGTCAGCGCATCAGTCGTCGTGACCGTTGGCATGATACCTTTCCTTGGCCTTATCGTCCCGAACGTCGTCAGCATGTTCATTGGCGACAATATGCGGCGGGCTGTACCGTGGGTTGCGATACTCGGCGCTGGGCTTGTTCTTGCCTGCGATATTGTCGGGCGAGTGGTCCGCTTTCCTTACGAAATTCCGATCGGCACGATGATGGGAGTCGTGGGAAGTGTCATATTCCTCTACCTTCTGTTGCGGCGAGGTTCACGCCTTGCTTAAACGTCCTACCCTAATCCTTCCGCTGCTGTGCATACTCACTTTGCTTGCAGTGACGGCATTCATGACAATCGGCGCAAAGGGAAGCTGGTCGTTTATCCTGTCCTTCCGCGGTACCAAGCTTGCAGCCATGATATTGGTTGCATATTCAGTTGCTGTCTCAACAGTATTGTTCCAGACGGTCACGAACAACCGCATCCTGACCCCATCAATCATGGGGTTCGATGCGCTCTATATCCTGATCCAGACGTTGGTGGTCTTCTTCTTTGGTGCCGTTCATATCGACTGGCTTGGGCCAAATATTCGGTTTCTAGCTGAAACCGCCATCATGGTGGTTTTTGCCGGTACGCTCTATTACTGGCTCTTCTCGGGAGCGGCGCGTAGCCTGCATCTCGTAATGCTCGTCGGTATTGTCTGCGGAGTCTTATTCCGCAGCATTTCCAACCTGATGCAGCGGATGCTTGACCCAAATCTTTTCGCTGTCCTGCAAGACCGCTTCTTCGCCAGTTTCAACACCATCAATAGCGACATTCTGATCATATCGGCGGTCATTGTCGCTGCGGTTTCGCTGTATGGTCTGCGCTTCATATACGTTTTTGATGTCCTGTCTCTCGGGCGAGATCCGGCAATCAATCTGGGTGTCGATCATCAGCCCATCGTGCGCAAGATCCTGTTCGTGGTCACCGTACTGGTTTCCGTGTCTACCGCATTGGTAGGGCCTATCACCTTTTTCGGTCTGCTGGTCGCCAATCTGGCCTACATGATTGCCGGTTCGGCAAAACACAGGTTTATCCTGCCGGTGGCGGTGTTGCTCGCGATCCTCTGCATTGTCGGCGGTCAAACCATTCTTGAACGCATCTTCTCCTTCAATACCGCACTGAGTGTCATCATTGAGTTTCTGGGCGGCCTTGTCTTCATCATCCTTCTCGTTAGGGGGCACGCGCGTTGATAGAAATCAGCCAGGTCAGCAAATCCTACAACGGCACACTTGTCGTCGATGATGTAACCCTGAAACTGCCTGCTTGTGGCATAACCTCGATCATCGGACCGAACGGAGCAGGAAAATCGACGTTGCTCTCGATGGTGAGTCGTCTCCTGCCGATGGACAAAGGGCGTGTGACCATAGACGGGCTCGATGTTTCAACGACATCCGGTGATGTGTTAGCAAAGCGGCTCTCGATACTGCGGCAGGAAAACGCAATCAACTCCCGCCTGACCGTGTATGATCTCGTAACCTTCGGTCGTTATCCCTATTCCAAAGGCCGACCGAACAACGATGATCGCAAACATGTCGAACAGGCCATCAGCTATCTTGGCCTTGGCGATCTGAGTGGACGTTTTTTGGATGAGCTCTCCGGCGGACAGCGTCAGCGCGCCTTCGTGGCAATGGTGCTGTGCCAGGACACGGATTATGTGCTGCTGGACGAACCGCTCAACAATCTCGACATGAAGCATTCCGCCTCAATGATGAAGCTGTTGCGGCGAGCTGCAGACGAACTTGGAAAAACTGTCGTTCTGGTTCTGCACGACATCAATTTCGCGTCGTGCTATTCCGACCATATCGTTGCCATGCGCCACGGCAGGGTCGTCCAGCAGGGAAGTCCGGCTGAGCTCATCCATCCGGAAATCCTCGGCGACATTTACGAAATGGAGATTGCCGTCGAAATCATCGGCGGCAAACGTATTGGTGTTTATTACCTTTAAGCGACGGCATTTGCGGGAAACAGTGCCTGCAAAGCATCATATGATGCCAGAACGGTTTCCATTTGTGCGGTATGTCCCTTGACGAAAGCATCGCCATAGATCGTCTCATCCGGATATTCGGTGATGAGCGTCAATGGCACCGTATGACGATCATCGACACCGACAAGGCACGGAAACCCGTTGATGATGCGAAAGCCCGTTTCGCCTGCATGTTGCTCGAAAAGCCTGATTTGCGCGTTGTTATAGGCAACTAGCCCGTCAATGGCGGCCAGATGTTTCGTTACGCGGTCGATCAGTTCTTCTGCTTCCTTCTCCCAGGAGGCATGGTGGCGGATGATCAGAAAAAAGCCCTTCGGCAGCGTCCACATGGCAAAGGAACGCGGCACATAACCGGATAGCGGACGCGTCCATTCGTGCGACGGGTAACCGTGCAGGTTGACGTGCAGTTTCGCGTCGGTCCGCTCTTCCGCCTCGATGCGAATGGCCTTTTCGTAAAGCCCCTCGCCGCTGCGATACTCGAGATCGTCACCGAGCGCAGTATAGCGGGCAGCATGATGCATGTGATGCGGCTGAAGCGCACAAAGCCGCTTGTGTATCTCGTATCCGTCCGGGTTTTCCTGCGGAGAGATCGTGAAATGCGCACCTTCTCGCGCCGCAAGCCGGTTGGCGGCGCGCAACGCCCCGACAACACCCGTCGTTTCATTGGCATGCTGACCGGCGCTAATCATCATCGCGGCATCGCTGCCCTTGCGATAAGTCGCGCGTACCGTTCTGCCAGAACGGGTTTGCGCCTCGAATGGCTCACCGCCTAGCTGGGCAATTTCACGGCGGATCTGGTCGGCGGAAAGCGGCGCCTGCGCTGTCTCCAGAACTTGTTCTGCCGTTAGCGCATCGCTGGTGGAAAGCGGTCGCGTTTCCACCTTTACGGATAGTTCGGCATCGCGAAAACGAACTTCCGGCACGATCTGCCCCGGCTGCAAGCCGCGGTCGCCAACCGGGCGACCGGATTTTTTCTGGAAAACTTCAAGCAGCGAGAAATAGATATCTTCATGCATGGCTTCGGTGAGGCTCAGCGTTTCCTCATCGTAACGCAGGCGGCGGTCGGTGATCGGCAGACTGACTGCGATATTCAGCTCATCGAAATAGGGTTCGCCACGCTTCCAGTCACGGGCCGCGATGGTCGAGACCGCGTCATGAAATAGCTTTTCATAGGATGTCTCACAGCGGGCGCTTTCGGTCTTGCCGTTTTGCGTGACAGTCAGCCAGCCGGTTGGTGATACCAGCGTTTCGCCGATGAAATCCACATGCACACGGTTTGGTGCAAAAACCCGATGGTTTTCGCTATGGCCATCCACAAAGACCAGATCGACTTCATAATGAAAATCGTCTTGGCCCGAGGCTGTAAAAAGCACCTCAACCTCCGACAGCAGCGCGGATAAAGGATAGGTCTCGAGCAGGAAGCGGTTCTGCACACAGGCATCATGACGAGGATATCGGATCGCAGCCGACTTCACCGTCGAGCCATCGACTTCTTCCAGAAAGAAATGTAGGAGCGGTTTGTAAGCCGAGCGCAGCCGCGCCTCGACGCCTGCCTCGCGCAGCTTCGTTTCCGCAGCAAAGCGGCTCGGCTGGTCATCGAACAGCCAGGCTTCCACCTTTGCGCCGCGCATTTCCGGTTTCAGAAAGTGCTCGACAAGCGCATGAACGGTGCGCTGATAGGTTTTCTCAAAAAGCACGCTCATCGGGAAGTCCTGCCGGTTGGGTCGAGGCTGTCACGCAGCCAGTCGCCAAGGAGATTGAGGCCAAGCACAGTGAAGAGAATGGCGAGGCCCGGGAATATGCTCACCCACCATGCGGTCTGGAGATAGGTGCGCCCGTCGGCCAGCATGCCGCCCCAGCTTGGAATGGTCGGATCGACACCGAGGCCGAGGAATGTCAGACTCGATTCCAGCAGGATATTGTTGGCGACGTTGAGCGTCATCAGCACGATGACCGGACCAAGCAGGTTTGGCAGCAGGTGCTGGAAGATGATGCGCCAGTCCTTCACGCCGATAGCACGGGCCGACAGGATGAACTCGCGCTCGCGCAACGATAGCACCGAGCCGCGCACCAGTCGCGCATACTGCACACATTGCGAGACGATCAGCAAAATGATGGTGTTGAACAGTCCGCCGCCCAGAATAGCCATGACGGTGATAGCGAGCAGAATGAACGGCATGGCCAGCTGAACATCGACAAAGCGCATCAGCGCCATGTCCCAGAATCCGCGATAATAACCGGCGACGAGACCCATTATTGTTCCGATGATGACAGAACCGATCACCGAAACGAACCCGACAAACAGCGAAATCTTGCCACCGGTCACGACACGCGCCAGCACGTCACGGCCCAGTGGATCGGTGCCGAAAATATGGGCCTGATTGACAAATGGCGGCGTCAGGCGCGCCAAAAGATCAATCTTGTTGGCGCCACCCGGAAAAAGATATCCGGAGAAAATCACAGCCAAACAGATGCAGCCGGTCAGGACGACACCGACAACGAATTCGAGGCTCGCGAAGCGCGAAAATAGAACGGAAGAGGTCTTGGTTGCCATGGGTCCTACTCCGTGCGGATACGCGGATCGACAAGGCCATAGGCAATGTCCACGAGAAGATTGACGCCGATGATCAGCATGGAAAGGATCGCGATGGTGGCCTGCAAGACAGGGTAATCGCGCCCGGCCACAGCGTCGAAGGCAAGAGTGCCCATGCCCGGCCAATTGAACACGCGTTCCACCACGACGATACCGCCGAGCAGACCGCCAAACTGAAGGCCGAGATAGGTGATCAGCGGGATGGCGCAATTGCGTAGCGCATGCTTGTAGAGAACCTTGTTCTCGTTCAGCCCCTTAGCGCGCGCCACCATGATATATTGCGATTGCAGCGTCTCCAGCATCGCCGTGCGCACAAGGCGGACATTGGTCGCGGTCAGAATGATGCCCATGGTAAGCGCTGGCATGATGAAGCTTGCAATACCGCTCATGCCGCTTGGCGGCAGCCATTGCAGCGTAATGCCAAACAGCAGCACCAGCATGGTCGCCAGCCAGAAGTTCGGGAAGGACAGGCCCACCAGCGAGCAGATGCGGATGAGCTGATCAGCCCATTTTCCACGCGACACGGCAGCCTTGATACCAAGTGGAACGGAAATCACGATGGAAACGAACAGCGAGGCAAAGGCCAGCATCAGCGTGGCAGGCAGAGCGCCAGCGACGAGCGTTGAAACCGGCGTGCCACCGAGGAAACTACGCCCCAAATCCATGGTGAACAGTCCTTTGAGGAACTGCCAGTATTGAACGAAGAACGGCTGGTTGAGACCGAGACCTTCGCGGATGCGCGCGAGATCGGCTTCGGTGATGCTGCCCGCGCCTTGCGTCAGCATCAATGCCGGATCGCCTGTCAGGCGGACCGCGAAAGCGACAAGCAGCGTCATCGCGACAAGCACGAACAACGCCTGCAAAATTCGTTTGATCAGAAATCCGGCCACCAGTGCGCCTCCGAAATGCTGCGGCAAGCCGGTCATATCCGGCTTGCCGTATTGTCATTCTTGCCTACTCGACAGTGACGTCCGTCAAACGCAGACGGCTGTCGGGAACCGGCACAAAGTTCTTCACGCGCTTGTTGACGCCGAAGATTGCCTTGAGATTGTAGAGCGGCATTTCCAGTGCGCGGTCGGCTGCGTAATGCGCAATTTCCTGCAGGAGCTTTTCACGTTCGCCGCGATCAATAACCGAGCGCTGCGCTTCCAGCATCTTGTCGAGCTTTTCGTCCTTGTCGTACGGGTTCCACTTTTCTCCGAAATGATACATGGAATAGGCGGTGTTATCGTAGTCGAAGGTCCAACCGCCCCAGGCCTGCTGGAACATCGCGCCGGTCTTGCCCTGCGGGATGATATCGTTCAGCAGGACATTGGTGTCGTAAGGCTTGATGGTTGCATTGACGCCGACCATTTGCAGGAAGCTTGCGATAGCCTGCGCCACTTCATTGAAGCTTGCATCCTGACCGCGCACGTCGATCTGCACGTTTGCGCCGGGCTGAACGCCCGCTTCTTCGAGCAGCTTCTTTGCGCCTTCCGGATCGTAAGGCAGCGGCTTCATGTTCGGGTCGAAGCCGAAGGACAGCGAACCCTGGAAACTTGCAATCGGTTCTGCCTGACCTGCCAGAATGGACTGGATGATCGCATCGCGATCCACAGCCATAATCAGTGCCTTGCGCACGCGCTCGTCCTTGGTGATGCCGTCAGCCGTGTTGAAGCGCAGGGCATAGACCGTCGGGCCAGCCGTTGTGACGAGTTCCAGCTTTGGATCGCTCTGAATGGTCGGGATCATGCCAATCGGAATGGTCGGCGGAATGACCAGATCGACGCGACCGGCTTGAAGCTCGGCAACAGCGGTCGAAGGCTCGGTGATGAAGCGATATTCGAGTTCGGAAAGCTTCGGCGCGCCGCCCCAATGATCGGCAAAAGCCTCAAGCTTGATGTTGACCTTCGGCTCATAGGAAACGAATTTGAACGGTCCGGTACCGACCGGATGGGTGTTGAAATAATCGTCGCCCTTTTCCTGAATATACTTCGGCGGAACGATCATGCCGCCATAACCGGCCAGCTTGGTGATCAGAACCGGGTCCGGTGCCTTCAGATGGAAATCGACGGTCTTGTCATCGATGACTTCCACCTTCTCGATAGCAATATAGTTCGAACGCTGTGGGCCTTTCGCGCCCTCGTCACCGAGCAGGCGATCAAAAGTGAACTTGACGGCCTCCGCATTGAACGGCTCGCCGTCGTGGAACTTGACGTTCTCGCGCAGATGGAAGCGAATGCGCTTGCCGTCATCCAGTTCGTCCCACGAGGTTGCCAGTGCCGGAACGATCTTGAGGTCCGGTCCGCGATAGACGAGACCGTCGAAAATATTAGTGGCGACAGAAGCCCAGTTGACGAGGAAAGTGTCGATCGGATCCCAGCTACCCGGATCCTGCGGCGACGAAACGGTCAGCTTTCCCGCAGCAAAGGCCGGAGCAGATGCAAACACTGCCGCTGAGAGAGCGGAAGCCATGAGAACGGCTTTAAGTGTTTTCCTTATCATTGTTTTTCCCCTTTGGGTTTTTGTTGAACTTTATGTGTCAGGCGGTTTCGGCCACAAAATGCCCGGCTGCGACCTCGCGATGGCGATAGATCAGCGGCTTGTCATCGATCCGGCGCGTCGTACTTGGAATTTCGCCTTCCAGCGCAGGCCGGTTGGTGCGCGCCGACGGATCGGCGATCGGCACTGCCGAGAGAAGTCGCTTCGTATAGTCATGCGACGGTGTTTCGAAAACCTGCTGCCGCGAGCCGAGTTCCATGATCTGGCCGAGATAAAGAACTGCGACGCGATGGCTCATCTTCTCAACCACCGCCATGTCATGGCTGATGAAGAGATAAGCCAGATCCTGCTCTTTCTGCAGGTCCATGAACAGGTTGATGACCTGCGCCTGAATGGAAACATCAAGCGCCGACAGGGCTTCATCGGCGATGATGAGCTTCGGCTTGGAGGCAAGCGCTCGCGCAATGCATACGCGCTGGCGCTGGCCGCCGGAAAATTCGTGCGGATAACGCTTGGCGTGTTCAGGGCCCAGACCCACCCGCTCCAGCAACTCCGCCACACGTGCATTGATTGCCTTGTAATTGTCGAGAAGGCCATGCGTGCGAATGGGTTCTGCAATGGAAAAGCCGACTGTCTTGCGCGGATCGAGCGATGCGAACGGATCCTGAAAAATATACTGCACTTCACGGCGCATGGCGTAGCGTTCGGCAGCGGTCATGGCCGAATAGGCCTTGCCGTTGAAACGAATATCGCCGGAGAGCGGTGTCTGCAATTGCTGGATGGTGCGCCCTATGGTCGATTTGCCCGAACCAGATTCACCAACCAGTGCCAGCGTCTCGCCGGGATAAATATCAAAGGCGACCTTCGACACCGCATTGCAAACATGCGTGACCTTGCCGAACAGGTTTTTCTTGATTGGAAAGCGCACATAGAGATCGTCCACCGAAAGCAACGGCTTGTCACCATAGCGTGCCGTATCCTGAATGCGTTCCTCGCCGGTCAGAACAGGCACACCATCACGCATTGTCATGACCGGCATCCGCTTGGGAAAAGCTTCGCCCGTCATGCTGCCAAGCTTCGGCACTGCCGACAGCAGCGTCTTGGTATAGGCATGTTCCGGCTTCGAGAAAATCTGCCCGACCGGGCCTTCCTCGACCTTTTTGCCCTTCCACATGACAACGACATCGTCGGCCATTTCCGCCACCACGCCCATATCGTGCGTGATGAAAATTACTGCCATTTCAAGCTCTTGTTGCAAATCTCTGATAATGTGCAGTATCTGAGCCTGAATGGTCACATCGAGCGCAGTTGTGGGCTCATCGGCGATCAGTAGTTTCGGGCGGCAGGCAAGCGCCATGGCGATCATGACGCGCTGGCGCATGCCGCCGGAAAGCTGATGCGGATAGCGCTTCAGCAGCCCTTCCGCATCCGGCAGCCGCACCATTTCGAGAAGTCGCTTCCCCTCGGCGAGCGCCGCCTGCTGGGTCATGCCCTCATGCAGCATCAACACTTCGGATAGCTGGTTGCCGATGGTGAATACCGGATTGAGCGACGTCATCGGTTCCTGGAAGATCATGGCGATCTCCTTGCCACGAATGCCCCGCATCGTCTTTTGATCGGCCTTGAGCAGATCGCGTTCGCCGAACAGAATGCGGCCAGACGGGAATTTTGCGCCGCTCATATCGGCAAGCCGCATGATGGAGAGCGACGTAATGGACTTGCCCGAACCGGATTCTCCCACCACCGCAAGCGTGCGACCGGGACGGACCGAGAAACTCAGATCGTCAACGACGCGGCTCGCGCCAAATTCGACACTGAGGCCATCGACGGTCAGCAGAGGTTTTGAAACTGGTTCGCTCAACTCGGTTCCGCTCAAACTTTCAACCCTCTTAAAGTGTGATGGCAGACCGCGTGGCCTGATTGAATGCGCCGGACATGAAGCGCAAAAGGGCTGCCACTTCGGAAAGCGTTTCTTCCGACGGGCGCGCATTGGCGGTGGAATCCACCAGAAGACGCTCGCGAATCTGCGCATAGCGCGCGCAGGCATCGGCGCCCTTGGCGGTGATCTTCACCGTCTTTTCCTTTGCCGCCTTACCGGTCGTCAGCAAGCCGGCATTTTCAAGCTTGCGGATGGCATAGGTGGCAATATGCGTGTCTTCAATGTCGAGAACGAGGCAGATATCGGCAAGTTTCTTCTCGCGATCACGATGACGGATCGAATGGAGAATCAGCACTTCAATGGGAGAAAGCCCCGGCAATCCCGCCGCTGCCATGCAGCGAACCATCCAGCGCGAAAACGCGTGCGATGCGAGAATGAGGCCATATTCAACCTCAGACATGCCTGGCGAGCCGCCTTCCGCTAGGTGCGCGGACGAGACAATGGGGCCTATAGAGGTAACCGGGCGCAGATGTTTAGGCAGCGTGACTTCGTCAAAGCCAGCCTCCTGCATTTCGTCTCCGGTCTCAGGCTCTTCCTCAAAAGCCTTATCTTTACCCATTTCGACGCTCCCGTTTTTATGTGAATTTTATGTCACCATCTTATCGACATTTTGTCAATAAAATGTGACTATCAATTTCAGAAGTGTTTTCAGAATACACAACTCAATGCATCTGGAATTTTGTGTGAGGGAGCCGGCAATGAGCGGAACGGGACGCGGAGTATGGGACTTCTGGATCGACCGCGGCGGTACGTTTACAGACGTAATCGGACGCGACCCGCAGGGCCAGCTCCATGCACGCAAGGTTCTCTCCGAAAACCCGTCTGCATATAAGGATGCCGCCGTTCACGGCATTCGCCTGCATCTTGGCCTCAAGACCGGCGAAGCGGTTCCCGCCGGAATCATCGGCGAAGTTCGCATGGGAACGACGGTCGCGACCAATGCGCTTCTCGAGCGCAAGGGTGAGCGACTGGCCCTTGTCACCACCAGGGGCTTTCGCGATGCGCTGCGCATCGGCTATCAGGAACGCAAGAACATCTTTGCGACCGAAATCATCAAGCCGGAAGCGCTTTATGAAAAGGTCGCGGAGCTGAACGAACGCGTTCAGGCAGACGGCACGGTTGAAACAGCGCTCGATCCCTCCGAGGCCGAAGCAGCACTGCTTGCATTGAAGGAGCAGGGCTACAAGTCCGTCGCTATCGCCCTCATGCATGCTTATAAGTTCCCGGCGCATGAGGCTGAAATTGCTCGTATTGCGCACAGTCTCGACTTCGAACAGGTCTCCGTCAGCCACGAGGTTTCACCGCTAATCAAGTTGGTCGGTCGTGGCGACACTACCGTCGTTGATGCCTATCTGTCACCCGTTCTTCGCCGTTATGTTGCGCAGGTATCCAATGAGCTGGATGTCGAGCGTACCGGCGCGCGCGTCATGTTCATGATGTCATCCGGCGGTCTCACGGCAGCCGATCTGTTTCAGGGCAAGGATGCGATCTTGTCCGGCCCGGCAGGCGGTGTCGTCGGCCTCGCCCGTACCGGCGAAACGGCTGGCTTCCCGAAAGTCATCGGCTTCGACATGGGCGGCACCTCTACGGACGTTGCGCATTTCGATGGTGAATATGAACGTGCCTTCGAAACGGAAGTGGCCGGCGTTCGCGTACGCGCACCAATGATGCTGATCCACACGGTTGCAGCAGGCGGCGGCTCCATCCTGCATTACGATGCCGGGCGCTTCCGCGTCGGCCCGGATTCGGCAGGCGCAAATCCCGGCCCGGCCTGCTATCGCAATGGCGGCCCCCTTGCTGTTACCGACGCCAATGTCATGCTCGGTAAGCTTTTGCCGGAATTTTTCCCAGCGATTTTCGGTCCCGAACAGAACCAGCCGCTTGATGTGGAACGGGTGCGTGAACTCTTCACCGCGCTCGCAGCCGACATTGGTGACGGTCGCTCTCCGGAAGCAGTTGCTGACGGTTTCATCCGCATTGCTGTCGCCAATATGGTCGAGGCCATCAAGAAAATTTCTGTCCAGCGCGGCTATGATGTGACGCGCTATGCGCTCAACTGTTTCGGCGGCGCGGGCGGCCAACACGCCTGCCTCGTGGCCGATGCGCTTGGCATGAAGAATATTCTTCTCCATCCGATGTCCGGCCTGCTTTCCGCCTATGGCATGGGTCTGGCCGATATCCGCGCCACCCGTCAAAAGGCACTCGGCGTCGCGCTCGATCAGGCAGCGCCGAAAGCACTGAAGGAACTGGGAGAGGAACTGGCGCAGGAATGCGTTGCTGAACTTCTGGCTCAAGGTATAGAAGCCGCAGCCGTGCAGCGTCATCTGCGCGCGCATATCCGCTATGCGGGCACCGACACGGTGCTCTCGGTTGAAGCCACCTTCCCAGCAGAAGACAATGCCGGCCGTCTTCGCGCCAAGTTCGAGGCGGCCCATAAGCGCCGTTTCGGCTTCATTGCGGAAAACAAGGCTCTGGTTATCGATGCCGTGGAAGTTGAAGCCGTGGGCGGTGGCGCAGGCGAAACCGAAAGCGCCCAATCGCTCGATAGCGATCTGGAAGCTGCAACGGCCAAGCGGACACGCTTCTTCTCGCAAGGCGAGTTGCACGATGCGGGCGTCGTCTTGCGCGAACAGATGCAGCGCGGCCAGACTGTTACCGGCCCAGCGATCATCATTGAGAAAAACCAGACCATCGTCATCGAAGATGGCTGGCAGGCCCGCCTGACCGCGCATGACCATGTGGTGCTGACGCGCATCAAGGCGCTGCCCGCACGTACCGCCATCGGCACCGAAGCCGATCCGGTCATGCTGGAGATTTTCAACAATCTCTTCATGTCCATTGCCGAGCAGATGGGTGTGACTCTTCAAAACACCGCCTATTCGGTGAATATCAAGGAGCGTCTCGACTTTTCCTGCGCGGTTTTCGACGCTGCCGGCAATCTCGTCGCCAATGCGCCGCATATGCCGGTGCATCTGGGTTCCATGGACGCATCGGTCGCCACCGCCATCCGCGAGAATAGCGACATCAAGCCGGGCGATGTGTTCCTCATCAACGCGCCTTATAATGGCGGCACCCATCTGCCCGACCTCACCGTCTGCACGCCGGTTTTCGATGACGAGAATCGTGAAATCCGCTTCTGGGTCGCAAGCCGTGGTCACCACGCGGATATTGGCGGCATTGCGCCGGGCTCCATGTCACCGCTTGCAGTCAATATCGAGCAGGAAGGCGTCTATATTGACAATTTCAAGCTGGTGGATTGCGGCACATTCCGCGAGGAGGCGCTCGCCGCTCTTCTGACCGGAGCCACCTATCCCGTCCGCAACCTGACGCAGAACGTCAATGACCTGAAAGCGCAGATCGCCGCCAACGAAAAGGGGGGGGCGGAACTGAGAAAGATGATCAGTCTTTTTGGCGAGGATGTCGTGAAAGCCTATATGGGCCATGTTCAGGACAATGCCGCCGAAAGCGTACGTCGCGTGCTCGACAAGCTGCCCGACGGGCATTTCACCTATGAGATGGACCAGGGCTGCCAGATCGAGGTGCGCGTCACCATCGACAAGGAAAAGCGTGAAGCGACCGTCGATTTCACAGGCACATCGGAACAGCGTTCCGACAACTTCAACGCGCCGGAACCCGTCACCCGAGCGGCTGTGCTCTATGTCTTCCGCGTGCTGGTCGAGGGCGATATTCCTATGAATGCGGGCTGCCTGCGACCGATCAAAATCGTTGTCCCGGATGGCTCCATGCTTTCGCCGCGCTATCCGGCGGCAGTCGTGGCAGGCAATGTCGAGGTCAGTCAGGCTGTCACCAACTGCCTGTTCGGGGCGACCAAGGCGATGGCCGCGGCACAAGGCACGATGAACAATCTGACCTTCGGCAACGACGAATATCAGTATTACGAAACCATCTGTTCCGGCGCACCCGCCGGTCCCGGTTTCAACGGTGCCGATGCCGTACACACCCACATGACCAACTCGCGCCTGACTGACCCGGAAATTCTGGAAACCCGGTTCCCCGTCTTGCTGGAAGACTTCCATGTTCGTGAAGGTTCCGGCGGAAAGGGCAAATGGCATGCGGGCGATGGCACCAAGCGCACGATCCGCGCACTCAAGACGCTGGAATTCGCCATTCTCTCGGGTCATCGCCGCGTGGCGCCTTTCGGTCTGGACGGCGGCGAAGCCGGTCAGACCGGTCGCAACGAAGTGCGCCGCAAGGACGGCTCCGTCGATGTGCTCGGCAATTGCGACCAGACTGTTCTGGAAGCAGGCGAAGCCTTCACCGTCATCACGCCGACTGGCGGTGGTTTCGGCAAGCCTGAGTAGTCGGCCTGACGATCAAAAAGCGAAGCGTCGCCAGCCAATGCTCAGGCCGCGCTTTGCGTTCGACCCGATAAATCAGGTAAAGTTGGCTCTTGGCGACCAGCGACTGCTTTTTCCACCCTTCCGATCCACGCTGAAAAATGTTAGAATTATTCACTCAAATTCGTGAAATAATTAGGAGGTAATCCTAATTATTGTGCCTTAATGATCGTTTTTGACGCATCTTTAGAATTAAATTTCTGCGATCAATAGAACATCAACCAGTTCACGGATACCGAAAATGAAATTCGCTCAGATCATCGCTACTGCAGGCATCATTCAGGCAGCTCTCTTCACCAGCGCAATGGCCGGAGAAAATCTCGACGCCATCAAGTCGGCGGGCGTTCTGAAGATTGGCACCGAAGGCACCTATGCGCCTTTCACCTATCACGACAAGGACAACAAGCTCGTCGGCTTCGACGTGGAAATCGGTGAAGCCGTGGCTGCCAAGCTCGGCGTCAAGCCGGAATTCGTCGAAGGCAAGTGGGACGGCCTGATCGCCGGTCTCGATGTCAATCGTTACGATGCCGTTATCAATCAGGTGGGCATCACCGAAGAGCGCAAGAAGAAATTCAACTTCTCCAACCCATATATCGTTTCAAAGGTCGTGCTGATCGTCAACGACAAGAACGACACGATCAAGGGGTTCGCGGATCTCAAGGGTAAGAAGTCGGCACAGTCGCTTACCAGCAATTACGGCAAGCTCGCCAAGGAAGCCGGTGCCGAACTCGTGGCCACCGACGGTTTCGACCAGTCGATCCAGCTCGTTCTGACAGGTCGCGCCGATGCGACGCTCAATGACAGCCTGTCCTTCCTCGATTTCAAAAAGCATCAGCCGAAAGCTCCGGTCAAGATCGCCGCCGAGAAGGAAAATGCTGACGCTTCAGGCATCATCGTTCGCAAGGGCGACGACGATCTCGTCGCCGCAATCAACAAGGCGCTGGACGACATCAAGGCTGACGGCACCTACGACAAAATCGCGCAGAAATATTTCGGTCAGGACGTTTCCAAGTAGGCGTCCTTCTAGGCTCATGCAGCAAAGCCGGAAGCTAATTCCGGCTTTGCTTTATTGTGATCGTGAAAAACTATTCCCAAGACATGAGTGCCAGACCGTATAAGATAACATTGCGCAGGTTCATCAGCGCAAGTTCATTTCAGTCTGACTTTATGCATTGTTGAGGAGCCGAAAAAGTGCCCGATTGGCTTCAACTGATGGCGGAATCCCTGCCCACTCTTTTGTGGGCTGGATTGATCTTCACCATTCCACTCACCCTTTTGTCCTTTGCTTTCGGCCTCACATTGGGACTCCTGACTGCACTCGTGCGATTGTTTGCCCCGCTCTGGGTTTCATCTATTGCACGTTTCTATGTCTGGATATTCCGTGGCACACCACTGCTCGTGCAGTTGTTCGTCATCTTTTACGGTCTGCCAAGCGCAGGCATCTATCTCGATGCATTTCCCGCAGCGGTGATTGGTTTCACACTCAGTGTCGGTGCTTATAGTTCTGAGATCATCCGTGCCGTCATCTCCGCCGTTCCCAAAGGTCAATGGGAAGCAGCATATTCGATCGGCATGAGCTGGCGTCAGGCTCTCGCCCGTACGATTCTGCCGCAAGCGACCCGTACAGCAGTGCCGCCACTTTCCAATTCCTTCATTTCTCTGGTGAAAGACACTTCGCTCGCCGCTGCCATCACAGTGCCGGAGCTTTTCCAATCCGCACAGCGCATCGTCGCGACCACTTATGAGCCTCTTATCCTCTATATCGAAGCAGCCTTGATTTATCTGGTGATGAGCTCCGTTCTCTCGGCGCTACAAGTGCGACTTGAAAGGCGCTTCGGACGTTATGGCGGCACGCTGGAGACAAACGCATGATCGAGCTACAGCATATCGTAAAGCGTTTTGATGATGCGGTTATTCTCAACGATATCAACGTTGCGATTGCAGAGGGTACGGTAACGGCACTCGTCGGCCCGTCCGGTGGCGGCAAGAGTACCTTGCTGCGTTGCATAAACTTGCTTGAGATTCCAACGTCGGGCACTCTCGTTCTAGGCGGTCAGAGCCTCAGCTTCGAGCCGGATCGCAAGCCAAGCTGGCAGGCGATCCAGTCTATCCGCCGCCAAACAGGCATGGTGTTTCAGAACTTCCAGCTCTTTCCGCACCAGACCGCCATCCAGAATGTGATGGAAGGTCTTGTTACAGTCCTGAAATGGAATAAGGACAAGGCAAAAGAGCGTGCGATGGAACTGCTTACAAAGGTGGGCATGGTGCACAAGGCGGATGCCTGGCCTTCAACGCTTTCCGGCGGACAGCAACAGCGCATCGCCATTGCGCGAGCGTTGGCCCCTTCACCTCGTGTGCTATTATGCGACGAACCCACCTCGGCACTTGATCCCGAGCTCGCTTCTGAAGTTGTTGATGTTCTGAGCAAACTCGCCAAGGAAGGCACCACCATGGTGATTGCAACGCATGATCTGCGGCTCGCTTCCAAGATTGCGAAGAACGTCGTGTTTCTCGAGTCAGGCAATATCGTTGAAACAGGCTCTGCACATGACGTCTTTACGCGCCCGAAACGGGATCGTACCAGGCAGTTTGTGGCAACCATCAACGCCGCACATACTTACGACATCTAGGCTGGAGAAATAATCCATACCAGAGGGCTTTCGCCAACAGCGAAAGCCCTCTGGTGCGCCGTTAGCTCAAATTTCATACGTGTTTTCAAAATTTTCCCGCAGCTCCCGGCAGCCTGCCCCTTGGTAAAACAGAAAACCACTGTTACATTATGCACAACGTAGAAATTGAAGCGCCTTGCTTGCGTCCTCACCGGTTCGCGCGGCGCCATAAGGACAAGAACCTTGAAGAACCCCGACGAGCGCACCGCCGAAATGGTGCATCAAGGGGCGTCCGGCGGACAATCGGGTCATTCACAAGCCCGGAATCCGACCGATAACGGCAAACGCAGACCGCGTAAAAATGCCGTTTCAGATATCGGCAATGCTCGTAGTGCATCCGATTCAGGACGCTCAAAACCGCAGGACGAAACCGAAGGCACGGGCTCGCAGAGCCAGCGCAAGCGTGCACGTCGTCGTCGACGTGGCAAGTCTGTGTCCGGTGTGGAAGCTTCTGCGCAAAAGCCAGCCACAACGGAAGCAGAAAACAACCAACAGCGATCATCCAGTAAGATCTCGAATCGCCGTCGCCGTGCTCGTATGAAGAAGCAGTCGCGGCAGCAGGATGGACAGACATCTCCGACAACAGAAGTAGCCGTCAAGGCGCCGCATAATGCCGCCCGTGTGGATAACCCGCACGCTTCGATTCAGAACAAGCGGAAAGGTGGCAATGGGCAGGCATCCCGTGTCGTCAACGGTTCGCGCCATGAAAAGGGCGATGCTCCGCTTTACGCAGCTTTGGATCTCGGCACAAATAATTGTCGTCTGCTAGTTGCATCACCGACCAGACCGGGTCAATTCCGCGTTGTGGATGCGTTTTCTCGCATCGTTCGGCTGGGAGAAGGCTTGAGTGCAACGGGCCAACTCAGCGACAATGCAATGGACCGCGCCGTCGAAGCGCTGAAGATCTGTCGTGACAAGCTGGCAGGCAAAAAGATCAGACGGTCGAGGTTGATTGCGACGGAGGCTTGCCGTTCGGCATCGAATGGCGAGGCGTTTCTCGCGCGTGTTTATGCGGAAACCGGGCTTGAACTGGAGATTGTGGACCGGCAAACCGAAGCCCGGCTGGCCGTCTCTGGCTGCGGTACGCTGGTTACCCGCGAGACGGACGCTGTCGTGCTGTTCGATATCGGTGGCGGCTCTTCCGAAATTGCATTAATCGATGTTTCCCGCCGCCGGTCTCCACGTCTGGCTGAGCATATCATGGCATGGACATCCCTCCCTGTCGGCGTTGTGACACTGGCGGAGCGGTTCGGCGGACGCAATGTTACGCAGGAAAACTTCGATTCCATGGTTTCCCATGTGACCGATCTGCTTGCACAGTTTGCCGAACGTCAATGCCTCGGAAGTCTGACCGCCAGTCCGCGCTTTCATCTGCTAGGTACTTCCGGAACAGTTACGACGCTGGCAGGAATTCATCTCGGTCTCGATCGTTACGATCGGCGGCGGGTCGACGGTATGTGGATGGGCGCCGACGACGTGACACAGATGACCAATCGTCTTCTATCGTGGGATTTTGAAGCTCGTGTAGCGAACCCGTGTATTGGCGTGGATCGCGCCGATCTGGTATTGGCAGGCTGTGCTATTCTTGATGCAATACGCAAAGTGTGGCCCAGCGAGAAACTACTCGTTGCCGATCGCGGTCTGCGCGAGGGCATTTTGACCGAACTGATGTCGCGCGATGGCGCATGGCGGCACAATCGCGCAACAGGCGCTAAAAACAGGCACTGATAATGAGCAAGGCTGGCGGAAACAAAGGTGGAGTAAAAACTGGTGGTCGCGGCGGTGCGGGATCCAGCAATCTGCAGGTACGCGTGAAGAAGAAGGCGGGTACGATCAAGGAATCGTCGCGCCGCTGGCTGCAGCGCCATCTCAACGATCCCTATGTGCACAAATCCAGACAGGACGGATATCGATCGCGCGCAGCTTACAAACTTATTGAAATCAACGACCGTTACAACCTGCTCAAGAAGGGTCAGAAGATTATTGATCTCGGTGCTGCGCCTGGTGGATGGTCGCAGATTGCTGCCAAGATCGTCGGTTCAACCGACGAGACCCCGCACGTCGTCGGCATCGACTATCTTCACGTTGATCCCTTGCCCGGTGTCATCCTGTTGGAAATGGATTTTCTCGACGATGAAGCGCCGCAGAAATTGATGGATGCTCTCGGCGACAAGCCCGATCTTGTCATTTCCGACATGGCGGCCCCCACGACAGGTCACCGCAGGACTGACCATCTGCGCACCGTGCATTTGTGCGAAGTCGCTGCTGATTTTGCCATCTCGGTTCTGAAACCGGGCGGACATTTTCTCACCAAGACGTTCCAGGGCGGCACCGAAAATGAGCTCCTGGCGCTGCTCAAGCAGAAATTCCGCTCTGTGCATCACGTAAAGCCACCGGCATCCCGTGCGGAATCCGTCGAGCTCTATCTGCTTGCCCGCGATTTCAAAGGCTAACGCTTATTTTCCGGCAGAGGTGTTCGTGGCCTCTACCGATGCATGCGCCTTGCTGTGGTGTTTCACGACAGTGGGTGCAGCAAGCTCCTTGCCTGCATCCGGTGCAAGGCGTGCAAACCAGAAAAAAGCCAAAGCCGAAACACCAGCAACGACAAAGAAGCCGATGTGGAAATCCACCAGCGCAAGATGGGCTCCGCGAAGCGACGTGCTGATTTCAAGAATACCGCCTGCCAGTGCCACCCCGATAGCAATGGAAACCTGCTGGGCAACGGCGGTAATAGGCGTCGCCTGACTGGTCTTTTCATCGGGGATTTCGGCAAAAGCCAGCGCATTGACACCAGTGAAAAACAAAGAGCGTGCAAAGCCCCCCACCAGCAGAAACCCGATGACAATCCAGTAAGGTGTGGTCGGCGTGAACAGGCCGTTGATGGCAATGAAGCAGGCCGAGATCAGGGATCCAGCCATCAGAGCGCGTCGAAACCCCACACGGACAAAGATACGCTTTGCACCGAATTTCATGCTGATAGCACCAATCGCCGAAACGAAAGTCATCATTCCTGACTGAAACGGTGTGAGACCGAAACCCAACTGAAACATCAATGGCAACAAAAATGGGATCGCGCCGATCCCGAACCGAAAGATGCTGCCGCCAATGACCGCGGAGCGGAATACCTGATTATCGAAAAGTTTCAGGTTCAGCAGAGGATCGTCGACCCTCCTCGCATGTTGAAGATACAGAACCGTACAGACAATGCCGATTGCAAGGGTCGTGAACCCAACTGCTGGCGGCAAGGCCGGAAGGCTGACCACCGACAGTCCGAAGACAACACCTGACATCGCAATCCCGGAAAGGAAAAAGCCCGTCCAATCAAGACGTTTGACAATGCGTTCATCAGTGTCCGGCAGGAATCGGGTTGCAAACCAGATACCAACGAGACCGATCGGTACATTGATCAGGAAAATCCAATGCCATGTCAGGAAAGTTGTGATGAAGCCACCAACCGGTGGACCGACAAGCGGTCCAACCATTGCTGGAATCGTCAGCCATGCCATGGCCGACACAAGTTCACTGCGCGGGGTTGAACGGATAAGAACAAGACGGCCGACCGGCGTCATCATCGCACCGCCCATACCCTGCAAGAAGCGAGCAACAACGAAAGCGGCCAACGAATTCGAGGCGGCACAAGCAACAGAACCAACCACAAATACAGCTATTGCGGTCCGGAAGACATTCTTGGCGCCGAAACGATCCGCCATCCAACCGCTGACAGGAATGAAAACCGCGAGCGCAACAAGGTAAGCCGTCAATGCCAGCTTGAGTGCGATAGGGCTTGTGCCGATGTCAGTGGCGATAGCTGGAAGCGACGTCGAGATGACGTTCGAATCCATCTGCTCCATGAACAGGGCTATAGCTAATACGAGAGGAATGATGCGATTCACGGTAATATTCCGAAAGAACGGATATGAAAGAGCCGACAATTCTATGTAGCGCTAAGCTGATTTTTGCTAGCCATAACGACGTCACATTGCAGTGAATGTGCGATAAAATCAGTAATTTAAAGCGATTTTGACCCAACAGGTGCTCCGTCAGCAAAAGGGAACCGAGTCTCTCACGCCAGATTTCACTCATTCACATTTGCGTAAAACAGGGTTGCGCTTCCCGTAACAGCTTGTTACATTTCGTTACAGTTTCACGAGGCTTCGAACCGGGTGGGGGGCCGCTCCGGTTCAAGGAGGTAGGAAATGAACGATATTACAAGAACCGCCATCATCTATGGGATGATGATCATTTCACTCAACACTGCGCTTGCAGTCGGTCTTCTCGGGCTGGATTTCCTGCATTAAAGCGTGCCCCTAAACAAAATTTTTTGCCCTCCAGGCATATATGAAAAAGAGCGCTTCCATTGGTTTGGAAGCGCTCTTTTCGTTTCGTACAATTACCCAGCGTATTAGAGAAGACCGCGCTATACGCTTGATGGTCAAAGAATTCGACCTTCGCTGGTCGGATCAAAAAAGACTGACTTGTCCAAGTTGAAAGCGAGTCGAGCAGGTTGCCCTGCCGCGATGCGGGCATCTGCTCGCAAGCGCGCCACGACATGCTTGCCGCCCAAACGCGTGACCGCAAACGTATCTGATCCCGCCGGTTCAACAACATCGATCAGGCAATCCCCCTCCACAATCGCTTCAGCATTGCGATCAGCTCCATCGGGATCGGTAAGCGCTTCGGGGCGGATACCGAAAACCACATCCTTGTTGTCATAGGCCGCCAAACCCTTCGGTGCGTTTTTCAACGGCAACTTCAGCACATCGCCCTCACCTCGTCCAAGATTGATGGCGTAACCTGAGCCGTTCTTTTCAACCCCAACGGTCAGCAGGTTCATTGCTGGAGATCCCATGAAATCTGCAACGAACATGTTGGACGGATTGTTATAAATCTCCGCAGGTGTACCAAACTGTTGCAAGATTCCATCCTTCAGAACGGCGATCTTGGTTGCCAGGGTCATTGCCTCGATCTGATCGTGAGTTACGTAGACGATCGTGGTTTTCATCCGGCTGTGCAGCCGTTTAATTTCAGTGCGCATGTCGACACGCAATTTGGCATCGAGATTGGAAAGTGGTTCGTCGAACAGGAAGACCTGCGGATTGCGCACCAAAGCGCGCCCCATGGCCACACGCTGGCGTTGGCCACCGGAAAGCTGGCTCGGCTTGCGATCCAGCAGATGACCAATCTGCAGGATATCAGCAACTTCCTGAATAGACTTGTCACGCTCTGCCTTGGGAACTTTACGAATTTCCATGCCAAAAGCGATATTTCCTGCAACCGTCATATTCGGATAAAGCGCATAGGATTGGAAAACCATTGCAATATCGCGTTGGGACGGATGCAACCCGGAAACAGACTTTCCATTGATGGCGATATCGCCGGACGTGATTGGTTCGAGCCCGGCGATAGTGTTCAACAATGTCGACTTGCCGCAGCCAGACGGGCCAACGAGGACGAGAAAACCACCCTCATCGATCTCGATATTGATATCCTTCAAAACCGGAACGTTGCCATAGGATTTATAGAGGTCGGATATTTTCAGAAAAGACATTTGCAACTTATCCCTTAACGGCACCGGACATTAGGCCACGTACGAAATAGCGACCGGAAACGATGTAGACGATCAGCGTCGGCAGAGCCGCCAAAATAGCGCCTGCGAAATGCACATTGTATTCCTTGACGCCAGTGGAAGACGAAACGAGGTTATTGAGCGCTACGGTCATAGGCGTCGAATGCGCGCCGGAGAACGAAGCACCGAACAGGAAGTCGTTCCAGATATTGGTGAACTGCCAAATCACGGACACAACGATGATCGGTCCTGAAGACGGCAGCAAAATGCGCGAGAATATCTGGAAGAAGCTCGCCCCGTCTATCTGGGCCGCCCGCACCAGTTCTGTCGGAAAAGCCTCATAATAGTTGCGGAAATAGAGCGTCGTGAAACCGATGCCATAGACCACATGTACGAGGATCAGCCCCCAAATCGTACCGGCAATGCCCAAAAAACCAAGAACACGCGCCATCGGAATGAGCACGATCTGGAACGGAATAAAACACGACAACAGCAGCAAGCCGAAAAAGATATTCGATCCGCGGAATTGCCATTTGGTCAATACATAGCCGTTCAATGCGCCGACGATGGTCGAGATAGCAACGGCTGGAACGACCATCAGGATCGAATTGATAAAGAACGGCTTCAGCCCGGTAGGCTGCACTCCGATCTGTGCCGTCGACCACGCGGATAGCCATGGCTCGACTGTCCATTGTTGTGGCAAGTTCAACATACCGCCCTGACGGATTTCATCCAAGGGTTTGAACGAGTTAACCAGCATCACATAAAGCGGCAACAAATAGTAGAAAGCAAAGAGCAACAGCGCCGTGTAGATCAGCACACGCGTCAGTTTTCCGCTATTGATAGCATTGTCTTGCGACTGGGCGCTCATGACCGCGACCCTCCGCGAATTTCAGAGTAAAGATAAGGAATGATGATCGAGAAGATCATCGCCAGCATGACAATCGCTGACGACGCGCCAATACCCATCTGGTTCCGTGTGAACGTGTAGGAGTACATGAAAGTTGCTGGCAGTTCGGTTGCCTGCCCCGGCCCCCCGCCGGTCAGTGCGATAACAAGATCGTATGCCTTGATTGCCAAATGAGCGAGAACCACGAAAGCAGACAGGAATACCGGTCGCATTAGCGGGATGATGATGCGACGATAGATCGTTCCTGTCGAAGCTCCATCGATCTGTGCCGCTTTGATAATCTCGTTGTCGACACCACGCAGCCCCGCAAGAAACATCGCCATCACAAATCCGGATGATTGCCATACGGCAGCAATCACCAGACAGTATATCGCCATGGTATTGCTCTTTATCCAGTTGAAGGAGAAACTCTCCCAACCCCACAGATGCATTGTGTTTTCCAAGCCGATACCAGGATCGAGAAACCACTTCCATGCTGTTCCGGTCACGATGAAAGACAGCGCCATCGGATAGAGATAGATCGGGCGCAGAACGCCCTCACCGCGAATCTTCTGATCAAGAAGAATCGCGAGAAATAGCCCGATAACCGAACAGATAATGATGTAGAGCGACGCAAAAATTGCCAGATTGGTGATTGCCCGCCACCAGTGGGGTAAAGCCCATAGTTTGGTGTAGTTCGCGAGCCCGACGAAGCCGTAGGACGGCAGCATTCGGCTATTGGTTAGCGAGAGAACGCCAGTGTAAATGATGAAACCGTAGACAAACACGAGCACTATCAAAAAGCTCGGCGCTAGAACCAGCTTTGGCACCAGTTCCTGTATTCGGCTGTTACGCTGCATATTTGCGTCACCTTGTTTACGCCGCCCGGCCTTACGCCAATTATCAGGCTAAGCTCCAGACATCTGTTTGACCGGCATTCTGGCGCGTCTGCAAGAAATGCGACCGAATGCACTTAATAAGTTTAATTCCCTGCAATTTCCGATGGAAACATGCAGACCCTCATGAGGCAATTGTGTTTTGATTTCTGGCCGCAGTTGCCAGCACTTTAAAATGCGCATCCACATTCGGGCGCCAAATGCAAATAGCGTCCGGGAAAGACCCGGACGCTATTTTTAACATTACTTCGCAGCCTCAACAGCCGACACTAGTTCCTTGACAGCATCTTCCGAAGAGAGCTGACCGTTGAACTGGCGTGTTACAACGTCATAGATGGCGTTCTTGACAGCCGCCGGGTTGGCGTAACCATGTGCCATGGAGCCCAGCATCGTGCCCTTTTCGCTTGCTTCCTTTTCGTCAGCGATTGCCTTCTTGCCGCAAGCATCGAAGTCGGTATCAGGCACATCGGTACGAGCCGGCGCGGAGCCCTTCACCACATTAAAGGCCGACTGGAAAGTCGGGCTTTCAATCGCCGATGCCATTTCAAGCTGTGCCGGAATCTTGTCTTCCGAAACCTTGAACATGGCGAACATGTCGGAATTGAAGGTGATGGCGCCCTGCGTAGCTGGATAGCGCATGCAGACGAAGTCTTCACCGGGCTTCTTGCCAGCCTTGATAAATTCGCCCTTCGCCCAATCGCCCATGAACTGAAGACCGGCCTTGCCTTCAATAACCATAGCGGAAGCAAGGTTCCAGTCCCGACCGGAGAAGTTGTCATCAACATAAGACCGCAGCTTCGTCATCCGGTCGAAAGCCTGCTTCATCGTATCGCTGCCGAGGGTTTCGGGGTCAAGATCGATGAAAGCCTTCTTGTAGAAGTCCGTACCGAAAGAAAGTACGACAGCATCAAAAATCGTTGCGTCTTGCCACGGCTGGCCTCCATGAGCGACCGGCGTGATGCCTTGTTCCTTGAACTTATCGAGCAAAGCAATCAGTTCATCCCAGTTGGCAGGCTCCTTACCACCTGCCTTGTCGAGCGCTGCCTTGTTGATCCACATCCAGTTGGTGGAGTGAACGTTGACAGGGGCCGCGATCCAGTGACCGTCATACTTGGCAAATTCCTGCAAGGGAGCTGGGATAACTTTTTCCCAGCCTTCTTTGCTTGCGACCTCATCGAGATTGCCAAGAGCACCCTGCTCCGCCCAATCACGAATATCGAAGCCGAGCATCTGCACCGCCGTCGGCGCGTTGCCAGCCGTAACGCGTGCGCGCAGCACCGTCATGGCTTCCGTACCGCCGCCACCGGCAACCGGCATATCGGTCCAAGTGATGCCTTTCTTTTCAAGATCCTTCTTGAGGACGTCGAGCGCGGCGGCTTCACCACCTGCTGTCCACCAGTGCAGAACTTCAACATTCTGCTTATCCTGCGCGTTGGCAACAGGGGCCATTCCGGCGAGTAAAGCACAAGCGGCCGTACCCATCGCAGCGAGCTTCAAAAGTTTATGCATGTCTACCTCCCGTCGAAACAAACGAAACTAAAACTATCGGATACCCAGCCAAGCTTCTGCTTATGCATGGTAATCCGTGTCGTCACTCTCATCCACGCCTCCTCGGCACAGACGCGGAACCGGCTGCAGCACACAGCCCGGCCCTCCTATTCACCGCCGCAATACGATGCGAAAGCTTGCGCTTTCACCTGCGCCCCGGCCATCCCTTACGACGTTGTTCCTGAAATCCTCCATTCCACTCTTACGTCGCTTTTCCCCAATTGACAACGTTGTCTTTTACGAAAGCGAACCACCCACAAGACAAGATGTAGAACACAGGATAGGCTCAAACCCCGCCACGGTGTCAATATCTCTCATAGGATAAAACAAGCGAAATTTAATCGATTAAAACTGTAACCAGAGTTAACATCCTGAAAAGCCATTAGAAATGAGAGCATTACCTCTTTGAAGGAACGCGATCTGCTGCATATCCTGCTCAAGCGATTGCCTGAGATTCTGAAGCCAAACTGAAATATCGGAAGCAGAAATTTCCCTATCCGCACTGGACAAGTTTTAGACAAGGGCATAGTTTCGCGCCGCTCGCATAATAGTGTGCGAGTTTGTTCTCGGGGCGGGGTGAAACTCCCCACCGGCGGTATGAAGTGTAAGCTTCGAGCCCGCGAGCGCCTGCATGGAAGCCGATTCGGCTTCAGTTCAGGGTCAGCAGATCCGGTGAGATGCCGGAGCCGACGGTTAAAGTCCGGATGGAAGAGAGCGATTGAGCGTCAGGATTGTGCCATTCAGGTACTGTCTTTGCGTTCTTTTGTGCGCCCTGATTCTAGTTTCGTGAGGAACCTATGAACCAGAGCTGTCCGAACAAGACGTCATTCAAGATTGCATTCATTCAGGCTCGTTGGCATGCCGATATTGTCGACGAATCCCGCAAGAGCTTTATCGCAGAATTGTCTGCGAAGGCCGATACAAACGTTGAAGTCGATATCTTCGACGTGCCGGGTGCCTATGAAATCCCCCTTCATGCCAAAACCCTCGCAAAGACTGGTCAGTATGCGGCCATCGTCGGTGCGGCCTTCGTGGTGGATGGTGGCATCTATCGGCACGATTTCGTGGCAACCGCTGTTATCAACGGCATGATGCAAGCTAGTCTCGAAACTGAAGTTCCAGTACTCAGCGTCGTCCTGACGCCACATCATTTCCACGAAAGCAAAGAACACCATGGCTTCTTTCATACGCACTTCAAAGTGAAGGGTGAGGAAGCGGCAAACGCGGTATTGCAGATCGTTGGCGAGCGTAGCCGTATTGCGGCCCTCGTATAAGGATGGATTGACCGGCCTCGCAGAAGGCCGGTCATTCTCCCGCTATGCGGTCCCCATGGGCATAAATGTCGAACTCATCTCCCCGTACCAATGCAACAAGCGTCAGATTAGCTTCTTCGGCAGTTCGGATGGCCAGAGCAGTTGGCGCAGAAATAGCCGCCAGAACAAACGTGCCGAACATAACAGCTTTCTGCACCATTTCGACCGAGACGCGACTGGTGATCGCAACGATACCGTCTTGTGGTGAAGTGCCTATACGCGAGACAGCGCCGACAAGTTTATCCAGTGCATTGTGGCGCCCTACATCCTCGCGTACGGCAATAAGCCCCTCGCCCGGCACATAGAAACCTGCGGCGTGAACTGCATGGGTTTGAGCATTCAGCTCCTGCCTTTCCGCAAGAGATTTAACGGCCATCGAAATATCATGAGAGGTGAATTTTCCACCGTCTTGATCCAGTGCCCCAAGTGGCCGCAAGGCGTGATCGATTGAATCTATCCCACAAAGTCCACAACCGACAGGTCCGGCCATAAATCTGCGTCGCGCGGCAAGCCTCTGCTCCGGTCGCTCAGACAGCTTTATCTGCACGTCGATACCTTTCTCAAAGGCTACGACCTCTATCGCTTCTATCTCGGAAATATGGTCCACGATATTCTCGGTAAGCGTGAAGCCAATCGCGAAATCTTCAAGATTGTCAGGGGTAGCCATCATCACGGCTTGTGTTGAACCGTTATAGCTTACCGCCACAGGCACTTCTTCCGGCACCATGCGCGTGCCTTTGTGAAAGCTCGACACACGATGCGCGAGACGTGTAGCACTCTGGCTAACCTTGTGGATCGTCATCTTAATCGCTCGCCTGTCATCGCATCCATTCTCCCGACAGTTTCATGTGGCATGAAAACAACTTTAATGTAAGTTGCCACTGGACAAGCCGTCGCAATTTGAACGGCAAGTGAGGAAAATATGGAAATTCGCCAGGTAGACGACAATTATTCGGTTTCGGGCCAGATCGAGCCCGACGATATACGCGATATTGCGGCGGAGGGATTTCGAACGATTATCTGCAATCGACCAGATGGCGAAGGCGGGGCCGAGCAACCCGAGTTTAGCGAAATTGCACGTGTCGCTGAAAAAGCCGGACTTGCAACTTATTACATCCCGGTTGTCGGCGGACAATTGACGCAAGAAGATGTAGATGCAATGGCAGCAGCGCTCGATGAAGCTGAAGGCCCCATTCTGGGCTACTGCCGGTCAGGTGCCCGATCTACGAATATTTACGGGATCGTGCAGCAGCAAAAGCGCGCATAAAGAACGAGCGCAGGCTATGGGGGCGGTGAAGCCGCAAAGGCATTTCGATGGTCTTTGCAAACATGGTGATCACCGCCCTGAAAGTCGGGTGCGGCCCGAATGTACGCTACGCGATGTATGAGCACAATACTGGCGATAGTAGCTCATACCGGTACGCGTAACCGTTGCAACCACGCCGCCAAAAACGAGAAGCCAGCCAATGGCCTGCGGCCAGTTGAAACTTTCAATCCCTCCGCTGAGCGCTACAATGAAAATACCAGCCCAGAGCAGTGCGGCCGTACGTCGCCAGAAAACCGGATTGAGCTCATCAAACACGGCCTTCCACAATGAGTGAACAAGGCAGGCAAAGAAAAGGGCAGCAGCCAGCCCGATATTGAGCAACTCGACCGGAAGCCATTGTTGCGAAGTCAGCATTGTTTCCATCATCCACTTAACCAAGCTTAAGATCGAAGAAATCCATTACGGGGTTTGTCTCACGATCCGAAATACTGTTACTGTTCGTCCTATTCAGCTTTCGCTTTGTGGCCGCAACGTGTTACAAGCATGGAAAGCTCCTTCGAATAAATTCACTTATTATTGCGATCACGCGAAATATCGTGTTGAAAACGTTGCTCTATTCGTGATGCCCCGGCACCTCGAACATCACGCAACCCCTTCCAAAGACTAGGAAATTTGCAGTTTTCGCTCGTGGACATATTCCTGCAACACAGCATTTGCAGTCGCATAAAATAACAGATTTGTAACAATTTGGCACAGCAAAGAGCCCTCGAAAACACCGAGTTCACGCAGTTATTCACAAGCACAAAGTTTTTTATCTCGCCTTTACTTGCCCGCCACCCTTTTTGCTGGGAGACTTCGAAGAAGTATCCACAGAAGCTGGTGCGTTCGCCGGACGACCGAAGAGGAAACCCTGAACCTGCTCACAACCCTCTTCGATCACCATCCTATGCTGATCAAAGGTTTCTATACCCTCAGCTACGACGGGCAGGTCGAGGCTTCGACCCAATCCAACAATGGCTCGGACAATAGCTCTCGCACTACCATCGGTTTCCATACTGGTAATGAAGCTGCGGTCTATCTTGATCTTGTCGAATGGAAAACTCTGAAGATTGCTAAGCGATGAATAACCGGTGCCAAAATCGTCCATAACGATGCGAACACCCAGCTTCTTCATTCGCCGCAACAGTTCGAGTGTCGTCAATCGATCCTTCATCAAGGCAGATTCCGTTACTTCCAATTCCAGTCTCACTGGATCGAGACCAGTCTCTGCAAGAACCGAACTGACCGTATCCGGCAGATTGACCAGACGGAACTGCACAGGTGACAGATTGACCGCAATAGTCAGATGGTTTTCCCATCCGGCCGCCGTGCGACAAGCTTCACGCAGAACCCACTCGCCCAGCGCCACAATTGTCCCTGTTTCTTCGGCGATAGGGATGAAGACCTCAGGTGGTATCTGGCCGCGTTCTGGGTGGCTCCAGCGAACCAGAGCTTCATAGCCCGTGCAGCTTCCATCGGCAGTCGCGAACAATGGTTGATAGGCAATACCAATCTGCCCACGGACCAACGCATGGCGCAAATCTGCCTCCATCTGGCGACGCTCTCGAATCTCCCGGTCCATTTCCGGTGAATAGAACGCAACCGTACCACGTCCCTCAGTCTTTGCCCGATAAAGCGCAATGTCTGCCGCGTGTCTGATTGCTTCAGCGTCCTTCCCATCGTTCGGATATATCGCAACGCCAATGCTGACGCCGACAGCGGTCGGATCGAGCACTGTATTCAGTTCCGACCGGAAAGTGTCCAGAATTTTGTCGGAGAGTTTCCGCGCACCTTTGGGCTGCGGCACACCTACTTGCAGAATAATGAACTCGTCGCCGCCGATACGTGCAGCCGTGTCTATACCGTTAATAGCTCGCTTCAAGATGCTGGACACGGTTTTCAGTACCCGGTCGCCTTCGGCGTGGCCGAAAATGTCGTTCACAGCCTTAAACCGGTCCAGATCGAGCGCCAGCACGGCGAAAGGCTCGCGACTGCGGCGCGCTACAGCATTCGCAAGACGCTCCTCAAAGAACATGCGGTTGGGTAAACCCGTGAGCGCGTCGTGTCGTGCCATATGTTCGATCTGACGCAGAGCCGCACGCTTCTCGGTAAGATCACGGACGGCCAAAACCTCACACGGACGCCCCTGATACTCGATCGTATGAACCGCAAGTTCAAAGATCCGCTCATCGTTTGGAAACCGGGGCGCAGCTTCAATTGCTTCAACACGTGGAGCGCAAACTGGAAGCCCGTCAGCCGCCAGTAAAAGAGTATCCGGCGCAACACCGACAAGCGCCTTTTCACTGCGCCGCATGAGATCGGAAAACCGAGCATTCATTTCGACTATTCCGCCATCACGGATAACAGCCAGTCCGTCCAATGTGGCGTTTGCAAAGCCTTTCAGGTCCGTCATGTAACGATCTATGAATACAGCAACCGTTGTCGTCAGCGCTACGATGCAGACAACTGCTGCTATGGCTCCGATCACCCACAGACGTCCGATACCGAGTGGATCGGCTGCTGGAAGGGTCGGGTTGGGAACGAGTTCAGTTGACGCAACCGCTGTGAAATGGAGCGTGCAAACAGCCAGTATTCCTCCGACAGTCGGAAGCAAAATGCGCATCCATCCGGAAGCATTCGTCACAAGCCAGAACGCAGCCAGTAGAAGCATAACCGATGTAATACTGCCGACCACAATCGGTGGAAAATTATAGTGGACATCGGCCGCCGCCTTGATCGCGCTCATACCTGTGAAATGCATTGCTGCAATCGATAACGTCGCTGAAATGGCAACGATCAGAGCGTGTTTGAATGTTGCCCCGTTGAAAAGACGCAGGCTTATCCAAAAGCCGAGTACAGCTATCGCGGCCGAAAGAACGGTGCTTGTGACATCAAACTCGATTGCCACAGTACCGCTATAAGCGAGCATGGCCACGAAATGGGTCGCCCATACGCCCAGTCCGCCCGCGAACGCACTGATTGCCAGCCAATTGTCGCGGCGGGTTTCCGTGCATTCCCGCGCGCGGACAAGCAACAGAAAAAAAGCGAACATGCTCGCGAATGAAATGGACGCTGCCAAAACCACAAAAGGCTGATCATGTTGTACTGTGACGCATTCCAGGACTTTAAACATGCCACCCCGCCTTTGTCCGAAGTGTCCTGTTATAAAAATACAACCAGAAGCATCACCCAGACTGTGCTTTGTTCCCGTGCTCAAAGTACCAAGAACTATTTAAGCAATTCTGAATTATGGAATATATCGATCTGCGTTTGTTGATGTTGCAAGAACTGATCACGGGCGCTTTCCAAAGCGCCTTCCCACACGAGCAAGCAATATTACGGGCAAAATTCCGACCACCACAATAGCAAGTGCGGCAATAGACGCTTCCTCGTAAGTCCCACGCGCGGCCTCACCATAAAGATGTGTCGCAAAGGTTTCAACGTTGAGCGGGCGCAGCAAAAGCGTTGCAGGCAGTTCTTTCACACAATCGACGAATACAAGCAGGCCTGCCGCCACGATAGCAGTTTTGGACAACGGCAAGTGAACCGCACAAAATGTCTGCGTCACCCCACGCCCCAATGTGCGCGACGCGTGATCCAGCGACAAGGGTATGCGTTCCAATCCTGAATCGATTCCACCAGCAGAGATGGCAAGAAATCGGACGACATAGGCGTAGATGACGGCCGTGCCAGTTCCGATCAGTACCAACCCTGACGAAAACCCGAAGAAATGTGACGTAACCTGATTGAAGAGGTGATCGAAACCGCCAGCAACTACCAGAATGCCGATTGCGATTACGGTTCCAGGCGCCGCATACCCCATCGTCGACAGGCGATAAGACCAGCGCGAAATCGCGCCCGGAAAAAGCCGGATAGCATAAGCAATCAGCATCCCGCAAACCAGCACCAGAACCGTCGCCACTGAAGCCAGGATGATTGTATTGAAAGCTTCACCGACCAATCGCGGGGACACGCCAGCAAAGCGAACACGCTTTATGGCTTCCGCGACCAGATAGATCGCAGGCAGAACAAATCCAACGATAACTGGCAGCGAGCAGAGACAGAACAACCAAGCGGCCTGCCCTCGCCTAACTTTCAACGGCCCAAAACCACGCGAATGGCGAATATTGGAAGCAAAGCGCTGTTTTCGCCGCGCCCAGCGCTCAATTGAAACAAGCGCAACGACCAGAAACAGGAGAGCGAGTGCCAATTGGGCCGCGCCCGGCAGATCAGAACGCGTTATCCAGGTCGTGTAAATCGATACGGTCAATGTGCGAATGCCCAAAAACTCGGCAGCGCCCACATCATTCAATGTTTCCATCAAGGCCAGGCTGACTCCGACTGCTACAGCAGGCCGTGCAAGAGGTAAGGCAACCCGCCAGAAGATACCCTTGCGGCTAACACCCAGGGTTCTTGCCGCCTCAATGAGGCTGGCGGACTGGGTGAGAAACATAGCTCGCGTCGGGATGTAGACATATGGGTAGAGGACGAAACCCAGAAGAATAATGCATCCTGCCATCGAACGGATATCGGGCAACCGAAACTGGCGCGGACTATCATATCCCAGTACGAAACGGACAGCGCCTTGTACCGGACCAACGGGGTGCAGAATATCAAGATAGGCATAGGCGATAATGTAAGTCGGCACGGCCAATGGCAGCAAAAGTGCCCATTCCAGCACGCCACGCCCACGAAAATCATAAGCCGTCACCAGCCATGCCGTCGATGTTCCAACAACCGCAGCGATAATGCCGACGCCGGTAAGCAGAACTATTGTTTCGAGAAAGGCCGTTGGAAGGTTGGTAGCGAACAGATGCGTCCATAGCCCGGTTGAACCACGCATGGCTTCCAATACCAGAGCGAGGACCGGCAGCAACACCAGAACCGCAACGAAGACCGAGAGCCATAGCCAATTGCGCCCTGCCCTTGCAGGTTGCAAAACTCGTTTCCGCAGGGTTGCAAAAGCTTCCATTGGTCTCTCTATAGTGCAACGCCGGCGCATGAACTGCACCGGCGCTATTCTGCTTAATTCAATCGGCTTTTAGTTGTCGAAACCGACTTTGTCGACCAGTTCGCTCGCCTGCTTGCGGTGACTGACAATTTCGGACAGCGGAACGTTGTCAATCTTAAGTTCGCCGAACGATTCCACGATCGGATCAAGTGGCGCACCCGGCTTGACCGGATATTCGTAATTGGCCTTCGCATAGATCTGTTGCGCCTCATCGGAGACAAGGTATTCAAGCAGCTTGACTGCCTCTTCCTTGTGAGGTGCATGCTTTGCGACAGCAGCGCCGCTGATATTGACCTGCGTGCCGCCATCCTTGAAGGTTGGCAGCAAGACCTTGATGCCTTCGCCCCAGGCCTTCTGTTCGTCACCACCCTTGCCTGAACGCATCAGGCCGACATAATAGGAATTGGCCACCGCGATATCGCAAATACCACCGAGGATATCCTTGGCGCCGTCGCGATCCCCGCCTGCAGCCTTGCGTGCGAGATTGTCCTTGAGGCCCTTGAGCCATTCTTCTGTCTTTTCCGCACCATAATGCGCAATATAATCCGCAAAGAGAGCCGTATTGTAGGGATGCTGGCCTGCACGGATGCAGACTTTACCCTTCCACTTCGGATCGGAGAGGTCTTCATAATTGATCTTGTCGAGTTCCAGATCCTTGGCTGCATAGACAACACGAGCGCGCATGGACAGCGCGAACCAGTTATCCTTCGCATCGCGAAGCTGCTCCGGCACAGCCTCTTTCAATACCCTGGAATCGACAGGCTGGGTAAGGCCCTTGTCGACAAGATCGACTAGATTACCGGCATCCACCGTCATGAGGATATCGGCGGGCGAATTTGTACCTTCAGAGGCCACACGTTCTGCCAGACCATCCTTCAGAAACACCGTATTGACCGTAATTCCAGTGGACGATTTGAAAGCATCGAGCAGAGGCTGAATGAGGCCCGGCTCGCGTGTCGTGTAAATGTTCACTTCATCTGCGTGGGCGACTCCTGCGAACAGCGTTACTGCGACGAGAGCGAGACCGGAACGCGCAAACTTGGACATTTTACCTCCAGATGGACCTGTTTCATTTTGAATTATGAGTAGATTAATCAAGTTATACGGCGAGCCTCGCTGACGGTCAATTACCCATGCAACTTTGGCGGCCTATATTTTTGTCACCTGGGAAAAATGAGCGCCTTATCCCAATGCGGGCATAGAACAATCTCTTTAGCCGATGCCGGAAGCCGTAGTTCTGTACGCACCCGCAGGCGTGGAACCGCATTCGCCACGTGCACGACAAGCTCCTCGATTTCACCGAAAAACGTACGGGATTCGATGTGGCCGTGGAATGAAGCATCGCTGGTATCACCATTGGTCAGAATGGTGAAATCACGCGGACGCAGATAAACAAACACTTCGGTATTCGGCTCAAGTTGCTCTGCTAGGACAAGCCCTCCAAAAGGAGTGACCAACTTATTGCCTTCGACTCTTCCCGGTATCACATTGAAGTCACAGAAAAAATCTGCTGCATAACGGTTCGCTGGCCGGTCATGCAGTTCGCGCGCCGTGCCGCTTTGTACTATCTCGCCAGTTCGCATCAGGACCACACGATCCCCGGTAGACAGCGCTTCTTCAGCCTCATGGGTTACGATAATCGCCGTTGTACCAAGCTCCCTCAACAAGGCTACCGTCTCACGACGAACCCGCGCGCGCAGACCTCTATCAAGATTTGAAAATGGCTCGTCCATCAACAGAAGATGTGGTTTCGGCGCAAGAGCCCGAACGAGCGCAACGCGCTGCTGTTCGCCACCTGACAACATATGCGGGTAACGCTCCGCCATATGAAAGAGCGACACCAGTTCCAGAAGCTCTTTTGCCCGCGCATTTGCCTCGTCGCGGGGCATTCTCCGCAAGCCAAAAACAATATTTTCCTTGACCGTCAGATGCGGAAACAAGGCGTAGTCCTGAAAGACGACACCAACATTCCGCTTCTCTGGCTCAACGAAAACAGAAGGACCAACAAGCGTCTGCCCCCCCATCGTAAGTATTCCACTGTCTGGAGCATCGATGCCAGCGATGATACGCAACAGGGAAGTCTTTCCACAACCGGAATGACCAACCAGACAAATGATTTCGCCTGCATGAACATCGAGAGAGACATCGTTGAGCGCACGCACAGCACCAAACTGGCGGCTGATATCGGACAAACTTAACGCCGGACCGGAATGACCGGAAACCTGTCTTTCGTCGTGCGGGTTGCGTGCGTCCATAAGCAAGATCGCGTATCCAGATTGCTGTTCAGGCGGATATAGAGACACATTCTCCGGAAAGCTACCAAAACAGGATAGAATATCTCAGGAATATCGTAATTAACTATTTCTAGAACGGCTTATCTGGTTGATCGCGAATGAAAAGCGAGCCATGTTCGTCATGCTTCCACATGCCAAATCACCCAATCGCATTGCAGGAGAATACCGAAATGGGGCCGGTCACGGATAAGGTGGCGACAGCAGAAAGCATGCCGCAAGAAACCAAGATCGCCATCATTGGCGGCGGCGTCATCGGTGTTTCGACCGCCCTCTTCCTGGCCGAACGCGGTATTCCCGTCACCCTCCTTGAGAAGGGAGAGATCGCAGGTGAACAATCGAGCCGTAACTGGGGCTGGTGCCGCCGCACGGGCCGTGACAGCCGCGAAATGCCGCTCATCGTCGAGAGTATGCGGCTATGGGACAGCATGAACGAGCGCACAGGCCGCGAAACCGGCTTCCACGTTACCGGAATTGCTTACACGGCTGAAAAAGAAGAGCAAATGGCTCTTTATGCCGAGTGGATCAAGATCGCCCGCGAGCATGGTATCGAAACGGAACTTCTCAATGCCAAACAAGCTGCAGCACTTGCACCGGGGATCAATCGTCGCCTTGCCGGCGGCATGATTACGCCGCTCGACGGTCGTGCGGAACCGCAAAAGGCCGTTCCCGCATTTGCAGCAAAGGCACAAGAAAATGGCGCTGTCATTCTACAAAATTGTGCTGTGCGCGGTATCGAAACGACCAATGGCCGTGCCACCGCTGTCCTTACCGAAAAAGGTCGCCTGCCATGCGAAGCAGTGGTAGTTGCGGGTGGAGCCTGGTCCAGACTTATTGTCTCTGCCTTCAATGCACATCTGCCGCAGTTGAAAGTTCGCTCGTCCGTATTCCGTACAGCGCCTATTGATGCCGGTGTGGAACCCGCAATCGCATTTTCAGATTTTGCCCTGCGCAAGAGGTTGGACGGTGGTTATACGGTCGCGAGTCTTGGCGGCTCAATCGCCGATATCGTACCTGACAGTTTCCGGTTCTTCCGCGATTTTATACCGTCGCTTTCTACAGAGTGGCAGTCGTTGCGATTCCGGTTTGGTGAACGCTTCTTCGAAGAAGCGTTCCAATGGAAGCTTCGTCCTGCTGATCAAATCTCCATCTTCGAGAAAATCCGAACGCTCGACCCTGCTCCACACAAGGCCTCCAACGCTCAGGTACTTGCGAAGCTGAAGCAGACAATTCCGTCTTTCTCGTCAGCAACAATAGCACAGGAATGGGCCGGGCTCATCGACACGATGCCGGATGTCATCCCGGTCATTTCACCCATTCCGGGTATCGAAGGGCTGATCGTTGCTACGGGGTTTTCAGGGCATGGATTCGGCATCGGCCCAGGCGCTGGTAAGCTTGTGGCAGACATGGTTACGGGTGAAACGCCGGTCGTCGACCCATCGGCGTTCCATATATCGCGATTTTCCGATGGCTCCAAAATCCGCATTGAGAACTGGGGATAGGTCTTCGATCCAGACTATTCGATCACACCGCAGGCAAACCGAGCTCCGCCACCGCCAAGTGGCTTGGGCTCATCGGAATAATTGTCACCACCCAAGTGAACCATCAAAGCCTTGCCTTTGATTTCATCCAATGACTTGAGGCGCGAGGCCGTAACGCTTTGCGTTGCATTGCCCTCAGCATCAGTTTTAAGCAAGGGTAGGTCACCAAGATGCCCCTCACCTTCCGGACCCATATGATGCTTTGAATGTGAGGGATCATAGTGCCCACCGGCGGCTTGTGCCGGAACGGTTTTTCCGTCCTTTTCAGCAGGTGCACAGCTTCCGTTTTCGTGCACATGGAAGCCATGCTCGCCAGATGGAAGGCTATGCAGGTCCGGTTTGAACTGTAATCCTTCCGCAGTCTGCGAGATCGTGACCGTGCCGATTTCTTTTCCTTGACCAGTCGGCAGAGCTTCGTAGAGTTTGACACTCATATCTGCCGCGACAGCGGGAACTGTCAGAAGCATCATTGCTGAAGCAATCAATAACGGCTGCATCGTTTTCTCCTGATCGCAATGGTTCGTGATGAAGAGACAACGCACACTGTCTGAAATTGTTCGAAAATAAAATCTTCAAAAATGAGGGCCGTGTGACAAACGCCTGTCACACGGCCCGTTACAGGCTATACCGTTACGAACTGCGCCATCATACCCACATCTTCATGTTCCAGAACGTGGCAATGAAACATGAATGGATGGCTTTTCGCCGCTTCGCGGTCGAAATGAACGAGTATTTCGGCCTTTCCGTCGATCAATGCGGTATCCTTCCACCCCGATTGGTGTGCTGGAGGGGCCTTACCGTTCAGGGAAAGAATGCGAAATGATGCTCCATGGATATGGAACGGATGCGGCATCTCTTTCGTTGTAAGATTCCAAATCTCCCAGGAACCAAGTTTAGCCTCGACATCGATGCGGTCCATATCAAACGGCTTACCCGCAATTGCCATTTCCACGCCCGAGGTCAAGGCTTCAAGCGCTGGTCCTGTATCGGCGGAACTCCTGGCTCCATGCATATCGTGATCGGTGGCGTCGGACTGCATCGAGCCCATATCCATGTTGCCCATGTCATGACCGGCATGAAGATCGGCTGACGGCTTCGCCATCATCAGCTTCATGTTTTCCGCCATACGTTCGTCGAAGAAAAATGAGCGGCGCTTTACAGAGAGTTTTTCGTCGGGTGCATCAGGGCCGTCTAGACGATCTGGAAGCGTCGTGATTTTCCCCTGCAATGCAGCGTCTACGACAAACCGCATCAAGTGCAGATCGTCACCTCCGCTATCGTCGCCGTAGGTCAGCAAGTCAGCCGCCTCGCCCTTGGAAAAATCAACAAGAACTTCATAGCGTTCACCAGGACTAATGGTCAGCCTTTCAACTGGTTCAGGGTTTCCAATAAATCCACCATCCGATGCTACTACAAGCAAAGGCCGATCATCGCTCAAACGAACATGAAAATTTCGCGCATTGGCGCCATTCAAGATGCGCAGACGGACGATGGATGCAGGGACACGTGCTTCCGGTGAAACGACACCGTTCACAATAAGCTTGCTGCCACGGAAACCGTGCATCAAATCCATAATGTCGGGCTCGTAAACCTTGTTGCCCTCAACTACCCGGCGATCCTGAAGTACCAGTGGAATATCGTCCACACCGTAATCTTCTGGCAGTCCGCGTTCAGCATCCTTTCCGTCAGTCACAACCATGAGACCGGCAATGCCCAAATGCGCCTGACGGGCGGTGTTGCCATGCAAGTGCGGATGGAACCAGTTGAACGAAGCCGGCTGTTCAACTTTGACTTTTGGCTGCCAGGTCTTGCCCGCCGCAATCACATTATGAGGTCCGCCGTCGAGTATGGACGGAACGAAAAGCCCATGCCAATGAAGAGTGGTCCCTTCATCCATACCATTTTCGACGGAAAGAGTGACCGTTTCCCCATTCTTCAAGCGCACCAGCGGGCCAAGATAGGCACCATTGATGCCAGCCGATGCCGCTTCGCTTCCTTCTTCAAAGCTGTGTCGTCCGGTCTGTACTTTCAACTGAACGACACCTGATGCATCAGGTTCGACCAGCGGCGGCAAAGGCAAAGGCCGACCGGCCGGAGAGGTCGATGGGGCAGATGCACCGTGGCCCATTTGCTGATGTGCATCTTGGGCCAGGCTGTCAAAAGTGCGAATGGCAGTAACAAAGGTGGCCCCTGCCCCAAGGGTCAGCAGGCGGCGGCGTGTAATTCCAGACATAGTAAGTCTCCAGACAATAATCATGATAGCCGCCAAAACTCGGCGGCGATTTCCAGATCAGGCCTGAAGCGATATGGGAGGTCGTAAATCACCTTTGGGAGATTTTCCGCTTAGAGCCGCCGCGAGCGGGGGCAAGCCAAAATCCTGTGCGGGAGCAAACGAACGCAAATCAGCACCGAGCTGAAATACACAGCCACATATCATCATGACGCAAGCATTTGGTGTTTTGACACCATGATCCATCGGGGCAGTTTTGCCTACGTCCGACGATGGCCCGGTGCCGCCCATGTGATGCGGCCCAACCGCACCGACATCAGAAACCACCGGCACATACGGCGCATCATGCGCCATTGCATAACAAAGCTGTACCGAAACAAGAAACAAAAGCGATAGCAATGTCATGAGCACACGGGAGGGCAGACGCAAGAACGCATGACCTCGTGCCGTATTCCTCAAACCGACATCATACTGTGCTCGATACATCTTCGCTTCCAAAACCGACGGCACTGGAAATCTAGTCTTCCGTTACGGCAAATAAAAGACCAAGCGGAGCGCTGACGAGAATTTTACCCACTTTCGTTTTCTTTCCAAAACATCGCATTCGAAATCATAAAATTGCTTAAAAGCCGTTTTCTGCTTGCGATTCTATGTTCCGCGGCTTTAAAGAACCACATCTCGGGCTCCTCCCCCAAATTTTGACTGCCCGCAAATATTGGATTTGAAACAATGACTGTCGCTGTAGCGGTTGCTCCGCAGAAAAATTCCGCGCGCCGTGTTCTGGCCGCGAGCATGATCGGTACCACGATCGAGTTCTTCGACTTCTATATTTACGCAACCGCTGCGGTGATCGTATTCCCGCATCTCTTCTTCCCTGCGAGCGACGGCAATTCCGCCCTTCTTCAATCTCTGGCGACCTTTGCGATTGCATTCTTTGCCCGCCCCATCGGTGGCGCACTGTTCGGTCACTTCGGGGATAAAGTCGGCCGCAAGGCGACGCTGGTTGCAGCGCTCATGACTATGGGTATCTCCACAGTCGCCATCGGCTTTCTGCCAACCTATGATTCGATCGGCGTCTGGGCAGCCCTCCTGCTAGCTCTGTGCCGCCTGGGTCAGGGGCTCGGTCTCGGTGGCGAATGGGGCGGCGCAGTACTGCTTGCAACAGAGAATGCACCGGAAGGCAAGCGCACATGGTACGGCATGTTCCCGCAGCTAGGTGCTCCAGTGGGCTTCATTCTGGCGACAGGTATCTTTCTCCTTCTGGCCGAACTGCTCACCGAAGAACAATTCTTTGCATTCGGCTGGCGTATTCCTTTCATCGCCAGCGCCCTGCTGGTTGGCGTTGGTCTGTTCATCCGTCTGAAAATCGCTGAAACACCAGAATTCCAGAAGGCAATCGATAAGGCTGAACGTGTTGAGGTTCCGGTTGCGGCTCTGTTCAAGAAACACAAGATGAGCCTGTTTCTCGGCACCATCGCTGCTGTTGCAACCTTCGTCCTATTCTATCTCATGACAGTCTTCTCACTCGGCTGGGGTACACGCGCCCTTGGCTACAGCCGCGAGGAATTTCTTATTCTTCAGATGGTTGGCGTGATCTTCTTCGGCCTCATGATTCCGGTAGCAGCCCTATTGTCCGACCGCTTCGGCATGCGTCCGGTCATGATCATCGTCACTGTCCTGATCGGCCTCTACGGCTTCATCATGGCACCTTTGTTCATGGCTGGTACGGCTGGCGTTCTCGCATTCCTTATCATCGGCTTTGGTTTGATGGGCCTCACCTATGGTCCAATCGGTGCAGCTCTGGCCGAGCCGTTCCCAACCTCGGTCCGCTACACCGGCGCTTCGCTGACCTTCAATCTGGCGGGTATTCTCGGTGCTTCGGTTGCGCCCTATATCGCGACTTGGCTCGCAACGCATTATAGCTTCGACTATGTCGGCTATTACATGTCTGCTGCTGCGGTCATCTCGCTGATCGGTTTTGCATTCATCTCGTTCAAGCGCGGCGAGTGATAAACCCTACGAAACAAAAAGCCCGCATGGAGCGATCCACGCGGGCTTTTCTTGTTAAGGAGCTTTCAGCTCTTATTCGACGTCAGCAGCTTCCAGCGCGATAGCCACCGACTGGATGATCGAGGCAAAACGCACGGCAGTCTGGATCGTTTCCGACGTCATATTGGCCTTGCGCAGAACATCCTCATGTGCATCGATGCACATGCCACAGCCGTTGATCGCAGACACGGCCAGCGACCAGAGTTCGAAGTCGACCTTATCGACACCCGGATTACCGATCACATTCATACGCAGCTTCGCTGGCATGGTGCGATAGTCCTTGTTGGTCGCAAGATGTACGAAGCGGTAATAGACATTGTTCATGCCCATGATCGACGCAGCCGACTTTGCTGCCTGAATGACGGAAGCGTCGACCTTGGTAGCGGCTTCCGCAACAAGCGCCTTGCGCACGTCTACATTGCGGGAGGCAATACCGCAGGCGACGAACAGGCCGTACTTTTGCTGTGGTGTCAGCGTTTCGTCGCTTGCCATCGACGAAAGATTAAGACGAACGTCCTTGGCGAAATCCGGAATTTTTGACTTCAGATCATCAATGGACATGGAACCCTCTGTATCTGTCATTTGGATATTGGATAAAAGAAAGGCGGGCCTTGACCCGCCTTTCTGCCGATAATTGGGACCGATCAGGCAGCCTTGAGCGTCTCGCCACCGACTTCGCGGTTGCATGGGCAGAGCTCATCGGTCTGCAACGCATCGAGAACGCGCAGTGTGTCCTTGGGAGCGCGGCCAACGTTGAGGTTGGTTGCGTAAACATGCTGGATCGTGTTGTCCGGGTCGACAACAAAGGTATAGCGGTATGCCACACCATCCGGCGAGCGAACGCCAAGACCATCAACCAGCGAGCCATTCGTGTCGGCAAACGACCAAATCGGCAGCTTATCGAGATCCTTGTGATCGCGACGCCATGCGAGCTTCACGAATTCATTGTCGGTCGAGCCACCAAGAACGACCGCGTCACGGTCTTCGAAGTCCGTTGCAAGACGCGCAAATTCTGCGATTTCGGTCGGGCAAACAAAGGTGAAGTCCTTCGGGTAAAAGAAGATAACCTTCCACTTGCCCGCGAAGCTTGCTTCGGTGATTTCTTCAAATGCCGAAACACCATTTTCTTCATGATGGTTGAAGCCGGGCTTTACGCCGGTGACCTTGAAGGAGGGAAGCTTGTCGCCGATACCGAGCATTTTATACCTGCCTGTAAATTCAATTGTTATACGGAAATTTCTGAACTTTCAGAATTTCCCGTCTGCGATTCATATATAGGGCTTCTTGTTAAATCGGTCAAAGCGATTATAACGATCAAATTTATCGATTTTTGCGATGAGAAGAACTGCAAGATTCAATGCTCAACATAAGCGTCCGTCAGCTCCATTACTTTATGGCTCTTGTCAAAGCTGGGTCTTTTTCGCGTGCAGCGGAGGTCGTGGGCATTACCCAGTCTACGTTGAGTGCAGCGATCCAGGCACTCGAGACAGAGCTTGGCGTAATGCTGATCGACCGCTCGGGTCGACGGATGCAGCTTTTGCCCGCTGGCGAAGACTTTCTGGCGCGTGCCCGCACTATTGTAGCTCTCATCGAGGAACTACCCGAACATGCACGACAGGCCGAGCGCCCGCTCACGACCAGACTGCGGATGGGCGTTATTCCGTCGATCGCTCCGTTTCTACTACCAAAAGTCCTGCCTGCAACCGCCAAAGCCTTTCCCGAATTGCAATTGACTATTCGCGAAGGCCTGACCCGCTCCTTGCTCGACAGCTTGCGTTCAGGATCGCTTGATGTCGCACTCGTTGCTCATCCTTATGATCTCGACGAGTTTGAAGTGGCCGAGCTTGGGCAGGACATATTCTTTCTGGCGGTACGACGCGATCATGCGTTGGCCAATCGCGATCGGGTTGAGGCAGATGACTTGCAGGACCAGCCATTTCTTCTACTGGAAACCGGGCATTGTCTTCGTGAACACGTTATGGCCGCTATAGGATCCACACCTGCACAAGCGGATGGCGACGTTCATGCCACATCAATAATGACATTGGTGCAACTCGTTGAGTTCGGGATGGGGGTTACACTTCTGCCCGAAGTGGCGGTCAAGGCCGGGGTCACGCGCGGAACGGAGTTGAGCATCGTTCCGTATGAAGGCAAGAACAATTACCGCTCACTGGTCCTCGTCTGGCGTTCCAACGCCGCCCGCCGCAACGAATTCCAGCTCTTCGCCGAGCATCTTCGCGGCAAATGCATGAAGCCTGGCTAAAGAATTCCCCAGGCACGAAAGCGTCCGCGTCCGGTGATTTCTCTCAGATTGAGCTCCGAGATCAGTTTTAAAGCCCCCTGCTGCGTGACCTGCAATTCCTTCTCCACCATCTGGCTGGAAATAAGCGGTCTGTGTAGGACCATTTCCATCAGTTGCGGCAATCGCGAGTTGGATCTGCGTCCCTTGAGTTTACGTCGCATCTGCTCACGCGCCAACAGCAACCGGTCGTGCTCCTTCATAGTCGTGTCGGCAGCGTCTTCGATGCTTTCAAAAAACGCCTTGAGACGGATCGTACGGTTGGGCGAACGGCGTTCATCTCGACGTTTCGCGCGAAGACCGAGGCTGATTGCCGGCAGATGCCCTACTGCAACGCAGCTCTGGCGCAGGAAAGCGGCAGTCAACAATCGCCCAATCCATGATGATCGCTGCACAACCTCCAGAGAAAACCAGGCGTCGTGAACCAATGCCGCTCGCATAAGTGGCGGCAGATGTCTTGTCGCTGCAAGACAATCCCTCCATTCCTGCAGGCGCGTATCTTCGTCCCAGTCGTCGTCGTAAAGCAAGGCATCGTGCACGGCAGTTTCCAGTTTGGGTCTGTCAGAAACAGCACCTTTCAAAAGTGCGTCGGTCCGCGCAAGCAAGCTATCAATATCGTTGAGCAGTGGATCGACATCATCCATTGCTTCGGACGGTTCAATCTCGCTGAGGGGCGTGGCATTAACAGCGCGGCCAAGCAATTGCTGAATACCAGTGGACCCCAGAGCCCAGTCAGCAGACTTACCGGCAATCTGCCGGCGCATACGTAACACGGCATGCGCGATGGTCAGCGCATGGCTTGGCATTCGGCTGTCCATCAAGGCGTCGTGCAAGACCAAGTCTTCCATATGCACGAGCTCACCTTCAAGCCACATTGACGCAACCGCATCATGCATGTGCATCCGCTCGACCATACCCTCGCGAATGGGCGAGCGCGCAAGCCGTTCGTCAAGACGCACCAGAGCCGCCGTAGCCTTGCTAACGGGTACGAAAAACTCTTCGAACGGCAAATCGTCGATCTTGTAGGCCATATCCCGCTTATCGCAGCCGATTGCGGGAAAAGGCAAACGAAATTACCGCCCTATCCGAGGACTTCCGCAACTTTGACAGTGCGGCCTTCCTTGACCGAACGAAGAGCCGCCTCAGCCAGAGCCAAAGCTTGCAATCCATCCTCTGCCGAAGGGTGCGGTGCTTTGCCTGTATCAAGTGCATCGATAAACGAAGCTATTTCCGCCGCGTAAGCAGCGGTATAGCGCGTCATGAAAAAATCATGCAGTGGCGGGCGGTTATAGCCATCTCTGGAAGCTATTTCTATCGAGACTGGACGCTGGTTCTCCGCCGAAACAGCGCCGAGAGATCCATGGACTTCGATCCGTTGGTCATAGCCATAGGAAGCGCGACGTGAATTGGAAATAACGCACTGCCGACCGGAAGGGGTCGTCAGGATGACGCTCGCACTATCGTAATCTCCGAGTTCTCCGATCTTTGGATCGACAAGCACTGAGGCCGAGGCCGAGACACTCTCGATTTCCTCACCGAGAAGGAAACGCGCCATGTCAAAATCATGGATCGTCATGTCACGGAAAATGCCGCCGGATACCTTTATATATTCAGCAGGCGGCGCACCTGGGTCGCGGCTGGTGATTGTCACCATTTCAACATTGCCGATGCGTCCGTCTTCAATGGCTTTGCGTACTGCTGCGAAATGCGGATCGAAACGGCGATTGAAGCCCAGCATCACCTTTCCACTGGTTTCGCGAATGACATTCAGGCAGGCTCGAACGCGTGCAAGATCAAGATCGATCGGCTTCTCACAGAAAACAGCCTTGCCGGCACGCGAAAACCGTTCAATAAGATCGGCGTGGGTATTGGTCGGTGTGCATATCAGCACTGCATCTATATCGTCCGACTTCTCGATTTCGTCGATGGTTCGAACGTCCGCACCGGCAGAATCGGCGATTACCCTTGCCGCCGCCTCATTGGCGTCCGCAACGGCGATTAGTTGAGCCCGCTTGTCCGCCGCGATTGCGCCGGCATGAACCTTGCCGATACGGCCCGCGCCGAGCAGTGCCAAACGTGTCACCATTGCCTTACCCTCCCAGGAAACTGGCCATCTTCAGTCAGCCGAAGATATGTTATAGAATATTTATTCTATTTTGCTAGAATGTGACATAAAGATTGTCAAGAGATCATATTGAGGGCCAATGATGGATTCCCCTACACCGTCATCAATCAGCGTTCCAACGAATATCAAGGAATTCGAGGCGAAGCTGCTAGAGGTTTCCGACCGTTTGCCGAAGAGACTGAAACAGTGCGCCGATTTCGTTGCTGCCAACCAGGATCGTATCGCAGTGTCGACCGTCGCCGAGATGGCTGAGGGCGCAGGCGTACAGAGTTCCGCCTTCATGCGCTTCTGCCAGATCATGGGCTTCTCCGGTTTTTCGGAGATGCAGAAGCTATTCCGGGAATCCTATGCGGGGGGCTGGCCTGACTATTCAACCAGACTGCAGCATTTGCGAGAAACGGCAACAGGCAGCGCCCCCGCCCTTCTCGCCGAATTTGCCGAAGCAGGTCGCACTTCCCTTGAAGGTTTGCTCAAGACCATTGATCCGGTTGCACTGGAAAAGGCCGTTCAGCTTTTGGCCAGCGCGAAGACAATTCACATCGTCGGCATCCGCCGTGCTTTTCCCGTCGCGAGCTACATGGCTTACGCGCTGGAGAAAATGCAGGTACCTGCCATGCTGCATAGTGCCGTTGGCAAACTGGAGAACCTGCATGCTATTCGCGAAGGCGACGTGCTTCTGGCGATTACTTTTTCCCCTTATTCACCGGAAACGGTCGCCATGGCCGAAACCGTCGCCGCGCGCGGCATCAACGTCGTTGGCATTACCGACACATTTGTCAGCCCTATGAGTAAATCCGCCAAGCAGACTTTGCTGGTTTCGGAAGTCGATTTTGGTGCATTCCGTTCACTCTCCGCAACGCTTTGTCTCGCCATAGCGCTCGCTGTCGCCGTAGGGACAGCACGTCAGAACGACTAACCCTTTCCGCGCATATTCCATTTTTCAGTTGAAATAGAATAATAAATCTATTTTAATCGAAAATGGAATAACTGCTATGTGTGAATCATGCACAGCCATGCAGCAATAAGAGAAGAATGAGGGAGGATGTAGTGAAGCGGCTCGACTTGATTACAATTGGCCGATCTTCGGTTGACCTGTACGGCGCACAGGTTGGCGGTCTTCTGGAAGACATGGCCTCCTTCAACAAATATGTCGGTGGCTCTCCCACCAATATTGCGACTGGAACCGCGCGGCTCGGACTCAAATCGGCGCTGATTACGCGGGTCGGTGACGAGCATATGGGACGCTTCCTGCTACGCGAGCTAGAACGCGAAGGCGTTGACACGCGCGGCATCGTCACCGACCCGGAACGCCTCACCGCTCTCGTTATTCTCGGCATTCGCGACCAACAGCATTTCCCGTTGATCTTCTATCGCGAGAATTGTGCCGACATGGCTTTGTGCGAGGAAGACATCGACCCGGCATTCATTGCCGAATCTGGCTGTGTGCTGGCAACCGGCACACACTTGTCACATCCAAAGACGGAGGCCGCCGTCTTGAAGGCTCTTCGACTTGCCCGGGAAAATGGCAGTCGGACGGCGCTCGACATTGATTATCGCCCCAATCTCTGGGGACTTTCCGGCCACGGCGACGGTGAGAACCGCTTCATCGAATCCGCAGCCGTTACCGCCAAACTGCGGTCGACGCTCCATCTGTTCGATCTCATCGTCGGAACCGAAGAGGAATTTCATATTGCGGGCGGTTCGACAGATACGCTGGAGGCGCTGAAAGCCGTGCGCCAGGTGACGAATGCTGCACTGGTGTGCAAACGCGGCTCCATGGGGGCAGTGGTTTTCGAAGGCGCAATTCCCAATAGTCTCGACCAAGGGCAAAGCGGCGAAGGTTTCCCGATTGACGTTTTCAACGTTCTCGGCGCCGGCGACGGGTTCATGTCCGGGCTTTTGCGAGGCTGGCTGAAGGGCGAAGACTGGTCGACCAGTCTCAAACTCGCCAATGCCTGCGGAGCATTCGCAGTCTCGCGGCATGGATGCACGCCAGCCTATCCGAGTTGGGAAGAGCTTCAGTATTTTTTCCGGACCGGCATTCGCAACAAGGCTTTGCGCAAGGATGCCGCCCTGGAGCAGATACATTGGTCCACCAATCGCAACGGTCACTGGCCGCATATGCGCGTCTTCGCTTTCGATCACCGCATCCAGCTTGAAGAAATGGCCGCACAGGCGGGCGTTTCGACAGACAAGATCGGTGAATTCAAGCAGCTTTGCCTGAATGCAGCCTTGCAGGTGGCAAATGGCGCTGAAGGTTACGGCATATTGTGTGACGGACGGCTAGGTCGAGAGGCGCTTTACCGGGCAGCGGGCACGGGCTTGTGGATCGGGCGGCCCACCGAATGGCCCGGCTCTCGCCCGCTCAAGCTGGAACCGGAACTCGGACCGGACTGCGGTGGACTGGTCGAGTGGCCCGTCGAAAATGTCGTGAAATTATTATGTTTCTACCATCCCGATGATAGCGCTGAATTCAAGGCCGAGCAGGAAGGAACCATCTCACGTCTTTTTGCAGCCGCTCGGCGCAATCGACTGGAATTCCTTTTGGAAATCATTCCGTCCAAAGCAGGCCCTATTGACGATGACACCACAGCACGCGTGATCGAGCGCTTTTATGAGATCGGCGTCTATCCCGACTGGTGGAAGCTCGAGCCCATGAAAACCAAAGCAGCCTGGGCCAATGCCTGTGACGCGATCATACGCAACGATGCACACACACGCGGCATTGTTGTTTTGGGACTGGACGCACCTGCCGAAGACCTCGAAGCCAGCCTCGCAATTGCTGCCGAGTTCGACCTCGTCAAAGGCTTCGCAGTGGGACGCACGATCTTTGGCGATGCAGCGCGCAAATGGCTGAACGGTTCAATAAGCGACGAAGAAGCAATCGCCGACATGGCCGCGCGCTACCGCAGCCTTTGCAACGTCTGGGACAGCGTGCGTACATACTGAATTCGTTCTGCCGGGAGAAAGCTGGAGGAGCTATGAAAACCGTTCGATTGACCGCCGCGCAAGCATTGGTGCGCTACCTTGCAAACCAGATGACGCCGGATGGTGAGACCTTTATCGCAGGCGTTTGGGCTATTTTCGGCCACGGTAATGTGGCCGGACTTGGCGAGGCGCTCCATGCCATTCGCGAAGAACTGCCGACTTGGCGCGGCCACAATGAACAGACAATGGCGCATGCAGCCATTGCCTATACCAAGCAGCTTGGCCGCAAGCGCGCCTGCGCCGTCACCTCCTCCATCGGCCCCGGCGCAACGAACATGGTCACTGCGGCTGCCCTCGCCCATGTAAATCGTCTACCGGTTCTGCTTATTCCGGGCGATGTCTTTGCCAATCGCGGTCCTGATCCCGTCCTGCAACAGATCGAGGATTTCAACGACGGCACCATGACCGTGAATGATTGTTTTCGTCCGGTCAGCCGCTATTTCGACAGGATCACTCGACCCGAACAACTTCTCACCGCCCTGCCTCGTGCCTTCCGCACCATGACAGATCCTGCCGATTGCGGGCCGGTAACGCTTGCCTTCTGTCAGGATGTGCAGACCGAGGCTTATGACTGGCCGGAAGAGTTCTTTGAACAAAAAGTCTGGCACTGGCGCCGCCCACCGCCGGATGAGAATGAACTGAATGTCGCAGCGGTAGCAATTAAGACAGCGCTTAAACCCGTTATCGTTGCAGGCGGTGGAGTGCATTACTCTGATGCTCACGAAGCGTTGCGCAATTTTGCTGAAGTGCACGGCATCCCTGTCATCGAAACGCAGGCTGGCAAATCGGCTCTCCCATGGGATCATCCGCTCAATTTCGGCCCGGTAGGCGTAACCGGAGCGGACAGCGCCAATGCAATAGCGGCGGAAGCCGATCTCGTGATCGGTGTTGGCACGCGCTTTCAAGACTTCACGACAGGATCCTGGGCACTGTTCAAGCATCCGGGACGCAAGCTTCTCTCGCTAAACGTCCAGCCCTATGACAGCTCCAAACACGGTTCGCTGCCATTGGTTGCTGATGCAAAAATCGGTCTTGAAGCTTTCTCAAAAGCGATTGGCAGCTATAAACGCCAACCGGTGGATACCGCTTTGAAAGAGAAATGGTTTACGACGGCAGACCGATTTACTGCTGCCCCCAGTGATCGCAATGCCTTGCCGACCGATATGCAGGTTATCGGCGCGGTGCAGCGCCAGGCACGCGAAAACACGGTCGTCATGTGCGCGGCGGGCACAATGCCCGGAGAATTGCACCAACTCTGGAAAGCCGGTCGTCCCATGTCCTACCACATGGAATATGGCTTTTCCTGCATGGGCTACGAAATCGCCGGTGGCCTTGGTATCAAGATGGCCGAACCTGATCGAGACGTTATCGTGATGGTCGGCGATGGCTCCTACATGATGGCCAATTCCGAGCTCGCCACTGCCGTCATGATGGGGCAGAAGATTACTGTCGTCATCACCGACAATCGCGGTTTCGGCTGTATAAACCGGCTGCAAATGGCAACTGGTGGCGCCGAGTTCAACAACCTGCTCGACCATTCGAGCCATGTGAGCCCATCGCACATCGATTTCGCCGCCCATGCCGGAGCCATGGGAGCACATGCAAAGAAAGTGGGTTCTGTCCGCGAATTGGAAGATGCTCTGGCGGAAACCCGCAACAGCCCGCGCACGACTGTCATCATTATCGATACCGATCCTTATCCGACCCCTGAAACTGGCGGATGGTGGTGGGATGTCGCTGTGCCGGAAGTCTCGGAGCGCGAGCAGGTGCGCGCTGCGCGTAAAGATTATGAATCTAAACTCAAAGAAAGAAACTGACCGATGATCCTCTATGGCACCAATCCTATTGCCTGGTCGAACGACGATGATCGCAGCCTCGGCGCGCATATCACACTGGATCAATGTCTCGATGAAACCGCTGAGATCGGCTTCGACGGGATCGAGAAAGGTCACAAGTTTCCGCAGGAACCGGCTGCACTTAAAGCCGTGCTTGAACCCCGTAACCTCCGCTATGTATCGGGCTGGCATTCGCTCAATCTGCTGGTGAATTCGGTCGAAGAAGAAAAAAAGGCAATGCAGCCGTCGCTCGACCTCCTGAAAGCAATGGGCTCGAAGGTCATCATTGTTTGCGAAACCTCGAACGCCATTCACGGCGACAACGACAAGTCACTATCCGAACGTCCGGTCCTGGAGGAAGCGCGCTGGGAAGAATTTAGTGCAGGGGTTGAGGCACTGGCTGCATATGCTGCCGCACAGGGTATTGCTCTTGTTTATCACCATCATATGGGCACAGTGGTGCAGAGCGAGGATGAAATCGATCTTCTGATGCAGCATACCGGGCCGCATACCAAACTTCTCCTCGATACCGGCCACTGCCTGTTCGGCGGCGGCGATCCAGAGCGAGTTGCGAAGAAACATATGGCACGCGTGGGTCATATTCATGCCAAGAACGTTCGCTCGGCAATAGCGACCGAAGTGCGTGACCAGGGCCTGTCGTTTCTGGAGGGCGTCCGTCGCGGTGTGTTCACAGTCCCTGGCGATGCGGAAGGCGGCGTCGATTTCGTACCTGTGCTGAAAGTTGCAGCGGAAAGTGGTTATCAGGGCTGGCTGGTGATCGAAGCCGAGCAGGATCCCGATATTCGTAATCCTTATAAGTACCAGTCGCTTGGATTGAAATCGCTCAAGTCATTCGCACGTGAGGCAGGACTCGACAAAGGAGACTAAGACATGGCCAATTTGTTGCGCAAACCCAACGGTACGCATGGCAAGGTCCATGACATCAGTCCAGAGAGTGCCGAATGGGGTTATGTCGGATTCGGGCTTTATCGTCTCAAGTCTGGTGAAAGCGTTTCGGAACAGACCAACTCGACCGAGGTGATCCTCGTTCTCGTGGAAGGCAAGGCAAAGATTTTTGCCTCTGGCGAGGATTTCGGCGAAATGGGCGAACGCATGAATCTGTTCGAGAAACTGCCGCCGCACTGCCTCTATGTACCTGCTGAAAGCAACTGGCGCGCGACTGCCACAACGGATTGTGTTCTGGCCGTTTGCACCGCGCCGGGCAAGCCGGGCCGCAAGGCGCAGAAGCTTGGGCCGGAAAATCTGACGCTGGAACAGCGCGGAAAGGGTGCCAACACCCGCTTCATTCATAATATCGCGATGGAAGGTCGCGATGTTGCCGACAGCCTTCTTGTTACCGAGGTATTCACACCGCAGGGAAACTGGTCGTCCTATCCGCCCCACAGACACGACGAGGACAATTTTCCGGACATGACCTATCTGGAAGAGACCTATTACCATCGCCTCAACCCAGCGCAGGGTTTCGGCTTCCAACGTGTTTTCACCGAAGATGGAAGCCTTGATGAAACCATGGCGGTCGCGGATGGAGATGTCGTGCTCGTGCCAAAGGGGCATCATCCGTGTGGTGCACCCTATGGGTACGAGATGTACTATCTCAATGTAATGGCTGGCCCCTTGCGCAAATGGCGGTTCAAGAACCATCCCGATCACGATTGGATTTTCAAGCGCGATAATCCCTGATCTTCCTTCGGGTTCAGACCGACTCGTGTAAGCTTTCGGCAAGTCTGTATAAGACTTGCCGATTTGCTTTTTGGGGAGAGCCAATTGAACGAGCGTGTGCGCTTTCAGCTTTCATCTGCGGTTTTTGTCATTCTTGCACGCGGACCAGAAATCTGCATGTTGCAGCGGAAAGCAACCGGGTGGATGGACGGTTCGTTCAGTATTCCCGCAGGAGGGCTAGATACTGGCGAAACGATCCGTGCTGCAGCGGTACGTGAAGCGTTCGAAGAGATCGGCGTAGTTGTAGCGCCGAAAGATTTGAAATTAGTCCACACGCTGCATAGCCTGACGGCTGGCAATCAATGGCTCGGCCATTTCTTTTGCGCGAATGAATGGATTGGCACGCCTGCCATATGTGAGCCGGACAAGCATGCCGATCTACAATGGAGAAGCCTGGACAATCTTCCAGATAATACCATTCCATACGTCCGGCAGGCACTCTTCTGCGCCGCCCGCAACGAACCCTATTCAGAATATGGCTGGAACTGAGATTCCAGAAAGATCATATCCAATTCTATAGGCGAGCAACCTTCTTGAGGTCCTCGATTGCACCAGGCCCAGCTACGAAAACCTTGTTGCCCTTGGTGAGCTTTTCTCCATCGACGGGGAAAGGATGCGTATAACCGCCCGCCTCACGCACGAGGCAAAAGCCTGCCATGCAATCCCAGGCATGCATATAAGGCTCATAATAGCCGACCAGCCTGCCAGCCGCGACATAAGCAATCATGAGCGCACCGGAACCATTGCGAATAAACGTGCCGCCTGCTTCAAGCAGATCTTCCACGATTTTCGCCACGACTTGCGGTGTGACATAGTTGTTGGCACCGATACCTGTCACCGAATTGCGGATAGTACGGCTCGAATCGAGCACCAGCGTCTTGCCATCGAGTGTTGCGCCGAGGCCTTTGGCCGAAGCATAAAGCTCGTCAAAACAAGGGGCTTGAATGACCCCGATTACCGGTTCGCCGTCTTTTAGAACGGCAATGGAAACACACCAGTTTGGCATACCATTCACGAATGGACTGGTGCCATCAATGGGATCCACTACCCATGTATAACCGGAAGAACCTTCATTCAACCCATATTCCTCGCCCAGAAAACCATCCTGAGAAAAGGTTTCCGACACACGGGATCGAATAAGTTGCTCAACATCGCGGTCGGCAATGGAAACCACATCCTGCGGATCACGCTTTGTTTCGATAACCAGCGTTTCACGCCGCTTGAAATAGTCGAGAGCCTTGGTGCCCGCTTCACGCGCGATCTTTTCAGCAAGCGCAAGCCGCGCTTCTAGTTCCTGTCGGGGATGGGAAGTCATGATGATTTTCCGATGAGAGGTAAATAAAGGCACGACTTTTCTGCGCCTATTGATTGATGATGGCAAGTCCGCGCGTTTTGAACTCGATAGAGACATCGGTTTGTGGTGGCAGCGCCTCTTCGACCGCCGGATCGACAATGAAAAGTTTGCCGTGTTCGGTCTCGATTTCATACTCGATATGATCGCCTAGATAGGCCGAATGCGCGACACGTCCGGGGAAGCCACCGCCAGCCTTTGGCTGCAACGTCACTGCATTCGGACGGATCGCAAGTTGTGCCGGTCCCGGTCGGGCATTGCGCGCGGCGACACGGTGCGTCAGGCTACCGATGCGAATAACGGCTTCGCCACCGTCAGCCGTCATCACCTCACACGGCACAACATTCGCTTCCCCCATGAAATCCGCGATGAAGGCCGAGGCTGGTGTTTCATAGAGGTCGCGCGGGCTGCCCTTCTGTGCGATATTACCCTCCTTCATGACGATGATCGTATCGGAGACTGCGAGCGCCTCGTCCTGATCGTGTGTCACATAGACGGCAGTAAACCCGAGCCGCTGTTGCAGCTCGCGAATTTCTGTACGCACCCGACGACGCAGGCGCGCGTCGAGATTCGAAAGCGGTTCGTCCAGAAGCAAAACCTGCGGCTCCAGCACCAGAGCGCGAGCCACCGCCACGCGTTGTTGCTGGCCACCTGAAAGTTCAGCCGGAAGGCGATGCCCCATTCCCGCAAGACCGACAAGCTTTAAACCCTCCTCAGCACGTTCCCGTGCTTCCGCCTTTTTCAAGCCCGAGGATTCCAACCCATAGGCCACATTGTCGAGCGAGTTCATGTGCGGAAACAGCGCATAGGACTGGAAAACCATCGATACATCACGCTCATTGGCTGGCAGATTGGTCACGTCCTTGCCGCCAATCAGGATGCGGCCCGACGTCGGGTGTTCAAGCCCCGCCAGCAACCGCAATGTCGTCGTCTTACCGCAACCGGACGGTCCAAGCAGCGTCACCAGAGTTCCCGGCTCGACAGTCAGGGACAGATCGGGCAAGGCGGTGAAATTACCGAACTTCTTGGTGACGTTTTCAAATGTAACGGAGCCGGGACGGATCGCAGTCATGCGGTTTTCTCCTGACGAACAGTTGTGATGGACGCAGCAGCGACGCGGTTTTCGCGTCTGAGCTTTCGTTCCCCCACGAGAAGCTGGAAACCTGTGATGACGATGATCATCACGACAATCAGCATCGATGAATATGCGATGGCCACGCCGAATTCACCGTTTTCGACCAGACCGACAATGTAGGAAGTCGCCATATTGTACTGCGCCGAAACGAGGAAAATGACCGCGCTGATGGAGGTGATGGCTCGGACGAATGAATAGACCAATGCTGCCGTGATCGCCGGGCGCAGTAATGGCAGAATGACCTTCCGGATCGTGCGGAAGCTGTTCGCCCGCAACGTCAGGGAAGCTTCATCGAGACTCTTGTCGAGCTGGCTCATGGCTGCAATGCCACCACGCACACCCACCGGCATGTTGCGGAACACGAAACATGCGATCAGGATCAGCGCGGTACCGGTCATTTCAAGCGGTGGCAGATTGAAGGCCATGATGTAGCTGACGCCAATGACTGTTCCGGGAATGGCGAAGCTCAACATCAGGGCAAATTCGAAGACATTCCGCCCGACGAAACGCTGACGAACGATAAGGTAGGCCGTCAGCAAACCGACGGCCGCAGTCAGCGGTGCCGAAATCAGCGAAATTTCCATAGTCGTCCAGAACGAGTTCCATGCCACGCCGGTCCACGCAATGCCGCTTTCGGTCCAGTTGATGGAAAACGCGCGCGCGTAGTGTTCAACCGTCAGTGTATTGTCGAGCCCCCATTGCCGCACAAAGCCGCCGATAAGGATCATCGCATAAACGACAATGGTGAAAATCATCCACGGAATGACAAGGGCATAAACGCCGATCTTCAGCCCGCGCGGCAACCCGGCATGCATGCCGGAATCGCCCTTGCCGGTCACGGTCGCGAAATTCTTGCCCGAAAGCCAGACTCGCTGGATAAGAAATGCGGTCAGCGTAAAGCAGAGCAGAACGATAGCGAGAACGGCCGCACGCGATGGATCGTTCTGCGCACCCACCACTGCAAAGAATATTTCAGTCGAAAGTACGCCATTGCTGCCTCCGAGCACCATCGGATTGCCGAAATCCGCCATGCTTTCGATAAAAGCGATGAGGAACGCATTGGCAAGCCCCGGAGCCATCAATGGTAGAGACACCCTGCGAAACGTGCGCCAGCGATCCGCACGCAGAGTTTGCGATGCCTCTTCCATAGACGGCGACACACCTTCGACAACACCGATAAGCACGAGGAAGGATATCGGCGTGAAAGATAGAACCTGCGCAATCCATATTCCGGTGAGGCCATAAAGCCATCGACCGGGTTCGACACCGAATATATTGGAAATCTGTTCCGTCACCACGCCCGCGCGACCAAAGAGCAGCGTCAATGCAAGACCAACAACGAATGGTGGCGTAATGATCGGCAGTATGGTGAGAAGACGGAGGCCTTTCTTGAAAGGGAAATTTGTGCGGGTCGCAACAAGCGCAAAGGCAAGTCCCAGCACCGTGGCCCCTGTCGCAGTCATCAGAGCTAGCCACAATGTGCGCCACGCAACGCCGCATCGCCCTTCACCGACTACGCATGCCAGGCTCCAGATGGAGGAATCCTGAATGTTGCCGATGAAGCCTTCAGGCTTGAACGAGCCGTCGAAATCCTGCATCGACCCGACAAACATGCTGATAACGGGGTAAAAGACGAAAACGCCCACCAATGCGACAAGCAAGGTAATGGACGAAACGACGAAAGCGTCCCCTTTCATCACGCCGCGTTCCGCGAGGCCAAACGAGAAAATCAGCAAGAAGCAGAGCCCCGTTAGTATCGCCCCTGCACCGAAAGCCCGCTGGCCATCGGCAAGTGCACCGAACAGGTTTTCGCTGATCGTCCAGTTCCAACCGGAAAAACCGATAGCCAATCCTTGCAGGGCCAGGAAAATCACACCGAGGAAGCTTCCCCAGATCATAAGCCCACTACGACGCTCGACAGGCAACAGGAAGCGGGCAGCAGCACAAAACAACATGAATATAGCGACAGCGCCGAGCCACGGGCGTCCGAAGAAGGCGATCTGCCAAATGCCAGGCGCAGTTGCGCCATCGCCAAACATTCCAGCCAGCCAGCCGAAACTCAGAAAGCCGTCTTCTATGCGATACCACGGCAGTAAAACAAATGCCGCCAGTGCCAACGCCAGAACAATATCCAGTCTGCGATTATGCTGTTTCATGGATGTCCGCGTCCCTCCGGATCAGGAATTTCTGAGGGATGGCCAAGGGCTTCAGCTCCTGAATATTTCAGGAATGCTACTCACTTGCCCTGCCATTCAGAACAGGTGCGTCGCATAAAAGCGAGCAACGCACCTGAACTTCAAGCCAATGAAAGATCAGTTGGCGTGCGCACCGATTTCCTTGTCCCAGCGTTCAAGCAATTCCTTACGCTTGGCCGGTTCGCCATAGGTCTTGAAATCGTAATCAATGAGCTTGATATCCTCGAAACGCGGGGATTCTTTCGGAACCTCCGCAGACTTGTTCGACGGAAGCTGGAAGGACTTCGCATCTTTCATATGCGACTGTACTTCCGCGGTCAGTGCCCAGTCGTACCACTTCTTGGCATTTTCGAGGTTCTTGGCGCCCTTAATGATCGACATGGAACCAATTTCGTAACCGGTACCTTCGCATGGTGCGACCGACTTGATCGGAAAGCCTTCTGCCGTCATCGACACCGCATCATGCATAAAGACTATGCCAATGCCTGTTTCACCACGCGCAGCAGACTTGACCGGAGCCGAGCCGGACTTGGTATACTGCGACACGTTCTCGTTAAGTTTCTTCAGATAGTCATAGGCTTTATCCTCGCCCATGATCTGCACCAAGGTTGCCAGCGCCGTATAGGCAGTGCCGGACGAATTCGGATTAGCCATCTGGATTTCGCCCTTATAGGACGCATCCAGCAGATCAGCCCAACATTTCGGCTCCTTCAGATTCTTCTTGGCTAGAATATCGGTATTGTAACCCCAGCCAAGTGCACCGGCGTAAACGCCAACCGTACGAAAGCCGGAGCTCTCGGCCTGCTTCTTGGCCCAATCATTCAGTTGGTCGAGCATCGGTGATTTATATTCGAGTGTCAGTCCTTCGGCGGCGGCCTGAAGATGCGGATCGCCCGTACCAGCCCACCAGATATCAGTCTTCGGATTGCGCGCCTCGGCCCGCACCTTGGCATAGGTTTCACCGGAAGATAGCCGGACCATGTTGACCTTGATGCCCGTATCCTTCTCGAACATGTTCTTCATCTGCTCACAGATGACCACGTCCGCGGAACAGATGAGATTGAGATTGCCTGCGGCCTGCGCAGAAAATGCAAATGAAGATACGCCAGCGGCAAGCGCCGCAACCAGAAATGCCGAACGCATTGTTTTCCTCCCTTTATACGGCGCCTCCACGCCGACGCTTTTGCAAGCGTGTGCACAGTCTTTGCCTTTTACGAAAGCCTGTCAATGCCTTTGTAAATTTTATTCTGAAATCATAAAAAATAATTCAATCATTCTGTTTTGGGTGTCACTTGCACAGCGATGCAAGGATCATAGCGACAAAAAAGGCGGCCGAAGCCGCCTTTTTGTTCTCTCCAGTCCCATATGGGATCAACCAATCGCCATCAGGCTGGCATTGCCACCTGCCGCTGTGGTGTTGATCGAGGTCGAAACCTCTTCCAGAAGCCAATTGAGGCAGTAGGCATCCGGGTTGTTTGCAAGCTCCTCTGTGGAAGCGGCCTGTGTGAGGACCAACGGCCCGGAAAGCATCGCGAGCTTCTTGTTGATCTCTACGATGCGTTCAGCGTCCCCTTCCACCAACGCACCGGCAAACGGTGCGTCGGCTTCCCAGTTTTTCGTCCAGACCGTGCGCGCTGCCACCGAAGTGGGAATATCCTTCAATACGTTCCGCAACCCTGAAGCTTCGTCGATATATACGGTATTGCCGGTGGCAAGAGCGGCCATCATCTGGCGATAAAGGCCTGTTTCTGTCTGCGGAACCAGCAGGATATTTCCTCGCGGATGCAGCGCATAAAGATTGCGCTCACCGACCGGGCCCGGCAATTCAAGATCAAGACCAAGTGCAGAAGCGCTGCCAGTATCGCGGGCAGCCTGGGCCAGATCGTTCATGCCCCGTTGGCCAAGCCACTTGGCAAAATCCTTGAGCGCCGGATCGGTGTGAACAGAGCTATGGCGCGGTGGTATCGGAGCTGTTTCCACGAGACGTCCGAGATAGAGCGGACCACCTGCCTTCGGGCCAGTTCCAGAAAGACCGCGCCCACCAAATGGCTGCACGCCGACAATCGCGCCGATAACGTTGCGGTTGATATAGAGGTTGCCGACACGGATACGATCCGCAACATTGGCGATCGTCTCGTCAAGGCGCGTATGCAGACCGAAAGTAAGCCCGTAACCGGTCGCGTTGATATCATCGATCAGGCGCTCCATATCATCGCGCTTGTAGCGCACGACATGCAGAACCGGGCCGAAGACTTCCCGCTTCAGGTCGCGAAGCGAATTAATCTCGATGATGGTCGGTGCAACAAAAGTTCCGCTCTGTGTTTCGGGACCGAGCGGAAGCTGCTCGACCTTGCGACCGAGGTCACGCATGCCCTGAACGTGCTTTTCAATGATGTTCTTGGCTTCATCGGTGATTACTGGGCCGATATCAACCTTCAGCCTGTCGGTGCGACCGATGGACAGTTCCCGGAGAGCGCCCTTGAGCATTGTCAGAATACGATCCGCGACATCTTCCTGCAGGCAAAGAACGCGCAGCGCCGAACAACGCTGACCGGCACTGTCGAATGCCGATGCAATAACGTCGAACACGACTTGCTCCGCCAGCGCTGATGAATCCACAATCATTGCATTCTGACCACCGGTTTCAGCAACCAGCGGGATCGGCTTTCCGTTTGGCAGCAGACGCGAGGCAAGCTGAGCCTGTATGAGGCGCGCTACTTCGGTGGAACCGGTGAACATTACACCGCATGTCTCTTCGGCAGCCACAAGCGCGGCCCCGATGCGACCGTCGCCGGGCAGAAGCTGAAGCGCATTGGCTGGAATGCCAGCCTCGTGCAGGATACGAACACCCTGTGCTGCGATAAGCGGGGTCTCTTCGGCAGGCTTTGCCAAGACCGGATTGCCTGCGACAAGTGCTGCTGCAATCTGGCCGGTAAAGATCGCCAGCGGGAAGTTCCACGGACTGATGCATACGATGGGTCCGAGCGCCTTGTGACCGACGCCCAGCGTACGGCGGGTCTGCTCTGCATAATAACGCAGGAAATCGATGGCTTCGCGAACTTCGGCAATTGCGTTCGGCATGGATTTGCCAGCTTCGCGCATGATGAGGCCGAGTAGAACCGGCATCTCGCGCTGCATGATGTCCGCTGCGCGCTCAAGACAAGCTGCACGTTCGACGGGTGCAACTGTCGACCAGCTTGCCGTTGCCTTCTGCGCCGTCTTCATGGCCTTCGCTACATCGGCCTCGGCGATCTCAGTCACCGTACCGACGACGTCGTTCCGGTCGCCGGGATTGAAGACTGAACGGCAGACGCCCTTCACCTTGGCTCCGGCAACCTGCGGCTCCGAAGTCCACACCTGGTCACTGCTGTTTTTCAGAATCTTGCTCAGTTCAGCGAGTGTGACTTCGTTCGACAGGTCGAAACCATCGGAATTCTTGCGGGCGCCATAGAGATTTTCCGGCAGGGCAATCTGATCGTGACGCGCGCCGACGACGGCCATCGAGCGAACAACATCCACCGGATCGGAGATCAACTCATCGACTGAGACACTTTCATCGCCAATGCGATTGACGAAGGACGAGTTCGCACCGTTTTCGAGAAGTCTGCGAACAAGATAAGCCAGAAGTGTCTCGTGCGTACCGACCGGCGCGTAAATGCGTGCCGGGCGACCCAGTTTTTCAGGGCCAACGACTTCATCATAGAGCGGCTCACCCATGCCATGCAGGCACTGGAACTCGAATTTTCCCGCTTTGAAGTCCGGGCCAGCCATATGATAGATTGTGGCCAGTGTCTGGGCGTTATGTGTTGCGAACTGCGGGAAAATCACATCGGTCGCCGCAAGCAACTTACGTGCGCAGGCAATATAGGAAACGTCGGTGTGAACCTTGCGGGTATAGACCGGGAAGTCTTCCAGACCATCCACCTGCGCGCGTTTGATCTCGGCGTCCCAATAAGCACCCTTCACCAGACGAACCATAATGCGGCGTTTGTTCTTACGGGCCAGGTCGATGATGAAATCGAGCACAAACGGGCAGCGTTTGCCGTAGGCCTGCACGACGAAGCCGATGCCTTCCCAGTCCGCCAGATCTGAATCTTCACAGAGGCTCTGCAGCAAATCGAGCGACAGTTCGAGACGGTCTGCTTCCTCGGCATCGATGTTGAGACCGATATTGTAGGACTTCGCGATAGCGGCAAGCGCCTTTACCTTCGGCAGCAACTCTGCCATCACGCGTTCGCTCTGCGCACGGACATAGCGCGGATGCAGGGCGGACAATTTGATGGAAATACCGGGGCCGTCATAGATGCCGCGACCAGCGGAAGCGCGGCCAATGGCGTGAATGGCGGTTTCGTAATCCTTGTAATAGCGCTCTGCATCGGCAGCAGTGGTCGCGGCCTCACCCAGCATGTCGTAGGAATAGCGGAAACCGCGTTCTTCCAGCGGTTTGGCGCGCTTCAAAGCTTCATCAATGGTTTCGCCCGTGACAAACTGTTCACCCATCATGCGCATGGCCATGTCGACGCCGCGACGAATGACAGGTTCGCCGCAACGAGCGATCAGGCGCGTCAGGGCGGCCGACAGGCCGCGATCATTGACGGTGTTGGTCAGTTTGCCGGTGACGACAAGTCCCCAGGTCGCAGCATTGACGAAAAGCGAACGCCCGCCGCCAATGTGGGATTTCCAGTCGCCAGTCGAAATCTTGTCGCGGATCAGCGCATCACGCGTTGCCATATCCGGAATGCGCAGCAACGCTTCGGCAAGGCACATAAGTGCCACGCCTTCCTGGCTCGACAGAGAATATTCATGTACCAGACCTTCAACACCCGTGCCCTTATGCTTGGCGCGTAGTGCTTCGATCAGCTTGCGGGCAGTGGACCGAACTTGCTTGGCCGTTTCTTCCGGCAAGGCGGCCTGAGCAGCCAATGCGGAAACGCATTCGGCTTCCGGGCGACGATAAGCGGCGGTAATCGCCTGCCTCAGCGGGCTTTGCTCGCGGATCGGCGGCGCGAAATTCTGGAAAACCGGATTGGTAGGAGCGGGTATGGTGTCGGTCATGGTGCAATGCTCGCAATTGAAAACAGCCCCGAGCGTCTCTGCCCAGTTTAGCTCTGCTTTATCTGGGCGGACACTATCATTTGTGCAAATTGCATTCTGCCTTCATTTACTCCATATGAAGGAATATCGATCTTATTATACGACCTAAAGAAAGCTATAAGGATGCGCAAAATAGATTCCGTAGACGATTTGGATCAGTTCGATCGTCGCATTCTGGAAGTATTGAGCGAAGATGGACGCATTCCGGTCACCGAACTCTCCAAAAAAGTCGGCCTTTCCAAGACGCCTTGTCAGGCAAGACTGAAAAGGCTGGTCGATGAAGGTTATATTGTCGGCTTTCGCGCAGCCATAGACCCCGAGAAACTCGGCCTCGATCATATCGCCTTTACGACGGTCAAACTATCCGACACACGCGAAGCCGCACTTGAAGCGTTCAACACGGCAGTGCGCAAGATACGCGAAGTCGAAGAATGCCATATGATCGCAAGCTCTTTCGACTATCTTCTGAAAGTGCGAACGCCCAACATCCGGCGTTACCGCGAGGTGCTGGGCGAAAAGATTTCGAGCCTGCCCAACGTGGCAAGCACATCCACTTTTGTGGTGATGGAGTCGGTCAAGGACAATCGCCCGGTCAGAGTTTATCCGGGCGCGCTTTAATCTCAGTTTATAACGGTTCGCCAGCCAGATAAAGCTCAAGTGTCTTGACGGTCCCGTCCTGCCAGATGCGCAGAAGCGCGGATGAGAAAGCCGCTACATAGGCTGGATTCGAAGCGAGCGAGCCGAAGATATCCTCCATCGCAAGCCATGCCGCCGGATTGTTTTTCGCAAGGGCCGCCTGTTTGATCAGGCGATCCCATGACGGGTCATTCGGTTCGATGACAGCACCGCTGTCCGTCGTACCATAACAATAGCGACACCAGAAAGCCGAGACGAGCGCCAGTCCGGTCACGAAATGGCCCTTCGCCACGCGATCGGCGGCAGTGGGCAGAATGAATTTCGGCTGGCGGTTGGAGCCATCCAGACACAGGCGGCGGATGGTGTCGCCGATGCTCGGATTGGCGAAGCGCTTGTCGATCAGAACGCGATAGGCTTCAAGATCTGTAGCCGGCACGGGCGGTATTTCCGGGATGATCTCATCCTTGGTCAGCTTTTCCAGATAGCGCCGGATCAGCGGATGCTCCATGGCTTCATGCACGAAATGAATGTCGAGCAACCCGCCCGGATAGGCGATAGCAGCATGGCCCCCGTTCAGAATGCGGATTTTCATCAACTCATAAGCGGCAACCTGATCGGTAAAGGTGACGCCAACTTTTTCCAGAGGCGGGCGTCCGGTCGGGAAATTATCCTCCATCACCCACTGCTTGAAAACTTCGCAAAAGACCGGCCAACCGTCATCGACGCCGAATTCCTTCGCAGCAATTTCGCGTTCGCGCGCACCGGTGGCTGGCGTAATGCGATCGACCATGGAATTCGGGAAAGCAACATTGGCGGAAATCCAGTCGGCGAAGGTCAGGTCGCTCAGCTTGGCGAGCCCCGTCACAGCGTCTTCCGTCACATGACCGTTGCCCGGAATGTTATCACAGGACATGACCGTGAAAGGCTGGACACCCGCCGCCCTGCGCAGCTTCAGCGCCTGAACGATCAGGCCGAACACAGTCTTCGGATCGTCGGGATGCGTGGCATCCGCCACAATATCCGGATGCGCGGGATCGAAGGTCTGGCTGGCCGGATCGATATAATAGCCGCCCTCGGTGATCGTCATCGAAACGATGCGCGTATCGGCTGATGTCAGGTAAGTCATCAGGGCCTTGCGCCCTTCCTCGGTCGAAATGGTTACATAATCGACCATCGATGCGGTGATGCGCGCGCCTGCATGATCGGCCTCCTGTTCCACAACAGTCGTCAGCCAGTCCTGCGCCTTGAGCGTATCGCGCATAGCATCGTCGCTCGTGCGCACGCCAGCCCCTACCAGCGCCCAGTCATGCCCCTCGCCGGTCGCGAACAGATCGTCCAGATAGACAGCCTGATGCGCGCGGTGAAAATTGCCGACGCCGAAATGCACGATACCCGGCTTCAGCCCGGCAGGATCGTAGCCGGGCTTATGCACTTTATCTAAGCTTTGAAGCGTTGCGTGCGATAGCTTGGTCATGACGGTATCCTTTTATTCAAGCGGGTACGAACTGGACTTTCATGGTTGCAGGGTCGCCACCATGCTTGGTGAAGAACGGCAGCATTTCCTCCAGCGGCAGCCGGTGGGAAACGAGCCGCGCCATCGAGCCGCCATTTGCGCCGGAAAAGTCCTGTCTCAATATATCCAATGCCTGCGGGATATTGCGGTTCAGCGAATGGGAACCGGCAATCCTGATCTGGCGGCGGAAAATCTCGAAGGGTGCTACCGAAATCCGTGCGCCGGGTGCGCAGACGCCGAACACCAGAACGGTTCCGCCATCGGCAGTGAACCCGACCATACTTTCCACCACCTTCGCTATGCCGGTGGCGTCGGCGACAAAATCGAAACTCCGCTGACGCTCGTCCAGCGTTTGCGAACCAGATACGAGCGGCTCAAGCCCAAGGCTTTCAACGAAGGCCAGACGGTGCTCGTTGATATCGGCGACAGCCACCTGCGGCACGCCCTGCGCCTTCAGTGACAAAGCCAGCAAGAGACCTATAGGGCCTGCCCCGAACACCAGCGCGTTTTCAGTGCCATGCGGGCCGGTTTTCAACTCCGCCGCGCCAAGCCCGTTCAGCACACAGGCCAACGGTTCCGCAAGGGCGGCCACATCATAAGGCAGATCGCCGATGGAATGGAGATGGCTGGCATTGACGAGGCTCATACCTGCAAAGCCGCCATTGTGAGTGACGCCATAGGCTTTCAGATCGGAGCAGAGATTGGTCAGCCCCTTGAGGCAGGCGCGGCAATGACCGCAGGGAATATTCGGATCGACCGCAACGCGGTCGCCCAGCTTCACATTGGTCACGTCTTCGGCAATGGCCACGACAATGCCCGCATATTCATGCCCCGGCACCAGCGGAAAAGCGCTGGACCCGTAGCGGCCATGCAGAACATCGATATCGGTGTGACAAAGACCTGACGCCTTGACGTCGATCAGGACGTGTCCCGGCTGCAATGCCGGGTCCGGCAGATCAGCCATGCCTGCTTCGCCATGACCGGTAAAATAGATTGCTTTCATTGTTTGTCCCGGCCTCGTCTCACGCCATCCAGTTGCCACCGTCGACGCCAAAGGTTTGGGCAAGGATGTAGTCGCTGTCTGAAGAAGCGAGGAACACCGCCATGCCGGTAATATCTTCCGGCGTCGCGAAGCGACCGATCGGTACCGACTTTGCCACCGCCGCCTTTTTCTCGCCCGGCTTCAAGCCTTCCCATTTGGCGAAATTCGCATCCACGACGTCCCAATGTTCGCCATCGACCACACCCGGCGCAATCGCGTTCACGTTGATGCCATGCTTGACCAGAGCGAGAGCCGCCGACTGCGTGGCGGAAATAATCGCCGCCTTGGATGCACAATAGAGTGTTACCAGAGCCTCGCCGCGACGACCCGCCTGGCTTGCCATATTGATGATCTTGCCGCCACGCCCGCGTTTGATCATCACATTCGACACCGCCTTCATCATGAAAAGCGGTCCCTTGAGATTGATGCCCAGCACGCGTTCATAGCTCTCTTCGGTCAACTCATTGATCGGCGCCATGTCGAAGATCGCGGCATTATTGACCAGAATATCGATGCCGCCATATTCGGCATCGATGAAGGCAACCACCTTGTCGATTGCTCCCAGATCGGTCACGTCCAGCTGCACTGCCTTCACAGACGGGCCAATACCGCGCGCCGCTTCTTCCGCGCGCTCAATATTGATATCGGCAATGATGACCTTTGCACCCTCTTGCGCATAGGCCGCCGCAAAGCCAAGCCCGATGCCGCGTGCAGCGCCGGTAATGAGGGCAACCTTGTCTTTCAGTCTCATGGACTTTCTCCAGTGATGTAATGCCTTTAGTCTAACCATTTGTTTTTACGCATTATCCTACGCAAAACCGCTTCGCATTTTTGCTGGAAGTACTTTTTCTAAAGGTGCGTTTTCTTTTCAGACAGGATCATCGGATGGCGGTCACGACGTTGCAGCGCCAAGCCATCTGGCGTGAAGAGATGAGCGTCGGCGGCATCGAAACCGAGCTTGGCCGCCTCATGCGCGCGCGCCGTACTATTGCCGCCAGCTTCCGCCACGATCAGACCGGAAGCGGCATCGTTTTGCACATAGAGATAAGTCTCGCCGCCAAGGCGCTCGACCACCATGATTTCGCCTTCAAGAATGCCGTCATCTGCCGGATGCAGATGTTCCGGGCGCACCCCGAGCACAAGCGGCGCACCGGCGCTGACGCCTTCTGCTGCGACCGGCACCTTGACCGAACGTCCATCGGCAAGCTGTACCGTCACGCCGTCGCTATCGACCGCGCTCGCCTTGACCTCGATGAAGTTCATGGTCGGCGATCCGATGAAGCCCGCCACAAAGCGATTGACCGGGTGGTGATAAAGCTCAAGCGGCGAACCGACCTGTTCCAGCTTGCCATCGCGCAGCACGACAATCTTGTGGGCCAGCGTCATGGCTTCAACCTGATCATGCGTGACATAAATCATCGTCGCATTGAGCCGATCATGCAGACGCGCCAGCTCGATACGCATTTGCACACGTAGCGCCGCATCGAGATTGGACAGTGGTTCGTCGAACAGGAAGATCTTCGGTTCCCGAACCATAGCGCGCCCGATGGCGACACGCTGGCGCTGACCGCCCGAGAGCTGGCGCGGCTTGCGGTCCAGCAACTTGTCGAGCTGCAATGTCTTCGCGACATCTTCCACCTTGCGATCGCGCTCGGTCTTGGCAATGCCTGCAAGCTTGAGCGCGAAACCCATATTGTCGCGCACATTCATATGCGGATAGAGCGCATAGGTCTGGAACACCATGGCAAGTCCGCGCTCATCCGGCGGCGTATCGTTGCATTGCTGCCCATCAATCAGCAGATCACCGCTGGTGATTTCTTCCAGCCCCGCGATCATCCGCAAAAGAGTGGATTTGCCTGAACCGGACGGCCCGACGAAGACCACGAATTCGCGGTCTTCGATGTTGAGGTCCACCCCCTTGATGACATCGATATTGCCGAAGGACTTGGTGGCGTTATGAAAAGAAAGCGTAGCCATGGGGTTCCCTTTATTTCACGGCACCGAAGGTGAGACCGCGCACCAACTGGCGTTGCGTAACCCAGCCGAAAACGAGGATCGGCGCGATGGCGAGCGTGGACGCTGCCGAGAGTTTTGCCCAGAAAAGCCCCTCCGGTGACGAGAAGGACGCGATGAATGCAGTGAGTGGTCCGGCCTGCGAGGCCGTGAGATTGAGGCTCCAGAAGGCTTCATTCCAGCACAGGATGATGGAAAGAAGCGCCGTCGATGCAATGCCGGGCAGGCTTAGGGGCAGGAGCAGATTGCGTATCTGCTGGCCGACCTTCGCCCCGTCCATGCGGCTGGCTTCAAGAATTTCATGCGGCACTTCCTTGAAGAAGGAATAGAGCATCCAGACAACGATAGGCAGGTTGGAAAGGGTGAAGATGATGATCAGCCCGGTACGCGTATCGAGAAGCCCGGTGTCGCGCGCCAGAAGATAGATCGGCACCAAAACACCCACCGCAGGTAGCATCTTGGTGGAGAGCATCCACAACAGCAGATCCTTGGTGCGTTTTCCTGGAAAGAAAGCCGCCGCATAAGCTGCCGGAACGGCGATCAGCAAAGAGAGGATCGTTGCACCCAGGCTTTCGATCACGCTGTTCATTGCGTAGCGGAAATAGTCGGCCCGCTGATTGACCGCCGCAAAATTTTCCAGCGTTGGCTCAAAGAACAGCTTTGGCGGGGCCACCGCATCGATCTCCGTCTTGAATGCCGCAAGCAGCATCCAGAGGATCGGGAAAAACATGAGAAGCGCTACAATCCAGCCAATAATACCGGCGGAGAGTGCAGCTTTGTTGAGCCTGCGTTTTGCAGCCATCGTTCGTCTCCCCTAATTATCCAGATTGCGCGCCACGGTTCGGATGAGGAACGCGGCAACGATATTGGCGAGGATGATGGCGACGACACCGGCAGCGGAAGCGCCACCGATATCCCACTGAAGGAGCGCCTTCAGATAGATGAAATAGGTCAGCGTCGTCGTGGCAATACCCGGCCCACCGGAGGTAGTGACGAGGATTTCCGCGAAGACCGACAGGAGAAAGATCGTTTCGATCATGATGACGACCGAGATCGGGCGCAGCAGATGCGGCAGGACGATATAAAAGAACATCACCGGCCCTTTGGCGCCGTCAAGCCGCGCCGCTTCCATCTGCTCGCGGTCGAGCGACTGCATCGCGGTCATCAGGATCAGCGCTGCGAAGGGCACCCACTGCCACGACACGATCATGATGATTGACCCCATGGGGAATTGCGCAAACCAGTCTATGACTGGCAGCCCGAGACTGCGCGAGATAAAGGCGAACAACCCGTTGACCGGGTGCATCAGAAGGTTCTTCCAGATCAGCGCCGACACCGTCGGCATGACGAAGAACGGCGCAATGACCAGAAGCCGCGCAATGTTCTTGCCCCAGAAATCCTGATCGAAAATCACGGCGAATAAAACGCCGAACACCACCGAAATGGCTAGAACCGAGCCCAGCAGAATGAGCGTCTTGGTGATGGCCGACCACAGTCCCGGATCGGACACCAGGAACTTGTAGTTCGAGAAACCGGCAAAGCCAGTCACGAAGGGGTTGATGAGATTATAATACTGAAACGAGAACCAGAGCGTCATCGCCAGCGGGACGATCATCCATAGCAAAAGCAGGATGACAGCCGGTGCAAGCAGGGGTCCGGTGCGGACGCTGCGGCGCGACTTTGCGGCAAAGCGCGATTTAGCGCCTGTGGCCAAGGCTGGGTTTGCTGGCATGTCTGACGTTCCCTCCCCTTCCCACTTCGACATCCGCCACGCCCGAAAAGGGTTCAGCGGATCGCGCGAAATTCGAGCCTGCCGCGCCCTCTCATGAGCGCGGCAGGCTGATGGTAACCGGATTACTTGATGTAACCGGACTGCGTCATGATCTGCTCGGCCTGCTTCTGCGCGCCGTCGAGCGCCGCATCGACGCTTTGCTGACCGGCGACAGCCGAAGAGATCGCCTGACCGACAATGGTGCCAATCGCCTGGAATTCGGGGATCGCCACGAACTGGATACCGGTATAGGGAACCGGGTCCTTGGTCGGCTTGGTCGGGTCAGCCGATTCGATCGCCTTGAGAACTGTCTCGGCGAAAGGTGCGGCCTTCTTGTACTCTTCGTTCGCGTAGGTCGACTGACGCGTACCTGGCGGAACGGCAACCCAGCCTTCCGACTTGCCGACCAGTTCGACATAGCCTTTCGAGGTCGCCCATTTCAGGAACGACTTTGCGGCTTCCGCCTTCTTGGTCGATGCCGGGATGGCGAGGTTCCACGACCATGCCCATGAAGAGCCATTCGGCGTCACTTCGACGGGAGCCTTGGTGAAGGCGACCTTGTCGGCAACTTGGCTCTGCTTCGGATCGTAGATGCGGCCCGCAGCCGAGGTGGCGTCGATCCACATGGCGCAATGGCCGGTGGAGAACAGCGCCTGATTTTCATTGAAGCCATTCGAGGTGATTCCGGGAGGGCCTACTTCCTTCATCAGATCGACGTAGAAATTGATGGCCTTTTTCCAGGTATCGGAGCTCATCTGCGGCTTCCAGTTCTCATCGAACCAGCTACCGCCGAACGTGTTCACCAGCGTCGAAAGATAGGCCATGTTTTCGCCCCAGCCCGGCTTGCCGCGCAGACAGAGACCGTACTGTTCTTTCGACTTATCGGTGAGCTTGGTCGCAAATTCCTTGATCTCGGCATAGGTCGGCGCATCCGGCATTTTCAGGCCGGCAGCTTCGAACAGATCCTTGCGATAAAGGGTGAACGAGCTTTCCGCGTAGAATGGCACCGCATAAAGCTTGCCATCGACGGTCAGACCGGCGCGTACCGGCTTGATGAGATCGTCATAGTCGTAATCGTCGCCGAGATCATCGACCGCAAGGAGCCATCCGGCCTTGCCCCATATTGGCGTTTCGTAACCGCCGATGGTCATGATGTCGAACTGGCCGCTCTTGGTTGCGATGTCAGTGGTAACACGCTGGCGCAGCACGTTTTCTTCGAGCACCACCCAGTTGAGCTTGTTGCCGGTGGCCTTTTCCCATTCCGGCGAAAGCTTCTGCATGATGATCATATCGGCATTGTTGACCGTTGCGATCGTGAGCTCCTCCGCCCACGCCGAACCAGCCAGCATCGCGACGCCAGCGGCAGACGCAATAAGCCCTGTCACATAAGTTTTGGTCCGCATTTCGTCTCCTCCTTTACGAATGCATAGCAAAATTCTTACATATGTAAAATTTATGACGCGGCTATCCGTAGCTTGTCAAGCACGGTTTTCGATTATGCGTTGCGAGGAGAAACGACCGTTTTGTGAACAGTTCTCAAGGCTGAAATCACGGATATTTCCACCTGCCAAATTCACGAATTGATGTTTTAGCACATATAGGTATTCACCGCATCATTCTCTGCAAATACATTTGCCTGCTTGACGTTTGACCCGGCCTTTGACAGTTTGGCTGCATTTCGCCCGAAGGAGAACAAAGGCGAGCAGAGCTGGAGGAACATCCTGAAATCGTTGAGGAAGCGGCAACAGGAGCCAGACCTTGTCCTGAGAAATCGGCACATTCCAGTTTATATGGCGGCTTCGCAAGAAACGGCATTGCCGCGTGGAACAAGTTCGCGGCGACTGACAAACAGGACCTAAAGACGTGCGCAAGACGATACGCACCATGGAAGATTTCTCGGCATTCGTAGGGCTCTCCCGCCCGACGGTCTCAAAATATTTTAGCGATCCTTCTTCTGTCCGTCCCAAGACCCGGGAATTGATCGAAGCGGCAATCAAGCAATCCGGCTTTCGTCCAAATCTTTTCGCGGTGAATCTCAATCGGCGTCGCACAACAATCCTGGGTATAATAATTCCCAATCAGCTCGATCATTTCTACATGGCGATGACGAAGCGACTGCAATCGCTTGCAGAGCAACGTGGCTACCTTGCGATCGTCCTGTCATCCGATGGCAAACCTGAGTTGGAAAAGCAGGCAATTGAAACTCTGCGTTCGCTTAATGTCGCGGGCGCAATCATTGCGCCGCTTGGCGAAGAGTCGCAACATTCGACACTGGCACGTCTCGCCGACGACGTTCCTATTGTCTATGTCGACTCTCCCCTAGACAGCACTTCGCCTTTTGTCGGCACGGATAATCTCAAATCCTTTCATCTGATTGTCGATTATCTATGCCGTTCAGGCAGCGAACCCTGCTATTTTTCGATGCCGATGGTCAATAACAACGCGATCAAGCGGCAAGATGCCTATCAACAGGCAATGGAAAAGCTTGGTTATGAGCCGCGTATCATTGATCTCGAACAGAGCCGAAACTGGGATTTCGAACACTATGCATTCGAGCAAACCGCGCGCATTTTGCGCGAAAAGGGCCGTCTCCCAACAAGCACGGTGCTGTGTTCCAACGACCGTATCGCCTTTGGCGTAACAAGCGCACTCTGGCAGGCTGGTCTGAAAATCGGCAGGCTCAAGGATTGCGACGTCCGTGTTGCCGGTCACGATAACAATCCGCTATCAGAATATACGTGTCCGCCGCTTACTACCGTGGCACAGGATTACAATGAGATCGGACGGCTGGCGATTGAGCTTTTGTTCAGAACGTTGGGTGAGACGGTTGATAGCCGGCTGGAGTTTCCGGAAACACAGCGCATTCTCCTCAATGCCGAAATCAAACTGCGCATGAGCGCGTGAAAATGGCGGGTCACCCCGCCATTTTCATTTCTTTAGTTCAAACCAAGCGTACCGCGCAGCGTGGAAAGATCCTCAGCCAACGTAGTCACTGGACCAGCAAGCGCCTTGCGGTCATCATCCGACAGCTTGTCATAGGATTCATAACCGTCACCCTTCTTGTACTTGGCAAGAATGTCGTCGACCGTCTTGAAGTTGGCTTCCACCTTCTTCACAAGGTCCGGATTCTCTTTTTCCAACAGCGGCTTGAAAAGCTCGACAATTTTCTGGGCGCCGTCAACATTGGCCTTGAAATCCCAAAGATCGGTGTGGCTGTAGCGATCTTCCTCACCAGAAATCTTGGTTGCCGCCACTTCTTCAAGCAAGGCAGCAGCACCACCCACCACCTTTTCCGGCGGAACGGTGAGGTCTTTCACGCGCTTCTGAAGTTCCAGTACATCGGCGTAAAGCTTGTCTGCAACCGGGGCGAGTCCTTCGGTCGAATTCTGTGCGAACAAGCCATATTCAATACGGTGAAATCCAGTGAAATCTTCCGATTTTTCGCCATTTTCGTGATCATCGGCACGACTGTCGATCGAAGCGTCAAGATCGGCGAAAAGCTCGGCAATCGGTTCGATCTTTTCGTAGGAAACGCGTGAAGAAGGATATAGCTCCTTCGCTTTCTCCAGATCGCCTGCCTTCACTGCATCGGTAAAAGCCTTCGTATCCTTCACCAGGATATCGAGGTTTTCCTGCACGTAGACCTTGTAATCCGCAATAGGCTGGACAAGGTCCAGCGGTGAAACTTCAGCCTTGGCCACGCCGAAGCTCAGCGTGAGAGCAACGGCACATGCCGATGCCAGCAATGGCAGACGATACTTCATATTTTGCCTCTCCATATAGGGCGCATTGCGGGAATGCGCGTTAAATCCAAACTTGAGATGCGATCCTCACCCGCGGGCATTCTGCGGACCGCTGGCCTCTAAAAGTGCGCGCGCGTAGTAGTCCTTGTGATCCTGAACACCCGGCAGCGCGAAGAAATACCCGCCTCCGATGGGTTTCAGATATTCTTCCAGCGGTTCCCCGTTGAGCCGGTTCTGGACAGTGATGAAACCCTTCTCCAGATCGGCCTGATAGGCGATGAAGAGCAGGCCCATATCAAGCTGGCCCGACTTGCTGACACCGTTGGAATAATTGAATGGCCGACGCAAAATAAGGTGCTGTTCAGCACTGGCATCACGCGGATTTGCCAAGCGAATATGCGAGTCCAACGGCGTCACCTTGCCATCGACATCCTTCGTGTAATTGGGAACATCGGCTTCGGTCTTACCGTCGAATGGTGCCCCGCTGTTCTTGAGGCGCCCGAAAATGGCTTCCTGCTCCTGCAGCGGCGTGCGGTCCCAGCGTTCGACGAAATTACGAATGATGCGTACAGCCATATAGCTGCCACTGGTCGCCCAATCCGGTTCTTCGTTTTGCTTCTGCACCCACAAAATGCGGTTCATCAGTGCCTCATCAGAGGAATCCGGATTGGCGGATCCATCGCGGAAGCCGAGGAAATTCCGGGCGCTTTCCTTCGCCTTGGGCGAGTGCGGCGGCTGTACAGGAACCGTCCCCTCCTGCTTCCACCGCACCATCAGAAGATCTGGCATGTTCTTCATGATGTCACGCAGAGCATGGATGTTTGTGTCTGGCGTATTCGAACAGAACTGCAGAACCAGATCCCCATGGCAGATATCCTTCTGCAAGGCATCATTTGGGAAACCGGTCATGCGTTGTAGAAGTTTTGGCTTCAACGGCTTCAGGCCGAAACGATCATCGAACAGTGATGCGCCAAGCGCGACCGTAACTGTGAGATTATCAGGCGTGACCAAAGGCCCAAGAATACCGGAATCGGATGGCGGAAACTTCGCATCGAGTTCCGGCGGCTCCCCGCCCTTCATCAAAAATTCGGCCCGCTCAGTGAGCGTCTTGAACATACGCTCCAGTTCGGCGCGATCGCGTGCCAGCACATCGAATGAGGCGATGAGACCGGCAGCGGGACGAGGCGTAACGATACCCGGCTGATGCTTCCCGTAAAATGGCTGCTTCTCGTGAATCTTATCGCTTTCCGGCGCATTGGTTACACTTTCGGAAGAAAGCGCATGGGCTGCCTGCGGGGCAAGTACACCGGCAACGGCTCCCGCAACACCGGTTGCTCCGGCCCCCAGCAGCAATGCGCGCCGACTGGCAGAAGCAGGCTCTTCAGTGGTTATCTTATCTGTTTTGAAAAATTTTTTGGTCATCATTCTACCCCAAGCTGATCACGGAGTTTCGTAAACTGTGCGGCGAGTGCAGATGCGCCATCCTTTATTTTTGCCTTTTCGTCAGAAGACAGAGCATCGAATGTCTTGTAGCCATTGCCTTCAGCATCTGCATCGAGCAGCGCCTTGATCGAAACAGCATCCTTGTCGATGTCCTCAAATGCCTTCGGATCGACTTTTTCAACGATCGGACGCAGAACGCTGGCTGTCTTGCCGGAGCCTTCGAGAAGCCCAGACAAAGCTTGCAGATCGGTATGTGCATAGCGATCTTCACCCACATCGGAAGCAGTCGAAGCAAAGCGGTTCAAAGCGGAAGCCGTGCCCGCCAACATGCGATCCGGTGAGATACGAAGTCCCCGAATGCGCTCTTTCAATGCAGCGGCATCCTGCTCAAGCTTGCCGGCAACAGTCGTAAGTCCATCGACGGACTTTTGCTCGAAAAGACCGTACTCAATGCGGTGCAGACCACCGAAAGCCGGATCCTGTTCACGCTTCTCAAAATAGTCGGCACGGGCGTTGATAGCGGTATCGAGATCGGAGAATGCTTCCGAAACGGGAGCAATGCGTGCATAAGCTCCACGCGCCGGACCGTACGCAGCCTGCGCAGCTTCAAGATTACCGCTCGATATTGCAGCGGAGAGCTTCGCAACCGCCTCCTGGAATTCGGTTACTTCAGTGGTGAGATAAATCTGATATTCGGCCAATGCACCGATGAAAGCCGTAAGCGGGGGCTTACCCTTTTCTGCTTCACTGGCAGCGGTCGCGGTCACGATCAACTTCCCACGCGGATTGGACAGAAGCCCGCAGGTGATCTGGTACTCGCCGGGTGTCAGCTTGGCGGCGAGTGTCTGCTTGAATCCCGGTGCAATATTTTCACGCTCCTCGAGAACCATCACGCCATCAAGGATTTCCCACTCCACTGTACGGTCGGACTGGTTGATGATTTCGAATACCGAGCGCCCTGCTGGAACTGTCAGTTCGTTCGGCTCACAACTCTTACCGTTGATCGCCACCTGTATTTTGTCGCTGGCTTCTGCATGGCGGGCTTTGTCCGACACACGGGATGCATAGTAAAACGCAGCACCAGCGGCGAGCAGCAGCAGCACGGCTAGAACCAGTCCTATGCGGACCAGATTGCGTGAGATAGGTTCAGCGGGCTTCGAATTCGTCATGAAAATCTCTTTTATTGTGCGCTTGATTTGGCCTGACTTGCAGTTGCCGATGCGTTTGCTGGCATCAGGAACAGAATGAGCGCCGGAACGAGGAAAGCCACATAGGCAACCACTTCACTGACAGTCGGCGTGGCGATGTAACCGAAAACACCCGCCAGAACGGAGCCAAGCGTGCTGTCGAGCGGAAGAATATCGCTTGCATCGAACACGACCGTCTGGAAATGATTCCAGACACCGGCTTCGTGCAGCGCCATGACTGAATTGGCGAGAATGCCCGCCGCAATGATCAGAATGAAAACGCCGGTCCAGCGGAAAAAGCGGCGAAGGTTCAGCCTCAGACCACCTTTATAGATGCCATAGCCAACGACGGCAGCGAGCAATACGCCAAGAAGCGCACCAAGCGGTGCAGCAGCGCCCTCGCTCTGCTGGAAAGCCGCCAGTAGAAAGAAGACAGACTCAAGCCCCTCACGTGCGACGGCGAAGAACACCATCAGAATGAGGCCGAAGCCCTTATGCGTTGGTGTTTGAAACGCTGCATCGATGGAGTGATGCAGTTCCGACTTGATGGAGCGTGCGGCCTTGCGCATCCAGAAAACCATCGACGTCAATACGAACACAGCGATCAGACCGATAATGGCTTCGAACAGTTCCTGCGCTTTCTGTGGGAACTCTGCGCTGAGAAGCTGCAGGATGGCGCCAACGGCCAGTGACATAGCGAGTGCCAACAAGATGCCGATCCACACCACAGGCATCCAGGCGCTGCGGCCAGTCTGATGAAGATAACTGGCTATAATGCCGACGATCAGCGCGGCTTCCACGCCTTCGCGAAACATGATTAGAAAAGGTACGAGCATTCCAACTATCCAAAAGATAGAGAAATCGGCCTGTCATTCGGTCGCTTCTCTTCAAGCCCAGCATGAAGCCTTCGTCATTTGGTCATCTTTTATATCCGCACAGCCAGCGCTGCAAGCCAAATGAGCTTGACATGCATTGGAATGTTTTAGAATTGTTCTAATGATTTCATGCGTTTAGGTCACAACTCTTTAGTCGCGGTCGCAAACACTCAATCCACATAACTCAATTTTACATCTTATCTCACGGAAATAATTCGGGATTTTCTCGCAATTCCCGTACCGAAATGAAACGTATCATTTGCAGCCTGTGCGCGTTCTTCGTGTTGAACCGCTCGAAATTTCAAAATTTTCCGAAATGGTCAAAAATTTTTGCAATTTAGGGGTTGAAGATTGGAGCGAGCTGATCCATATCACAGTCACTTACCGCTGTGCCTCCTCCCATTGCGCGCGGTAAGTGTTCCCCTCTGGAGGTTTGCCCAAGTGGCACCTTCATAACTTAGCCGGACTTTTTCAGTCCGGCTCTTTTTTTACCTGGAATCCTGATTTCTGTTTGTTTCACCGGGAACGTAAAAACTCTACAACTATCTGTTTTAAAAAGATTAATTGGAATGTTTTATCTTCACTCTAATCACTCGCAATCTGATTAATCGAATTCCAGTTAATCCGCGAATACCAGTTAACTTCAACAAAAAAAGCGCCGCGTTACCGCGGCGCTTGTCATTAACAAATGTACAGTTCTTCTCAACCGTATGCTGCCACAGGCGGGCAAGAACAGATGAGATTTCTGTCGCCGCCGACATTGTCGACACGGCTGACCGGCGGCCAGTATTTTGCTGTCGCATCAAAGTCGCCATCAAGCGAGCTGGCCGGGAACACCGCTTCCTCACGCGTGTAAGGATGCGTCCATTCCGTTGCCAGCGTATCGCCAGCCGTGTGCGGAGCATTGGCAAGCGGGTTGTCATCCGCAGGCCAGACACCGTCGGCAACCTTCTTCGCTTCACCTGCAATGGCAATCATCGCATCGCAAAGGCGATCGATTTCCGACTTCGGCTCGGACTCGGTCGGCTCAATCATCAGCGTTCCAGCAACCGGCCATGACATGGTTGGTGCATGGAAACCATAGTCGATGAGGCGCTTGGCCACGTCTTCTACAGTGATGCCTGCGCTGTCTTTCAGCACGCGCGTATCCACAATGCACTCATGCGCCACACGATCATGTGCGCCGGTATAAAGGATCGGATAGGCGTCCTTCAGACGATGCGCAATGTAGTTGGCGTTGAGGATTGCAGCCTCGGTTGCCTTCTTGAGACCCGCGCCCCCCATCATGCGAATATACATCCACGTAATGACCAGAATGGATGCACTGCCAAACGGTGCTGCCGAAACGGCATGCTTGGAACCGAGATCAACATGGCCCGGCAGATAAGGCACCAGGTGCTTGGCCACACCAATCGGACCAACACCTGGACCGCCGCCGCCATGCGGAATGCAGAAGGTCTTGTGCAGGTTCATGTGGCAGACGTCAGCGCCAATATCGCAAGGACGAGCGAGGCCAACGAGTGCATTGAGGTTCGCACCGTCGAAATAGACCTGACCGCCATTGTCATGGACAATTTCGCAGAAAGCCTTGATGCCTTCTTCGAACACGCCATAGGTCGATGGGTAGGTGATCATGAACGCCGCAAGATTATCGCGGTGCTTTTCAGCCTTGGCTTTCAGATCATCAATGTCGATATCGCCGTCCGGGCGGCAATTGACGACCACAACGCTCATACCAGCCATCGATGCGCTGGCAGGATTGGTGCCATGCGCAGACGATGGAATAAGGCAGATGTTGCGATGGCCTTCACCGCGTGACTGGTGATAGTGGCGGATTGCGAGAAGACCCGCATATTCGCCCTGACTACCAGCATTTGGCTGCAACGATACACCTGCAAAGCCGGTGACTTCGCAAAGCCATGCTTCGACGTCCGAGGTCATCTTGGCATAGCCTTCGGTCTGGGCCGCAGGCGCGAACGGATGCAAATTGGCAACCGTGTTCCAGCTCACGGGCATCATTTCTGCTGCCGCATTGAGCTTCATCGTGCAGGAGCCAAGCGGGATCATCGCGCGATCAAGCGCCAGATCCTTGTCGGCCAGACGACGCAGAAAGCGCATCATCTCAGTTTCCGACCGATGCGAATGGAAAACATCCTGGGTCAGGAAGCCTTCACCGCGTCCGTTGCCAGGAACCAGAACCTTGTCGTCGTCAACCGGCTTGGCACCGAATAGCACCGCGAGCGCGGCAAGATCGTCTTCGGTGGAGGTTTCATCGAAGGTAACGCCAACTGTATCCGCATCGATAATGCGGAGCAGACGACCGCCCATGTCGGCTTCGTCCGCAAAGGCTTGCGCCTTGCCGGAAACCTTGATGCTAACTGTGTCGAACAGACTGTCGCCAGCAACTTCGACGCCTGCAGCCTTGAGGCCCGTCGCAAAACGCGACGCAAGACCAGCAACACGCGTTGCAATAGCCTGCAAACCAGCAGGACCATGCCAGATAGCAAAGGATGCAGCCATATTGGCAAGCAATGCCTGCGCGGTGCAGATGTTGGACGTCGCCTTGTCGCGGCGGATATGCTGCTCACGCGTCTGGAGCGCCAGACGGTAGGCCGCACGGCCATGCGCATCGACCGACTGGCCGACGATACGGCCCGGAATGATACGCGTCAGTGGCTCGGATACTGCGAGATATGCAGCGTGCGGGCCGCCAAAGCCCATTGGAACACCATAGCGCTGCATGGAGCCGACAGCCATGTCCGCACCCCACTTTGCAGGAGCCTCCATAATGGTCAGCGCCAGCGGGTCGGCAACAGCGATAACCAGCGCGCCCTTGGCCTTGGCATCGGTGATGACAGCGGTGAAGTCGCCATAAACGCCGCGTGTATCCGGCCATGGAACGATGATGGCTGCGGTATTATCATCAACCGTGCTTCCGGTTTCAACTTGCCAGCCAAGCGGCTCCGCGCGGGTGTTGATCACGTCAACACTCTGCGGATGCAGCTCACCTGCAAGCAGAACACGGCTGCGCTTGTCGCGATGATGACGGACGGCAACACCCACAGCTTCAGCAACAGCAGTTGCTTCATCCAGCAGCGATGCACAGGCAACCGGCAGACCGGAAAGCTCGGCAACAAGCGTCTGGAAGTGGAACAGAAGCTCCAGACGACCCTGGCTGATTTCCGACTGGTAAGGCGTGTAAGCCGTGTACCAGGCTGGATTTTCAAACAGGTTGCGCTGGATGACGGGTGGCGTCTGCACACCATGATAGCCCGCACCGATGAAGCTCTTCTTCACCACATTGCGGCCCATGATTTCATTGAGCTCGGCAAGTGCTGCGTGTTCGCTCAAAGCTGCTGGCAGATCGAGCGCACGGTTGAGGCGGATGGATGCCGGAACAGCCTGTGTGATCAGCGTTTCCATGGAAGGAAGACCGAGCGCTGCAAGCATTGCGCGCTCGTCTTCAACTCTTGGCCCGATATGACGGGCAACAAAGGGAAGAACCTGTTGCGTCATTTCTTTATCCTACGAGTTTGTCGTAACCAGCCTTGTCGAGAAGTCCCGAAAGCTGGCCTTCATCGGAAAGCTTCAGCTTGAACAGCCAGCCTTCGCCTTCAGCAGCCTGATTGATGAGAGCTGGATCGCCCGAAACGGCTTCGTTGACTTCAACCACTTCGCCATCGACCGGAGCGTAAACGTCGGAAGCGGCTTTGACCGATTCCACAACCACAATGCCTTCGCCCTTGGAAACGGTGCGACCGACTTCCGGCAGATCTACGAATACGAGGTCGCCGAGCTGTTCCTGTGCGTGGATCGTAATGCCCACAGTGGCAACGCCACCTTCGACGCTGATCCACTCGTGATCTTCGGTGAACAGGATATTGGCCATGGAAATCATCCTTTGCGATAGCGATGCGGTGTGAAGGGAAGTGCCGAAACGTCAACGGGAACCTTGTTGCCGCGAACGTCAGCGAAAACACGTGTGCCGGGGGTAGCGAGGCTTGCCTCGACATAGCCCATGGCAACAGGGAAGCCTGCCGATGGTCCAAAACCACCAGAAGTAACAGTACCGATCTGGCGACCGGTTTCATCGAACAAGTCTGCACCGCCGCGCACTGGCTGGCGGCCTTCAGGCTTCAGGCCGACGCGCTTGGCAGATGCGCCCTTGGCGATCGCGTCCAGCACAGCCTTTGCGCCGTTGAACGCAGCCTTTTCGCGCACAGGCTTGGCGATTGCCCAAGTGAGACCCGCCGAAACAGGATCCGTTTCCGGCGTTATGTCCTGACCGTGCAGGCAGAGACCGGCTTCAAGGCGCAGACTGTCGCGAGCGGCAAGGCCGATCCATTCGACGCGTTCGTCGGCCAGAAGCTTGGCTGCAAGTGCGCGCGCTTCATCAACAGGCAGGCCGATTTCAAAACCGTCTTCGCCGGTATAGCCCGAACGGGTCATGAACCAACCAGCTTTGGGCTCAAAGCCGCTCATAAAGCTGAGTTCTGCGCCGGCCAAACCTGCATCATTAATGACGCTTTCGGCTTCCGGACCCTGAATGGCAAGGAACACACGATCAAGCGGGTTGACGGTTACGTTCTTACCCGATGCAGCTTCATTAAGATGTTCAATATCGGCATCAGCGTTGCCCGCGTTGGCAACAACCATGAAACGATCTTCGCCAAGGCGCGTGACGATCAGATCATCAAGAACACCGCCCTTGTCATTGAGGAAGAACGTGTATTTCGACTGGCCGGTTTTCAGAGCCGATGGATCAAGCGGACAGGTTTCGCTCAGCAGTGCGATAGCATCTGCGCCCGAAACGTCGATCAGCTTCATATGAGAAATATCGAAGAGGCCAACATGCTCGCGCGTGTGAAGATGTTCCTTCATCACGCCCAGCGGATAGGTGATCGGCATGTTCCAACCGGCAAAGCCACCGAAGCGCGCGCCAGCTTCTTCATGCAAATCCTGCAATGGCAGGGTATTCAAGTGTGCGGTATCGCCCATAACAACTCCAGAGTCGCACGTGTGCCTCCGCAAAATGCGGTTGCTTCGTGCCCCTCTGTCTCAGGCCTGAGAGACTCGCATAGCAAGGATGCTACACTTACACCTTCGGCGCGGGGTTTCCCCCGACTTTCCAGAGTTGTCTTACCCGTCTGCGGTTCCTTGTACCTGAGAGATTTCGGGCGATTTCCCCTTCGGCGGCCAGTTGGCGCTCTCCCGCAGACAGACAGTGCAAGAACATCATTCAGCATGACGTCCCGGCACCCGACGAAACTCCCTTAACCCAATCCGGCGCGCAAGTCATGTGGAATTGTTGTCTCTAACCGACTATATCCCGGACTTTTGCGACAAAATCTAAAGCTGACGGAGGTTCAGATTTATACTCTATAATACATGCATATTACGGCACCGACGAGGCCGCATGATCACCCTGCCTGACACCCTCACGAGTTTCTCTGTTCTCCACATTTTGTGGAGATATTCTCGGCAAGCAAATTTTTAAAGAGGTTTTAACCACTTAGCCGCCGAAGCAGCCTGAATTCTGGCGGTTTCCCCACTTGGACAGATGATTGTGATGGCATGATGGCCGAGCTGCGTAAAAGGCGTGCAATTGACAAGCTTTAACGCATTGCAGCTATGCAAATCTGTCTCTCCAATTCGTAATGCTTCAAGCCTATATGCTGTTTGCAACAAAGAGATAAGATTTTACTAGGTGAGAGAAATGAACCTGATCCGCTCGTACAACAACTGGCGCCGCTACCGTAACACGGTAAACGAACTGAGCCGCCTGAGCCCACGCGAACTGAACGACCTTGGCATTCTTGCTTCGGAAATTCCGTTCGTTGCACGCAAGGCCGCTGCTCGTTAATAGCACCTTCGGAAGGCATTGCCTTCTCAAAGGATCGCGAGTCCCCATAACCGCGCGATCCTACAGTTTCCAGAATATCACCGGGGTTTTCTCCTCCTCCCATTCCCTCGGTGATTCAAGACCGGATGTCCTCCTCCCAAGTCCGGTCTTACCCATAAAATACCCGTCGCCTCCTCCCGCGACGGGTATTTTCGTTTGTGGGGTGCTTAAATTTCTTGCGAGGCGAGCCTCGCCGCACCGCGCCTGTCGAACGCAACCGAGATTGCGAAGACCACCAGGCCAGACAATGCGAGCAACGCACCGACTGTACCCGTCGATGTCCAGCCATACCCCCATGCAACCGCCAGCCCGCCGAGCCATGCTCCCAATGCATTGGCAAGATTAAGTGCGGAATGGTTGAGGGCTGCGGCCAGCGTCTGTGCGTCCGCCGCCACATCCATCAGGCGCGTCTGCAAGGCAGGGACGAGTGCAAATCCGCCTCCGACCAGAAGCACGTTCAAAAATGCTGTCACCGGATGCTGCATGAGCATGGGGAATACCAGCATGACTGCCATATCATAGAGCAGCACCAAGCCAACCGTTCCCATGACAGAGCGATCCGTCAGTCGCGACCCCACTATATTGCCAAGCACCATGCCCAGACCGAACATGGCGAACACGAAAGGCATCCATTTCACATCGATATGCGAAACCTCGGTGACGGTCGCCGCAACATAGGTAAAGACGGAAAACAAGCCACCCGTGCCGATGGCACCAATTCCGAGCGTCAGCCAGACCTGCTTGCGGCGAAATGCTCCCAGTTCGCGCAAGGGTGACGCTCCCGCATCTGCAGGCTGTTTGGGCACATAGACCGCGACCAGCATCATAGTTAGAATTGCAATCAAGCCGACCGCGCCAAACATTGCACGCCATCCGGCGATCTGACCGAGAGAAGTCGCAAGCGGCGTCCCACACAATGTGGCGACGGTCAGTCCCATCATCACCCGCCCCACTGCCTGCGCACGTTTGCCCGGTTCCGCCAATGATGCAGCGACAAGCGAAGCCACGCCGAAGTAAGCCCCATGCGGGAAACCGGCGACAAACCGCATCATATAAAGACCTGCATAGTTCTGCATGAATGCGCTTGCGAGATTGCCAAAGGCGAACAGACCCATAAGCAGAAAGAGAAGCTTGCGACGGTCCATTCTTGCACCGATCACGGCCAGCACCGGAGCACCAATCAGAACACCAAGCGCATAGGAGCTGATGAGGTGCCCACCTTGCGGTATAGTCACATTGAGGTCGCGAGCGATATCGGGCAGCAGCGCCATAATGGCGAATTCACCGGTGCCGATACCAAAGCCACCGATGGCAAGCGCTAGTTCCGCCAGTCGTATAGACGAACGTGGCGAAGTTTCCGGCGATGAAGCCGAAGGCTGAATTTCTGACATGAATGAGCCTGAAGAGAATGGAGGATGTCCGACAACCCTACCATTCCTTTCAGGCAATGGCGATACGCATTGTTGCACGCTTAGACGGCGCGGCGATAACAGATTACTTGGCCGCAACCACCTCGATCTCGACCTTGAATTCCTCGCGCGTGAAGCCGGAAACGATCATCAGCGTCGAGGCTGGCGCAGGCTGCGGGAACAGCCTGTCGCGGACGTCCATATAAGGACGCATATATGCCCGGTCAGTGACGTAAGCGTTGATGCGCACGACATCGGAAAGCTCCATACCGCCATCGCGCAGAATACGGCGAATATTCTCGAAGCAGAGTTCGGCCTGAGCGCCTGCGTCTTCCGGCACGCTGGCATCGGACGCGATACCAAGCTGACCGGAGCAGAAAATCATTTCAGCACCGGCTTCTACCTTGACGCCATGACTGTAGGCGGCAAACGGCGCTGCCATGTCAGCAGGTAGCAGATGTTTCAGAATAACCATCGTGGCTCCTCAAGATTTCGGTGCGGCAGCCAGCATTTCTTTCAGCCGTACTGCCCCGGCAGCAATATCGGCCTCGGTCGGATTGATCCCAGCCGCCAGAAGGCGGCGCGCGATCATATGATCCGCTGGACGATTGATGGAATCGACAGCCAAAAGCCTGTCACCGGCAAAGTGGAAGATGGAGAATGCGTTTTCTTCTGGATTTCCCGAAAGGATGTGCCGGTCAGCATCGAAGGAAAGTCCTGCCGTCTGCAACTTCATATCGCCCTGATCGGACCAGAACCAGGCGACCTCCCGAAACGGCGCTTCGCGTCCGACAATGGTGCGCGCCACATGCTTTGCCTGATCGGTCGCGTTCTGCACGGACTCCAACCGAACCCGGCGACCGGCGTGAAAATGATCATAGCTCACGCAATCGCCAATAGCGTAGACGTGGCTGGCAGACGTACGCAGATGCTCGTCCACAACAATCCCGTTGTCGATCGCAAGCCCCGCTGCGACTGCAAGCTCCACGTTCGGCACCGCACCAGTGCCGATCACCACCATATCCGCCGGGAATATCCTGCCGTCCGCCGCTTTCACGCCAGTAACATGATTATTCTCACCCTCGATTGCCGTCACACCGAGACCGGTCAAAAGTGTGATATTGGCGGCGCGACTGCGTGCTTCCACATGGGCGGAGATGTGCGTTGCAACCGAACGACCCAGCACACGCGGCGCGGCTTCGATCAGAATCGTCTTTTTGCCGAGTGCGATTGCGCTATGGGCCATTTCAAGGCCAATGAAACCGCCGCCGATAATGACGACGTTCTCGACATTCGGCATTGCTGCTGCGATGCGGCGTGCATCTTCCATCCGGCGCAGCGTAAAGACACCGTCAAGCCCGACACCCGGCACATTGGGAATACGCGCACGTGCGCCGGTCGCGAAGATCAGTTCAGACCAGTTCAAGATGCGTCCGCCATCAAGCGCAACTGTCTTGTCTGCAATCGATACGGCATCGACGTGATAGCCGAACAGCATCTCGATATTGTTATCGCGATAGGTTGCTTCCGGGCGCAGCACCAGACCGCCGCCTTCCGGAGCTTTCAGATAAGATTTGGAGAGCGGCGGCTTATGATAGGGAATGTCGGCTTCATCGTTGATGAGAACGATTTCGCCTGCATAGCCTTCCTGCCGAAGACTGATAGCGGCCTGCGAGCCGGCATGACCAGCCCCAATAATAATGCATCTGTCGTCCATAGGACCTCCGGAATTTCCGCACATCATAAACGTGTCGCGGCCCGCCGCGTGGCCAAATAGCCACGGATTCACACCTTAATTGCACGCAATTCGAATATTTAAAACATTTAGTTTGACCGATCGGTCAGATTGTTTAGTAGGATGCATCAAATCTGGTTTGACGCGCATCTTGTTCCGAAAACCTTTTCACACTTTTCGGGATGCGCTCTAACGCCCTTGGCCCGAGCGTGTAGGAGTTGCAATCTTGAAACGATATTGGTCCGATTATACGAGCGAGGCATTCTCCCGCCTCGATCGCGAGAAGCTCGTGGCGGTTCTGCCTGTCGGCGCAATTGAACAGCATGGACCTCACCTGCCGCTGGCGGTCGATGCCGCCATTGTCGACGGCATGGTGAAGGAAACAATCGCCCGCCTGCCTGAAACAAGCCACGCGCTTTTCCTGCCGACGCAGGCCATCGGCAAGAGCAACGAGCACAGTCTTTATCCGGGCACGCTGACGTTCTCGGCAGAGACGATTATTCGCATGTGGTGCGAAATAGGTAGCTGCGTGGCAGCAAGCGGCGTTCGCAAGATGGCGATTCTCAACAGCCATGGTGGTCAGATTAGCGTCATGGATATCGTGGCGCGCGAACTTCGCATCCGTCACAACATGATGATAGTGAGTATCAACTGGTTCGGCCTCGGAATGCCTGAAGGCGTCTACAGCGACCACGACGCCAAGCACGGCATTCATGCCGGCGACATGGAAACCTCGGTTATGCTGGAAATGCACCCCAACCTCGTCGATATGTCGAAAGCGCAGGATTTCCATACGCTTACGGAAACTTTCGCAAGTGATTTCAAGTATCTTTCACTGAGCGGTGGCGCGAAGCCTGCCTGGCAGATTCAGGACATCAATCCTTATGGTGCCGCTGGCAATGCGACGCTCGCGACAGCCGAAAAGGGTCGAGCGACCATCGACTTCGCTGCCGAGCGGCTGGTCGAGGTTCTCGCAGAAATCGAACGAGCGCCACTTTCCTGGCTCGATAATCAACCTGCTTGGCAACCCGTCTGATAAGGACAATGAGCGTGGCCCCCAACTCGCAAGTTCCGTCCTCTCTGATCGAGATCGATGGCGTCTACAAGCAATATGGCACTGGTGTGATGGCTGTGAGCGACATGTCGCTCAAGATCGAGCAAGGCCAGTTCGTCAGTTTTCTCGGCCCTTCGGGCTGCGGCAAGAGTACGGCGCTACGCATGATCGCCGGTCTGGAATCGATTTCCGCCGGTGATATCCGCGTCAACGGCCATGCTCCTGGGAAGGGACCTATTGGCGCACAGGATATCGGTTTCGTTTTTCAGGAACCGACGCTGATGCCGTGGGCCAGCGTTTTCGACAATGTCTATCTGCCGCTGCGGCTTTCTGGAATTTCCCGCAAGGAAGCAACCCCGCGTGTTGAAGAAGCGCTGGCACAGGTTGGCCTGTCGCGTTTTGCCAAGGCATTTCCACGGGAGCTGTCTGGCGGGATGAAAATGCGCGTTTCCATCGCTCGCGCGCTGGTTACACGTCCACGTCTTCTCTTGATGGACGAACCTTTTGCAGCTCTCGACGAGATGACGCGCTTCAAGCTCAACAACGATGTGCTGCGTCTTTGGCAGGAACACGGCCTGACGGTGATCTTCGTCACCCACAGCGTTTACGAGTCGGTCTACCTGTCGAACCGTGTCATCGTCATGGCGGCAAGACCAGGGCGCGTAGTTGCCGATATACCGATCATCGGTTCATATCCCCGTGCTGAAAACTACCGCACGACGGATGCTTACGCGAAATATTGCGCCAAGGTTTCCGATGCACTGACCGCGACGCTTTCCTCTGAAGATATAGATCACTGAGGACATGCAAATGAACCAGATGCAAAACGAACTGCCCGTTCTCAATTCCGAACAGGACCGCCTCGCCCGGCGCGAGCGCACCTTGCGCATCGTCATGCCGACACTGGCAATCATCATAGCGCTCGGCGTATGGGAAGGTCTCGTCCGTTACTATCAGGTGCCGCACTACCTGATCCCCGCGCCATCGCTCATTGCCGAAACGCTTTTCAAAGATGGTCCGTCCCTGATGGCGTCCATGTGGTTTACGGTAAAGCTGACCCTGATCTCGCTCGCCTGTGCCATTATCGGCGGCATTCTGCTCGGCATGGTCTTCGCCTTGTCGCGCCCGATAGAAATGGCGTTCTTTCCCTTCGCCGTTATTCTTCAGGTCACGCCGGTAATCGCTATTGCGCCGCTCATCCTGATCTATGTGCGCGATACATTTTCAGCCCTGTTGATCTGTGCATGGATCGTCGCCTTCTTCCCGATTCTCTCCAACACGGTGATTGGATTGCGCAGCGCCGATCACAATCTGCGCGACCTGTTCAAGCTCTACCGCGCTTCTCCATGGCAGCGCCTGCGCTATCTGCTGGCACCGAGCGCATTACCCTATTTCATGGCCGCGCTGAAAATCGCCGGTGGCCTGTCGCTGATCGGTGCAGTCGTGGCTGAGTTCGTTGCCGGTACGGCAGGCCAGAGCACGGGTCTTGCCTCGCGTATTCTGGAATCGAGCTTCCGCAACGAAATTCCGCGCATGTTTGCGGCACTTTTCCTCGTCTCGTTGCTCGGCATTGTGATCTTCCTCATCACGAGCTGGCTGTCGCGCCTCGTCCTCGGGCGTTGGCACGAAAGCGAAATCCGTCGCGAGCGCTAAGATGTTGACTGGCGTGGCCATAGCCGGACTTTCCGGACACTACGACATCAAGGTCGAAGGCGACGGCATCGCCTCGCTTGTGCCGTCGCAGACAGCGGGTGGCGGACTTGTCACCCCGCTTTTCGCGGATATCCACGTCCATCTCGACAAGACCTTCACGATCCAGCGCATAGCAGAAACTGGCAGTGCCAGAGTGGATTGCTTGTTCGACGCCATAGACCTGATGGGCACGGATCGGAAGAACTGGAGTGCGGAAGATATCCGCACCCGCGCAAGCAAAGGACTTGAGGCTGCATTCGAACAAGGCGTCGGCGCAATGCGCAGCCATGTCGACTGGACAGCGCCGGAAGTGCCGACTGCCTGGCCCGTTCTCAATGAATTGCGCGAGGAATGGAAAGGCCGGATCGACCTTCAGCTTGCAGCGCTTGTCCACGGTGATCTTGTGCTCGAAGCAGGCAGGCAAATAGCGGTCCGCGTTGCAAAAGACGGCGGCGTGTTCGGGGCATTTTTCTATCGCAATGCCGATCTTGAAACCAAGATCGAAGAGATGTTCCGCCTCGCCGTGCAGCATGATCTCAATCTCGACTTCCATGTCGATGAAGGTCTGGATGTCGAAGCGGATGGGTTTTCGCTGATCGTATCGACAACCAAACGCCACGGCATGGCTGGTCGGGTGTTGAGCGGTCATGCCTGCTCACTGTCATTGCGCGAGCCGGACGAACTGCAGCGCATTCTTCATGCTGCCGCAGATGCAGGCACGGCGCTCGTTTCACTACCCACGACAAACCTCTACCTGCAGGATCGGATCGGTGGGAAATCTCCGCGCCTGCGCGGTGTTGCACCGTTGAAGGAAGCGCGCGCAGCAGGCATGGATGTCATGCTCGGCTCCGACAATGTCCGCGATGCATTTTACCCTTATGGCGATTATGACCCGCTTGCCATTCTTCGTCTCGCAGCGCCGGTTTGCCATGTCGAGCCGCAGGACTGGCTTGACAGCATCACCACCCTGCCCGCCCGCCTTATTGGCAGCGAATGCGTGCAGCAACCGCAGGCAGGTGGCCTGGCCAGTTTCGTCTGGCACGATGCAATAGACCTGAACGATCTCATCAGCCGCCCGCAGGCCCTCCGCGTCGTCTGGCGCGATGGTAAAACAGTTAATCGGAGAACCCCATGAATTCTGCCGCACCACAGCGCATCTATGACTGGGCCGCGTTTCGCGCCGAAATCGAAGGCATCCGCATCTACGACGACCCAAAGCAGGTCGAGCTGCGGTCCCGCGATTATTTCTGGTACAGCCCGATCCTGACCGAAGATATCGGCCATTATGTCGGCGATCTCGTCGTCATCCCGAAAGATCAGGATGAGGTGCGTCGCGTGGCGGCAGCCGCCGCAAAGCTGCATATTCCAATCACTGTTCGTGGCGGCGGCACAGGCAATTACGGCCAATGTGTTCCGCTCGAAGGCGGCATCATTCTCGACATGACCAAGATCGACCGCATCGTTTCCATCGAACCCGGCAAGGTTCGTGTCGAAGGCGGTGCTCGCATTTCACGTCTTGACGATGCCGTGCGTGAGACCGGTCAGGAACTGTTGATGTATCCGTCCACCCGCCGCATCGCCACGATTGGCGGCTTTTTCTCAGGCGGTTCAGGCGGCATCGGCTCGCTGCGTCACGGCATGTTGCGCGACGATGGCAATGTCTATTCGGTCAAGGTTCTGACCGTCGAACCGGAACCGAAGATCATCGAATTGACCGGCCGCGACATTCACAAGGTTCAGCATGCCTATGGCACCAACGGCATCATTCTTGAGCTGGAAATCGGTCTCACCAAGGCGACAGACTGGATACATACCGCAGCGCTTTTTGATAGTTACGAGGCGACGCTCAATTTTTGCCTCAAGGCACTGGAAGAGAGCCTCGACTGCTATCTGTTGACCACAGTTGATCGCCGTTTTGCACGCTTTTACACTAAGTTCGGCAATCTTTTCCCATCCGACAAGGATGCGGTTTTTGCTATGATCGCACCGGCAGAACTGGCCCGTTTCGAAACGCTTGCCACCGAATTTGACGGCAAGGTTTCCTTCGCCATGACGCTGGATGAATTGCACAAAAGCGGCCTGCAGCCCGCTTATGAATGCGGCTGGAACCATACAACCTTGCAGGCGCTGAAAGCCGAGGAAGGCTGGACCTATCTTCAGGTCGCCTATCCGCGTCCTTTCGACGTCGATGTCGTTACACGCCAGATCGAGCGCTATGGCGAAACGCAGTATATGCATCACGAAATGGCTCGCCTTGAAGGCGAAGTGCAGATTTTCGCGCTTCCGCTTGTGCGTTTTGAAGGCCGTGACGAGATGTACCGGCTGATCAAGGAACTGGAGCAGGTTGACGGTTGCGACATTTACGATCCCCATGCCTACACAATCGAGGACGGCGGGATGAAGGAGATCGATAGCGTGCAGATCGAATTCAAGAAGCAAGCCGACCCGTACGGCTTGCTCAATCCGGGCAAAACGCGCGGCTGGACCGCTGACATGGCTTTGACTGATTAAAACAAGGGGAACCAAATGAAAAAGACACTGGTTGCGGCGCTAGCCGCACTTTCCATGGGCCTTTCCGCGCAGATGGCCTATGCACTCGACAAGGTGACGCTCGGCACCAACTGGCTCGCTCAAGCAGGTCACGGCGGATTCTATCAAGCCCTTGCCGACGGCACCTACGAGAAATACGGCCTCGATGTGCAAATTGAAATGGGCGGACCACAGGTCAACAATCGCCCGATGCTGGCCGCTGGCCGCCTCGACTTCCTGCTGACCGGAAATCTGCTTCTGTCGTTCAATAACGTCGCCAATGGCGTGCCGACAACGGTTGTTGCCGCTTTCTACCAGAAGGACCCGCAGGCACTAATGGCGCACGAGGGCGCGTACAAGGATTTCAAAGATCTGACCAATGCCGAAACGATCCTGATTTCGAAGGATGGCCAGTTCTCGTTCTGGCCATGGCTCGTCAAGGACTTTGGCTTCAAAGACGAACAACTGCGCCCTTATGGCTATAGCCTCGCCCAGTTCCTCAACGACAAGAAGGTCGTACAGCAAGCCTATGCGACCGCCGAACCAATCTATGCCGAAAAGGAAGGTGCAAAGGTCACGACCTATCTTCTCGCCGATTATGGCTACAGCACTTACGGCAACACGATCGAAACCCGCCAGGATCTGATCGAAAAGAACCCCGATCTGGTACAGCGCTTCGTCAGCGCTTCCATCGAGGGCTGGACCAATTTCCTCTACGGTGACCGCAGCAAAGCCTACGAATTCATCCTGAAAGATAACCCGGACATGAGCAAGGAAACGCTCGATGCGGAACTGGAGCGGATCAAGAACCTTCAGCTCATCGACAGCAGCGATACGCTTAAAAAGGGAATTGGCGCTATCTCGATGGAGCGCGTCAAGGCGTTCTACGAACTCGCCCGCAAGGCAGGAATTGTCAGCGGCGACGAACTCGACATGAGCAAGGTCGCGACCGATGCCTTCGTAAACAAGGGCGTGGGGCTCGACATCAAGAAGAAGCTGGGCCAATAACCCCTCCTCAATCGCGGCAGGTACAGATGAGCAACGGCGACGAGAATGACGACACCGAACTGACCGGACGGGACAAGGTTCTCGGACGCAGACGGCGCATTCTCGGCGCAATACGAGCTGCCGCGATTGACGAATTTGCCGAAAAAGGCCTTGTGGGGGCATCCACGCAGGGCATTGCGCACCGCGCTGGCCTCACCAAGCCGCAACTGCACTATTATATTTCGAGCAAGGAAGAGCTTTACGAGGATATCATCGTCTATATCCTCGACGAATGGGAAGACATTTTCCTCGGAGCCAATACAGAAGACGACCCTGCCAAGGTTATCCGCCAATATATCCATGCCAAGCTCGAATATAGCCAGAAAAACCCCAAGGCTTCGCGCCTTTTCACCACCGAAATCGCCAATGGTGCGCCCTATCTCGGACGCCACTGGACCAAGCATCAGTCTGCAACCCAGAATGCAGTCCGTCTCATCCAATCATGGGTGGACGACGGCCGCATCAAGCCTGTCGACCCCCTACTGTTTCAAATGCATATATGGGCAGTCACCCAGCATTATGCCGACTTTGAAGCACAGGTCCGCAGCATGATGGAACTCGGCAAGGACGAACCGCTCGACCTTGAACGGATCGAGAAAGAGGTTTCAACGCTATTTCTGCGTGCCTGTGGGCTGGAATAAAGTGCGCCCCGAAAAGGCACCGTTCCGGTCAGCGTAGCCCCTCAAGCTCCGCAATGCGGGCGGCGCTGTCTTTTTCCAACATTCTTGTCATTTCGCGAATGACCGTTTCCGCTAGGACAAAAAGCGCTGCCGACGAATCCCAGGCTGACGGCACAGCGGTGCGTCCTGCCAAAACATGCCTTGCCACACGTGCGATTGGTGAGAGCCACTGGTCGGTAACAAGGATAACCTCCACGCCACGCGCCCGCGCCTTTTCAGCCAGTTTCAGAAGGCTGTCCTGATAGCGGCGAATATCGAAAACCACCAGAACATCACGCTTGCTCATATCGAGAAGGCGATCACGCCAGACACTTTCCTGTCCGCTAAGGTGAAAGACGTGCGGACGAATGACCGTCATATGCGCCGCCATATATTGCGCAATGGGATCGGTGAAACGCCCACCGATCAGGTAGATATTTCCCTTGGTGCCGCTCAAAGCCGAAACGGCCTGTCGCAACTGCCTTTCGCCGAGATGCCGGAAACTCTCACGGATATTCTCCAACGTATGTTCCACTGCCGGATAGGCAGTGTCCGTACCAATTCCCGGCTGCTCGTTACGATGGTGTGGCGACTGCAACTGGGCTGCGAGTTCATCCTGCAAGCGCGCCTGAAAATCAGGATAGCTCTGAAACCCAAGCCTGTTCACAAAGCGCAAGATCGTCGGGGAGCTGACACCAGCCAATGCGGAAAATTCCGCAACGGTTTTCAGGCCCAGCATCGGATAATTGGCGATCAGCGTCTGCGCTGCACTTCGCTCACCCGCCGGCATCGTATCGATCCGCTCATTGATCAGTTCCGCAACGCTTGCATGCACCAGCACAGCACTTCCTGTTTCAGCAGGCCCTTTTTGAATTTGGGCGAAATTGTGTTTGACAAATAATCATAGGACGTATCAAATAATCCGCAATAGCGCATAATTGGAAAAAACGTAACATAAGTTACAGCGCGGGGAACGAATAGAATGACGGACGAGCGAGAACATCGCACGGCTTCGTGCGAGCCTGTTTCTGTCTTCAACAAGGATGGGGAAAGCCCCTATCTCTTTGTCTGCGAACATGCATCCAATTTCATTCCCGAGAAATTCGAGGGGCTCGGACTGAATGCCGATGCCTTGCGGGCACATATCGCCTGGGACCCCGGTGCAATCGAAGTCGCAAGACATCTCGCTACGTCTCTCGATGCGCCTCTTGTCGAAAGCCATCTTTCGCGACTGTTGATCGATTGTAATCGCCCGCTCGACGCCCACGACCTCATCCCGGAAATTAGCGAGACAACCGTGGTTCCCGGAAACCACGCTCTTAATTCCATGGAGCGTCTGGCGCGTATCGATCTTTCTCACCGCCCATTCCACACTGCTGTCGAACACGTAATTGCAGAGCGTACGCGACACGGATTGCCATCCTGGATCGTAACGATCCATTCCTTCACGCCAGTCTATCGCGGTACCGCTCGCCCCTGGCAGATCGGAATCATACATGACGAGGACGACCGGATCGCGAGGCCACTGATAGCCGCGCTGCGGGAAAACGTAAGCCTCAATGTCGGTGTCAACGAACCCTACTCGCCGGCCGACCGCGTCTACTACACGCTTGAACGACACGCACGCCCTCGCAATGCGCCCTGCGTAATGATCGAACTCCGCAACGATGAGATTGCCGATGGTCCGGCACAAACTGCCTGGGCCGAAAAGCTTGCAACGATATTGAGGGACATTGCGGAAGCAATTGGCCCTCGCAACACGGAACAGAAAGCCTGAAGGAGCCGGAAATGCCGAAGCCGATCAGACTGTTCGTCAAATACATTGATGCATTGAATTACTATGTCGGACGCTTCGCGATGTATCTTTTCTTCGTGCTCGGCGCATGCCTTCTGTATTCGACTTTTTCGCGTGTGGTCCTCGGCGTGCCGGTCAACTGGGTCTTGGAAATGTCCCAGTTCCTGCTCTCCGCCTATTATCTGCTCGGCGGCGCTTATGCCATGCAGCAGGGCGCGCACGTGCGAATGGACCTGTTCTTCGACCGCCTTTCCCCGCGCAGGAAAATGATTACCGACATGATCACCATCCTGTTCATTATCTTCTATCTTGGAGTGATGGTCGCGGGCGGAATTTCATCGACCAATTACGCGATCGTTTACAGCCAGAAGAACTATACCGCCTGGGCGCCACTTCTTTGGCCGATCAAGCTCATCATGACGGTCGGCATTCTTCTTCTGCTGCTGCAATGCGTCTCCAATTTCTTCAAGGACTGGGCATCCCTGCGTGGAAAGCCGATCAACACCATCGCAGGTCCCGCCATTGAGGAAGGGCATCACATATGAGCTCGGAATTCATTACGCTCTTCATGTTTGCAACCATGATGGTGCTGCTCATGACCGGGCAGCGCGTATTCGGCGTGATCGGTTTCGTCGGGTCGCTTGCCGCGCTCCTGCTTTGGGGCAAGGGCTCATTTGAGATGCCGTATAACGCTACCTTTGCGGTGTTGAACTGGTATCCGCTTATCACGGTGCCGTTCTTCGTCTTCATGGGCTACATGCTCTCGGAGTCCGGCATTGCCAGCAATCTCTATCGCATGTTTCACGTGTGGTTCGGCGGCATTCGTGGCGGTCTGGCGCTTGGAACGATCGGCCTGATGGTCATCATCTCCTGCATGAACGGCCTGAGCGTTGCGGGCATGGCGATCGGCGCGACCGTCGCGCTGCCCGAATTGCTGAAACGCGGCTATAACAAGGTTATGGTAACGGGCGTCATCCAGGCTGGCAGCTCGCTTGGCATCCTTATTCCACCAAGCGTCGTGCTCGTTCTCTATGCGATGATTGCCCGGCAGCCGGTCTTGCAGCTCTGGCTCGCGGGCATAGGCCCCGGTCTTCTCATGGCCGCACTCTTTGCGATTTATATCTATATACGCTGCCGTTTCCAGCCTGAACTCGGGCCGACACTGCCGAAAGAAGAACTGGACAAAATCACGTGGCACGATCGTTTTGTCACGCTACGCGCAGGCATTCTGCCGCTCGTTGTGTTTGGCGCAATGATGGGCCTGTTCCTCTCGGGCGTTACCAGCCTTGTGGAAAGCTCCGCCGTCGGCGCGTTGCTCGCGACACTTGCCGCACTTTTCACCGGGCGCCTCAACAAGACTGTCTGGGAAACCACGACACGGAACAGCCTCACCGTCACCTGCATGTTCCTCTGGATCATTCTGGCCGCGCTTTGCTTCTCGTCGGTCTATGACGGTCTCGGGGCGGTGAAAGCCATCGAAAGCATATTGCTCCATACCTTCGATCTGTCGCCATGGACAATTTTGGTGCTGATGCTGTTTTCGTTCATCATCTTGGGCATGTTCCTTGATGACACAGCAATGCTGGTCATTGTGGCGCCGCTTTACATACCGCTGGTCAAGAGCCTCGGCTTTAACGCCATCTGGTTCGGCGTGCTCTACACGATCACCTGCCAGATCGCATATATCACGCCGCCTTTCGGGTACAATCTGTTCATGATGCGAGCCTTGGCACCGAAGGAAGTCACATTGATAGATATCTATCGTTCAATCGTGCCGTTTTTCTTCCTTATGGTGCTGACCATCATCCTTCTGATGATCTTTCCGCAGATCGCGATGTGGTTGCCCAACTGGTACACAGGACGATGATGATAATTACGGGAGAATACGCATAAGCCGGTGACAAGAGCCAGAACGGCCAGACCGGAACAAATAGAGGGTGAACTCAAACAAGAGTGGGAGAATGGGCATGAGTGAGAATAGCAAGCTTAACAAACGCGATTTTCTCAAGAAGGCCGGGCTGACAACCGTTGGTGCGCTGGGTGCAAGCACGCTTGCAACGCCTTATGTGCGGGCACAAAGTCCGATCAAGTGGCGTCTCCAGACCTATGCAGGTCCGGCACTTGCAGAGCACGTCATCAAGCCGTCTATCGACGCCTTCAACAAGGCTGCCAATGGCGATATGGTGATTGAACTTTATACTGCCGACCAGCTTGTGCCGCAGGGCGAGCTGTTCCGTGCTGTTCAGTCCGGCACAATCGACGCCGCGCAAAGTGACGACGACTCCATGGCATCGCCAGTCGATGTAGCGGTGTTTGGGGCTTATTTCCCCTTTGCATCACGCTACAGCCTCGATGTACCAGCCCTGTTCAACTGGTATGGGCTCAATGAAATATGGGAAGAAGCCTACAAAGAAATTCCGGGGGTTACCTGGCTCAGCGCCGGTTCCTGGGACCCCTGCAATTTCGTGACCACCAAACCGATCCGCAGCGTCGCTGACCTGCAGGGGCTTCGGGTCTTCACCTTCCCGACCGGCGGGCGCTTCCTGACCAAATTCGGCGTCGTGCCGGTCACGCTGCCGTGGGAAGATATTGAAGTCGCAATCCAGACGGGCGAACTCGATGGCGTTGCATGGTGTGGCGCGACCGAGGCCTATACGGTCGGCTGGGCAGACATCAACAAATACTATCTGACCAACAACATCAACGGTGCATGGGCCGGCTCCTATTTCGCGAATACCGAGAAATGGGAAGCCGTGCCGGATCACCTGAAGACCCTGTTCAAGCTGGCGATGGATTCATCGCATTACTATCGCCAGCACTGGTATTGGTGGGGCGAAGCTCACTATCGCACCACGGGTGGGAAACTGGAACTGACCACTATTCCGGAATCGGAATGGAAGCAGATCGAAGACGCCGCCGAACAGTTCTGGGACGAGATCGCCGCCAAGAGCGAGAGAAACGCGAAAGTCGTCGCAATCCTGAAAAAATATCAGGAAACCATGCGAGGTGCCGGCGCACCTTACCGTTACACCTGACGAACAAAGGCGCCGTGCATTCGCGCGGCGCCTCTCACTTCATTCCGTGGGAGCACAGCAAATTAAATGGCCGGACAACTGACATTCGATGCATTGAAAAAAGCCGTTGCAAATGACGAAATCGATACCGTTCTCGCATGTTTCGTGGACATGCAGGGACGCTTGATCGGCAAGCGCTTCTATGGACAGTTTTTCGTGGAATCTGGTTATGACGAGACCCACGGCTGCAATTATCTTCTCGCCGACGATATCGACATGGAGCCGGTGCCTGGTTACGAGGCCGCGGGCTGGGACAAGGGGTATGGCGATTTTGTCATCAAGCCGGACCTTTCGACCTTGCGTGTCGCCGCCTGGCTGGAAAAGACGGCCATTGTACTCTGTGACATACTCGATCACCACGACCACGAGGATTTAGGGCACTCTCCGCGCGCTATTCTTAAGAAACAACTGGCACGCCTGCATGAGCGCGGCTATCGCGCTTACTTCGCATCCGAGCTTGAGTTTTATCTTTTCGACGAAACCTACAAGACGGCTCGCGCCAAACATTGGCAGGATATGGAAACCGCCTCGCCTTACGTGCAGGATTACGTCATTCATCTGACCACCAAGGAAGAGCCGGTCCTGCGCGCAATGCGCAACCAGCTCGCGGCAGCAGGCATTCCAGTAGAAAACTCCAAGGGCGAATGGGGCCCGGGACAGGAGGAGCTGAATGTGCGCTATGCCGAAGCTCTCGAAATGGCGGATCGCCATGTCATCATGAAGAACGCGATGAAGGAAATCGCCGAGGCACATGGAAAGTGCATCACCTTCATGGCGAAATATGATTACTGCAAGGCTGGAAGTTCAAGTCACGTGCACAATTCCATCTGGAGTGCCGACGGCAAGGAATCGCTCTTCTTCGATCCGAAAGCGCCTTATACCATGACGCCGCTGATGCGTTCATGGGTGGCGGGGCAGCTCAAATATGCCACCGATTACACCTATTTCCTTGCACCTTACATCAATTCCTACAAGCGCTTTCAGGCAGGTACCTTTGCGCCGACGAAAATCATGTGGAGCCCTGATAACCGCACCGCTGGCTTCCGGCTGTGCGGCGAAGGCACGAAAGGCATTCGCATCGAATGCCGTATCGGCGGCGCCGACCTCAATCCATATCTGGCCTTTGCCGCGCTTATCGCTGCAGGTTTGAAAGGGATAGACGAGCAACTGGAACTTGAAGACCCCTTCGTCGGCGACGCTTATAGTGCGGTCAAGCTCAAGGAAATTCCCTACACGCTGCGCGAGGCCGCACAGGCACTTAAGAACTCTGCATTTCTCAAGGAGGCCTTCGGAGACGCTGTGGTCAATCATTATGTCCATACCGCCCATTGGGAGCAGATCGAGTACGACCGGCGGGTGACCGACTGGGAACTACATCGCGGTTTCGAGCGCTATTGACCCGAGTGACCGATCCCGAAATGAATGACGAAGTAGCAGATTTCAGAGGAAATTACAGATGAGCGGCACGGCCAAGATCATCTCCCCGATAGACGGCTCGCTTTATGCCGAGCGTCCTTTTTTGAGCGAGGCTGCAATCGCCTCGGTGGTGACTGCCGCACGCAACGCGCAAACAGGTTGGGCTCAATCAAGCATCGCTGAACGCGCCCGCTATTGCCGCGCCGCGCTCGACGCTCTCGCTGCGATGCAGGATGAGATTATCCCGGAAATTGCGTGGCAGATGGGACGACCCACGCGCTATGGCGGCGAAAATGGCGGCGTTCAAGAACGCGGCCAGTATATGATCGACATCGCCGAAGACGCGCTGAAGCCTTATGTACCGGCACAGAAGGACGGCTTTCGCCGGTATGTCAAACACGTTCCGCTCGGCGTTGTTCTGGTGATTGCGCCATGGAACTATCCTTATCTCACGGCAGTGAACACGATCATTCCGGCATTGATGGCCGGAAACACCGTGATCCTCAAACACGCAACACAGACGCTTCTGGCTGGTGAGCACTTTGCAAAGGCCTTCGAGAAGGCCGGGCTGCCAAAGGGCGTCTTTCAGAACATCGTTGTTGATCACGTATCAACGGAAAAGCTGCTTGCATCCGGGACAATCGACCACGTGAATTTCACCGGCTCGGTGGGTGGCGGGCGCGCTATCGAGAAGGCTGCCGCAGGCACCTTCATGACGTTGGGGCTAGAGCTTGGTGGCAAGGATCCTGCCTATGTGCTGCCCGATGTCAATCTGGAACACGCCGTCGCCAATCTGGTTGACGGTGCATTCTTCAATTCCGGACAGTGTTGCTGCGGGATAGAACGCATCTATGTTCATGAAGCTGTCTACGACCGCTTCATTGATGGTTTTATCGACCTGACGAAGCAATATGTGGTCGGCAATCCGCTTGATAGTTCAACGACGCTTGGACCGATGGCGCAAGCGCGTTTTGCCGATCTCATCCGCGAGCAGAAGGCTGAAGCTTTGCGCAAGGGTGCGAAGGCTCATGTCAATATGAACGTCGAGAACGACCGCGCAGGTTCTCCCTATGTCGCGCCGGAAGTGCTCACCAATGTCGATCACCAGATGAGTGTCATGCGCGAAGAGAGCTTTGGCCCCATCGTCGGCATCATGAAAGTGCGCAATGACGAGGAAGCCCTCGCGCTCATGAACGATAGCATCTATGGCCTCACTGCATCGCTATGGGCCTCCGACACGGACCATGCCGCCGCACTCGGTGACCGCATCGAGACGGGCACGGTTTTCATGAACCGCTGCGACTATCTTGATCCCGCCCTTGTCTGGACCGGGGTGAAAGACACCGGCAAGGGCGCAGCCCTGTCGCCCATCGGCTACGGCAATCTCACGCGACCGAAATCCTTCCATCTGCGCGAGAAAATCTGATCTGAATTGAGTTTCTGGAAAGCAATCGACATGACCACTTTGACTGCCAAATGGAATTTCCCCACCACCGTGCTTTTTGGCCCAGGCCGTATCAAGGAATTGCCTGCCGTCCTTAAAGGCGCTGGCATTCAGAACCCGCTCTTTGTGACCGATCCTGGCTTGGCAAAGCTTCCTGTGGTGGCATCCACGCTCGCTATTCTTGATGAAGCCGGTGTAGAATACGGAGTTTTCTCCGAGGTCAAACCGAACCCGGTCGAAAGCAATCTCTATGCGGGCGTTGAGGTTTTCAAGAACGGTAAGCATGATGGCGTCATCGCCTTCGGCGGCGGTTCGGCGCTGGACCTCGGCAAGTTGATTGCCTTTCAGGCAGGGCAGACAAGGCCGGTGTGGGATTTCGAAGACATTGGCGACTGGTGGACCCGCGCCGACAGCAATGTCATTGCACCAATCATTGCCGTACCCACCACTGCTGGCACCGGATCGGAAGTTGGCCGCGCAGGCGTTTTGACCAACGAAGCGACCCACACCAAGAAGGTCATCTTCCACCCGAAGATGCTCCCGGTCACAGTGATTGCCGACCCGGAACTTTCGACCGGAATGCCGCCTTTTATCACAGCAGGCACAGGTATGGATGCGCTGGCACACTGTCTTGAAGCCTATTGTGCTCCGGGATTTCATCCGATGGCTGATGGCATCGCGGTGGAAGGTATACGTCTGGTCTTTGAGAACCTGCCCAAGGCCTACGCCGATGGAAAGAACGTCGAAGCACGTGCCAACATGATGGCCGCTGCTGCCATGGGCGCAACGGCCTTCCAGAAAGGCCTTGGCGCAATCCATTCGCTGTCGCATCCGATCGGTGCCCTCTATGATACCCATCACGGCATGACGAATGCAGTTTTCATGCCCTATGTCCTGCTTCAGAACCGATCCGCCATCGAAAAGCGTATCGAACGACTAGCCAACTATCTCGGTCTCAATGGTGGTTTTGATGGGTTTCTGGCGGCTATCATGAAGTTACGCACCGATTTGGGCGTCCCCAATACGCTGCCCGAATTCATCAAGGGCCTCGAAATGGACGACACCCGGAAGGACCTGATTGCCGAGATGGCCATCGTCGATCCGACGGCTGGCGGCAACCCGATTGAATTGACAAAAGAACGCGCGTTGAAGTTGCTAAATGCCACACTCGAAGGTAAGGTCTGAAACGCTAAATTCAGGCTCGGCAAAGGCCATAAGAGGTAAGCATCGCACCACCTATGGCGGGGGGCGATGCATTGGGGAGCGGGTTCTTGGGGAGGAGCCTGCTCCCTTTCATTTTGCACGCATTTTCACATAGCTACAAACCTTGATTTGCCAGCATATATTTGCCCGAAGGGAAACGGGAACCAATCGATATTTCAAGCGTTTACTCTGATCATCTAAGACGGAGGGTTGCACGTGAATATCTTCAAAAAAACCTGTGTCGGGGCGTTCGCCGTAATTTTTGGAGCGACCTCCATCGCACCGACGATGGCTGCCCCTATGAATCTGGAACGCCCTGTCATGAATCAGAACGTCGAACAGGTGCGTGACCATCGCCGCCCGCCGCGTCACTATCATGGAAAAAGACCCAACCGGCCCGGACATTGGAACGGACATCGCGGCTATCGTCATTATCGCCATGGCTATCGTCGCCACAACGACGGGTGGTGGTATCCACTCGCGGCGTTTGGCGCAGGTGCGATCATTGGCGGCGCGATAAGCCAGCCTCGCCCCGTTTATCGCGCGCCGAGGATGTCTAACGCGCATGTGCAGTGGTGTTATAACCGCTATCGGTCCTATCGCTCCTCGGACAATACCTTCCAGCCCTATAATGGGCCACGCAAACAATGCTACTCGCCCTATTCTCGCTGATAATTGGAAGAGCGCCCTTCGGGGCGCTTTTTTCGTGGAATTTGCGTTGTATTGAACAGAAACGTGATGAATTTTTCGGTTTCTGCCATAACCCAATGCTGGACGCCTCCCACAAAGAGGAATAAGCAAGCCCGCGTCATATCAATGTCGCGGGCAACATTTTCTCCTTTTCCAGTCTTTTGCGACATGAAGGACATTATTCAGAACGTGGATAGTGGAAGAAATGTGCTCGACTTTCTCCATGACCAGTTCAGTCCAAAGTCGACCGTCGCTCTTTAGCTGCATGCATTGCGCGAGCAGCGGAGCGATGTCGGCGTAACTTTGAGTTTGAAAATGTCGCATACCACCGCCGCAAGCCCCGCCCCCACCAATGCGCAACGTCTGGCGATGACCGCCCTGATCGTTGGCGGCATTGCTATCGGCAGTTCGCCGATCTTCGTCCGACTTTCCGAGGTAGGTCCGCTGGCAACAGGCTTCTGGCGTCTAGCGTTGGCAGTTTTACCGCTGGTGCTCATGGATGGCCGCGAGCGGCGCGACGAGAAGGATGCAGCGCCACTCACTTTGTCAGACTGCCTGCGCCTCGCCCTGCCCGGCCTGTTCATCGCTTTCGATCTGGGCGCCTGGCACTTGTCGCTGCACATGACATCCGTTGCCAATGCAACGCTGCTTGCCAATATGGCACCAATTTTCGTGACACTCGGCGCATGGCTGCTTTTCAAGTCGCGCGTGAGCTCTTCCTTCATGGTCGGGCTTGCCGTCGCAGTCATCGGCGTTGTTGTTCTAAAGGGCGGACCGGGTGAGCTTCTTCAATCCCGATCCTCCGGCGATGCGATGGCCCTTTTGGCCGCAGTCTTCTATGCCGGTTACATTCTTTCGGTCGGACGCCTGCGCAGCCGCTTTTCCACCATGCGCATCATGCTTTGGAGCAGCGCAATTGCGGCGGTCTTTTCGCTGCCGGTTGCGTATTTTATGGAAGGTCAGATACTGCCTGCCACACTTTATGGCTGGCTTATTCTTGCCGGCCTCGCATGGGTAACCCATGCTGCAGGCCAGAGCATGATTGCTTATGCCCTCGCCTATCTTCCGGCATCGTTTTCGTCACTCACCCTGCTTCTACAACCCGTCGTCGCGGCATTTCTTGCCTGGACTATCCTGTCGGAACCCATCGGTATGTTGCAGGCTCTGGGTGGTATCATCGTGATATCGGGGATTCTGATTGCTAGAAGAGGATAGAATATGAAAAAGCCCCGGAGAACCGGGGCTTTCTTACTAAGCTGGTTACTCAGCCAGCCATTCCTTGATGCGGTCCGGATGGTCCGCGATATATTTATCCACGGCCTTCTCGTAGGACGTCTCCTGCGCATCGAACATCGCAGCTTCAAGCTCGCTGATCGGAATGCTCATCTTGGTCAGCAGCGATGCGACCTTCGGATTGTCTTCCTTGAAGCCCTTGCGTGCGATGGCGTCGATATGTTCTGCACCGCCAAGAGCACCTTCGGGATCGGCGATGTAACGCAGCTTGTACTTGCCAAACATCCAGTGTGGGCTCCAAGACGTTGCCACGAACCAGCCGTCAGAACGTGTAGCGCGGTCGACCGTCGTCAGCATAGCCGCTTCACTCGAAATATTGAGCTTGTAATCCAGCCCGTATTTCTTGATCGCTTCCTGTGATAGGCGAGTAAGGCCTGCACCCGGGTCGATGCCCTGAATTTCGCCCTTCAGCTTCTCGCGAACTTCCGGCTTCTTCAGGTCTTCAATAGAGCTGATCTCGCTTTCCGGGATGTAAGCCGGAACGATCCAGCCGAGCTTTGCGCCTTCATAGAGCGGGCCGAGGTCTTCGACCTTGTCCTTCACGCGCGCATAATAGTCGGCATGCGTTTCCGGCAGCCAGGCCATCATCATGGCATCGATGTCGCCGCGGCTCACGCCCTGGTAGAGTGGGGCCACGTCCGTCTGAACCAGCTCGACCTTCTGGCCGAGATTGTCTTCGATCAGCTTCTTGGCAAGTTTGGTGACGAATTCAGCATCCGACCAGGGTGCCCAGCCGATTTTCACCGGCTTGCCGTCCTGCGCAAATGCTGCGCCCATGCTCATCGTTCCCGCCACAACTGCCGCCAGACCGAATTTGGTTAGTTTGCCTAACATAGTTTCTCCTTTTCGATTGGTATCAGTTCCCATTGTTATTGTTGGGTTATTCTTGGTTATTTTTGTCTGCTTCATGCTTCCTGCTTGCGAAAGGACGAGGCGGACTGGGTGTCCGCCGCCTTTCTTAAAGATCCGAGCCTCTTGAAAAATCCAGCACCGCCCTTGCCGAAGCTCTGGGTAATGCGGTCGAGAATGACCGCCAGAATGACCACTGCAAGACCACCTTCGAAGCCAAGCCCCACATTGAGGCGCTGAATGCCGGTCAAAACCGTATTGCCGAGACCACCCGCGCCGATCATCGATGCGATAACCACCATCGAAAGCGACAACATGATTGTCTGGTTGATACCGGCCATAATCGAGGGCATGGCGTTCGGAAGCTGCACCTTGAACAGGAGCTGCCGCGACGTGCAGCCGAAGGCCAGTCCAGCTTCGACGAATTCCGCATGCACCTGCCGGATGCCGAGATTGGTCAGACGCACGACCGGCGGCATGGCGAAGATCACCGTCGCAATCGTTCCGGGCACGGCGCCAAGGCCGAAAAACATCGCTGCCGGAATGAGATAGACGAAAGCGGGCATCGTCTGCATGAGATCGAGCACCGGACGCACGATCGAAGCGACCGTATCGTTCCGCGCCATGGCGATGCCGAGCGGAATACCGATCACAACAGCGATAACCGTAGATGCCAGCACCAGAGAAAGGCTTTCCATCGTACCGGTCCACAACTCCATGTGGATGATGAGCCCCAATGCGAGAGCCGCGAATATCGCGAACTTCCACCCTACACGCCACAGCGCGAGCAGCGTGAGAATTGCAACCCCGCCAATCGGCGGAACAACAAGAAGAGCATTCTGGATGCCGTCGGTAACAAAACCGATGGCGGCTGCGATCATATCGAGCGCGGGCGTAAAGTGGTCGAGAATGTAATTGACCACAACATCCGCCCATCCGCCGACACTAAAATTCAAATCCATGTTTTACCGTCCATTTCCGTATTTCTTCTGGATTGGACCAATTCTGCCTTTATCAGGCAAAAGTCCGTTGGCGCGCTGGTCTCAACCCGCGCGGCCAAGCGTTTCGAGCAATGCCGATTTACTGATGGCACCGACATAACGGTTCTGGCGGTCAGTAACCGGAACCGGCCAGGGGCTTTCCGCCACCTGCGTCAGCAATCCGGAAAGCGGCGCCTCGGCTTCGATAGCAGGAACACTATCCAGCCTCTCGCCATCTTGCGCTACAGCACCCTTTGCCAACGCGTCGCGGCTGACCATTCCGCGATAAGTACGGTCGGCATCGATCAATACGCCAAACGTCTTGCCACTCGCGTCGAAACGTTCGAGCGCTGTTGCAAGCTGTTCGGGCTCGAAGACGATCAGCTCGTCCTCGCGGGCCACATCGGCAGCCTTGAAAACGCGTGACACATCAACATTGCGGAAGAAGGAACGAACATAATCGTTGGCCGGTGCGGACACGATTTCGTTCGGCGTTCCCACCTGCACGACCTTGCCGTGCTGCATGATGCAGATACGGTCGCCGATACGCATGGCTTCGTCCAGATCGTGACTGACGAAAATGATCGTTCGGGTATGTTCTGCCTGAAGCCGCTTGAGTTCATCCTGCATTTCGGTGCGGATCAGCGGATCGAGCGCGGAAAAAGCCTCGTCCATCAGGAGAATGGTCGGCTCGCTCGCCAGAGCACGCGCCAGCCCGACACGCTGTTTCATGCCGCCGGAAAGCTGATCAGGCATGCTGTGGGCATAAGGCTCAAGCCCGACGGCAGCGAGTGCATTCAGCGCTTTCTGATGGCGCTCAGTTTCGCCCATTCCAGCCACTTCAAGACCGAACGAGGCATTGTTCAGGACTGAACGATTGGGCAGGAGGGCGAAAGATTGGAACACCATGCTCATGTCGCGGCGACGAAGATCGATCAGCTCACGCTTGCTCATCTTGACGATGTCGCGACCGTCCACTTCAATGGAACCGGCAGTCGGTTCGATCAGGCGATTGAGCAGACGCAGAAGCGTAGACTTGCCCGAGCCCGAGAGCCCCATAATAACGAATACTTCGCCTTCGTAGATATCGAAGGTGGCATTGTCGACGCCGATTGTCGCGCCGAGTTCGCTGTGAATCTGGGTTTTTGACTTACCTGCGCGCAATTCCTGCATTGCGCGCTCCGGATCATCGCCGAAGACTTTAAAAACGCTCTTCAAGCTTATTTTTGTCTTAGCCGGCGACTTCATACTTTCTTCCTTGTATAAAATACCATGCATTAAGTTTAACCCCGCTGTGCTGGCGGACTTAAATCTCCTTTTTACAATGACAGAACTTCATTCCAACGCAAATCGCTCACACGCGATCTGCGTTCCGCGAACGGTCCGCATAGAATGATTATCGATAGATTTCCTGATTCTATATAGGTCATTTCCCGACATGTCCACCCACAGCCGTGAATTCATCTGAATGATCCGTCCAGCAACCGTCCCCTTGAATGATTGTTTTGAAGGGTTGCGCGGCGGATTTTGGGGGCTGATCGACACGGCTCAAAGCAGGAGACAATCGACCAGCCTGAAAGCAATAGTAGTCGCGCTCCAATCAATTATCGGAACAGCCTGCGACAAATATGCTATCAGGTGCGACATCATCCGAATTAGTATAATTTGGGATAAAAATGACCATAATTACAGAAAAATAGTATGATTATACTGTAAGTCAGGATTATCCAGCCCGAAGATGAAGGACACCCAAACAGCACGCAACAGTGCCATTGGGCTTTCGAAAGCATTCCGGGCCTGAGTGGATTTGCCCGCCCCCAAGCATACTCTCCCGGAAGTTACCGGGAGAGACAGGGCGCGCTGTCGGGTCGTTTTTTATACTGATCGCTCGAATTCAAGCGAAGGCGACATCGTTCTCCGACAATTCAGCGAGCGTAACATTTTCGATGATAATTCCATTCGCGGTACCATCAATGCTCACGAAAACGCCTTCGGACGTATCGACAGATGCGGCAACAAAACTTTCAAAGCTTGTGATGGCATCAACGCCGCGGAACAAGAGAACATCTGCATTATCCACGTCAAAATCTGTCACGTGATCGAGCCCACCGGACTGGACGGAGTGATCGTCCCAGATAAATGTATCGGCGCCGCTGCCGCCGGTCAGGATATCGGACCCCACCCCGCCCAACAACCGGTCCAAACCATCACCGCCGCTCAGTTCATCATCGCCGTCTCCGCCAAGGAGACTATCAGAACCGCTTGCGCCATAGATAAAATCATTGCCTCCACGACCGTCATAGGTGTCATGGCCGCTAAACCCCTCTCGAAACGTCTCCGAACTGGTGATACGATCATCCCCTGCTCCGCCGAAAATCCGAGCCCCCATAGTCGCCGAACGAACGTCGAGGTTGAACTTTTCAATTGTAGTGTAGGATGCGGCATCAAAGGTAAAGCCGGGGGCAACGTCGTCAAAATTCACCGAGAGCGTGTCGATACCTTCGCCACCGTCAATACTGCCGAAATCGCCATCACAATAAATCGAAAACGTGTCGTCACCGGCGCCGCCAGACATCTGGAACCAATATCCGGCGTAGTAGCCATCCTGCACGCCCGCCGAAAAACTGTCATTGCCATCGCCGCCGATCATAATATCGTCGGCAGTGGCATAACTGACGAACGTGTCATTGCCCGCTCCACCGATCAAGGTGTCTGAACCCTGTCCTCCGAAGAGAGTATCGTTTCCATCACCGCCATTGAGAGTGTCGTCGCCGTCACCGCCATTCAGGATATCGTTACCACGGCCTCCCAACAGCGTATCATTGCCTTCATCTCCAGAAATGTTGTCGTCGCCATTGCCGCCCTCGATGATATCATTACCGCTGCCGCCCCGGATTTCATCGGCACCGCCTCCACCCCAGATATGATCCTGTCCGGCACCACCGAAAATCTGATCATTGCCGATGCCCCCCACGATCTGATCATTGCCAGCGCCCGCGTTAATGTATGCGAAGGCAAATCCTGACGCATCGATTATGTCGTTCCCAGCACCGGTCTGAAGATTCAGACGTTCGACATCGGTGAAATAGAGATGATTGTCACTGATCGTCGGATCTCCCCAGTAAGCGTGCCCTTGTGCAGCACTGAACACAACAGCGTCTTGCTGGTTCGACAAATCGGCTACGAGCGTATCAATCCCGCTTCCACCTCGTGCCGCACCGCCGACAAAGTTGAAGACAAGGCGGTCATTGCCGGCCCCTCCCGTCAGTTCATCAAATCCGGATGCTTCTCCTCCGGTGGTTGTCAGAACGTCATCGCCCGCGCCGCCGTCAAGAATGTCGCTGCCGCGCGCACCTTCGATAAGATCATTTCCAGCCAGACCCCAGATGCGGTCGTTCTCATCTGAACCGACGATATTGTCTGAATTGGTTGTGCCGACTATCTTTGCCATAGTACCTCTCCTCGTATAGAGGAAAACCATAGCTTTAAAATTTCGGAGTACTAAGTAAGATTATATTACATACTTATTATGGTTCAAAATTTGAATTATATTGTTTTTTAATTAATTTAAAAAATACACCAGATCGCTACATTGAATTACTTAAAAACATCTGTTTTGTTATATTAAAAGAATAATTCTAGGGTATTTTACTTTATTATTACTGCGGAACGAGGCGCAGATTAAACAATCTGCGCCGTGAAAATAGACCTCAAAAGCCAGATATTTCAGCGATAAGCCATGTATCCAACAAAGCCGGTGATCTTCCAGCATGCCCCGTCGCGACGGCAAAAATAAAGCGTCTGCCAGTTGAGGCGATCGACGGTTCCGTCCTTCTTTGCGATCGTTCCATCGAATTTTTTCCGCGCAAGAGCGACATCGCCGGTAATATCGATCACGTTCAGATTCGTCGCACGGAAGATGCCGTCTGCCAGGGATTCGGCATACTCAACCGCCGCACTTTCCGCTGCCTGTCGCAGCCATTCATCGCGATAACTTATGAGCGTCGGAAATCCCGCGTCCCATTTGTCAGGATCGCGATCATTGTGCGCATGAATGCCAAGGAAGCGCACCTCGTCGAAATCATCGGCCACCAGGGACCAGTCTTGCGACACGAAAGCTTCGATATCGCGCCGCACGAGCATTTCCCAAATCTGTTCGCGATCCTTGTCGCCAGCAAACGGATTGACCGCGCCCTTCATGCTATCCTCCTGATTAGCTTAATTTTCCACGTGCGGCGACCGGCAGTATGTCAACGACATCCTCGCCCGAAACAAAATGAACCTCGTCAAAGAGATTAGAAACGACGCAGACATGATCTGGAATGATCCGGATCCGCTCGCCAACTTTCATGTCGGCGACGTCGCCGGTCAGTTTGCCGTGCTCCTCACTCAAGCCGATCACACGGGCATCGGGACGCCCCATCACTTCGCCATAATCGCTCAGTCCTAACGTATCGCTGGATAGCGCCTTGGAACCGGCATCAATGATTGCGCGCCCGGATGTTGGGTGACTGACGACTGTTGAAAGCACCGTCAAGGCGCAATCATCCACTGTCGCCGCTCCCTTGGCGACCTGATAACGGTCGAAATAGATATAGGTACCAGGACGATACTCGGTGACAACACTGTCACTGGGTTTGCGCCACATATCGGGTGTGCCCCCGCTCGAAATTGTCTCACATTGAATACCGTTTGCTTCCAGCAGTTCTCGGGCCGAATAAAGCCATTGTTCAGCCTCGTCCGGCTTGCCCGCTGCGGGATAGGTCATCAGACCGCCGAAACGAAGGCCTGCACTTTGATCGATAATCCGTGCCAGTTCCAACGCTTCGGCTGGCGTCTGCACGCCACAGCGCCCCATGCCGGTGTCGCATTCGACAAGCACTTTCAACGGGTGTTTTTCATCGGTGAAACGTTCCGCCAACCCTGCAAGGGAGGTTGAATTATCAACCGTCACCGACAGCGTGATGCGTTGATGCAGAGCGTGCAGGCGGTCGAGCTTTTCCTGACCCAGAATATTATAGGGCAGGAAAATGTCCGTTAGCCCAGCATCGGCCATGACCTCTGCCTCGCTAAGCTTCTGGCAGGTAATCCCGGTCGCGCCCGCTTCCACCTGCATTTTTGCAAACACAGGCAATTTATGCGTCTTGATATGCGGGCGCAGTTTCACGCCCACGGAATCCGCATGGGCTTGCGCCTTGGCGATGTTCGCTTTCACGCGATCAACGTCGATGAGGATCGCAGGCGTATCCACCTCGTGCACGGTTTTCGGTCTGGTCATGTATCAGTCTCCCAGCGGCAAGCGCGGATCGTCTATGGTGAGCGTATTGAGGCTATGCTTGATGCGGCGCAGGCTTTCCAACACCTTCGGCCCTCGCGCTTCCGCCGTAGCCGTGGCGATCATGTCGAGAATGGCGAGCAGCGCAAAGCGCGACGATGTTGGCTTGTAGATATTGCCATCTTCATTGGCCTGATAAGGGATGAGCACATCTGTCGCCTTGGCGAGATCAGAACCGGCAGGCGTGATCGCCACCGTTTGTGCTCCATATTGCCGCGCGACAAGCACAGCTTCCACCACCGAACGCGCGAAGCCGGAAACTGAGAAAGCGATTACCGTCGTTTCATGCGTAGTGACGGCGGCATACATGCGCTGCAACTGCCCATCCACTTGCGCGCTGACCGGAATACCCAGCCGGAACAAACGGTTCTGCATTTCTGTTGCCAGCATGGACGAGATGCCACCGGACCCAAGGCATAGAACAGAACCACCGGCGGCAAGCCGTTCCGCCACTTTCATCAACACGCTCATATCAAGCCCATCGCTGGCCCGCTGGATAGCGGCAATCGCCGCATCGGTCACAGCCGTGGCTATACGACTCTCACGAACGTCACGAGCGGGAATTTCCGCCGTCAGATACTGGCCGCCAATGGCCAGCGCCTGCGCCAGAAAGAACTTGAAATCACGAACGCCGTCACAGCCGAGTGCGCGGCAGAAGCGGGTCACAGTGGGTTCACTGACACCGGCTCTGGCCGCAATTTCCGAGATTGCCGCCTTGGAGGCGTAATCAGGATCGGCCAGCACGAGCGCAGCCAGCCGCCGGTCGGATTTCGATCCGTCCTGCGCCACGACATGCAGCCGCGTGATGATGTCGGCAACCTTGCTCATCGGAAGTTCAAAGCGGGAGACCGCTATCCTTGTCGAAAAGGTGTAAGTGTTCGCTCTTTGCAGTTACAGGCACTTGCTCGCCCGGCGCAAGACGTATGCGCTCGCGAAACACAGCTCGTATGGGCTGTCCTGCGATCCGGCCATAAATATGCGTTTCGGGACCTGTCGGCTCGATCACCTCCACAGTGAGCGTCAGCCCCTTGCCCGTGGGCGCGACCGTGAAGTTTTCCGGCCGAATGCCCGCTTCCGCCTGCCGGGCATTTGACGGCCCCGCTGAAACGGCGATCTCTTCGCCTTCACCTGTGCGGAATATTCCTCCCGACACAGTTCCGGGAATGAAGCTCATCGACGGTGAACCGATAAAGCTTGCAACAAACTTATTGGCGGGGCGGTCATAAAGGTCCAACGGTGCGCCGATCTGTTGAATCTTGCCCTGATTCATAACCACGATCCTGTCTGCCATGGTCATGGCCTCGATCTGGTCATGAGTGACATAGATCACCGTCGATTTCAGCCTCTGATGCAGCGCCTTGATCTCGGTGCGCATCTGCACGCGCAACTGGGCGTCGAGATTGGAAAGCGGCTCATCGAACAGAAACACCGACGGTTCGCGTACAATGGCGCGCCCCATGGCAACGCGCTGGCGCTGTCCGCCGGAAAGCTGGCGCGGATAGCGGTCAAGATAGGAATGGAGATTGAGGATGGAAGCCGCCTTGTCCACCTTTGCGGCTGTTTCTTCCGATTTCTCACCGCGAATGCGCGGACCAAAACCGATATTTTCCCGCGCTGTCATATGCGGAAACAGTGCATAGGATTGAAACACCATCGCGATATTGCGCTTTTGTGGCGGCAGCTCATTGGCCCGTTCTCCACCGATCAAAAGGTCGCCACCGGAAATAGGCTCAAGCCCGGCCACCATCCGCAGAAGCGTGGATTTTCCGCAGCCGGAGGGACCAACCAACACCAGAAACTCCCCGCTTTGAATATCGAGGTCAACTCGGTCTAAGACCGTCAATTGTCCGAAGGTCTTGGTGATACCGCGCAGCGAAACCTCTTTCATCGGCTCAGTTCCCTCCGAGAATATCATCGAAGAAGCGGAGATTGCCCGCAGTCAGCCCGGCATCGACGGGAAGGATCGCGCCGGTAATCCCCGATGCGCGATCAGAGGCCAGAAATGCTACTGTTTCCGCCACCTCACGTGTATCAACGATACGCCCCAGCGGATAGAAGCGCTGCAGGCGGTCCAGCACGCTTGCGTCCTGCGCGATACGATGGTCCCACGCAGGCGTTCTGATCGACCCCGGACAGACGGCGTTGGCGCGCACACCCTTCCTTCCGAATTCAACCGCAATACCGCGCGCAAAGGCATTGATTCCGGCTTTAGCCGCCGCATAAGCCGGGTTTCCGAAATGCAGGAGCCCGTTGACCGAGGAAATGAAGACAAAAACGCCGTGTCCGCGCGCCGCCATGGCCTGTGCCATGACATTGGAAAATCCGGCAACCGCAGTCAGGTTGAGGTCGATCTCAGCGTCGATATTGCCCTGATCCAGCCCATTGAAGGTCTCGGCACGGGTCCAACCCGCATTGTTGATTACAATATCGGGCAGGCCCGATTCCGCTATGATCCGATTTGCGGCCAGCTCCAGTCCCTCACGGTCCAGTAGATCGAAAGCATGACGCGCATGGAAACCATCGCCGGTCATTGCCTCCAGTGTCGTATCGCAACCGATCACGCGGGCGCTGCGCTCAGAGAAAAGTTTGACCAGCGCGCTTCCAACACCGCCACCGGCCCCGGTAACCAGCACCGACTTTCCGGCAAATTCGCCTGCTTGCTCCACGCTATTCCCCTTTTATGCGGCAGCTTTCTGCACCTGTTTATTCCCATCAGCGTAAAAGTCAAAATGTAAGTTTGCAACAAAACTTTTCGCTTGAAAGTACCAATCAAGCCGATAATGTAAGAAAATAACAAAAATAGATCGTCATCGCACCAATGCGGGGCTAAACAAAGGGAACGGGAAGATGCCTATCAACAAATGGAACGCTGGCCTGCTGGCCGGATTGAGCATTCTAGCGCTGTCGTCGGTTGCAAATGCTGGCGAAGTACGCATGACCGTGGCGGAGTACAGCTCCAAGACCGGCCCCTATTTCGAAGAGGTCAAGAAAGCGTTTGAGGCTGCCAATCCCGGCATTACACTCAATTTCGAAGTGGTTCCGTGGGATGTGCTTCTGCAGAAACTGACCACCGACATTTCAGCAGGCACCAATGCCGACCTTTCGATCATCGGTACACGCTGGCTGATCGATTTCGTGCAGCAGGGCATCGCCGAACCGCTCGACGGCTACATGGACGACGCATTCAAGGGCCGCTTCATTGAGACTTTCCTGTCACCGTCCGTTCTTGAAGGCAAGACCTACGGCCTGCCGATCGCGGCCTCTGCCCGCGCCATGTATTACAACAAGGATTTGCTGGCCAAGGCAGGCGTTGAAAATCCGCCCGCAACCTGGGACGAACTGAGAGCCGCCGCCACCAAGATCAAGGCGCTCGGCGGAGAGAATTACGGTTTCGGCCTGCAGGGCAAGGAAATCGAGACCGACGTTTATTACTATTACGGCATGTGGTCCTATGGGACAGAAATCCTCAACAAGGACGGCACCTCCGGCCTCAGCACACCCGGCGCGCTCGAAGCCGCGAAACTTTACAAGTCGCTGATCGACGACGGCCTGACCCAGCCCGGCGTCACCTCCTATGCACGCGAGGACGTTCAGAACCTGTTCAAACAAGGCAAGGTCGGCATGATGATTACCGCGCCGTTCCTTTCCAACCAGATCAAGGAAGAAGCGCCGAACCTCAAATATGGTGTCGCAGCGATTCCTGCAGGGCCTACCGGCGCGCGCGGCACCTATGGCGTGACCGATTCCGTCATCATGTTCCAGAATTCCAAGAACAAGGAGGAAGCCTGGAAGGTGCTCGACTTCCTGTTCCAGACCGAATGGCGTGCCAAGTTCACGCAGGGCGAAGGTTTCCTTCCGGTCAACAAGGAAGAGGCGAAGATGGACTACTACGTCAATAATGCCGATCTCGCCGCCTTCACTGCGCTACTGCCGGATGCCCGCTTCGCGCCGATCATTCCGGGCTGGGAAGAAATTGCAGACATCACGTCCAATGCCATGCAGAGCATTTATCTCGGCAAGGGGGAACCTGATGCCGTGCTGAAGGAAGCCGCCGCCAAGGCGGATGCGATCCTGAAAAAATAACACTCCCCGCCTGCCCGGCGGTGCCCTCGCGCCGTCGGGCCCTTTTCTTTTCCGGGATATTGATTGCCGATGCAAAGCCGCACCCTGCCCTATCTCCTGATCCTGCCGAGCCTGCTTCTGGCTGCGGTCGTGATCTTCTGGCCAGTGGTGCATCTCGTTGAAATTGCCAGCCATGACGTGAACCGCTTCGGGCAGCTACGCGATTTCAATGACGGCGCGAACTTTACCGCGCTTTTCGCAACACCTGACTTCCTCAATGCACTCTGGCGCACCGCAGGCTGGACCGTCGCTGTGGTTGGCGGGGCACTTATCGTCTCCATTCCAGTCGCCATCATTCTAAACATGGATTTCTATGGCCGTTCGGTGGCGCGCGTCATCGTCATGCTGCCCTGGGCGGTTTCGCTCACCATGACAGCCATTGTCTGGCGCTGGGCGCTCAATGGCGAAAGCGGAATGCTCAATTCCGCACTGCGCAATCTCGGTATCATCGACAGCAATATTCAATGGCTGGCGAGTGCGGCTACCGCCTTTCCCATGCAGATACTGGTCGGAATTCTGGTCACCGTGCCCTTCACGACCACGATCTTTCTCGGCGGATTGTCATCCATCCCGGAGGATCTCTATGAAGCTTCATCGCTTGAAGGCGCCAGCCTGTGGCAGCAGTTTCGCGAGATCACATTTCCGCTGCTCAAGCCCTTCGTGAACATCGCTATCGTGCTCAACACGATCTATGTCTTCAATTCTTTCCCGATCATCTGGGTCATGACGCAAGGCGGACCAGCGAACTCCACCGATATTCTGGTGACACATCTCTACAAGCTCGCCTTCCGGCTCGGAAAGCTGGGGGAAGCCTCCGCAGTATCGCTCATCATGCTGGCGATCCTCCTCATCTTCACGGCGATCTATATCCGCCTTGCGATGCGGGGAGAACGCGCATGACAAGCTCAAAGCTGAAACGCACGATCATTGCCTGGGCCATTCTGTCCCCGCTCATCGTGCTGACACTGTTTCCCTTTGCGGTGATGTTTCTTACCGCCGTCAAACCGCCGCAGGAAGTCCTCTCTCCAACGTGGTGGCCAAGCACCTCCCGCTGGCAGAATTTTTCGGAAATGTGGGTTCAGACCAAATTCGGGCAAGCACTTCTGAACTCGCTTTACGTTTCGGTCATTGCTTCCGTCGGTGCCATCATCGTCTCCATTCCTGCCGCCTATGCCATGTCCCGCTTCCGCTTTGCTGGCCACGGTGCATTCCGGCAATTCCTGCTCATTTCGCAGATGATCTCGCCCATCGTTCTGGTGCTCGGCCTTTTCCGACTGCTCGCCGCCTATGGGCTGATTGAAAGCGTCTCCGCAGTCGGAGCGGTCTATATGGCTTTCAACATCGCCTTCACCGTTTGGATGCTGCAAAGCTATTTCGACACCATACCGCGTGATCTGGAAGAAGCCTCGTGGATGGAAGGCGCCGGACGCGGCAAGACGCTGATAAAAGTGTTCCTGCCGCTTTGCCTGCCTGCCATTGCTGTCACGGCAATCTTCACCTTCATCAATGCATGGAACGAATTCGTCGTGGCGCTGACCATGCTACGCAGGCAGGAGAGCTACACCCTGCCCATTCAGGTCTTCTCGCTGGTGGCCGGGCGCTACACGGTCGAATGGCATTATGTCATGGCGGCAACCTTTCTTGCCACGCTGCCGGTCGCCATCCTTTTCATCTGGCTCCAGCGTTATCTCATCAAGGGACTGGCTCTTGGAGCTGTCAAATAATTGGAGAAAACCATGTCCAGAAAACAGGTCTTCGGCGCATCGCATGTGCCACTTTCCCCCGCCGTTCGCGCAGGCGACACAGTCTATATTTCGGGTCAGGTGCCAGTCGGACCAAACGGCCAGATCGTTGAGGGCGGCATTGAAGCGCAGACAAGACAGGCGCTCGAGAACGTCAAGGCCGCACTGGCACTTGCAGGTGCCACAATGGAAGACGTGGTCAAAACAACCATCTGGCTGGAAGACGCGCGGGATTTCGGGCGAATGAACGCCGTTTACGGCAGCTATTTTCCAAAAGAGCCTCCAGCGCGCACCACCGTCGAATCCCGCCTGATGATCGACATCAAGATCGAAGTCGAGGCCATCGCCTACGCACCGCAGAAATAAGCACGCCACGTCCCCCGTACAGAGTATTTCCATGCGCATTTTCACCGCATCGCTTGCGACAGAAACCAACACGTTCTCGCCGGTTCCGACCGACAGGGCGTCGTTCGAAATGGCCTTCTATGCCGCACCGGGTAAGCATCCGGAAACACCCACGCTTTGCTCGTCGCCCATCGTGGCACTGCGCAAACGCGCGGCAACGGAAGGATTGACCGTCATCGAAGGCACTGCCACCTGGGCGGAACCCGGCGGGCTGTTGCAGCGGCAGACTTTCGAGGAACTGCGCGACGAAATTCTCGATCAGCTTAAAGCGGCGATGCCCGTTGATGCCGTCATTCTTGGCCTGCACGGCGCCATGGTCGCGCAGGGCTATGACGATTGCGAGGGCGATCTTCTGGAACGCGTGCGCGCCATTGTCGGGCCGGATATTCTTGTTGCCAGCGAATTCGATCCACATAGCCATCTGACGCCGAAGCGTGTCGAAAACCTCAATATTTTCGCGTCGTTCCTCGAATTTCCTCACACGGATTTTTACGAACGCGGCGAGCATGTGGTTGACCTTGCGCTGGATGCCCTGAAAGGTCGCATCAAGCCGGTCATTTCCACTTTCGACTGTCATATGATCAGTGTGTTTCCCACAAGCAAGGAGCCGATGCGCTCCTTCGTCGACCGTATCAAGGCAATGCACGGTAAGGATGGTATCCTGTCCATTTCCGTCATTCATGGCTTCATGGCTGCCGATGTGCCGGAAATGGGAACCCGTATCCTCGTCGTTACCGACAACGATCCGGTCAAGGGGGCAGCACTTGCAGAAAAACTCGGGCGTGAACTGATCGCCATGCGCGAACAGACATTGATGACCATGTTCGACACCGATCAGGGCATTGACCAAGCACTGGCTGCCCATGCGGCCAATCCTGCAAAGCCTGCGGTGATCGCCGATATATGGGACAATCCCGGCGGCGGTGTTGCGGGCGATGGAACCTACGTCCTCCGCCGCCTGATCGAACGCGGTATAGATAATATCGGCGTCGCCACGATCTGGGACCCCATCGCAGTGACATTCTGTCATGCAGCGGGGGAAGGTGCTGTGATCGACCTGCGTTTCGGCGGCAAGTCCGGCCCGCTTGGCGGTGAGCCCATCGATGCGCGTGTAACGGTCATGAAAACCCTTGCCGAAGGCTGGCAGAGTTTCGGTCCCAGCCGCGTGACGCTTGGAGCCTCGGCGGTGGTACGAATTGAAGGCACCGAGATCGACATCATTCTCAACACCAACCGGACGCAGACATTCGAGCCGGATATCTTTTCAAATATTGGCATCGACCCGATGAAGAAGGATATGTTGGTAGTCAAATCCACCAATCATTTCCATGCAGGCTTCGTGCCGATTGCTGCCGAGATCGTCTATGTCGCGGCACCCAGTTCCTATCCAAGCAATCCGCGCACAACAAATTACCGCAAGCTCAGCCGCGCCATCTGGCCGCGTGTCGAAAACCCATGGTGAACAAACGAAAAAGCGCGGGAAGTTCCCGCGCTTTTCCTGATTAGTGAGCCAGATAGGTTGAAATAATCGGCACGTAAGTGACCAGCGCCAAAAGGATAAACAGCGCCATATACATGCTGAAGGCCTGACGGGTGAAATCAGACACTCGCACCTTGGCGATGTTGCAAACCATCAGCATAACCGTACCAACCGGTGGCGTCAGCGTGCCAATCGACAGGTTGATAATCACGACGATACCGAAATGCACGGGATCGATGCCCAAAGCCTTTACCGTTGGCATCAGGAGCGGCACCAGAACGATCATCAGGGCTGTACCCTCGATCAAAGCGCCAAGGATCAGCAGGATCACATTGACTGCCAGCAGGAATGCATAAGGGTTGCTGGTGAATGTCGAGATTAACTGCATCAGCGACTGACCGGCCTGTTCAAGCGAGAACACCCATGCAAGTGCCGACGACGCCATGATAACCAGCATGACGGATGCGGTCGATTTCGCCGTTTCGATCAGCGAATCCACCACATGCGACACGCGCATTTCGCGGTAGATCACGAAACCAATGATCAGAACCAGCGTAACCGCAACTGCACCGGCTTCCGTCGGCGTGAAGATGTTCAGGCGGATGCCGCCGATAATGGCGAACAGCAACAGAACCGCAGGCCATGCCGAAGCAAGCGTCGAAGCAACCTCGGCACCGCTCATCCGCTTTTCGCGGCTCGGCTTGTAGCCGCGCTTGACCGATGTCGCATAGGCGGCAATCATCAAAATAACGGCGCCCAGAATACCCGGCAGCACACCGGCCATGAACATCTTGCCGATGGAAACATCCGCAATCAGACCGTAGATGATGAGCGCGATACCTGGAGGAATGATCGGCGTGATCAGCGAACCTGCAGCCGTTACCGCGCAGGAAAACGCCTTGTCATAGCCACGCTTGACCATTTCCGGCACCATCATGCGGGTCAACATGGCGCTGTCGGCCAGGTTGGAAGCGCTGACGCCGCCCATCAGGGTCGAAACCATGATGTTGGTGAGCGCCATGCCGCCACGCATACGACCGACCAGAATTTCCGCAACCTTGATGAGACGTTCTGCAATACCGGTATGCGACATCACCGTGCCAAGCATGATGAAGAACGGAATGGCAAGCAGTGACGTATTCTGTGCCGGGCTAATGAAGCGCTGCACGGCAATCGCTATCGGCATCTGGTTGAAGAACGTAAAATAGGTGAAGACCGCGATCAGAATGGCCACATAAAGGCGCATATTGAGCGCGATCAGTGCCAGCATCAAAAGAACGATGGTGGTCAGGTTCATGCCTTGCCTCCCGCAAAAGCGGCACGCAAGGATTTGAATGCGCCTGCAAACATATAAAGAGCGATAATGACGAAGCCGACGGGCACGGCGATATCGATCCAGTAATAGGAGACCCGCAACACGTCAGTCACTTTGAACTGAGCGGCAACCGAAAGCTTGTAACCGGCATAGGATACGTAAAGCAGGAACAGTCCCGACAGGATGGCGACGATCGCATTGACGACATCGCGAACCTTTTCCGAAAGCAGATCCACGAGCATCGGTATGGCAAGATGCTGGTTGCTGCGTTCTGCGGCGACACTGCCGAGCATCACGATCCAGATCATCAACAGACCGGCCATTTCCTCGGTCCATTGCAATGGCTGATGCATCCAATAGCGCATGACGACGGCGATGTTGAACATCGCAAGCAGGATGAACAGCGGCACTGCAGCCAGCCATTCGATCAGTTTTTCAAACAGTTTCATCGGATTGAATTCCATGAGCGAACCATGCCGCGGCAAAGCCGCGACATGGTGATATCCGAATAAGGATGGATCAGTTCAGTTCGGCTTTGATCTTGTCGTAAAGACCGGGCGACCATTCCGGGAACTGGGTGTAGACCTTTTCAGCAAGCGCCTTGAAAGGAGCACGGTCGACATCGATGACCTCGACACCGGCTTCCTTCATCTTTTCGATCATTTCATTGTCTTTTTCGATCGTCAGCTTCTGGCTGTAGAGGCCCGCATCATAGGCAGACTCATGGATCATCTTGAGCTGATCTTCCGGCAGCGTGGAGAAGAAGGCTTCGCCGCCGACGATGAGCGCCACGTTGGTCAGATAGCCGACCTTGCTCAGATATTTGGCTTCTTCCTGGAACTTTTGGCCGTAAAGAACCGAAATCGGGTTCTCGACGCCATCGATCACGCCTTGCGCCAATGCCGGGAAAGTTTCGCCCAGCGGCATCGGGGTTGGGGTTGCGCCCATGGCCTCGAAAGTCTTGATCTGCATGACGTTGTTCGGCACGCGGATCTTCATTCCCTTGAGGTCTTCCGGCGTGCGGATCGGCTTCTTGGAAATGATCTGACGAATGCCGTAGAGATAGTTCGGCATTACGATGTGAATGCCCTTCTTCTTCAGCTCCTCGCTCTTTTCCTTGAACCAGGGACCGTCATAAACCTTGAAGAGCTGTGCCGGATCGTCGGTCAGGAACGGACCGTAAAGTACACCGAGGTCCGGGTCATATTCGGCCAGAAAGCCAACATCGGAAATGGTTACGACATTGAGGCCCATCATGGCCTGTTCAGTCACGTCCTTCTTAGAACCGAGCTGAGAGCTTGGATAGAGTTCGAGCGTGATTTCGCCGTTGCTGCGCTTGGCAAGATCATCTTTCCAGTAATGCATTACCTCATCGAAAGGCTCGCCGGGGTTGTTTTCATAGGCAACCTTGATCGACACATTGGCAGCATATGCAGCCATGCTTCCTGCCAGCAACATGCTGGCGGCGATCATGCCGGTAACGAGTTTCTTCATTCGTATCCTCCCATATGGGGTCATTAAACAATTGGCCTTGCGGCCGGTTCCTCCACTAGCGTCCGATGCCATCCTTCCTGGCACCGAACATTTGCTTCGATTTCAGTCGTGCTCGATGATGATCTTCAACACGTTGCGGTCGCCGTCCCAATAGGGAAGCGCCGCTTCAGCTTCATCGAACGGAAATACCTTCGAGATCAGCTTGTCGGCATCCGCCCCAAGCTTTTCCAGATGCGCGATAACGGCCTCGAAATCCGTGAGTGTCGCATTGCGCGATCCCATGATGTCGAGTTCCTTCAAGTTGAAGAACTGCGTCTGATAGGTGACGGGGGCCTTGGAATAACCGACATAAACCACCCGGCCCGCAAAGCCTGCCAGATCAACAGCCTGCGTGAAGGTGATCGGCAGGCCGACTGCTTCAAAAGCAACGTCCACACCGTCGTCATCGGTCAGTTCCTGGACCTTCGCGACAACATCCTCACCGCCCGGCAGAGCGTGCGTTGCTCCGAATTGCAGCGCCAGTTCGCGCTTTTCAGCGCTTGGGTCAATGGCGATAACCTTCGCACCGCGCGCAAGCGCGCCGATGAGAACGCCCATGCCAATCATGCCGCAACCCAGAACAGCAACCGTATCGCCTGCCTGAACGCGTCCGCGCTCGACAGCATGGAAGCCAACCGAGAGCGGCTCGACCAGCGCCAGATGACGAGGTGCCAGCGTATCGTTCAGGATCAGCTTTTCGGCAGGCAGCACGATCTGGTCAGCCAAGCCGCCGTTTTGCTGGACGCCAAGCGTTTTGTTATAACGGCACGCATTAAGCCGACCTTTGCGACAGGACGAACACTCGCCGCAATTCGTATAGGGCAGCACGATAACCCGCTTGCCCTTGGCGTAGGCGGCATCAACACCCTCGCCTGCTTCGATAATCTCACCGCCGATTTCATGCCCCGGAATACGCGGTAGCTGGACCAGTGGATTAAGCCCCTTGAAGGTGTTCAGATCACTGCCACACAGACCGACATGCCGAACCCGCACACGGACGTGGCCCGCCAGCAACGGCGTTTCGTCGATTTCTGCAAAACGTGTGACGTTTTCGCTCTCGATACGCAGAGCTTTGACCATCGAATTATTCCTGTCAGTCGTCATTAGAGAAAGGGGATCAGGTTACGGCGCCGACCTGCCAAGGCACGAATTCGTTGTCGCCATAGTCGTAGACTTCGCTCAACGTCTTCTCGCCGGATGCGACCGCGATGATATGTTCGAAAATGCGGGTGCCGGACTGCTCGATGGTCTCATCGCCAGTGACGATACCACCACAATTGATGTCCATGTCTTCCTTCATGTGCTCGTACATTTCGGAATTCGTGGCGATCTTGATGCAAGGCGAAGGCTTGAAGCCGGAAACCGAGCCGCGTCCGGTCGTGAAACAAATCACGTTGCAGCCGCCAGCCACCTGTCCGGTTACCGCGACGGGATCGTAACCCGGCGTGTCCATGAACACGAAGCCGGGTTCAGTCACGGTTTCAGCGAATTCATAGACGGCCTTGAGCGGCATGGAGCCACCCTTGGCAACGGCGCCGAGCGACTTTTCCAGAATGGTGGTCAGCCCGCCAAGCTTGTTGCCATGCGACGGATTGTTGTTGAGCTCGTCGCCATTGCGCGCCGTGTAATCACGCCACCAGTCGATGCGCTGCAACAGCTTTTCGGCGACCGCAGGTGTTACCGCGCGGCGTGTCAGAAGATGTTCAGCGCCGTAGATTTCCGGTGTTTCCGAAAGAACGGTCGTGCCGCCATTGCGCACGATAAGGTCCGAGGCATAGCCCAATGCCGGATTAGCCGAAATGCCGGAATATCCATCCGACCCGCCGCATTCCAGCGCCACTTTCAACTTCGACAGAGGCTGTTTGGTGCGTACCGCCGAATTGACCAGCGGCAGCATTTCCTTGATCTCGGCAATCGCATGATCGATGGTTTTGCGCGTGCCGCCATGCTGCTGGATCGTCATGGTGCGCAGGCGTGAGCCTTCCTCCATGCGGTAATGTTCGAGGATCGGCGCAATCTGATTGGTTTCGCAACCAAGTCCGATCAGCAATATGCCGCCGAAATTCGGATGCTTGGCATAACCCTGAATGGTGCGGGTCAAAAGGCGATAGCCTTCCGACTTGGTGTTGAGCGCGCAACCGCTGCCATGGGTCAGCGCCACGACGCCATCAACATTGTCGAAACCGTCGAGACCGCCCATTCGGTTGAAATAATCGGCGATGTAACGCGACACCGTGGCCGAGCAATTCACCGACGAAATCACGCCGATGAAATTGCGCGTGCCAACACCGCCCGCCCCCCGGTCATAGCCCATGAAATGGCGGCGTTCGGCCTCCGGCAGCATGCCGCGCTCTTCGATATCGATGGAAAATTGATGCTCGTGTTCGGAGGGCAGCATGGCGAGATTCTGCAGATGTACATGCTCGCCCTGCGCAATATCCTTCGTCGCAATGCCGATCACCTGACCATATTTCAGGACTTCCTGACCTTCAGGAATATCGCGAATGGCAACCTTGTGCCCGCGTCCGATCAGTTCGCGGGCCTTGATCCCGTCAAGGCCGATCGGATCGCCCGCGCGAACCGAAACGCGCGCAACCGCAACGTCATCCGATGGATGCAACAGAATAACCGGCGCAACGGCTGTAGCAACGGATTCATTCATGTGTCTGACCTCACTCCCAAATCGTTCCCGGCTATTCAGTCACGGGGTTCATTATCCATCCAACGCTGCTTGGATCGATCCAGATGCGTCCGCATGGCTGCCTGCGCCTGGAGCGGATCCCTCGCTTCCAGCGCCGCATAAATGGCTTCGTGCTCGGCCAGAGCCAGAGCCCATGTATCGTTATCCTCGAAGCGCGTCCTGATATGCGACGTCAGCGGACTATGCCGCTCGTCAAAAAGGTCGCGCACGATGCGCACCAGCACGGAATTTCCCGATTGCTCGACAATGAGCAGATGAAACTGCCTGTCGAGCTCAATTGCCTTGCGTCCGGCATCGACATTCACCTTCATGGCGTCAATCGTTGCCCGTAATTCGACCAATGTTTCAGGCGTCATGCGTGCACAGGCCGTGACAACCACGCTGCCTTCGACCAGTTCGCGCGCCTGCATGATTTCAAGCGGGCTCTCGCCGATGGAGCCTCCTTGCGAAAGCGAACGCTTTTCCGACTCTGCCGTGACGTAGATGCCGGAACCCATGCGGATTTCGACATTACCGGCGATTTCGAGCGCAATCAGCGCCTCGCGTAGCGAAGGCCGCGACACGCCAAGTTGCTGCGCCAGCTCGCGTTCAGCCGGCAGCCTGCTACCGGCAGGAAACTGGCCATCCTGAATAAGGCTTCTCACCCGGTCTGCAATCTGCTGATAAAGCCTGCGGGGTTCCGCGGTTGCCGTAAAGTCGCTCATTGTGCTCCCAAATTCGCCTCTCCTCGAATTGGCCTTACCATATTTCCAACCGGATAGAAGCGCAATATGCATGAAAACCAGATGAATTGCGGCAAATCGCGCATTTCAGCATGTGAAACCGAACCAATCTCTCGATAAAGAATCCTACTGGCTTGACCAATTTGACCCGCATCGCGTAGTTAAAACCACTGAATTATGGGAGAAAGTCATGCACGAGAAGCCCGCGATACTGCAGTTCGGAACCAGCCGCTTTCTGTTGGCGCATGCCGATTTCTTTGTTTCGGAGGCGCTTTCGAACGGCAAAGCCATCGGAACGATTGCCGTCGTGCAGACGACTTCAAACCCGCAGAGCAGTCAGCGTATTGCGGCCTTGAACGAGAATATCGGCTATCCGGTGAAGATCCGTGGCCTCATAGACGGCAAGCCATCCGAGAAAGTGCATCAGGCAAGGGGCGTTACCGCCGCCTTTTCCGCGCATGACGACTGGGCGGCGATTCTCGCTCTCGGCACCACCGTCGATGTGATTCTTTCCAACACTGGCGACAAGGGTTATGAGCTCGATCCGGCCGATGACAGCTCGCTTCTGGCAAACCCAGATGCCTTGCCGAAGAGTTTTCCGGCCAAACTTCTGGTACTCCTGCATCATCGCTGGCAGCGTAATTCCGATGCATCACTGTCAGTATTTCCCTGTGAGCTGATCTCGCGCAATGGCGACAAGCTGCGCTCGATCCTCATCGATCTGGCTCATGACTGGAAATTGCCGGACAGTTTCGTGCGATGGCTCGAAGCCCGGTGCATCTTTGCCAACAGCCTTGTTGACCGCATTGTTTCCGAACCCATAGAGCCAATCGGCGCTATCGCCGAGCCTTATGCGCTCTGGGCCATCGAGAAGGCCGATGGCCTGACGCTCCCCTGCGAACACGACGATATCGTCGTCACCGACGATCTTGCACGTTACGAGCATCTGAAGCTCTATCTGCTCAATCTAGGTCATACATTCATCGCGGAACAATGGCTGATGGGTAGCCGTCCGAAAGACGAAATCGTGCTGGAAGCCATGCAGGACGAGACGATCCGGAATGAACTGGAAGCGGTCTGGCGTGAGGAAGTCCTACCCGTATTTGCCGCGGATGGCCTTGGCGAACAGGCGGAAGCCTATGTGGTTTCGGTGCGGGAGCGGTTTCTCAATCCGTTTCTCAAGCACCGCATCGCAGACATTGCTTCCAATCACGAGGAAAAGAAGCACCGCCGCTTCGCACCGGTCATCGCCCGTGCGGCGGAACTCGGCCTCAATCTCAAGCAGCGCCGACTGAAAGCGGCTGTCGGTTAGCGCCGGGCGTCCTTTCGGGCGCACAAGGACGCTCTAACCTAATGAAACTACGCATCGTGCTTTCCGAAAATCGAATCCGATTTTCGGGCCGAAGCTGTAATCCAGTCGTTGAGCTCGATTTCGGCGCGTTCCAGCGCGCTGTAGTTCAGCAGTTTGCGCAAAAGCGCAACAGTCACGGCACGAGCCCGGAGGTTGAAGCGCCCCTCGTCGGGCTCCCCCTTCTCCTGATAAACGCCCAGCTTTTCATAGAGTTGCTGCAATCTGTTCTGAACGCTTCTCAGCGACAGATTGCGACGACGGGCGATGACACGATCCGTCAGGCCCAGTGCGATATCGACCAGAATTTCATATTCGCTTTCGCTGAAACCGCTGGCATGACCAAGGCTCTTTTGTTGCAGACCGCGCACCTCGCGGTCGATCACGCATTGCGCCTCCACGAAGATGCTGCGCAATGCCAACCGCAGCTTGTCGTCGGATGCCGATTTCAGCACATAGCCATAGGCAGCGCCTTCCGGCACGATGCGCGACACACCGCGCACATAGGCTTCATCGGCATAATTCGACCAGAACAGGATGCGGGTTTCCGGATTTTCCTTCCAGATGGTGCGCGCAGCCTCAATGCCGTTGCGGCCGTTCATCTGCAGGTCCATGACAATATGGGCCGCACGATGTTGACGCGCCAGTTTTTCGCCCGCCGATCCGTTATCGGCTTCAAGGATGTCACTGCATTCAGGCAGCGCTGCCCGCACGGCTTCGCCAAGATAGGCGCGATGCAGTGGATCATCTTCCACGATCAGAACATGCATTTTACCCTCCGACCTCCCGGCACATCTCCGCGGGGAGATGGATCGTCACACTTGTGCCGCCACTTTCCCCGTTCTTCCTGATAGCGAAACTTGCAGAGATCAATCGCGCACGCGTGCGCATATTGTCGATCCCGTGACCGGGACCGGGACGCTGCATCTGACGGTCCATGCCGATACCATTATCCGCGACTTCGACGAGAAGACGACCGCCTTTATCGCGAAACGTCACAAGCAACTGGCTGGCATGGGCATGACGGATCGTGTTGTTGATGGCTTCTTGCACAATGCGGAACAGCGAGGTTGCAACCGTTTCTTCCAGCCGATCAGCGATGCCGTCGCTGCGGTCATCCAATGTCCATTCGATTGATGACCCGCTGTCACGCACCGAACGGTCAAGATGGTTTTCTGTTGCCTGCACGAAACCGAAAAGCTGGAGAATGGAAGGTTTTGCTTCCTCAATGATTTGCCTGAGATCGTGCATGCAATGCTGGAGACCACGAAACAGCGGCTCAAGCTGTTCACCGGAAAGGTCCGGCACATGCGTGAGCCGTTCCACATGCCGGGCAAGCCGGGTGAGATCGGCCAGTGTCTGGTCGTGCAGATCCATGCCGATGCGGTGGCGTTCGGTCTCAAGAGCCTCGGTTAGTTTCAAAGCGCCGAAACGCAAGCCCTCCTCGCGGGCTCGTGCTTCAGTTTCCACAATGGCGGAGCGCTTGGCCTGCTCTGCGGCGCGGATTGCGTAGAAATAAGGCGCAAGCAGATCGGCAATCGACTGGGCGTTTTGCACGTCGCGCATGGTGTAGCAGGCGGGCGTGAGACTGGAACAGCTCAACGCGCCGATGATATCGCCCTGCGCCTTCAAAGGCACATGCAGGCGCCCTTTCAGGTCATGTTCGATAATCGGACTGGAAAACGAACCTTCGAAATGAAAGCGCGGATCCGCGCGTGCGTCATCGGTCAGAAGGTAACCAGCCTCGCCCGACAACAGAGTACGGATAGGACTGCCGGACAGAAGCGCTGGCGGATTGCGGCTCCAGGCGGTGGCGATGCCAGCCTCGTAGGCAATGTGGAATTTTCCATCGAGCATCTTGATGCAGACGTCCAGATGGTCATACGGCAGGATATGCGTGATCTCTGCCGCCACGGCCTGAATGATGGAATCGAAGTCGAGTTGTCCGGCCAGCAATCTGGAAATATTCAGATAGTGGTCGAGCAACCTTTGAGGCGCGAGTTCGGCCAAGCGTTTCTCCTCCAGAACGCAAATTGCTGCTTATGAAGCTCTATAATACGCCGTGACATCCTCGGTGCGTCTTGCGGGAAACCGCAATTTTGCTGCGGGAACCCGCAGCGCAGTTGCTTCATTCGGCCTTCACAGAAAGCTCCTCTTCTTTCATCCTCGCTTCACCAGAAAATTGCCCGCTAGACAAGAGTGAAATCGAGTCAATTGCGGTTGGTGCCGTTGAGGAGCGGCGGTGCGGGAGGCTTCGCACCATATTCAATTTTAACGAACCGAAGCGCCGGGGCGCTGCGGGGCGGAATATTTGCAACCGGGAGGAAAGAATGAAGCTTGGGAAAATCCTTTTTGCGTCTGCGGCATTGGCAGGCGTTCTTTCGGCAGGCAGCGCGCTCGCCGACACTTCATCGAAGAAGATAGCGTTCTCGAACAACTATGCGGGTAATTCCTGGCGTCAGGCCATGCTGGAAAGCTGGGACAAGATCACCAAGGAAGCCGTGAAAGCTGGTGTGGTGGCTGCCGCTGATCCATTCACGACCGCCGAAAACCAGGCGACGGAACAGGCCGCCCAGATCCAGAACATGATCCTGCAGGGCTATGACGCGATCGTCATCAACGCCGCTTCGCCAACCGCTCTGAACGGCGCTGTCAAGGAAGCCTGCGATGCGGGCATCACCGTCGTTTCCTTCGACGGTATCGTCACAGAGCCTTGTGCGTGGCGCATCGCGGTCGATTTCAAGGCCATGGGCGAGGGCCAGATCGACTATCTCGCAAAGCGCTTCCCCGATGGCGGCAATCTGCTTGAAATCCGCGGCCTCGCCGGTGTTTCAGTCGATGACAATATTCATGCCGGTATCGAAGAAGGCGTTAAGAAAAATCCGAAGTTCAAGATCGTCGGTTCCGTCAACGGTGACTGGGCGGCAGACGTCGCGCAGCGCGCCGTTGCCGGTATCCTGCCGAGCCTGCCGAAAATCGACGCTGTCGTGACGCAAGGTGGCGACGGCTATGGTGCGGCACAGGCATTTGCTGCCGCCAAGCGCGAAACGCCGACAATCATCATGGGCAACCGTGAAGACGAACTGCAGTGGTGGAAGAGCCAAAAAGACGCCAATGGCTATGAAACCATGTCGGTTTCGATTGCGCCCGGCGTGTCCACGCTGGCTTTCTGGGTCGCACAGCAGATTCTCGACGGCAAGGAAGTGAAGAAGGAACTCGTCGTTCCGTTCCTCAGCGTCAGCCAGGAATCGCTCGACAAGGACCTCGCCAACACCCAGAAGGGTGGCGTCGCCAATGTCGAATATTCGCTGGAAGACGCCCAGAAAGTCATCGACGCCGCGAAATAAACCAGGCCGTTCACATAATCAAATGACAAGGGCGGGCTTCGCTCCCGCCCTTTTCCATCGTTTGTTCTTCCACATTTCCAGCAATCAGTTGAGCGTATGACAGAAACAGCAGAGAAACAGGAGGTCGTCGCCGCGCGCAATATTCGCGTGCAGTTCGGTGCAGTAAAAGCACTGGATGGCGCCGAACTCGTGATCCGCGAAGGCGAATGCGTGGGTCTGGTCGGCCACAATGGCGCAGGCAAATCCACCATCGTCAATGTCATCAATGGCGGGCTTTCCCCGCATGAGGGCAGCCTTTCCTATCACGGCCAGCCGGGACATGGCGTGGCGATAGCGCGCAAGCACGGCGTGCGCTGCGTGTTTCAGGAATTGTCGCTGTTTCCAAACCTCACCATTGCCGAAAATGTGCGCATCATGCAGCGCGACCTGACGGGCGCGAGCTGGCGCGGCAAGGCCGTCGAACTGATTTCCAAAAAGCTCGACGAGATTTTTCCCGGCCACAAGATCGACTGCGCCGCCACCATCGACGAACTTTCCATCGCCGAGCGCCAGATGGTGGAAATCGCCATCAACTTTACCGCGCCCGGCACCGCGCCGAAACTGGTTATTCTCGATGAACCAACCTCATCGCTTGATGCAGGCATCGCCGCGCAGCTCATGGCCTATGTGCGCCGTTTCGTCGGTACCGGCGGCGCCGTTATCCTGATTTCGCATATGTTGGGCGAAATTCTTACGACCTCGGACCGCATCGTCGTGATGAAGGACGGCAAGGTCGTCGCCAACCGTGCCGCCAGCGACTTTACCAATCGCAGTCTCGTGGAAGCCATGGGCAGCGTCGAGCGCGAAAAGGCTGCGCGCCGCGTTGCAAAGACCGATGCGAGCGGCACGCCCGTCTTGTCCTTCGCCAAGCGCGCCAGCGATATCAAACCGTTTCAGGCATTCAAGGGCGAAGTCATCGGTCTCGCCGGTCTGGCTGGACACGGGCAGACCAGGATGCTGCTTGATCTTTACTATGCGCGGCGGCCAAACTGGGTTCCGGCCCGCACATGCGAAATCGCCTTCGTGGCGGGCGACCGCAGCCTCAATGGCACCTTCCCGCTATGGAGCATTCTGCACAATCTTACCATCGGCTCGCTGGACCGGCTGTCGTCTGCAAAGCTCGTTGACCAGAAGCGAGAAGACACGCTTGGCGGCCAGTGGAAAGACCGCATCCAGATTCGCACCCCGGATATGGGCAACCGCATCCTGTCGCTTTCGGGCGGCAACCAGCAGAAGGTACTTTTCGCCCGCGCCCTGGCGACCAGCGCCAATGCGATCTTGATGGACGATCCGATGCGCGGCGTCGATGTCGGCACCAAGCAGGAAGTCTATGAAATTCTGCGCCATGAGGCCGAAAACGGACGCACCTTCGTCTGGTACTCCACCGAAATGGATGAAATCGAACTATGTGACCGCGTCTATGTTTTCCGTGACGGCGCTATCGTTGCGGAACTGACCGGCGAAGACATTACGGAAAAGAACGTGCTTGCAGCATCCTTTGAGGGAGGTCACGAATAATGCGCCTTTCCTCTTCCTCCATCCGCCTGCTGACGCCGGTATTCTCGCTGGTCCTGCTGCTTGCCGCCGTCTTCTACATGCAGCCGCGCGCCATGAGCTATACGGGGCTGAACCTGCTGTTCAATCTGGCAGTGCCTATCGCTCTGGCGACCATCGCCCAGATGCTGATCATGGCCGTCAACGATCTCGACCTTTCGATGGGAACCTTTGTGAGCTTTGTCGTCTGCGTTGCGGCGACCTACCTCAACACGGCTCCCCTCATCGGTGTGCTGATCCTCGCAGCCGCAATTGCCGCTTATGCGGCGCTCGGCGCGATCATTCACCTGCGCAATCTGCCTTCCATCGTTGTGACACTGGGCATGAGCTTCGTCTGGGGCGGTTTAGCCGTGTTGCTGTTGCCCTCGCCCGGTGGGCAGGCGCCGGACTGGGCGCGCTGGATCATGACAGCCAAGCCGCCTTTGATCCCGATGGCGATCATCGCCAGCATCGTGATTGCCATCGTCACGCATTTCATCGTGATGCGCTCGACCTTCGGCGTGCTGATGCGCGGCGCGGGCGGCAATACCCGCTCCATCGAGCGCGCAGGCTGGTCGGTCACTGCCATCCGCGCTGCGACCTATGCGCTGGCCGCCTTCTTCGCGGTGTTGGCCGGGATTGCACTGGTCGGTCTCACCACATCGGCAGATGCCAATATCGCGTTACGTTATACGCTTCTGTCCATCGCAGGCGTTATTCTCGGCGGTGGTGAGTTTGTCGGCGGACGTGTATCGCCCATCGGTGCCGTCATCGGTGCCCTGACGCTGACCCTTGCCGGGTCCTTCCTCTCCTTCATGCGCATTTCGCCGGACTGGCAGATCGGTGCGCAAGGCGGCATTCTCATCGTGGTGCTGGCTTTGCGCCTCTTCCTTAATCGCCTCGAAAAGAGGGAGAAAAAGCAATGAGCGGTCTCGCTGTCCTTACCAGCCGTCCGTGGATATGGTCGTTTATCGCGACCGCAGCGGTATGGATCATCACCATCCTCTTCACCGGTGGCGCAGGCGCACACGGGCTTTCCCATGCAGCCTTCACCTTCGCGTCCTTTTCGGTGATCGTCGGGCTGGGACAGATGTTCGTCATTACGCTCGGACCCGGTAATATCGACCTGTCGGTGCCCGCCAACATGACGCTCGCCGCCACACTGGCGCTGAAGCTCATGGATACGCAGGACGGCATGGTGCTGGCGGGCCTCGCCGTCGCCATCCTGATCGGTATCGCCATCGGCATCTGCAATTACGCGCTGATCAAGCTCCTGCGCATTCCGCCCATCATCGCCACCTTGTCGATGAGCTTCCTGATCCAGTCCACCGCCATCTGGAGCAATCGCGGCCTACGCGTAAAACCGCCGGAAAGCCTTTCGCAATTCACCACCGCCTCCACGCTCGGCATTCCTAATGTCGCGATCGTTGCACTAATCCTGTCGGTCATCGGCTGGGTGCTTTTGAAAAAGAGCATCTATGGACGCTGGATTTCGGCAATCGGCCAGAATCCTTTCGCCGCTCGCATGGCGGGCGTTCCGGTCGATGGCACCCGCTTCATCACCTATCTGCTCTGCGGCGTGCTGGCTTCGCTCTGCGGCTTCCTGCTTGCCTGCTTTTCGGGCGGTGCAGCGCTGAACATGGGCACGGAATATCTCCTGATGTCGATTGCCGTCGTCATCATCGGCGGAACGGCGGTCGCGGGCGGCGATTCCAACATCCCCGGCATCTGGGGTGCCGCCCTCTTCATGTTCCTCATCGTTTCAATGCTCAACACCTACGGCTTCGGCGCCGGTGTTCGCCTTGTACTGACTGGCCTCACCATTATCGCGGTGATCTTCCTCGCCAGTGGCCGACGGGCAGAGCGCTAAATTCTCTTGGAGTATCTCCCTTGTCTCAGACTGTTTCGATCTACGAAATCCACGACGAACGTTTCAAGCAGATGATCGTGCCGAGCGCCGATCTGGACGAACTTTATAGCGGCTGCCGCTGGGCGGAAGGCCCGGTCTGGTTCAATGATCTGAACTGCCTTCTGTGGAGCGATATCCCGAACCAGCGCATCCTGCGCTGGGTACCGGACGGCGAGGTTGGCGGCGGTGTTTCGGTATTCCGCAACCCGTCCAATTTTTCCAACGGCAATACGCGTGACCGCGAAGGACGCCTCATCACCTGCGAGCATGGCGGCCGTCGCGTCACCCGCACGGAAGCGGATGGCAGCATCACCGTGCTGGCCGACAGCTATCAGGGCAAAAAGCTGAATGCGCCGAACGACGTCATCGTGCGCTCTGATGGAACGGTGTGGTTCACCGATCCGACCTACGGCATTCTGGCGGATTATGAAGGCTACAAGGCCGACCCGGAACAGCCGTCGCGCAATGTCTATCGCCTCGACCCGAAGACCGGTGATATCGATGCCGTTGTTACGGATTTCCACCAGCCGAACGGGCTTGCCTTTTCGCCAGACGAAACCAGGCTCTATGTCGCCGACAGCGCCTATAGCCACGACCAGAACGCACCGCGCCACATCCGTGTCTTTGACGTTGTGGATGGCGGCAAGCGCCTGTCGGGCGGCAGTGTGTTCTGCACCATTGACAACGGCCTGCCGGACGGCTTCCGCTTCGATACGGATGGCAATCTGTGGACCAGCGCAGGCGATGGCGTGCACTGCTTCTCGCCGGAAGGCATGCTCCTCGGCAAGATCAAGACGCCACAAACGGTCGCCAATGTGACCTTCGGCGGCCCCCGCCGCAATCGCCTGTTCATCACGGCCACGAAATCGCTATATGCGGTCTATCTCACCGTGACCGGCGCGCAATACCCTTAAAAAATAGCGGCGGCTTTCCAAAACGAAAAGCCGCCGCTCTCTATAATTAAGTATATTAATTCATTGAGAAACTAAATTCGCCACATGCTCCGTTGATTTAACAACCGCCGTAAAACGGGCATGCCAATAATCTTTCTTCATTCAAAACGGGCCTCTCCGACCGAAAATCGAAGCGACCCACATATCCGGACAGTGAATGACGGAACAAATCAAAGACTGATCTCTTCTGTCCTTCAGCCATGCGCCCGATAAGTAAGGCCGACGCCTTGCATATGGGTACATGTCCTGATGTGCAGAACCTGTATAATCCAATCGTCAACGCAATGGAAACAGATTGTCAACAAAAGAGGTAAAATTACTGTGAGGAAAACCAGTAAAAACTACAATCTTTCATGATGTTAACCGAATAACCCAAGAAATTATATTAGCAATACCTACTTCATAATCCTATTTATTTCCCGTTGATTAGAATATCTGCATCAACCGTAACAATGACTTGCGGCGGGCCGATTACACATCCCAGTCAGGCGGAGTGCCTAAGTTCCAATGAACGGTGGCTCGGTGCACGATAACGAATATGGCAGCCATCGATACCGTGATATTCCACGTCGACTTCTACGCCAAAGACTTCGGCGATGCGCTCCGCTCGCAAGACATCGCGCGGCGTACCGAGCGCAACGAGATTGCCCTTATCCATCACCGCGATACGGTCGCAGAACATCGCGGCATGGTTCAAGTCATGCAAGGCAGCCACGACCGTGAGCTTCTGGCGACTGACAAGATCGAGCAACCCGATCTGATGCCCAATATCGAGATGATTGGTCGGCTCGTCCAGAAGCAGTATCCGCGGTTCCTGCGCCAGGGCGCGCGCTATATGCAGACGCTGCCGCTCGCCTCCAGAGAGCGTGTGCCAATAGCGGTCGGCAAGATGGACCATATCAACGTTGACCAACGCCTGGCCAACGATTGCATCATCTTCCGCCGACCACGGCGACAGCGCGCCGAGATAGGGCGTCCGCCCAAGCTCTACGGCCTGACGCGCCGTAATGCGCTCCGTCGTTCCTGCCTGTTGCTCGACCAGCGCCAGTTGCCGTGCAATCTCGCGACGGCTGAAACTGTCGATAGGCGCTCCGCACAGGCTGACTTCACCCACACGGCATCGACGGACACCGGAAAGCAAAGACAGAAAACTCGTTTTGCCCGATCCGTTCGGACCGATGATGCCGAGAAACTCGCCCTCCCTCACCTCCAGCGAAACATTCCGCAGAATTTCGACATTGCCCGCCGACCAGCCGACATTGCGCGCCGAGAGGATCATGACGAAGCCCTCCTTTGTCCCAGCAACAAGGCGAAGGCCGGCGCACCGAACAAAGCCGTGATGACACCGATCGGCAAAACCTGCCCCGGAATGATGATGCGCGACAGGATGTCGGCGACGATCATGAAGATTGCTCCAATCAGTGCTGCCGCTGGCAACAACCTGCCATGACGGACCCCGACCACCATTCGCGCCGCATGGGGAATGACAAGCCCGATAAAACCGACTGACCCGACGATGGAAACCATAACCGCCGTCATCATGGCGCTGACACCGATCAGCACCGCATAGACGCGACGTACCGGTATGCCGAGCGAAGCGGCGGATTCCGTTCCGAAGGTGAAAGCATCAAGCGCACGCGCATGCCATAGGCAGATGGCAAGACCGATCAGGCAAGCTGGCAAAGCGAGCGTGACGTCCGGCCAGCGCACGCCGGAAAGATTGCCCAAAAGCCAAAACATGATGCCGCGTGCCTGCTCGGCATTTGCAGCCTTGGTGACGATGAACGAAGTCAAGGCATTGAAAAGCTGTGAACCGGCAATGCCTGCGAGGATGATCGCGCTGCTGCCGCGCCCCGCCCGCAGTGCCAGCAAGGACACGAGACAGAAAGCAACGATAGCGCCAATGAACGCACCGAGCGATAACGTCAGCACGCCAGCACCGATGCCAAGGATGGCGACGCTGACAGCCCCTGTCGAGGCACCGGCGGAGATGCCCAGAATATAAGGATCAGCGAGCGAGTTTCGAAGCAGCGACTGCAGAATGACGCCGGATATTGCAAGCGACGCGCCGCAACATGCCGCGATGAAAGCACGGCTGAGGCGATAACTCCAGACGATCCCTTCATCGATGGGTTCAAGCGGATATCCGGCATTCCACACCCGGTTGGCCACGGTCTTCGCAACCACATCGAGCGGTATCGCCGTTTCGCCTATCGCAGCTCCAAGCCAAAGGGCAAAAAGCAACAGGACAAGCGAAAAGGCCAGAAAGAACACGCCGGAGCGTGCCCTTCCCTTCTGTTTGAAGCCCGTTGTCGCTGCCCGCGCCGTCACTTGTTCAGGTCCGAGGCGGCAATGTCAGCGGCAAGCGTTTCGATGCCTTCGATCACGCGAAGCGACGTGCTCATCGACTGCGCATCCATGTCGAAGACATGCTTGCCCTTGACCGCAGGCATCAGCTTCGTGACCGCATCATTGTCCAGAAACTGGTGCTTGACGGCAATGTCGTCAGCCGGATAGCGACGGCGATCCAGTTTTGCAGCAACGATCATCGAAGGGTTCGATTTCGCAATCGTTTCCCATCCGACCGTCGGCCATTCCTCCTCACTGTCGATCACATTCTTGATGCCGAGTGCCGAAAGAATATAAGCGGGCGCACCGAACTTGCCCGCGACATAGGGATCGGCATCCACCTGCGTGCTGGAGAACCAGACGACGGCGGACAGCTTGCCGCCAGCAGACCCGACCTTCTCGCGTGCAGCCGCTTCTCGCGCCTTCAAGTCAGCGACGAGTCTCTCGCCACGCTCCTGCACATTGAAGATTTCCGCCAGTTCGGTAATTTCCTGATAGACGATATCCATCTTGAAGGCTGCCGTGCGAACGCCGTCGCCACCGCCGGAATTGTCTTTGCCAACGCAATCGGATGGCGATGTGTAAGCCGGAATACCCAGTTCCTCGAACTGCTCAGGCTTTGCCACGATGCCTGTCGGGCCGACATGCCACTGGAAATCTGCCGTCACGATATCCGGCTTCTGCGCCAGAACACTTTCAAAGCTGGGATCATTATCGGCAAGCCGCTTTACCTTGGCGTTCACCTCCTCAAAGCCCTTGAGAACAGGGCCAAACCAGACCGCTGTGCCGACAACCCTGTCGCCGAGGCCAAGGCTGTAAAGAATTTCTGTGCTGCTCTGACCAACCGCAACCGCGCGGGTGGGTACCTGTTTGAAGGTAACGTCACGACCGCAATTTTTCAGCGTCAGCGGATATTGCGTTTCCGCTGCCTGTGCGGCCACCCCGCCTGCGAAAAAAAATGCGGCCGCGCAAAAGGCGGCGCGAAACGGCATCTTGCCGAGAATATTCATGAAAGTCCCCGAAATGATGAGAGAAAGACGCCCTGTCAGGCAGCGGAAAGAATCCGGCGCAGAAGACGGACAGGCATATCCGGAGACACGTCGAAATCATGCGATGACGATGGAAGAATGCGTCCTACGACGCGGAAATCTGTCATAACCAGCTCCTGCTCCGGGCATCCCCGCCCGTGACAATGGACAACACTAGACGGCAGGTCTCCTGGCTCACGAATATCTGCTGTTCATCTGCCTTCCCGCGCTTCTCCGGCACAGTGGCATGACGCTTTGAACGTCACGAGGATGAACGGCAATCCGCTTACAGTTGCGGGGGCAGCCACGGTCTTGGCCCCTTTTCGGGTCGTCCTCACCGTGTTCCCTATTAATCCCCTTCGCTCTCGGTCGGGGAACCGTCGTTACACTATTACGTCGGCGTATCGTCGCCGTCAAGCGCATCTCACCCGCTATTTCGGCATACTATTTTCAAGCGATTCGAAAGCCCGTTACGTAAATTACGGCCAAACTATTGTCGCATGTGCTGGCCTATTGAATTTGTTTTCGCTAATCTCCATGTAGTCTGCTCCCGCTAGAGGAGCGGGACTTGGGGAGGTCCGCCGGAGGGCGGCATACATTCCATTTGGGAGGACATATGCGTAGATTTATTCTGGCCCTGACGTCGGTAGCGGCGTTGGCTATGGCGGGTTCTGCTTCAGCGGAAGACTACAAAGTGCTGGCGCCTGCCGCTCCGGGCGGCGGCTGGGACCAGACGGCGCGCACGATGCAGAGCGCGCTTCAGGACGAAAAGATTTCCGGCAGCGTGCAGGTCATCAACGTTCCGGGCGCAGGCGGCACCATCGGTCTCGCGCAGTTCGTGAACCAGAACAAGGGCGATCCAAGCCAGCTCATCGTTGGCGGCTATGTCATGGTCGGCGCTATCCTGACCAACAAATCACCGGTGACACTTGATGCCATCACGCCAATCGCTCGTCTTACCGGCGAATATGAAGCTATCGTCGTACCCGCTGCTTCCGACATCCAGAATCTTGGCGATCTTGCAGCAAAGCTGAAAGCCGATCCTGGCTCTGTTTCCTGGGGCGGCGGTTCCGCTGGCGGCACCGATCACATCACCGCGGGCCTCTTTGCCAAGGCAGCAGGCGTCGACCCGACCAAGGTCAACTACATTGCCTTTTCCGGCGGCGGCGAAGCATTGGCGGCCATTCTCGGCAATCAGGTGACCGTTGGCATTTCCGGCTACGGCGAATTCGAAGCCCAGATCAAGGCTGGTACGCTGCGCATCATCGGCATTTCGAGTGACGAGCGCGTGGAAGGCATCGACGCACCGACCTTCAAGGAAGGCGGCGTGGATGTTTCGATCCAGAACTGGCGTATGGTGGGTGCAGCTCCCGGCATCACTGCCGAACAGGAAGCTGCCATCAATGCCGATATCGAGAAAATGGCGAAGTCGGAATCCTGGCAGAAGGCGCTTAAGGATAAAGGCTGGGCGGACACCTATCTTGCCGGTCCAGCGTTCAAGGAGCAGCTTGCCAAGGACGTCGCCGCGACTGAAACCATCCTCAAGGAAATCGGCCTCGTCAAATGACAGGATCAGACCAGCAGGAAAAGCGCCGCCCGGAAGGGGCGGCGCCAGATTTCGCCGCTCTTGTCATCGCACTCGTTCTTGCAGCCGTCGCCATTGCCATTGCCTGGTCGACGACCTACGGCAACGACGTGACGAGCTACTCACCGGTTGGCCCAAAAACCGTTCCCTATGTCGTCGCAGCCGGATTGTTCGGCCTTGCCGTCTGGACCGTGTTCGAAGCGCTTCGCGGCGACTTTCCCGAGCGTGAGCATCAGGAAATGGCCCCTATGGCATGGATCATCGGCGGTCTGGCCATCCAGATGCTGACGATGAAGACTGTCGGCTTTTCCCTGTCCACCGGCCTGCTTTTCGCAGCAACCGCGCGCGGCTTCGGCTATCGCAAATTCTGGATCAGCGTTCCCGTCGGCATCGTCTTCGCCTTCGTGATCTGGTTCATCTTTGCGCGCGGCCTGCAGCTATCGCTGCCGTCCGGCTGGCTCGAACAATTCGTTTAGAGACGGAGCGCTTTCATGGATACTGTCGCACTTCTCGCCAACGGACTTCTGGTGGCGCTTGAACCATCGAATCTTCTTTATGCGCTGATCGGCGTCACGCTCGGCACAGCCGTTGGCGTGCTCCCCGGCATCGGCCCGGCGCTCACCGTAGCGCTCCTTCTGCCCGTTACCTACAAGCTGGACCCGTCCGGCTCCCTCATCATGTTCGCGGGCATCTATTACGGCGGCATGTATGGCGGCTCGACCACGTCGATCCTGCTGAATACGCCGGGAGAAAGCGCCTCCATCGTCACCGCGCTTGAAGGCAACAAAATGGCCCGCGCCGGACGGGGCGGGCCGGCGCTTGCAACAGCAGCTATCGGCTCCTTCATTGCGGGCCTGATCGCAACGCTGGCACTTGCCTTCGTTGCGCCCTGGGTCGTGAAATTCGCCTTGTCCTTCGGGCCTTCCGAATATTTCGCGCTCATGCTTCTGGCTTTCATGACGGTCTCGGCCGCATTTGGCGATTCCACACTGCGCGGCCTGACATCCCTGTTCATCGGTCTGGCGCTCGGCCTCGTCGGCATTGATCAGTTGACCGGTCAGGCACGCCTTGTCATGGGAACGCCGAACCTGCTCGATGGCATCAATGTCACGACACTGGCGGTCGCGCTGTTCGCCATCGGCGAAACGCTGGCGGTCGTGTCGAAGAAGCTCAGACCGGAAGATGAAGTCATCGCCGTCAAGGGTTCCGTCTGGATGACGAAGAATGACTGGAAGCGCTCATGGATGCCGTGGTTGCGCGGCACCGCCATAGGCTTTCCGATCGGAGCCATGCCAGCAGGCGGCGCCGATGTGTCGAGCTTCCTTTCCTATTCGGCGGAACGGCAGTTCTCGAAACATCCCGAGGAATTCGGCAAAGGCGCCATTGAAGGTGTTGCGGGACCGGAGGCGGCCAACAATGCTTCCGCTGCCGGAACACTCGTGCCACTTCTGACGCTTGGGCTGCCAACCACGGCAACCGCAGCAATCATGTTGGCGGGTTTCCAGCAGTTCGGCCTGCAACCCGGCCCTCTCCTGTTCGTGACCAATGCCACGCTGGTCTGGGGTCTGGTGGCGAGCCTTCTCGTAGCCAATCTGATGTTGCTGGTTCTCAACCTGCCGCTGATCGGCTTGTGGGTGAAGATGCTCACCATCCCGCGTCACTGGCTTTATGCGGGCATTCTGGTTTTCGCCACGCTTGGAACCATTGGCGCGAATGCCTCAACCTCGATGCTGTTCGGCCTGCCGGTCTCATTCGAGCTTGGGCTGCTTCTGGCGTTCGGTGTCCTCGGCTATGTGCTGCGGCGCTTCTCATACCCCATCGCGCCAGTCGTCGTTGGCCTGATCCTCGGACCAATGGCCGAGAAAAGCTTGCGTCAGGCACTGCAGATCAGCCAGGGCAACCCGATGGCTCTGGTGCATTCCTGGGTATCGATTGTGCTGATCGCACTGGCGATTGCCGCAGTCGTCGTCCCCATGATCATGCGCCAGCGCGGCAAGGGTGAATTGCTGAGCCAGATGGCGACGGATGAGGATTAAACAAAAAAAAGCCCCGCAAAAGCGGGGCTTTTTTACTCAGATACACATACGCTTACTTAACTGCTCAACCCTGAATACGACGGAACTGGTCAACGTCGATGCCAAGCGTCTCAAGGTCCTGGGCAGTTGGCTTCTGACCAGCGCGCACAGCAGCAGAAGCACGAACGGCGCTACCGAATTGCGCGAATGCACGACCGAAACGATTATTGAAGCGGGTAAACATTTTTCTCTCCATCACGGACACTTCGTTGGTCCGCACCCATGAGATGGTGATGGCCTTGGCTCCTTAGAAGATCGGCATTTGCATGCCAGCCATGCAGTTTTGACATGCTCCTTTCAGCCCGTCTTGATTGCGATCAATGCCGCCTGCTCGCTGGCTTGCGAAGCTCATTTCAACCAAAGGAAGGAGCCACAGAATGTCGAATACCCCCCATACGCTTGGAGAAGAGTTTCCCGGCCAGCTCGATGCCATTCATGCCCTGAAAGCAAAGGATGCGCATTTTGCTCGCATTCTGGAAGAGTATGATTCCATCAATGACCGCATTCACCGGGCCGAAACGAAGATTGCGCCCGTGAGCCAGGAAGAAGAAACAAACCTGCGCAAACAGCGCCTCACCTTGAAGGACAGCATCGCCGAGGCGCTTGCCGAAGCCTAAGCCGTCATCAGGACAAATCGTTGCCCCGACAACGGCTCAGGAGGCTTTGCCCTCGATCTTGTCGTTGACTTTGCTGTTGTCAGGGCCAACCGAGTTTTCCATCCTGCCCACCACGATCAGAACCGTTACGGCGATGAACGTCGCCATGATCGCGATATGCCAGAGGCCGAGGCCACTGGCGAGGCCGACGGATGCCGCAAGCCACATACCAGCACCGGTCGTAATGCCGGTTATTTTACCGCGTGCGAAAATAATAAACCCCGCCGCCAGGAACGCGACGCCGCTTGTGATCGCTTCAACGAGCCGCGAGGGGTCCATCCGGATATTCTGATCATTAAATACCGGCACATTGACCAGTTCCAGCGAGACAATTGTAAAGGTAGCCGAGGCGAGACAGACCAGCATGTGGGTCTTCAGCCCGGCGGGACGCCTCCGCCATTCCCGCTCCAGACCGATGATGGAACCAAGCAGCGTTGCTAGCAGCATTCGCGCCAGAACCACCGGCAAACTGATTACATTGTCGTGCGTAAATTCAGCCCAGAATTGTTCCATGCCCGATAACGGGCATGGTGGGGTTTGGTTCCGCTACGGCCAAAAGCTAACAACAGCGATGACCTACAGTCATTTTGCCGATGCTGGTGGAACCGTTTCTGTCGTGGCAGGCGGCAAGGAATTCTCGCCATTGGGGGTGTTCTCGTCGGGAGAAATAACAGCGCCGTAGATCTCTACCAGTACCCACACGACGAGCGCCGCCGCGATACTGACCAGCAACACTATGAGAACGGGCTTACCTTCACGGCCTTGTCTTGCTTCAGTCGGGTTGACCTGTTTCATGGATCAAATCCTCCTGTTCGTTTCAGCGGCATGAAACGTGCCGCTATAGACCTAATGGAAGGATAGGGCTTTTGTTCCAATCAGTGCGAGATGCCTTGCATCGCTTTGCCGCTAATCGATTGGTTTCATTGAGTTTGCCAAAGACTGGTGAGCGAGCGCTTCAGCGCTGGCTCAAACTCGCAACAAATGTATGAGGGGCAATGGTACGGTCGGTTGGAGTTGAACCAACGACCTCAGGAGCCACAATCCTGCGCTCTAACCAACTGAGCTACGACCGCGTACCTTTGTGTCGGCTGCGTGACGCTCTGGCGTCGCCGACAGGGGGTCACATACGGAGAATCGATCCATATTGCAAGTGATTATAGCTCTCTTTTTTGAGAAATTCCCAATTGCAGGATTCTATATCAAATCCTGCTCATAAAGGTCACGCGCTGGTAACCATTATAGATGACCGGCTGTGTACAACTCGGATATTGGATCGAGCCTGTAAAATTGCCTTTCCCGCATTAACTAATGAAACAGAAAATGCAGCCCATACCCAATGGCAATGTGGACCCGCGCCCATAAGAGGCTTATTAACAGGACGTTAACAAGTACTGCGGGCGGTCGAAAGAACAGGTAAGGACAGGTATGTCAGGATCATACCCCTTCATCGATATTGCCGCGCTGGATTCGATCCGCGAAGGCTTTGCAAAGGGTGATGCGCAGCTCGTGCTGACGCACGACCTGTCGGCAGTGCTTTGGGTCAATGGACCCGGCGCGAAGCTTTTCGGCTTTGATCGCGTGGAAGACATGATCGGCGGCAGTCTCGATTTGCCCATAGCCACACGCCGACAGATTGCTTCGTCAAACGCCGATACGGACGGCCCGGCCCGAACCGTTTCCGTTCGGCTCGGCGGCGGGTTGCGTTCCGATCTTACCCGTTTCAACGTTTCTCATATCACGCTTCCAGACGGAGTGTCCGGACTACTGCTGACTGCCGACAGCAAGGACGCCAAGGCAGAAGCCGTCATTTCCGGCCTCAGCGACGACAGCACGCATATTGCCCTGATCGATGCGAACAGCCGGGTGATTGCCGCAAGCCCGCGTTTTGCTGCGCTCGACATTTCCTCCGCCACGCTGGAAGACCTCGTCATCGAGGCTGCAGACGCAACCGACCGTATCGTCAAGCGCCGCATCCGTGCCGGAAAACACTCCGTACCGGGAGCGATTGCCCGGCTGACCGACATACCGCCTATGCATCTTCTCTGCATCATCGGCGACGCCCCTGTCTCGGCACTTGCCGCACCAGCCGCATTGCAGGGCGAAGCTGAAGATATTCTGGAAGAAATGCTTCCCGAGCCTGTGGAGACCCCGAAAGCCGAAGCGACTAAGGAAGAGACCTCTGCGGAGCAGCCGAAGCCCCGCGGCTTCATATTCGACCAGGATGCACCGCCTGCCCGCTTCATTTGGAAAGTGGGACCGGACGGTGCATTCAGTGAAGTATCGCCAGACCTTGCTGCGACGATCGGGCCGAATGCGGCCGACATCGTTGGACGTCGCTTTGCCGATGTTGCAAATGTCTTCGGCTTCGATCCGGATGGCAGCATTACAGCTCTGCTCGACAAGCGCGATACATGGTCGGGAAAACGGTTGATGTGGCCGGTCGAAGGTACGGATCTGCGCGTGCCGGTCGAGCTTGCCGCTCTGCCCGTCTATTCCCGCGACCGGAAGTTCACCGGTTTCCGTGGCTTTGGTGTGGTGCGCCCGGCAGAGGCCGAGAAAGACCCCGAAGAAATCGGACTTGTGCTTGCAGGTGGTATTCCGCAGGCGCGCAAGCCCGTCAGCGAGCCGGTTGAAACTGCCGTCTCTGCAGAAGACGACGACGTTCTGGCGTTCACAGAAGAAGTTGCCAATGACGACAGCCCTGTCGCAACGCTTCCCAAACCGCCGCTCGATATCGCACCGAACCCCGGACGCCGCGATTCCGACAAGGTCATCAGCTTGCTGAATGCCTGTGCAGAAGAGAAAGTCGCTGCGGATCAGGCCCGGATGCTGAAAGAGAGGGAACATGAAAAGCGTCCCGAAGGCGGGCTCACCAAGACCGAGCGCAACGCATTCCGCGAAATCGCCGACCGTCTGCGCAAGCAGGGCCTTGCCAACTCGCGCGCCGAAAGCGACGCGAGCGTAATATCGGAAGAGGCAACGGCGGATCGCCCGCAGCCGGTCGAAAAGACTGACGTAAAAGCGTCGCTCATCGGTGCAGATGCCACCGAAACCACGTCATTCTCGACGCCCGAGACCACCCATGCGAATGAAACCGCCCTCTTGGCCAATCTGCCGGTACCGGTCATTATTCATTCGGGTGACAACGTCCATTACGTCAACCAGGCCCTGCTTGACCTCACCGGCTATGAATCGCTCGACGATATTCGCGATGCGGGTGGCGTCGACGTGCTGTTCAACAGCGATAGCGACGATGGTGAATCGCGACAGGGCATGGTGCTGCGCCGTGCCAATGGCAGCGAAGAACCTGTCGATGCGCACCTCAATGCCATTTCCTGGCGCGATGGCCGTGCACTTATGCTGAGCCTGATGCCGGTAGCGGCACCTGCTGAGACCATTACCGCACCGACCACAGCGCCAGTCGCGGTAGACCCAGTCGCGAACGCGGACGGCGAAAAGCAGGCGCTTGCAGATAATGTCGAGGAACTGAAGACCATTCTCGACACGGCGACGGACGGTGTTGTCCTCATCGATCCGGAAGGCCGCATCCGTTCCATGAACCATTCGGCCTCGGCCCTGTTCGGCTACGAACGCGACGAGACGGAAGGCAAGTTCTTCTCGATGCTGTTTGCCATCGAAAGCCAGCGTGCCGCGATGGACTATCTGCACGGCCTTTCGGGCAACGGCGTTCTGAGTGTCCTCAATGACGGGCGCGAAGTGATCGGTCGTGAAGCCAAGGGCGGGTTCATTCCGCTGTTCATGACCATCGGCAAACTGCCGCATACGCGTGGCTTCTGCGCCGTTCTGCGTGACATCACGCAGTGGAAGCGTACCGAAGAAGAACTGACCAATGCGCGCAAGGAAGCTGAACGCGCCTCAAGCCAGAAAACCGAGTTTCTGGCGCGTATCAGCCACGAAATCCGCACGCCGCTCAATGCGATCATCGGCTTTTCCGAGCTGATGGCCGACGAGAAATTCGGTCCAATTGGCAATGACCGCTACCGGGACTACCTGCGCGACATCAATCGTTCCGGCAATCACGTTCTGGCACTGGTCAACGATCTGCTCGATATTTCGAAGATCGAAGCCGGCGCTCTGGATATGAAATTCGAAGCAGTCTCGCTCAACGATGCCATTGCCGAAGCAATCGCACTGATGCAGCCACAGGCCAATCGCGAACGCGTCATCATCCGTTCGAGCTTCCAGTCCAACCTGCCCGACATTGTTGCCGATACGCGTTCGATCAAGCAGGTGGCTCTGAACCTTCTGTCCAATGCCGTGCGCTTCACTGCGCCGGGCGGTCAGGTGATCGTGTCGACAAGCTACGAGATGAACGGCGACGTCGTGATGCGGGTGCGCGATACGGGCATCGGCATGACCAAATCCGAGGTTGAGCAAGCACTGAAGCCGTTCCGCCAGATCAACGCGCTGGAACGTCGCAAGGCTGAAAGCGCGAAGGATTGGCGCAGCGAAGGCACCGGACTGGGTTTACCTCTGACAAAAGCCATGGTGGAAGCCAATCGTGCGCAATTCGCCATCGATTCCACTCCGGGACACGGAACGGTGGTTGAGATCGCCTTTCCGCCAACCCGCGTTCTGGCTGACTGATCTGCATCGTCAATAATCAAGAAACCTCCCATGGCGGGAGGTTTTTTTATGGCCTCGCGTGAGCAAAAAAAAGCGCCGGACGAACCGGCGCTATCAGAATCTCAGAGACAAAGGACACAAAAGCAATCCGCAATGGAGCACCGGAAACGGCAGCTCGATCATCACTCAGTGTTGCATTTGTTATCGCGTAAAGCCGGTTAACGACGCCTTAAATTCTTCGTTCAGAATTTACACATTGGTAGCGACTGTAAAATCAGGGTTAATTTCCGTGCAGCAATTGATTAACCATAGGATAGAAGCAGCACTGGTGATTTGATTCCGTCTTCTGCCACCGTAGATGACGGGTCATGCTTCCGGCGTCTTTGCTTTGGATCATTGCTGGTTTAAAGCTTGGTAGAACTCACTGATTGGATGGTTGATGCGCTGGCCCCGATTTATGCGCCTCATAATTGCGCTCGTCATTCTATGCGCCGCGGCTGCAGCAACCTTGCTGGCCGTGGTGCCTTTTATCGTCTCTACCGATGCCATCCGTATCCGTGTTGCGCAGGAAATCAGCGCCTGGACAGGCTATAGCGTTGAACTGCGGCAAGCCCCTCGCCTGAAAGTGTTCCCTGTTCTGCGCGCATCCTTGAATGGTGTAACGCTTAGCAAACTCACCGATCAAGGTCAGAAACCGCTCATGAGCGCGGACCGCATCGATGTGGAACTATCGCCGCTCGATGCCATCATGGGGCACATCTCGTTCTCCGAAACGCAGATCGTCCGTCCGCATATAAACCTCGACGGACCTGTTTCAAATTTCTCACAGCTTCTCGACGCTGTCGCCAATTCCAATGGGCGTCTCGGCACCGCCATCCGCGCGCAGCGCGCATTGCAGCAAAGCGGTTCCGGCGATAATGCGCTGGCAGCACAGCAAGCCTCGCAACCCTTCGGCCGCGTCGTGGTTCGCGACGGGACGATTGCGTTCAACCGTCCGGGCAGCGAACCGGAAATCACCAGTGACGAGCAGATCACCGATGTCAATGCAACGCTGGAATGGCCGCGCACGTCGAGCGCCGCGACGCTGAAAGGCAACGCCAAATGGCGCAACGAGACGTCCCAGTTCAGCCTGACCGCTGCGCAAGCTCTGCCGCTTCTGGCAGGCGGCACATCGGATGTGACTGCGAGCCTGACCGCCAACCCGTTAAGCCTCACATTTCAGGGCAAGGCGAATATTTCCAAGGATCGCTTTTTCGAAGGTGATTTGACGGCCAAAACCCCGTCACTGAGCGGTGCAGTACGCTGGCTCAGTCTCCCGCCAATTGCGGGCAGCGCCGAAATAGGTGCGTTTTCGCTGGAATCCACCATCACAGCGACGCCGAAACGGCTGAAGTTCGCGGATGTGGAAATGACCGCCAGTGACAGTCCTGCCAAGGGCGTGATCGAGATCGGCCTGGAACAGGACCAGCCTGCGGTAACAGGCACGCTGGCTTTCGACAAGCTGGATCTTCGCCGCCTGTTTTCAGCCTTCATTCCGTTACCGGATAGCGGTGCACGTTCGCCGAACGAGCGCAACAATCCCGACCGCGATGTCGTCGACACGAGCTTCATAGACCGCGCGGAAGTGGATCTGCGGCTTTCGGCACAGAATGCCACAGCAGGCCCCGTGAATATGACGGGTGTGGCCGCTGCGGTGCAGATACGGGGTGGTCGCGCCATCTTCGATATCGGCGACGCCAAGGCCTTCAACGGCATCATGCAAGCCAATGTGCAGATCGTGCGCGACCTGAAAAGCGCCAGCGGCGAATTGCGCTTCAACGCCTCGGATATCGACAGTTCGCAGTTCTTCACAGCACTTGGCTTCGACAAACCTTTCATAAGCGGCAAGGGCAATGTTTCCCTGTTCATGAAAGGTCCGGCCAATCGCTGGTCCGGCCTTTTGACCAATGCGCAAGGTAATGTTTCCATCCAGCTCAACAATGGTCAGATGCAGGGCTTTGCCGTGCAGGACTTTCTCACCAAGGCGCAAAGCCAGCGCTTTTTCGCTCTCGAGCGGAAGGAAAATGTCGCGCTGGCATTCAATCGTCTGGACGTGAAGGCCAACCTGTCCGATGGCGTTGCGACGCTGGAAAATGCCCGCCTTGATACGTCCGACGGCACGCTGACACTTGCAGGCATCGTGCCTTTCGTGGATCGCAGTCTGGCGCTGAGCGGCGAAGTCGTCTTTCCCAGCAGCCAGCCGCAACAACCGCAGGAAAGCGGCACCGATGGCCAGACCAGCCAGCCGCCTGCTGAAACCCCGCCTGCCAAGCCACCGCTCAATTTCTTCGTCGGCGGCTCGTGGGACCGGCCATTTATTTCTCCGTCTTCAATGGGAACGGGGCAGTAATCAAGGCGACCTGCCGGTCTGAACGCCTCGGCCCCTCCTGAGAGCGCGTTTCGATCTGAATGAATCAGATCGGCGCTCTAAATTCTTCTATTTGAAGCATAATCTTATCGATCCACGTTTCGCTCCGGTCGGATTATGCTCTGGCGTAAAAGCCACCTCCCTTTACGCCTTTCGGTGATGTCAGCCAGCCGAAGACCCGAATTGACCGACTGGCCTGCGCCCCCGAAAATCAGCGTCTTTCATAGAAGCATTTCCAGCAAAAATGCGGTGCGGTTTTGCGTCGGACAATGCGTAGACCAAGTTAATTGTGCGGGGGGCGCGGTTGTGCCGACACATACCCAGCCAGAACGTTATCCCGAACTCGATGCGCTGCGCGGACTGGCGGCGACTGTCGTTTTGCTGCGGCACTTTGTGAATATCTGGCCCTATGATGCCATGGGGCCCTATTTTTTCATTCTGCTGCGATCGCCCCTCCGTTTCTTTTTTGCTGCGCATGAAGCAGTTCTGCTGTTTTTCCTGTTGAGCGGCTTCGTTCTGACACTGCCATTCATGCGCCGCGTGCCATCCTATCCAGCCTATCTTGTTCGGCGCACCTGCCGGATATACTTGCCTTATCTCGTCGCGCTCTCGCTCGCACTTGCTGGCGCCCTGTTTCTGAACGGGCCTATCCAGCAGCTCAGCAACTGGTTCAATCTCACATGGACCATACCGGTGACGCCACAAATGATCGCACAGCACGTGCTGTTCATCGGCTCTTATCCCAATGGTGAAGTGAATACCGCGTTCTGGTCTCTCGTTTATGAGATGCGGATATCGATCATATTTCCGCTGCTCTTCGTCATCACCGTGACATTGCGGCCCTCGGCTGCGATTGCGGTGGCTTTCGGGCTTTCCGTTCTCGCCAATGCCTTCCGCTCCGATCCCTATACTGGCGGCTGGTGGATAACCGTGCATTTTGCAAGCTTCTTCCTGCTCGGCAGTCTCATGGCGCAGAACCTGTCAGCCATACAGAGCTTCTACAGGCGACTATCCAACCGAAGGACTGTCGCAATCAATAGCCTGGCTCTCCTGCTGGTTACATATGGAGCCGGGCCGCCCATGCTGAAGAACTGGTTCGGAGATCTCACAGACTGGGCCACGATGGCGGGGCTTGTCTGGATCATCGTGCTTGCAACTTCAAGCGATACCTTACGCCGCTTCTTGCTGCGGCCCTTGCCACAGTTTCTCGGGCGCATTTCCTATAGTCTCTATCTGGTTCATGCCACCGTGCTCTTCACACTGGTGCATGTATTTTACGGGCATGTCGCTCTGATAGCACTGCTACCCGCCTACATTATCCTGAGCATCGGCCTTGCAACGCTGATGCATCGCTATGTCGAAGTGCCGACCATGGCACAGGGCAAGCTTCTCGCCGCACGGTTTGCCTACTGACCGGATGGCCAGCAGGCAAATACTCCCGTTTTATCCCATACGGAATGCCGCCTGTTCGTCGCGGCGACGCTGCACTTCACGACGCTTGTTGACAATCGAGGCGATGATAACGCCGACCGTCACCAGCGCGATCAGGATGGTGCAGATCGCATTGATTTCCGGCGTCACGCCAAGACGCACCTGGCTGTAGATTTTCATCGGCAGCGTGGTTGCGCCCGGACCGGATGTAAAGCTCGCAATCACCAGATCGTCGAGTGACAGGGTGAATGCAAGCATCCAGCCCGAAACCACTGCGGGCAGGATCACCGGCAGCGTTACCTTCATGAAGGTCGTGACCGGCGGCGCGCCAAGGTCCATTGCCGCTTCTTCCAGTGAGCGGTCAAAGCTCACCAGTCGCGACTGCACCACGACTGCCACGAAACACATCGAAAACGTAATGTGGGCCAGCGTCACCGTCCAGAAGCCGCGGTCGAAATTCATCGCCACGAAGAGCAGAAGCAGCGACAGGCCGGTAATGACATCCGGCATGACGAGCGGCGCGTAGACCATACCGGAAAACAGGATGCGTCCGCGAAAGCGCGTATAGCGTGTGAGCGCCAATGCGGCGAGCGTGCCCAGAACAGTTGCAATCGTTGCAGACAGGAGGCCGACGCGGATCGTTACCCACGCCGCATCCATCAGAGCTTGGTTGCGGAACAGTTCGACATACCACTTGGTCGAAAACCCTGCCCAGACCGTGACCAGCCGGGATTCGTTGAACGAGTAGATGACCAGCAGGACGATGGGCAGATAAAGGAAGGCAAAGCCCAGAGCCACCGATGCAATGTTGAAGCGGGACCAGTTGTTTTGCATCCTATTTCCCCTTTTCCTGCTGACGCGCCTGCACCTGCTGGAAGATCACAATCGGAACGATCAGCAGGATCAGGAGCACCACGGCCACTGCCGACGAGACCGGCCAGTCACGGTTGGAGAAGAACTCGCTCCAGATCGTCTTGCCGATCATGAGTGTCTGCGAACCACCGAGAAGATCGGGGATGACGAATTCACCCACTGCCGGAATAAACACGAGGAAGCTACCAGCCAGGACGCCAGCCAGCGACAACGGGAAGGTGATCTTCCAGAAAGCGGCGAACGGCGTGCAACCCAGATCCTGCGCCGCTTCAATGAGCGAATAATCCATCTTTTCCAGCGACGAATAAATCGGCAGCACCATGAACGGCAGATAGGAATAGACGATACCGATGAAGATGGCTGTATCGGTATTGAGAATAGTAAGCGGCGTATCGATGATGTTGAGCCACATCAGAAACTGGTTCAGCAGGCCTTCCGGCTTCAGAATGCCGATCCACGCATAGACGCGGATCAGAAACGACGTCCAGAACGGCAGGATCACCAGCATCAGCAATGTCGGACGAATCGTCGTCGGCGCGCGCGCCATGCCATAAGCCATCGGATAGGCCACGAGTAGCGTCAGGACGGTGGAGATAGCCGCAATGCGGACACTCGACAGATAGGCCTTGTAATAAAGCGGATCATCAAGCAGCCACAGATAATTGTCGAAGGAGAGCTGTTTGATTTTCTCCCAGATCGCGGCAAATCCCAGCGTCAGGTCGAAGGTCGGCGTATAGGCCGGGATCGCCATCGCGACTTCCGAAAGGGAAATTTTGAAGACGATGAAAAACGGGACGAGAAAGAATACCAGCAGCCAGAGATAAGGCACTGCGATGACGAGACGGCTGGCAATGGAAGCGATGAGCTTCTGCATGGTGGCCTCCTCAGGCGGTCAGCACCAGACCGGCATCGGTATCGAAGGAAACCCAGACGCGCTCGTCATAGGTCAGCGGATTTTCGGTTCTGCGCACGGCATTGAGGCTTGCTGCCTTGATCGTGCGGCCATTGTCGAGCCGCACATGGAACACCGTCATGTCGCCGAAATAGGCAATATCCCAAAGCTCGCCTTCCACCGCATTAACCGAAGCATCGTCCGGCTTTTCGCGTGTGATCCGCGTCTTTTCAGGACGCACCGCATACCAGACCTTCTGGCCCGGATTGAGTTCTTCTCGAGTCTCGGTCTGAATGTGAAAACCGAATTTTTCGGTCGCGATTTCCGCCTCGCCATTCGCGGCCTTCACCACCTCGCCTTCGATAATATTCACATTACCGATAAAGTCGGCCACGAATTTGGAGCCTGGCGCCTCATAGACTTCCGCTGGCGTCGCCACCTGCTTGATGCGACCCTTGTCCATCACCGCAATGCGGTCGGACATGGTCATAGCTTCTTCCTGATCGTGGGTGACGACCATGAAGGTCATGCCAAGCTTGACCTGCAAATCCATCAGTTCGAACTGGGTTTCCTCGCGCAGCTTCTTGTCGAGCGCGCCCAGCGGTTCGTCCAGCAGCAGCACCTTCGGGCGCTTGGCAACGGAACGGGCAAGCGCCACGCGCTGGCGCTGGCCGCCGGACAACTGATGTGGCTTGCGCTTGCCATATTGCTCCAGCTTCACGAGCTTGAGCATTTCGGCGACGCGCGCGTCTATTTCCGATTTCGCCATGCCGTCCTGCTTGAGACCGAAGGCGATATTGCTCTCGACCGTCATATGCGGAAACAGCGCATAGGACTGGAACATCATGTTGACCGGGCGCTTATAGGGTGGGATGCCGCGCATATCCTGACCGTCGAGCGTGATACGACCCGATGTCGGCTCCTCGAAACCTGCCAGCATGCGCATCAGCGTGGTCTTGCCACAGCCGGAAGCACCCAGCAGCGCGAAAAACTCGCGGTTGAAAACATTAAGCGACAGATCATCGACGGCGGTAAAATCGCCGAATATTTTCGTCACATTCTCAAAAGAAATGAAGGGCTTGGCCGCCGGATCGTTCCAGGGCGCAAATTTGCGGCGAAAGCTGCCAAAAGATTCCATTCCGTTCCCCTATAAACTAACCGGAACCTGATCCCGCGGGCAAAACCCACTTGTTACAAGACGCAGAGCGGCCCTCCGTCTGCACAGTGGGCCGCTCTTCACGATGTCGGTTGGGACATATCGGTCCCATAGTATTTTGGCTCTTACTGGCCGGTGACGATCTTCGTCCAGGCGCGGGTGACCACGCGCTGGGTCTTGGTGTCGTAAGGCGTCGGCACGAACAGCTTCTTCATGACGTCTTCGGTCGGATAGATTTCCGGATCGTCAAGAATTTCCTTGTCGATGAACTCCTGCGAAGCCTTGTTGCCATTGGCATAGAACACGTAGTTCGAAGCCTTGGCAGCCACTTCCGGGCGCATCATGTAGTTCATGAATTCAAGCGCTTCCGGCACATGCTTGGCGTCTGCCGGGATCGCCATCTGGTCGAACCAGATCAGCGCGCCTTCCTTCGGGATCGAATAGCCGATCTCGACGCCCTGCTTGGCCTTTTCGGCGCGATCACGTGCCTGGAAGATATCGCCTGAATAGCCGATCGCCATGCAGATATCGCCATTGGCCAGCGCATTGATGTATTCCGACGAGTGGAACTTGCGGATATTCGGGCGGATCTTGAGATAGAGATCCTGCGCCTTCTGCAAATCGTCCGGTGACGGCGAATTCGGGTCCAGACCCAGATAATTGAGCGCCGGACGCAGCATTTCACTGGCTGAATCGAGCAGATAGATGCCGCAATCCTTCAGCTTGGCCGACTGTTCCGGGTCGAAGAGCACCGCCCAGGAATCTATGGTATCGGTGCCGAGCGCTTCCTTGATCTTGGCCTTGTTGTAGCCGATGCCGGTCGTGCCCCACATATAGTTGACAGAATATTCGTTGCCCGGATCGTAAGTTGCGACACGGGTCGAAATTTCGTCCCACATGTTCTTGAGGTTCGGCAGCTTGTCCTTGTCGAGCTTCAGAAACACGCCTGCCGGAATCTGGCGACCAAGGAATTCTCCCGACGGCACGACCAGATCATAGCCGCTGCCGCCAGCCAGAAGCTTGGTTTCCAGAATTTCGTTGGAGTCGTAAACGTCGTAGACGACCTTGATCCCGGTTTCCTTGGTGAAATCCTTGAGGATGGAGTCGTCGATATAATCCGACCAGTTATAGATATTGACCACCCGCTCCTGCGCACTCGCGGAAAATGTGGCAGCCGCTACAAAGCCTGTCACGACGGTCGTTGCCAGAAGGAAGGATTTGATCCCCATCATTTGCTCCAATCTGCACATTAAATTCCGGTGCAGGTTCAAGGTGGATATACTGTTTCTTTATTGCACTTTTTTAGATTGCACAGCATTCGTCAACAGGGTCGTGACAGGACGAACATAAAAATTGCATCTCAAAGGCTCCCCAAGGGGCGATGAGATTTCGGTTATGTTGAGTCGAAAATGATGAGGCTCGAGAACCGGAGAGGAGCGTACTACCAAGCAAAGTCCCGAAAAGTTGCAGACTTTTCGGAAAAGACCATGCGTGGAAGACTACTACGTGAGCACCGGAAGCGAAAAACCGCTCCATTTGCAGGCCAGCAGAACCGAAATATCGCGCCCCTACTGGAAGTCGAACGCAGAAAGCCCCGCCACCATCTCGTCCAGACCGAGCGGGCGTGTCAGCGGTGGCTCGGCGCGGGTGATGCAGCCCTGTCTTTCGCACAGACGACAGGCCGGGCCAATCTCGGTGTTGCCCGCCTTCGAAAGCGAAGCGCCATAGACAGTTTCAACGCCCGTTTCCAGCGCACAACCAAGCAATAGTGCCGTCCGGCGCGGGCGCTCACTGAATGCGCCTTGCGGTCCTTCCAGAGTGCGCGCGATGGTCAAAAATGCAGAACCGTCCGGCAATTCCGCCGGTTCGACCAGCACCTGGCCCGCCTGTGCAAAAGCGGCATAGACCGGCAATTTCGGGCATTGCCCGCCGAAGCGCACCGGAAAACCTTCCGCACCTGCAACACGCAGGCGATTGCCGGCATGGTCGATTTCCATGACGAAGAAGGGCAGCGCACTTGCCCCCTGCCGCTGCAAGGTGGTCAGGCGGTTTGCCGCCTGCTGGAATGAAACGCCGAAGCGCGTGCGGAGCACATCGACATCATAACGGGCCCGGACAGCGGCATCACGAAACTGGCGATAAGGCATCATCAAGGCCTGCGCCGCATAGCGCGCCAGTTCGAAACGCGCGATGCGCTTTGCCTCGCCTGACGACAGTTTCAAGCCTTCCGTCTCCGCACCGATCACCACCTGCATGCGGATCAGCGCCGCCTCCATGGCGATTTCCTGCAACTGATCGAAGGGGGACAGACGCTCTGAAATAAACAGTCGCTGCGAATGCCGGTCATAACGCCTGCGCCAGTTCGGCATGGTGGCAACCGGCAGCGTGCGAACCGTGATGCCATGCTCGCGCCGCAGCCAATCCTTTAAGGCTGTCGACAGATCGCCATCCGGCTTCAACAGTGCGAAAAAACTTTCTGCCTCTTCCTCGATGCGCGGATAATGGTTGGCCCGCCGCGCCATCACATCGCGCACTTCATCCAGCGGCAGGCGCGTCGCCGAAAGCTCTGCCCCACTTCCCTCATGCGACAGCAATTGCGACAGATCGGACAGGCGCTGCTGCTGCTCGCGATAGGCACGGTAAAGCTTCATGATGCCGACGGCAGCATTGGGCGCAGCCTCACCGATTTCGACCAGTTCCTGATCGCCGGGCAGTTCGCCGGTCAGAAGCGGATCGGAGAACACTTCCTTCAGACCCGTGATCGTGGAGCCGCTTTCAGCCTGAAGACTGTCAAGGTCGAGCTTGTAAACGCTGGCAAGCTTCAGCAGAAGCTGCACCGTCAGCGGTCGTTGATTGCGCTCTATCAGGTTCAGGTAAGACGGCGAAATGCCAAGCGCTTCGGCCATGGCCGTCTGGGTCAGGCCCCGCTCGTTGCGGATGCGCCTGATGCGTGGCCCGGCAAATATCTTGCGTTCGCTCACCTGGTTCTCCCGACCCATAACGGCAATTTTACAATTCATGACAGAATAGGCGCAAAAATCGATTTTAACAAGATTTACAGATTTACATCGTCACCCAGTCAAAACTCCGACAGCATTACCTCAATTATATGCCCATTTCTCCGGTTTCTCTGGCACTTCAATAATCTCATTTGTAAATCTGGTCACAGAAAGAGCGACCATCAGATGCTCTACAAATACCGACTACAACACGAGGAGACACCGAAATGACAGATTTTTACAGCCTTATTCCTTCGGCACCAAAGGGTCGCTTCGACGGCATCCAGCGTGCGCATACGGCCGAAGATGTAAAAAGGCTGCGCGGTTCGGTGGAGATCAAGTACTCGCTCGCTGAAATGGGCGCTAACCGCCTCTGGAAGCTGATCCATGAGGAAGATTTCGTCAATGCGCTCGGCGCGCTTTCCGGCAATCAGGCCATGCAGATGGTTCGCGCCGGCCTGAAGGCGATCTACCTCTCCGGCTGGCAGGTTGCGGCGGATGCGAATACGGCATCGGCCATGTATCCGGACCAGTCGCTTTATCCGGCCAATGCCGCCCCGGAACTCGCCAAGCGCATCAACAAGACGTTGCAGCGTGCCGACCAGATTGAAACAGCAGAAGGCAATGGACTTTCGGTCGATACGTGGTTTGCGCCAATTGTTGCCGATGCGGAAGCAGGCTTCGGCGGTCCGCTGAACGCTTTCGAGATCATGAAAGCCTTCATCGAGGCGGGTGCAGCAGGCGTGCATTATGAAGACCAGCTCGCTTCGGAAAAGAAGTGCGGCCATCTCGGCGGCAAGGTTCTGATCCCGACGGCAGCGCATATCCGCAACCTCAACGCGGCACGCCTGGCAGCAGACGTGATGGGAACGGCCACGCTGGTCATCGCCCGCACGGATGCGGAAGCTGCCAAGCTTCTGACCTCGGACATCGACGAGCGCGACCAGCCCTTTGTCGACTACGATGCAGGCCGCACGGCTGAAGGCTTCTATCAGGTGAAGAACGGCATCGAGCCATGTATCGCCCGTGCGATTGCCTATGCGCCCTATTGCGATCTGATCTGGATGGAAACGTCCAAGCCCGATCTCGAACAGGCTCGCCGCTTCGCGGAAGCCGTGCACAAGGCGCATCCGGGCAAGAAGCTCGCCTATAACTGCTCGCCGTCGTTCAACTGGAAGAAGAACCTCGACGACGCCACGATTGCCAAGTTCCAGCGTGAGCTGGGCGCGATGGGCTACAAGTTCCAGTTCATCACGCTGGCGGGTTTCCACCAGCTCAACTTCGGCATGTTCGAACTGGCACGCGGTTACAAGGACCGGCAGATGGCAGCCTATTCCGAACTGCAGCAGGCGGAGTTTGCAGCCGAAGCCAACGGCTACACCGCGACCAAGCATCAGCGTGAAGTCGGCACCGGCTATTTCGATGCCGTGTCACTCGCAATCACCGGCGGCCAGTCTTCGACCACCGCCATGAAGGAATCGACTGAAACAGCACAGTTCAGACCGGCTGCTGAATAACAGCCCGGCGACAAACAGGAGGAACAGTTCCATGAATTCGCCAGCACGCGTCAAGGAAAGAGCAGAAGAACAATCTTCAAGCATGACCACGGATCAGCAGACCGTTATCCGTATGCTCGCCAACGATCTGCATCGCCTCAACTACACCGTCATGAAGGCGGTCGAGGCAGGCGTTTCCGTGGAACTGGTCCGTTCCGCCCGGCATCATGGTGGAGACGGCAACTGGGGCGATCTGTTGATCCCCGTTATCGTCACCCACGACAAATGATGACGATCTTGACCACCGCCGTCGCCACCATGTTCATGCACATTGCTTTTGGCAGCGACAGAATGTCCGAACTGGCAGTTACCCGTAAAATTTGATGAAACGGGGTTGATCTGCCACTCGCTTTATGGTCGGATTTCCTCAACTGACCTCCCCCGGCTGGCCCTGCCAGTCGGGGCTTTTTTTACATCAGATGATAATCGACGGGCTGCGGAAGGTCGGGCAGGTTTTCCTCACCCAGCGCTTCTCGCAGATTGATTTCGATTGTGTCGGCGATAGCACCGATGGGCAGATCGTTCGGCAGCGTTCCAAATGGTTCTTCCAATTCATCGCCCAGCGCATCCAGCCCAAAGAAAGTATAGGCCACCAGCGTCGTCGCAAATGGTGTTCCCCAACCAAGCATATCCGCAAAGCCGAACGGTATGAAGAAACAGAACAGATAGGCCGTGCGGTGCAGAAGCAGCGTATAGCCGAAGGGAACCGGCGTGAACCGCAATCGCTCGCATGCCGCCTGAACTTCCGCCAATGCGGAAACTGAACTGTCTAGCGTCTGGAAATCGACCGGATGTAACCCGTCCTTCACCCGCATACCCGCAAGCACCGCACCGAGCTGGCGCAAGATGAAATCGGGCTTGTTGCGGCTTTTGCTCAACGACACCTGCTCTTCTGCGGACAGCCATTTGTCGTATTTGTTTGGACCGGCGGTTTCCTCTGGCCGAAGATGACTGACCATGGCCTGCGAAAAGGCAATTGCATAAAGGAGCAGCTTTTTCCTGCTGCCTTCAAGCTCCCGCGTGTTTTCCAGCAGCAGCGTCTGACGCGCCAGACTCCGCGTCGTATAGACGAGCTTTCCCCAGATTTTGCGCGCTTCCCACCAGCGATCATAACAGGCGTTGTTGCGAAAACCGAGGAAGATCGAAAGCGCAATGCCGAGCAGCGCCAAGGCCGTTCCATTGTTGACGGCGGGCACCCAACCCGGAAAAGCGCGATGCGCCCAGACGACCAAGAGCGACAGAAGAAAAACCGCAAAGATCTGCGGCAGGATGCGCAGGATGATGGAGCCCTTCAGAATGAAGAAGAGTTTCCACAGAGGCGGGCGCGGGCGAACGATCATCTCAACTCAGTCCGGAAAATGGATGGCAGCAGCCCTATACACCTTTCTTTCGTTCCAACGCCATCCCGAACAATCTTGATCGAAAATTCACTCAATGCTGGCAAAACCCTGCTCCGTGCATTGGCACGAAAAACCTGGGAGGATGATTGTGCTTTCCGGGATCGTCTACGAAAACATCCCCTTGCGGGGGCAAGGAACACAGGAATTTTCATGTCTGTTCAGTCTCTCATTGACAGTATCGCCACCAAGATCAACATCGATCCGCAGCTTGCAGAAAAGCTGGCCGGTTCGGTGTTTTCGGTTCTGCAGCACAGTGCGCCTGAAATCGGCAACAAGATTTTCGCGCTCCTGCCGGATGCCCAGCAGCTCGCCAGTGCCCACGACGTGCTTGCCTCAAGCACCGGCGGCATCATGGGTGCGCTTTCGGGCCTGATGGACAATGTGGCGGGCGAAAAGATGAGCGCACTTTTGAAAGCTGCCGCTACGCTTCGTTCCAGCGGCCTCTCAAGCGACCAGATCACCGAAGCAGGCGGACAGGTGATCAATTATGTGCGCGATCATGATCCACAACTGGTTGACCAACTGGTTACGAACGTGCCGGCTCTGAAGGGCCATTTCGGCCTCTGACACATCGATTTTTATTTGTGTGCGCTTTCTGCGATGGCGCACACAAAAGCTTGCCGGACCCATTTGTCATTGCCGCCTGTCGCAGCTATCATGCCGCTATCGAAATCATTCTCTGGTGATGGATGTCTGCTGATACGACGGAAAAGAAGGTTACGCGCGCCCCGCGTCGCCGTACGCCTGCTTATGTCAAATCTCTTCGCGGTGTGAAAAACTGGAAGCAGGCAACCGAATGGCTTGCCTGGCGCGATATCGAAGACATCGAATGCATCACCCCCGATCAGGCGGGGGTTGCCCGCGGCAAGATGATGCCGTCGAAGAAGTTCACCTCCAATACCTCGCTGGCATTGCCTTCCGCCGTCTTCATGACAACAATTTCCGGCGACTATCCGGAAGACGGCTACGGCTTCCATTACCCCGAAGATGATGGCGACCTGAAGCTGGTACCGGACCTATCGACCCTTTCGGTCGTGCCATGGGAGTCCGATCCGACCGCACAGGTTATCTGCGATCTCGCTTATCAGGACGGACGCGGGGTGGAATTCACCCCGCGCAATGTGCTGCGCAATGTGGTTGCCGCCTATAGCAAGCGTGGTCTGAAGCCGGTTGTGGCACCGGAAATCGAGTTCTATCTGGTCCGCAAGAACCCCGACCCGGATTATCCGCTGACACCGCCGGTCGGACGCTCGGGCCGCGCCATTGGTGGCGGACAGGGCTATTCGATTGCGGGCGTCAATGAGTTCGACGAACTGATCGACGATATCTATCATTTCTCCGAGGGCCAGGGGCTGGAGATCGACACGCTGATCCACGAAGAAGGTGCCGGTCAGCTTGAGATCAACCTGCGCCACGGCGATCCGGTGGAACTGGCTGACCAGGTTTTTCTGTTCAAGCGCACGATCCGCGAGGCGGCGCTCAAGCACGACATGTATGCCACATTCATGGCCAAGCCCATTCAGGGCCAGCCCGGATCGGCAATGCACATTCACCAGTCCATCGTGGACAAGAAGACCGGACGCAACATTTTCACCAATGAGGATGGCAGCGAAAGCGAAGCTTTCCGCCACTTTATCGGCGGTATGCAGCGTCACGTGCCGAATGCGCTTGTCATGTTCGCGCCTTACGTGAACTCCTACCGCCGCCTGACGCCGGACGCTTCCGCGCCCGTCAACGTCAAATGGGGATACGATAACCGCACCACCGCTTTCCGCGTGCCGCGCTCCGACCCCAATGGGCGCCGCGTGGAAAACCGCATCCCCTCCTCCGACGCCAATCCCTATCTCGCTCTGGCGGCTTCGCTTGCCTGCGGCCTGATCGGCCTTGTAAACAAGATCGAACCCGAACAACCTGCAACCACGAGCGTCAACACCAAGGAAGTCGAGCTGCCCCGCGGCCTGATCGACGCGGTGGAACTGTTCGAAGAGGACGCAGAGCTGCGCAACCTGTTCGGCAGTTCCTTCGTCACGACCTACGCAGCCATCAAACGCGCCGAGTTCGAAACCTTCATGGAAGTCATCAGCCCTTGGGAACGCGAGTTTTTGCTGCTCAATGTTTAGTATAGGGCAGTAGGGCAGTAGGGCAGTAGGGCAGTAGGGCAGTAGGGCAGTAGGGCAGTAGGGCAGTAGGGAAAAGCTAAACGGGGGATCATGGCAGTCAATTCATATCGTGATCTTCTTGTTTGGCAGCAAGCGATGGAAATGGTCACCTCAATCTACAAGGTGACCGATTGCTGGCCCAAGGAAGAAATCTACGGTCTGACAAGTCAGGTTCGACGTGCTGCCGTTTCTGTTCCTGCGAATATCGCTGAAGGCTTTGGGCGAGAAAATCGCGGCTCCTACCAGCAATTCCTGCGCATTGCCCAAGGCTCTCTCAAGGAAATGGAAACGCATCTCCTCATCGCCGAAAGGCTTGGTTTCATGCAGAACGAAACAATCAATTCAATGTTGGTGAAAAGCGAAAGTATAGGCAAACTTCTCAGACTTCTGATCCGGAAACTCTCCGATCAATAACATAATGCCTTATTGCCCTACTGCCTTACTGCCCTACCCACCCGGAGCCGCCAATGCCCTACCAGTCCCCAATCTCGCCCGGCTATTCCTGGTACGAGGCGACGGTTCCCGACCGGCCGCAATATCCCGAGATGGATGGCTCGCGGCAGGCGGATGTCGTTGTCATTGGCGGCGGATATACGGGGCTTTCGGCTGCCTATCATCTGGCGAGGCAGGGCGTGGATGTCACGCTCATCGACGGTGCGCGGTTCGGCGATGGGGCGTCGGGGCGCAATGGCGGCCAGTTCGGCACAGGCCAGCGCACATGGGCCGAAGACCTTGAAGCGAAATACGGCCTTGAACGTGCCAAGGCCCTGTTCGACGTCGCGGAGGAGGCCAAGGCCTATCTCCTTGCCTTTGCCGACGAACACAGGATCGACATGGAATATGTGCCCGGCCAGATTTCGGTCGTGCACAAGCCGCGCTATCTGAAGCCGTATGAGCGCCATGTCGAGGTAATGGCAAGCCGGTTCAACTATCCGCATTTGCGTTTGCTCGACCGCACTGAAACGGCGAGCCTGCTTGGTTCCGAACGCTATTATGGCGGCGTCTATGATGCGGGCACCGGCCATATTCATCCGCTGAAACTGCTTGTCGGAACAGCGAAAGCCGCCCATGCCGCAGGCGCAAAGCTTTTTGAAGACACCAGAGCCACCAGGATCAGCACCGCAAGCGGGCGGGTCGAAGTCGAAACCAATCGTGGAACCATATCCGCGCGAAACGCCTTCATTGCGGTGAATGCCTATGGCGGATTGCTGGAGCCGGTCAGCGCATCGCATGTCATGCCGATCCGCTCGTTCATCGGCGCAACAGTGCCGCTCGGCGACAATAGCCCGGTTATTCCGGGTGGTGAATCCATTGACGATTCCCGCTTCGTGGTGCGTTATTTCCGCCGTTCGAAGGACGGCAGGCTGCTGTTCGGCGGGCGCGAAGCCTATACTGCCGACAATCCGCGCGACATCAGCACGCATATCCGCCGCCAGATCGCCGAGATTTATCCGGCGCTGGACAAGGTCGAGATCACCCATGCATGGGGCGGTTCGGTCGGCATAACCATGCCGCGCCAGCCCTTCGTGCGTGAAGTGATGCCCGGTGTCATTTCAGCAGGCGGCTATTCCGGCCACGGTGTCATGCTGGCCAATTATATGGGCAAGCTCTATGCGGAAACCGTCGCAGGCAATCGCGACAGGCTGAAACTGTTCGAAGAACTGCGCATTCCCGCCTTCCCCGGCGGCCGCACTTTCCGCTCGCCGCTGCTGTTCCTCGCCCTGTCATGGTATGCGCTGATGGATAGAATATAGCCGTTACTTTGGCTTGTTTGCTGTACGCTCCAGCTTGGTCAAAACCTCGATCAGATTGGGGGCAAGTTCGCGTATTTCGGCCAGGTGCGCGGCACTCAGCCGCTCAAGAACCTGCTCTGCCTTGTCGGTCAAAGCCAATGTGTGGCGGCGACGGTCCGAGGGGTCAACCATCCGCATCGCCAGATCGGCATCCGCCAGTCTGCCAACCAGCTCCGTTGCCGTGTGCGGCGCGATGACAAGCCACTCCGCAAGGTTACCGACCGTCATCGGCGTATCAGCCGCATGGGCCTTGATCGCAAGCAACGCCTGATGCTGTTGCGCCGGGAGCCCTTCCGCTTCCGCAGCCGTCGCGCTGAAACTCATGAACCGGCGCAAACGATAACGAAGTTCCGCAAGCGCCTGATAGTCGGCTTGTGTCAAAGCATCCGGATTTCTTTTCACAACACGCTTCTCCCGTGCGCCTTCTATCTGCGAAGCCGCACTGCTCCGGTCTTTCCGAAGGCGTTTTGCAGCAATCCCTTTCCCCATAGCAAGCCCCTTGTCCAAACACAAAGATGGCGATTGATTTATATCGTATTACGATATATTTAACCCGCCGTTAGAGCGCATCCCGAAAAGTGTGAAACGATTTTCGGATCAGATGCGCGTCAAAACAAACCGTTGAGACGCGCCGATCTGATTCAATCAGATCGAGACGCGCTCTAAGTCGCTCTCCCCCAAAGCTAGCGTATCCGCCGAGAAAGACAGGAGTTTGCTATGGCCCGGCAAAACGAGTTTCGAGGACCCCACGATTTCACCGGTGGCGTGGCGCGCCGCGTTGCCGGCGATTTTACCGCCGACAGGCGAATGCTGCTCCTGATCGCGATGGCGATTGTCATTGGCGCTGTCAGTACCGCTGCCGCATGGGTGCTCGTAAGCCTGATCGCCTTCGTCACCAATCTGGTCTGGTTTGGCCGCGTCAGCATTGATCCGGCAACGCTGGCGCATCTTTCACCGTCCGTCTGGATCGTTCTCATCCCCATATTGGGCGGTCTGGCAATTGGGCTGATGGCACGTTACGGCTCGGAGAAAATTCGCGGACACGGTATTCCCGAAGCGATTGAAGCCATCCTGATCGGTGGCAGCCGCATGTCGCTTAAAGTGGCGATACTAAAGCCGCTCTCATCGGCGATTTCGATCGGCACGGGCGGTCCGTTCGGTGCCGAAGGTCCGATCATCATGACGGGCGGAGCTATCGGATCGCTCTTTGCGCAATTGTTCCAGATGAGCTCAGCCGAGCGGAAAACCTTGCTCGTCGCCGGTGCCGCCGCTGGCATGACCGCCATTTTCGGCACGCCCATTGCCGCCGTGATGCTGGGCGTCGAACTGCTGCTCTTCGAGTGGAAGCCCCGCAGCTTCATTCCCGTTGCGGCTGCAGCAGCGGTTGCCAACACGAACCGCCCCTTGTTCTTCGAGACAGGTCCGCTGTTTCAGACCCATTTTCATCTGGTCCTGCCCTGGTGGGGAATAGCAGCATGTGCACTGATCGGCATCGTTGCCGGGCTGCAATCGGGGTTGCTCACCACACTCCTCTACAAGCTGGAGGATACATTTGAACGTTTGCCCATTCACTGGATGTGGTGGCCTGCAATCGGCGGCATTGCCATTGGTATTGGCGGCCTGATCGAGCCGCGTGCGCTTGGCGTCGGCTATGATCTCATCGACGGTTTTCTCAACGATAAATTCCTGGCAACCACGGTGCTGGTGGTGCTGCTCGTCAAAAGCGCAATCTGGCTCTGTGCGTTGGCATCCGGCACTTCCGGGGGCGTTCTGGCGCCGCTTCTGATCTTCGGCGGCGCGATGGGCTGGCTGCTTGGCCTGATCATGCCGGGTGGAGAACCGGGTTTCTGGGCGCTTCTCGGAATGGCTGCCATGATGGGTGGAACGATGCGCGCGCCGCTGACCGGCACCTTCTTTGCCGTCGAGGTTACCGGCGATTTCGGCCAGATCGTTCCGGTTTTCGTCGCAACGGTGACCGCCTATGCAGTGACGGTTCTTCTGCTCAAGCGCTCCATCCTGACCGAGAAAATTGCACGACGCGGACAGCACATCACGCGCGAATATGGCGTCAGCCCGTTTGAATCCGTCCGCGTGCATGAAGTCATGGTGACGAACGTGGACACGTTACCGGCAAACATGACCGTGCAGGAAGCCTCCGCCTTCTTTGCCTCGGAGACAGCGCGACATCGGCTTTATCCGGTCATTGACAACGACCGTGTCCTTGTCGGCGTGGTGACACGCGCGGATGCGCTGGAATGGCAGAGAAAGACGGAACTGTCGGGCCAAACGCTTGCAGACTCGATTTCCGACACATCCACTCCGGTGGGCCATCAGGATGATAGCGTAGCCTTCATCACCGACATGATGATCGCGACCGATTGCGGACGCATCCCCATTGTGACACGCGAAGGAAAGCTCTGCGGACTGGTCAGCCGGAAGGATCTCCTGCAACTGAGAGGCCAGATCATCGGCAGTGAAACGGAACGAAAGTCTTTCCTGCGCGCTGCGGAAGCTGGCTAAACTGCTTCACAAGAGAAAGGCGGAGCACCCTTCGGCACCCCGCCTTTCTTACCACCGCCCGGTAATATTCACTATTTTACGCTACGCTCTCGCCGGTTTTTGCGGCCAGACGCTGATAGGTTTCCTCAACTACGTCACGCAGCGGAAGAATGCCGCTCATGCACAACAATGCGTGCAAGTGCTGGCGGGCACCCTCATAGCCCACGAGCGGCGCATAGGGCTGCATGATGATGTTGGCTTCCTCCGGATAGAGTTCCTGATATTCGGCGAAATTGGTGAAACTCTTATAGCTGTCGCCACGCATCAGATAGGTTTCCACGGCAGCCCCTTCCGCCAGCACGGCTTCATGACTGTCGAGAACGATATTGTAATAGTCGATCGTTTTGTCCATCGATACGCGCGCTATGCTTTGACCATTGACCAGGTCCTTCGCGCGGATCAGCACGCCGTCGATAAGCAATGCGTGGTTGGGTGAAAGATAAAGGTCGCGCTGCGGTGTTTTGCTGTCGATAGCATAGCGCTTGACGCGGATCGGCATCACGCTCTCATTCCATTGCGTGCCGCCTTTTCTATGGTTCTGCCAGCCCACCCATTTGACCGGGCGCGTTTCACCCCGAGCCGTTGTCACAAGATCGCCGACAGTCAATGTCTCCACCGCCACCAGGCCGGTTGGGGTCTCGACGAGTGTGCCTTTCAAAAGGCAGTTAGCGCCGGAAACACCTCCCTTTCCTCTTTCTCTCCTCCACCATTTTCTGCCCATGGCGTGTGCCGGCGATGATGAAATCGATGAAGTCAGGACCCCGAGTGCCGCAACCTTTACGGCAGCGGCGGCAGTAAGACCCAAAAAATGCCGTCGCGCACGACTGCGCGGCGAATGCCCGTTCCTTTCTGAAGACATGAATCCCTCCGCTCTTCTCGTTACGGCACCGGCCTGAAAATCAGCGTGGATTTCTGGCAAAGCACGATGCGCAGCTTCAAAAACTGAAGCGTCGTTCCGTGTTGCGCGGATCAGCGGCGCTTCAATGCTTTGCCCCAATTCAGAGCGCATTTCGATCCGATTGAATCAGATCGCCGCGCTCATTGTCTTGTTTGACGCGCATCTTGTCCCAACACCGTTTCACACTTTTCGGGATGCACGCTAACGATTCCGATCTTATCTGATCGCGACCCCGAAAAAATTGCCGCAATCAGGTCAAAAGCCTTCTCGAATAGGCGTAGACCCTAAGCCGAAAGGTGAGTTTTTCTGCCATTGAAAGGCGTTGCCCGCGGGCGTTCGAGCTGATCGAGGTTAAGCCCGCTCCTGCAAGTGTGATTTGTCAGCCTTTTAAAAATAGTATACCCCCCTATTCTAATAGAAAGGCTGTTTCAATGAGCGTGCATCATCATACGAACCATTCCGGCCATCACCTGCATTCCAGGCATGAGCATGTCTTCCTGGGAGAAAATCACCGGCGCAACGAAAAGCGCACCTGGATCGTGATCGCCATCACGGCAACGATGATGATAATCGAGATCACAGCCGGCAACCTTTATGGCTCCATGGCGCTGACTGCCGACGGCTGGCATATGTCCACCCATGCGGCGGCAATGCTGATCGCGGCCCTTGCCTATCTCTATGCACGCAAGCACGCGCATAATTCGCGGTTCACATTCGGCACCGGCAAACTCGGCGATCTGGCCGGCTTTGCCAGTGCCATCGTTCTGGCGCTGATCGCCCTCTTGATCGGCTGGGAAAGCTTCTGGCGCTTCAGCATGCCGGTCAGCATAAATTTTCACGAGGCCATTCTGGTTGCCGTCATCGGGCTTGCCGTCAACCTCGTCTGTGCCTGGCTTCTCAGGGATGATCATTCCCACCACCACGGGCACCATGATCACGGTCATGAGGGAAGCCACGACCAGAACCTGCGTGCAGCCTATATGCATGTGCTTGCCGATGCTCTGACGTCTGTGCTTGCCATCGCAGCGCTTCTGCTGGGCAGTCTTTACGGCTGGCTCTGGCTTGACCCGGCAATGGGTATCGTCGGCGCGGCGGTGATCGCGCACTGGTCATGGGGATTGATAAAGGACACCGGTTCGACGCTGCTGGACTATCTGCCGGAAGGTGAAGATCTGCCGGAAGAGATCGCTGAAATCATCAGTCGCGAAGGCGGAGAGATCGCCGATCTGCATGTCTGGCAACTTGGACCCGGCCATCACGGTGCATTGTTTCGATCATAGCGGAAGAGCCGAGAGCCCCCTCCTATTACCGGAACAAGCTTGCAGCGATCCATGATTTGTCGCATGTGACCGTAGAGGTGGAAGCGCGCGCCGCCTGAATATGGAGCATGCCTCCCAAAAGTGGGAACCGGTTTTGGGATAAAGACATGCGTGAATGTCAGCAACATTGCCATGAAGGACCAAGGCTCCCATGACCCATACGATCCGCGAAAAGCAGAAGCTCATCAACCGCGTGCGCCGCATTCGCGGCCAGCTTGAGGGTGTGGAACGGATGCTCGAGGAAGAGAAGGGCTGCGCGGAAGTCATGCAGGTGATTGCGGGCGTACGCGGCGCGGTCAACGGGCTCATGGCGGAGGTGATTGAAGACCATATTCTGATGCATGTTGCCGATGGCGCCCTTCCGCAAAAAGAGCGCGACGAAGGTGCAGGCGAACTGGTCGACGTGGTTCGCGCCTATATGAAATAGGCTTTCAGGACCCGGCTTCGTGTCAAGACGTATTTTTATCGTCACAAGGACAGCAACATTCCTGCGCCGGATGATTTCCCCTATTGCGTGCAATTGGAAAAACACTAACCTTCCAACTGTGGCATAGCGAGTCTATGTCGGGGCTTGGAGAGAAATACGAATGAAACAGAAACTTATTGTTGCGGCTGCTATCATGGCCGCAATGGCGACGCCTGCGCTGTCGGCAGATCTCGGCGTGTCGTTTCAATGGGGACCAACGAAGAAGTGCTTTGATTCAAAGTCGCCGCCGTTCAACATCACCGGCGTTCCAAAGGAAACGAAAACGCTGACGTTCCGCATGGTGGATCGCAATGCCATGGGTTTTGAACATGGCGGTGGCAAGGTCGCCTATAATGGCAAGGCCGCTATCCCTTATGGTGCATTTCGCTACAAGGGGCCATGCCCTCCAGGCGGTTCCCACAACTACTCGTGGACTGTGAAGGCGCTGGATGCCAGCGGCAAAACGCTTGCCGAAGGCAAAGCAGCGAGGATGTTCCCGTAGGACTTCATCCAGCGTCCAGGGAGACTGTTGACATCCGCATAAAGCAGGAATAGCTAGACAGCATGAACAAAGTACTCATCAGCACCCGGTCTTATTACGCTCCGCTCATATAGCGGCGGGTTTGCTTTGTCATAGTTCAACCGCTGCATTGCCAGCGGTTGATTTTCAAGGACAGCACCTCTGGCCATGCGGCCATAAAGAGGTCAGTCCATGTCTCGCGACAACAATCAGCATATGAAAATTGGTATTATCGGCTTTGGTGCATTCGGGCAGCTTATCGCCCGTCACCTGAACCCGTATTTCCAGTTATATGCTTACGATCCTGCCGCAGACCTTGATCGGATAGCGCTGATGCATGGCGTCACCCTGACCTCTCTGGAAGAGGTCGCCCTCTGCGATATCGTCATCCTTGCAACGCCGGTCGCAACGCTTGACCGCGTGGTGGAAATGATCGCCCCGCATCTGCGCCCCGGCACGCTTGTTCTCGATGTCGGCTCGGTCAAGGTCGGGCCAGCCGATATCATGCGGCGTGGCCTGCCTGCGCATGTCGATATTGTCGCCACACATCCGCTCTTCGGTCCGCAGAGTGCGCGCGACGGTATAACAGGCCTGAAAATCGCCTTCTGCCCCGTGCGCGGCACGCGGTTCCACCGCATTGCTGCTTTCCTGAAAAGGGAACTTGTGCTCGATGTCATCATAACAACGCCGGAAGATCATGACCGCGAGGCGGCAATGGTTCAGGGGCTGACGCATCTGATCGCCAAGGTTCTGGTGCAGATGGAGCCGCTACCAACCCGCATGACAACGAAGAGCTTCGACCTTCTGATGCAGGCGGTCGGCATGGTTCGCCATGATGCGCCGGAAGTGTTTCAGGCCATCGAGTACGCCAATCCCTATGCTTCGCAGGTTCGAAAGCGTTTCTTTGAATTAGCAGATCACGTCAATGATGAGTTGGCGCGTTCTCATCCAGTGATCGCGAAGGATCAGGATAAGCCCGTCTGTCCTGCGAATGCTACTACAGGGGCATTTCGGAAGTCTGCTTGACCGTCTGGCTTGGCACGTCGGTCTTCAGGTTCTGAACGCCCTTGATCCGGCTCAGATATTCCGACTGGAAGCGGCGGTAATCCTCGATATCCGCCGCAACCACCCGGATCATCGCATCATAATCGCCGAGCATGAAATAGCATTCGAGCACCTGCGGCAGCTTCAATATCTCCTTGGCGAAGGTCTGAAGCGTTTCCTCGTCCTGCTTGTCCAGCCGGATGCGCGTGAAGAAAGTCAGTCCCTTGCCAACCTTGGCCGGGTTCAGCACCGCGACATAGCGGTCGATCACGCCCGCCTCTTCCAGAAGTTTCACCCGCCGCAGGCACGGCGAAGGCGACAGGCCGACCTCGCGCGCGAGATCGTTATTGGCAATGCGACCGTCGCGCTGCAGTACGCGCAGAATCCGTTTGTCAATCTCATCCAGCTTCATTGGCGCTCAATTCCATTTATGCCAATCTTATTGGCATTCCCTGCCAAATATTGATGCAAAGAGGCATAATTCGCAACCAAATTGCTCGCGAAATTGGTTATAGTCGCGAAACTTCTCAAGCAAATATGCAAGAGACTGAGCAAGGGGCGGTTGTTAACCAGCGACCAGCCAACGGGAATTTTATGGATATTTCACAGGCCTATGTGCCTCAAAAAAGCAGATCCGGGCGCGGCTCGGAATTCCGTCGCGGGGCCGCTGCCGGTCTGCCGGTTCTGCTCGGTATTATTCCCTATGCGCTGGTTCTGGGCGCGCAGGCCGCGCAAAAGGGCCTCAGTGTCATCGAAGTGCCCATGATGACCGGGCTGAACTTTGCAGGCGGGTCGGAATTCGCGGCCATCCAGCTCTGGACCTCGCCGCCGCATGTCCTGCTGATTGTTGCGATCACCTTTCTGGTCAACAGCCGCCATCTGCTGATGGGTGCGGCTCTGGCGCCCTTCATCCGCCATCTGCCCAAGCGCAAGGCTTTCGCCAGCCTGTTTCTCATGTGCGATGAAAGCTGGGCGCTCGGCCTTGCCGATGCGAAACGCCGTCAGTCGAAAGGCGTCAATCCGGCGCTGAGCCTCACCTTCTATGCCGGTGTGGCCATACCTTTCTATCTCGCCTGGGTCGTCTTCACCACGCTGGGCGCAGCCTTCGGCCCGATGATGGGAGACCTGCGCCCCTATGGTTTCGACATGGCATTCCCGGCAGTGTTTCTGGTTCTGCTGGCGGGCATGTGGAAAGGTTTTGCGGCAGCGCGCCCATGGCTGGTCAGCCTTGTGGTCGCCGCGCTGAGCTATCTCACCATTCCCGGCGCCTGGTATGTCGCCGCCGGTGCCTTGTCCGGTCTCGTTGCAGCCTATCTGCTGGCAGGTGAAGAATGATCGATCCGTTAGCTGTTCTGACCATCGTTCTGATGGCAAGCGTCACCTATCTCACGCGCATCGGCGGCTATGTGCTGCTGCGCAACCGCACGCTGAGCAAGCGTGCTACAGCGGTGATGGAAGCCGCCCCCGGCTGCGTTCTGATCTCGGTCATCGCGCCCGATTTCGTCTCGGACAAGCCTGCCGACCTGATCGCGCTTGCAATCACGATCTTCGCCGCGACGCGCTTTTCCATGCTGCCAACCGTGCTGATCGGCATCGGCGCGGCAGGCGCCTGCCGCTACCTGATCGGGTAAAGCATGTCTCCCAAAAGTGGAAACCGGTTTTTGGATAAAGACATGCTTGAAAACAAATAAAGCATGTCTCCAAAAAGCGGGAGCCGGTATTGCTCAGTGCAGGTGCTTTAGCTTGTCCGGGTTGCGCACCACATAGATGCCGACAATCTTGCCGTCTTCTATATCGAGCGCCGTCGTCTGGATTTCCCCATCGGCTTCACGCGTGATGATGCCGGGCAAACCATTGATGAAGACCGTGCGCAAAAGCGTCGACTGATTGCCACGGAAATAGCCCGCCAGTTTTTCGTGGGTCTTCATCACCTCGTCGAAACCGAAAACAGGCTTCGGGAAAGCCGGGCGCTTGCCGCCGCCATCGGCCTGAAGGTTCACATCCGCAGCCAGCATCGCGCCAAGTGCATTCATATCGCCGCTGCGCGACGCCGTGAAAAAGGCCTGCGCCAGTTCAAGCCCGCGCTGCTTGTCGACCTGAAAACGGGGACGCTCCTCGCGCACATGCTTGCGGGCGCGTGCAGCAAGCTGGCGGCAGGCGGCAGCATCGCGTTGGATTGTTTTGGCTATTTCGTCGAAATCCAGCCCGAAGACATCGTGCAGCAGGAAGGCGGCGCGTTCCAGTGGCGAAAGACGCTCCAGCGCCAGCATGAGCGGAAGGGTGACATCGTCATCCGCTTCCTCTTCGACAACCGGATCGGGAATCCATGGCCCGAAATAGGTTTCGCGCTGGTTGCGCCCGGATTTCAGAAAATCGAGGCACAGGCGGGTAACGGTGCGGCGCAGAAAGGCTTCCGGCTCACGCACCTCGCTGCGGTCGGCGTTCATCCATCGGATGAACGCCTCTTGCACCATATCCTCGGCATCGGCAACCGAGCCCAACATGCGATAGGCGACGCGGATCAGTTTCGGGCGCAGCGGATCGAAGCTTTCGGCTGCATCGCCTTGCGAGGATATGTCGACCATCAGACGGCTGCCTTTACTGCGGGCTTCTTGGCTTCCGGTTCGAACCAGAGGCCGAAGCCAACCGCCATGCGGTTCCATCCATTGATGATATTGATCATCAGCGTAAGGTTCACTTGCTCCTCCTCAGTGAACTGTGCCTGCATGGCCGTGCGGGCGTCTTCCAGATCATGGCCTTGCGACAGGCGGGTCAGCGCGTCGACCCATCCCAGAGCCGCACGTTCGCGCGCAGAGTAGCATGGTGCTTCGCGCCATGCCGACAACAAATAAATGCGTTGTTCGGTCTCGCCCAGAGAGCGTGCTTCAAGCGTATGCATATTGATGCAATTTGCGCAGGCGTTAATCTGCGAGGAGCGGATTTTGACAAGCTCGATCAGGCTCGCTTCCAGACTGGATGCGATCGTCATCGAAGCGTTCATCCAGGACTTCATCGTGGCAGGGGCAACATTGAACGGGTTGAGCAGAGGGGTCATGATATCGTTCCTTTCGGTTCAAGGGGTTCGATAGACATGACGAGACAGCAATACCGAATGTGACATTCGACGGAAAAAATTTTGAGCCATGGAAAATTCGGCAGAACTTCCGCCCCCGGTCATTCCTGTAACCAGCTTTCTGCCCTCCCTCGCCTTCACAATCGCCAAGATTGACAACATACCAACTGGTCGGTATTATTTATTGGAAGCTTTATATCCGGCTATTTTAGAAGGGCGCGTTGGAAAGAAGCAGAAGAAAACTTGAACCGGGAGGCATCGGTTTACATTTGGGGCAACGAACGTGACATTGAGGAGAAACCGTCATGAACAATGCATCCACCACCAACAACAGTCCGGCACGTCCCATCATCACCGCATTTGAAAATTCACCTGATCGCGGCCGAGGGATGGCGCGCGATATGCCCGTTCGATGGGCACTTGAAGAGACCGGGCAGGACTATGATGTACGCCTCGTTTCGTTCGAAGCGATGAAAGCCCGCCCGCATCTTGATCTGCAACCGTTCGGGCAAATCCCTACCTATGAAGAAGGCGATCTGGCGCTGTTCGAATCCGGTGCAATCGTGCTTCATATCGCCGAACAAAATCCCGGCCTTCTGCCAGATGATGCCAATGGCCGGGCACGCGCAATCACATGGATGTTCGCCGCGCAGAGCACTATCGAGCCGGTAATCCTTGAGCGGGAAAGAGCTGGCTTTGTGGAGCGGCGGGAGAGCTGGTACGAACAGAGGATGCCTATCGTGGAGGCCTATATCCGCAAAAGGCTGGACGCACTTTCCGTTCGTCTCGGCAACAATGGCTGGCTCGACGGAGCCTTCAGTGCCGGTGATCTTCTGATGGTGACAGTGCTGCGGAGGCTGAAGAGTTCAGGCATGTTGAACGATTACCCGAACCTTGCGGCCTATGTTGTGCGCGGGGAAGCCCGCCCGGCCTTCAAGCGCGCATATGAGGCTCAGCACGCAGTGTTCCTCGCGGCATCGAAAGATTAAGCTTGTCTTGGCTGCCATCTATCCGCAGTCGAGTTCGCTCAATATCCATTCCCTGAATGCGCGGACCTTGGGCGTGTTGCGCCGCGACTTGGGATAGACGAGCCAATAAGCGCGCCCGTCATCACCAAGAATATCGAAGGGCTGGATAAGCTGGCCGGTGGCGATTTCGATCTGGTGGAAAGCGGGCGTAAGAATGCCGACACCCTGCCCCGCGACCGTCGCGCGCCCTTCAATATGCTGCGCTCCCAGCCGGCTCTGCGTATTGCCCTGCATTGGCGGGTTTTCGATCCCCGCCGCATTGAACCAGATTTTCCACCAGGGATCGCTCACATCGATTATCTTGAGCCGCAGAAGATCGGCAGGCTCTTTTACTCCGCCGATGGTCGCGGCCAAGGCAGGACTCAGCATCGGCGTGAAACTCGCCTTGATGAGCTGATGCGCTTCCAGCCCCGGCCATTTGCCGAAACCGCTCCTGATTGCGATATCGACATTGGTTGTCGCAAAATCGATCACGCTGTCGGACGTGTCAAGCCGGACCGCGAGCGACGGATGCCGCATCTGGAACGAGCCAAGCCTATGTGCCAGCCAGTTGGCGGCAAAAGTCGCGAGAACGCTGATCGTCAGTGTGCCCTCCGCATCTTCCCGCAGGCTGGCGAAGGCATTGCGCATCGTCTCGAACGCTTCCGTGATCGCGGGCGCAAGACATTTGCCGAGTTCGGTCAGCTCCACCTGCCGCGGCAGACGCAGAAACAGCGGCGCACCGACGCGCTCCTCCAATATCTTGATCTGATAGCTGACGGCAGCCTGCGTCATGCCCAGTTCTTCCGCGGCGCGGGTAAAACTGGCATGGCGAGCGGCGGATTCAAAAACGCGAATAGCCGATAAAGGGGGAAGCGCTGTCGTCATGATGCATAAGTCCTCCTTATGCATACTAATCGAGGTTCAATTGGAAAACAAAGGTTTTCAGGCGCATACCTATAGGCACAGTTTAACGAGCAACTGCCTCCCACAGCCGCTTCATTCGATAGGTAAGGTCATGAAAAACCTCGATTCTGCCTGCACAACCGCCACAGCGCCCACCATCAGCCATGGGGCAAACAGCGGCTGGAATGCGCTGTTCTTCCGTCTGTTTTCGCGCAAACGCACTTATACCGTCATCACCGAGCATTCACCGGAATATCTCCTGCGCGATATCGGCATCCGTGACGGGCGCACGCCATATCATTCGCGTGACGGCCATAAGCTGCCCGAATGGTGATGACTGTTTCAGGCGCTGATGACCGCAAAGCCCCGCGCTTTGAGGCCACGCCGGTCCTCATGCAGATTGCTGACGAGACGGCTGCGACTTCCGTCCAGATGTGCACTCATCAACGCCGTCGCCTTGTCGGCATCCCCTTCGCGCACCGCGTCGAGAATGGCGCGGTGTTCGGCCCAGGCGCGGGCGAGCGCGGCCTCGTCGCGCACCTCCAGCCAGCGCGCCCGTGAAAGGCGCTGCATGGCATCGCGCACGCCGCGGCTGAGAAATTCGTTACCGGACAGCCGCGCCAGTTCGATATGAAAATCCATGCCGATACGGTGCCATTCCTCGCGCGACGTATCCGCATCACAGCTATCCAGCATGGCCAAAATCAGTTCCACGCCGCTGCGATCTTCAAGTGCGCAGGTCAGTTTTAACGCGGCAATTTCCAGCGCTTCGCGATAAACGCCAATCTGCTCGATCTCGCTGAGATTGATCGGCGAGACTGTCCAGCCGCGCCCTTCGCGACAGATCAGCCCTTCCGCCTCCAGCCGCAAAAGTGCTGCGCGGATCGGCGTGCGTGAGGCGGCAAATTGCGCCTCTATCCAGCGCTCGGTCAAACGCTCGCCCGGCCCCAGTTCCAGACCGAGGATCATGTCGCGAAGTTGCGTTTCAACCTGCCTCATCTGTGACATCGGCGACCATTCTCCATTTTCGATCAGCACTGCAATTGACAAGCCTGATCAACAGGCGCATTCATGCATACCGTTTTGGTATCCCAAAATGGAATACATTGCAATCGCGAGACATGACATGAGCACCGCCCAAGCCGCTGCCAGCGATGAAACCGTCGCCACAGCCCGCCAGGAAAATGTGGCCACGGAAGAAAATCACGAACGCTACTGGAAGCAGAACCTGCTGATCTGCCTCATCGGTTCGTTCACCACGCTCATTGCCATGTCGCTGCTCCTCCCCTTCCTGCCGCTCTATGTGGAACAATTGGGCGTCACCGATCATGCAGCCATCGTGCAATGGTCGGGCGTTGCCTACGGCGCGACCTTTCTGGCAGCAGCCTTCGTCGCACCACTCTGGGGCAGGCTTGGTGATCGTTACGGGCGCAAGCTGATGCTGATCCGCGCGAGCCTCGGCATGGCCATCGCCATGTCGCTGATCGGAATGGTGACGAGCGTCTGGCAACTGGTGGCGCTGCGCCTGTTCGTGGGCATTGCGGGCGGCTATTCATCCGGTTCGATGATCCTCGTCGCCACGCAAACACCAAAGGATAAGACCGGCTGGGCGCTGGGCGCGCTTTCGGCCGGCATCATGGCGGGCAATCTCGCAGGACCGCTGCTCGGCGGCGCGCTGCCGCCGCTGATCGGCATTCGCGCAACCTTCTGGCTGGCAGGCGGTGTGATTTTCCTCACCTTTCTGGCCACCACATTTCTGATCCGCGAAGAGCGCAAACCGCCAAAGCCGACCAGGGAGCAGAAGGCGCAATCCATCTGGGCGGCCGTCCCCGACAGAAAGCCCGTTATCGCCATGCTGGTGACGGGCATGCTGCTGCTTTTCGCCAATATGTCGATCGAGCCGATCATCACCGTCTATGTGATCCAGCTCATGGACGACCAGACGAAAGTGACGCTCATTTCCGGTGTGGTGATGGCTGCTGCTGCACTCGGTAGCATCATGTCTTCCTCACGGATGGGTCGCCTTGCCGATCGCATCGGCCACACCCGCGTCATCATCGGGGCACTATCCGTTTCCGCACTGCTTCTGATCCCGCAGGCCTTCGTGACAGAAGCCTGGCAGTTGATCGGCCTGCGTTTTCTGATGGGGCTGGCGCTTGGTGGATTGCTGCCCTGCATCACCAGCGTCATCCGGCACAACGTCCCCGACCGCGTGGCGGGCGGCATCCTTGGGCTTTCCGTCTCGGCGCAATATGTGGGGCAGGTCGTAGGACCAGTGGCTGGCGGCTTTGTCGGCGGTCATTTCGGCATGCGCTCCGTGTTTCTCGGCACCTGCCTGATCATGGCTATCGGCGCATTTTATAACTGGACCGTCCTGCGCAAGAACCGATAGTTTCTGCCATCTCCCGAATCCCCAAGACCCAGGGCAGAACCAGGATGAAAGCACATATCTTCGCGCCTTTCGCAATGCTTGCCGAAAGCCTTCTGCCCCACGCGCTCGAACATGGCGAGGACGGGTCGCACGATCTGTCCCACCTTGCCCGCGTCTGGAAAAATGCCGCTGCAATCCAGCATCAGGAAGGCGGCAATGCCGAAGTGCTTTGCGCCGCAGCCCTGCTGCATGATTGCGTGAGCGTGGAGAAGAATTCGCCTGACAGAAACCGCGCTTCGCGACTGGCGGCGGAAAAGGCAACAACCTTGCTGCACAACCTCGGCTGGGATGACGCGCGCATCGGCCTTACCGCCCATGCGATTGAGGCGCACAGTTTTTCGGCCAATATCGAGCCTGTCACGACGGAGGCAAAAATCCTGCAGGATGCGGACCGGCTCGATGCCATCGGCGTCATTGGCGCTGCGCGGTGTTTCTACATTGCGGGCCGCATGGGCAGTGCGCTTTACGACTGGCGCGACCCGCATGCCGAAAACCGCCCACTGGATGACAAGCGCTTCGCGCTCGACCATTTCCGCACCAAACTGTTCGGCCTCGCCTCCGGCTTCAAGACGGAAACCGGAAAGCTGATGGCCGCTGAACGGCACAGTCGACTGGAAGCCATTTTTGATGATTTCCTTGCCGAAGCCGATGGCTAGATTGGTAGATTGTGGTTATGGCGAGCCGAAAATGGTGGAGTTTGAGCACCGGAAGCGCAAAACAACGCCATTTGCAGGCCGCCAGAGCCGCTGTCTCAGATTGAATAGCCACCGTCGATATTAAGTGCCGTCCCCGTCACCATGGAGGCGGCGTCCGAGGCCAGCCAGAGCGCAGCTTCCGCCACATCCTCCGGCGTTGAAAACCGGTCGAGAGGAATGGTGCGTTTCAGCGCCTCGCGCGCCTCTGGCGTATCTTCCTCCAGAAACAGTTTCAGCCCCTCGCCGTCGCTTTCAGCCGGGCAGATGCAGTTCACGCGGATATTCTTGTCCGCCAGCTCCAGCGCCATCGCCTTGGTCGCGCTGATGATCCAGCCCTTGGATGCGCTGTACCAAACCAATCCCTTGCGCGGACGCAATGCGGTTGCCGAAGCCGTATTGATGATGACGCCGCCGCCCTGATGCTCCATGATCGGCACAACGATCTGCGTCGAATAATAAAGCGCTTTCATATTCACGGACGAGATCAGGTCGAAACTATCCTCCGTCACTTCCGTCAGCGGCATGTTGCGATGCGTGAAACCGGCATTGTTGACCATGATGTCAATGCGGCCGAACGCTTCGAAGGCCGTGCGTGCCACGCGCTCCATATCGTCCTTGCGCGACACATCCGACTGCACGGAAAGAGCATTCTCGCCAATGTCGGCAAGCTCATCCTCGACACGTTTTACGTTCACATCAGCGAGAATGACCTTTGCACCTTCGGCTGCAAATCGGCGCGCCATGCCTGAACCGAAACCCGAACCGGCACCGGTAATGATTGCGACCTTATCCTGCAGCCTCTTCATGTCATTCTCCTTTTGAGCATTTCCCGTAAAGTGCAATCACTTGTATCCAGATTATTTGTTTCAATATGGCGTAAAGAGCCTGAACCAAAATGAACATGTCATGTATGCACAACCCGTTAATCCGTCAATTATGGCAGGGCACCTTCAATTTCGTGCGATTGCGGCATTGCGGCTGTTGAATTTAAATCGATTAGATAATAGACAAGGGCAGCTTGAAAATCGCATGCTGCCCACAGGCAGACTGATTTGCGCAAGAAGAGAAGAGAGCGATAGATGACCAGCCAGACAATTCCGGTAGAGCCTTTCGACTGCATCGTGTTCGGCGGTTCCGGCGACCTTGCCGAACGCAAGCTCATCCCGGCACTGTATCAGCGCCAGCGCGCAGGCCAGCTCACCGACCCGACGCGTATTATCGGCGCTTCACGCAGTGCCATGACCGATGAAGAGTACCGGCAGTTTGCCCGCGATGCCATTCATGAGCACGTCAAGCCTGCGGAAGTTGACGAGAAGCAGGTCGACGAATTTCTGAAGCGTGTCAGCTATGTTGCCGTCGACGCCAAGTCCGAAGAAGGCTGGGACGCGCTCAAAACCCTGATCGGCAAGAAGCCGGAAAAGATTCGCGCCTTCTATCTCGCGGTCAGCCCGACATTGTTCGGCGACATTGCCACGCGCCTGAAGGCGCATGGCCTGATTACCCGCGATACGCGCATCATCGTGGAAAAGCCGATCGGCCGCGATCTCGAATCCGCCATGACGCTCAATGATACGCTGGGCAGCGTTTTCCGCGAAGATCAGATCTTCCGCATAGACCACTATCTCGGCAAGGAAACCGTGCAGAACCTGATGGCGCTGCGCTTTGCCAACGCACTCTATGAGCCTCTGTGGAATTCCGCCCATATCGACCATGTGCAGATCACCGTTGCAGAAGCTGTCGGCCTTGAAGGTCGGGCCGGTTATTACAACACGGCGGGCGCATTGCGCGACATGGTGCAGAACCATATTCTCCAGCTTCTTTGCCTCGTTGCAATGGAGCCGCCTTCATCGATTGAAGCGGATGCCGTTCATGACGAGAAGGTCAAGGTTCTGCGCTCGTTGAAGCCGATCACCAATTCCAATGTCGAAGACGTGACCGTGCGCGGCCAGTATCGCGCCGGTGCTTCGGCTGGCGGCCCGGTGCGCGGCTATCTGGAAGACCTTGAGAGCGAGACCAGCAACACGGAGACCTTCGTGGCGCTGAAAGCTGAAATCGCCAACTGGCGCTGGGCGGGTGTGCCGTTCTATCTGCGCACCGGCAAGCGTCTGGCGACCCGTGTTTCGGAAATCGTCGTGACCTTCAAGCCGATCCCGCATTCCATCTTCGGCGAAAGCGCTGGCAAGGTCATGGCCAACCAGCTCGTCATCCGTCTGCAACCCGATGAAGGTGTGAAGCAGTGGCTGATGATCAAGGATCCGGGTCCGGGCGGCATGCGCCTGCGTCACGTGCCGCTCGACATGAGCTTTGCCGAATCCTTCAGCGAACGCAATCCGGATGCCTATGAACGGCTGATCATGGACGTCGTTCGCGGCAACCAGACCCTTTTCATGCGGCGCGACGAAGTCGAGGCTGCATGGCGCTGGGTCGATCCGATCCTTCAGGGATGGGAATTGAACAGCCAGCCTGTGCAGGGCTACACAGCAGGAACATGGGGCCCATCGTCCTCCATCGCGCTCATCGAGCGTGACGGGCGTACCTGGCACGAGAGCCTCTAAAAGCATTTCCAGCAAAAGTGCGCAGTGGTTTTGCGTAGGATAATGCGAAAAACAAAGAGATAGAGCGGCTTCACGATTTTATCCGATTGGAACCGCTCTGGTTTCTGCTTTGGAAAGGAATGGAATGAACATCGAACGTCACGACTTCACCAGCGGAACGGAACTGGCGCAATCGCTTTCTGAGGCAATTGCAATCAAGCTGGCAGCCGCAATCGCTGAGCGGGGGCAGGCCACACTGGCCGTCTCCGGCGGCACCACGCCGTTGAGACTGTTCGAGGTGCTCTCCCGCAAGATGATCGACTGGAACCTCGTCACGATCACCCTCGTTGACGAGCGTTTCGTACCTGTCGAAAGCGACCGCTCCAACGAAAAGCTGGTGCGCGAGCATCTTTTGCGCGATCATGCGGGCGTGGCCAGGTTCGTTGGCCTCTACAATCCGGCGGCGACGGCCGAAACGGCGGCGCTTGCCGCTGCCAGCCGTATCGACGCATTGCGCCGTCCGTTCGACGTGGTGGTGCTTGGCATGGGTAATGACGGTCATACCGCCTCCTTCTTTCCCGGTGCCGACCGGCTCGATCAGGCGATCGATCCGGCAACGCGGGCGCTCGTCCTGCCCATTCAGGCCGAAGGTGCTGGCGAAAAACGCCTGACCCTGACCCTTCCCATCATCACTGAAGCCGAAATGCTGGTTCTGCATATCGAAGGCGCTGCCAAGCAGGCAACGCTGGAAAAGGCGCTTTCCGGCGATGACGAGAATGAAATGCCCGTGCGGGCTGTCTTCCACCATGCGCGCACACCGATCCAGCTCTACTGGACAAGCTAAATTCGATTCAAGCCAGATTGGCACAGGTGATACCCATGCCCACCGATACGGCACATAAACGCATTCAGGAAATCACCGCGCGCATTCGCGAACGGTCCAAGCCGACGCGCGAGGCCTATCTTGGCCGTGTGCGCGAGGCTTCATCCAGCAAGCCAAAGCGCGCCGTTCTGGGCTGTGCCAATCTCGCGCATGGTTTCGCCGCCTGCGGCCCGCACGACAAGGCGGCGCTGATCGGCGACGAGATTCCAAACCTCGGCATCATCACCGCCTATAACGACATGCTGTCGGCGCATCAGCCATTCGAAACCTTCCCGCAGCTTATCAAGCAGGCTGCGCGCGAAGCGGGCGGCGTGGCACAGGTTGCAGGTGGCGTGCCAGCCATGTGCGACGGCGTCACGCAGGGTTTTGCGGGCATGGAATTGTCGCTGTTCTCCCGCGAGGTAATCGCGATGGCAACCGCCGTCGGCCTGTCGCACGATATGTTCGATGCAGCCGTCTATCTCGGCGTCTGCGACAAGATCGTTCCCGGTCTCATCATTGGTGCGCTGACTTTCGGCCATCTGCCCGCCGTGTTCGTGCCTGCCGGGCCGATGACCAGCGGCCTGCCCAATGACGAAAAGGCCAAGACCCGTCAGCTCTATGCCGAAGGCAAGGTCGGACGTGCCGAACTTCTGGAATCGGAATCGAAGTCCTATCATGGCCCCGGCACCTGCACCTTCTACGGCACGGCCAATTCCAACCAGATGCTGATGGAAATCATGGGCCTGCATCTGCCGGGTGCATCCTTTATCAATCCGGGCACGCCACTGCGTGATGCCTTGACCCGCGAAGCCGCCAAGCGCGCATTGGCGATCACCGCCTGCGGCAATGAATATACGCCGGTCGGCGAGATGCTGGACGAACGTTCGTTCGTCAATGGCGTCATTGGTCTCAATGCGACCGGCGGCTCGACCAACCATACCATCCACCTGATCGCCATGGCGGCGGCTGCCGGTATCAAGCTGACATGGCACGATATTTCCGAGATTTCGGATGTGGTGCCGCTTCTGGCACGTGTCTATCCGAACGGCCTTGCCGATGTGAACCATTTCCATGCCGCTGGCGGCATGGGCTTCCTGATCCGCGAATTGCTCGATGGCGGCATCCTGCATGAAGATGTGCGCACCGTGTTCGGTGAAGGTCTGCGGCCTTATGCGATCGAACCGAAGCTTGGCGCCGATGGCACCGTCGTGCGTGAGCCCGTGCCGGAAAAAAGCGGTGACGACAAGGTGCTGGCCAAAATCCATGCGCCATTCCAGCCGACCGGAGGCCTCAAGGTTCTGACCGGCAATATCGGCAATGCGATCATCAAGGTTTCCGCCGTGAAGCCGGAGCGTCAGGTCATCGAGGCACCTGCCAAGGTGTTCAACGATCAGGCAGAAATGCAGGCCGCGTTCAAGGCTGGCGAGCTGACCGGCGATTTCATCGCTGTGGTCCGCTATCAGGGCCCGAAGGCCAATGGTATGCCGGAGCTGCACAAGCTGATGACGGTTCTGGGCATTCTGCAGGATCGCGGCCAGCGTGTGGCCCTTGTCACCGACGGTCGCCTGTCCGGCGCGTCGGGCAAGGTTCCCTCCGCCATCCATGTCACGCCGGAAGCACTTGATGGTGGCGTCATCGGAAAAATCCGCGACGGTGATGTCATTCGTCTCGATGCCGTGAACGGCACTCTGGAAGTTCTCGTCAATCTCATGCTGTTGAATGATCGCGCCGAAGACCGCCCTGATCTTTCCGGCAATGAGCACGGCATGGGGCGCGAATTGTTCCGCGCTTTCCGCCAGATCGCCGGGCGGGCTGACGAAGGCGCTTCGGTGTTCTGAAAGCAGCCGGAATGAAATTAAGGCAAAACAGCAATTTTAGCTGTTTTGCCTCTCAAACCATCAAAACCGGAATAAAACTGCGCGCAAAGCACAGTTGAATTGTGTCAAAAAACCGGCTTTTTCACGCCAGCAGTGCGGCACGCCGAGGTAAGCGTGTTTGCCATCAGCATGGCGATGGTCATCGGACCGACGCCGCCCGGAACCGGCGTGATCGCTCCGGCGACCTTTTCGGCTTCCGCAAAATCGACATCGCCGACCAATCGTGTCTTGCCCTCACCCCGTTCGGGAGCCGGAATGCGATTGATACCGACATCGATCACCGTTGCGCCGGGCTTGACCCAATCGCCCTTGACCATTTGCGTACGCCCGACCGCCGCCACTAGAATATCCGCCGTGCGGGCAATCGCAGGCAGGTCCCTGGTGCGGCTATGAGCAACCGTGACCGTTGCATTGGCGGCGAGCAGCAGATTGAACATCGGCTTGCCGACAATATTGGAGCGCCCGATCACCACAGCATTGAGCCCCGAAAGATCACGGCCATGGACGCGCTCGATCATGATCATCGCGCCGGCTGGCGTGCAGGGAACGAAGGCGGTTTCCACCTCGCCAGTGCCAAGCTTGCCGACATTGATGAAGTGAAAGCCGTCAACATCCTTGTCGGGTGAAATTGTCTGGATCACCCGGCCTGAATCGATGTGCTTCGGCAACGGCAATTGCACCAGAATGCCGTGAATGGCGGGATCGTTGTTCAGGCTCTCGATCAGGTCGAGAAGCTCCTGCTCCGACGCCGTTTCCGGCAGATCGTGCTGCACCGAGTGGAAACCGCATTCCTTGGCCTTTCTGCTCTTGGACGCGACGTAGACCTGACTTGCCGGGTCTTCACCGACGATCACCACCGCAATGCCGGGCACAATGCCGGTTGCGGCCACGAGCTTTTCGGTTTCGGTCTTCACCGTGGAAACCACATCCTCGGCGAGCTTCTTGCCATCTATCAATTGAGCCATAGCGAGCGCTCCGTTCTTTTGTGATATCGGGCTTAAGTGTCTGGGAGATACACGACATCTTTTTCGTACACATGCCCATAAGCGTCATGACACCCGATGACAATTGGCGAATGCGCGACAATGCAGGATTTAATGAAGTTTCAGAACGCAAAGTCCTGCGAGAACCAGTCAGGGTCTCGTGATACGGGATGAGCGCACGTCGTCGATGGCACGACCGAGGGCGGCATTCTCCGTGGTGCGGTTGACGCCTTCATTCTCGGCTTCCCAGCGCGCATTGGCTTCGCGGATAACGGCAGCAAGCCGGGTTTCACCGTAGGGTTCCAGAACCTCTTCCGGCTCGGCTTCATTCCTGACCGACGACCGGGGCTTGCGACCGGCCAGCATCATCGAAAGAAGACCAAGCAAAAACCCGCCCAGCAATCCAAGGACGATAATCCATTGTGGGGAGAGGGTGCGCGGGTTCGGTTCCGCCATGGCTGGCATAACTATCCGCACTGTCGCCGCGGAACCCGCCGAGGCGCGTTCTCCCCGTGCCGCACGCATCTGCAAATCTTCAAACAATGCCTGCTTTGCCGCCGCATCGCGTTCCAGCATTTGCAGCCGGGCTTTGTCTTCATCCGTCGCAGGCGTCGAGCCGAAACCGGCAATGGCAGCCGCTGCCTTTTGCTCACGTTCGACTGCATTCTTAAGATCGGTTTGTAAAATGCTGCGCTGGCTGGAAATCTCCTTGTCGATTTCCGCTTCGATCTGGCTCGCTTCAGCCCCCTGTCCTGCGGCGCGATACCGCTCAACCAGTGCGCCCAGTGCTCCGGAACGCATGGTTTCAGGCACGCCCTTACCGGCGAGGCTCTCGGCGGTCGCGCCGTTCAGGCTGTTGGCCTCCGCTGCAATACGCGCTGTCTCGGCCTTGCTGTCGGCGAACTCGCGTTGAAGTGCGGCCTTGTTGTCGTCATCGCCAAAATCCCGGCTGACGCGAAAAACCGCAGCCGCTTGCTGCGCCGCTTCTGCATCGGCCTCCAGACTTTGCAGACGCGCCGGAAGATCGCCCTCAACCCCGTTCAACTCTCCGCCGCCCTGCAGATGATCGCGAAACGCCTGCGCAACGGCATTGGCCAAAAGTGCTGCCGTTTCCGGCCTGTCAGCCGTGGCATCGACATTGACCGTGCCACTGTCGAGCGCCTGTGTGAAATCAAGACGCTGGCGCAGCAATTGCACCCCCGATAGCTTTTTATGTCCAGCCACTGCTGGAGACTGCTGATCTTCGGGCAGCAATCGGGTCAGGCGAAAGCGCAACTCCTCCAGAAATGAAGGCGCGCCAAGATCGGCTGCACGCTCGATACGCGCCATCTGTGCGGCGCGCTCCAGAACAACATTCGAGGCAATTTCGCTGCGCCGCTCAGGCGGGAAAACTTGCAACGACGCCGTCGCGCCATATTGGGGCGGTTCCAGAACAGCATATGTGGTTCCGATAATTCCGCCCAGCATGGTGAAACCGGCCAGAAGTCCCCAGCGACGCCTGCGGCGCGGCAATTGTACCGGCTGTTCAGGTTCCGGGACGGTGGCTGATGCAGGTGATTCCGACGCGGACGGTTCCTTGATCGGGGCACCGTCAAGATTGGCTTGCAGCGCCTCCCGCACGGCATTCATCCGGCCCTGCATATCCGCCTTCGGATCGACCCGCTCGCTCTCTTCGGCGTCTAACAAATCCTGTTTGCGGCGGAGCAATTCCTCGCGGCGCCTTTGATGTTCGCGGTCTTCGTCATTGTTTCCGGTCGCACGGACGGATGGCACAGGCTCAAGGAATTCCGGCGCATAGGCCAGAAGTGGGCGCACAGCCGCACGTCTCCTCTCTCCGTCCCGTTCCACCATCGCTCCGTCCCGCTTTTCACCCGTGGCTATTGATCCAGATTAATATTCATCATGGCAAATAAACCGTTAAAATTGCAATTATATGTATTGATTCATACAGATAAATCAGGAGACAGCCATGAGTGCGGAAACGGAATACCCGATCGATCCAGCCCGACTTGGCGGCATAATCCAGTTTATCCAACATGCAGAACGGCTGAAAAGCACTTTGCGTTCCGGCCACACTTCTCAGGGCCGACCGGAAAGCACAGCCGAACATAGCTGGCGGCTATGCCTGCTGGTGATGCTGTTCGACCGGGAGCTGGGCGATTGCGACCGGCTGAAACTCATCAAGATGTGCATCATCCACGATCTGGGCGAGGCGATTTCCGGCGATGTACCCGCTATCCATCAATCCGCCGATGATGGACGAGCCGAGCGCGAAAAAGCCGACCTCATGACGCTATGCGCGCCGCTGCCGGACGATCTCAGCACCGAAATCATGGAGCTTTGGACGGATTACAGCGAAAGCAAATCGGCGGAAGCTATCTTTGCCAAGGGCTTTGATAAGCTTGAAACCATGATGCAGCACAATATCGGGCTCAATCCGCCGGATTTCGATTATGCGTTCAATCTCGATTACGGCGTCAAGCAGACGGCACGCCACCCGCTACTGCGCCAGTTCCGCGAAATCGTGGATGCGGAAACCCGGCGCAATGCAGAAAAACGTTAGCTCAGCGTCGCGAAGTGGCGCAGTGTGAAGGTGATCTGGTAAATCAGCGCAACGGCAGCGAAAACCGCATGATAGCGCCGGTTGCCCCAGAACACCGCAATCAGACTGAACAGGATGAAGCAAGCGACCTGAATGGGATATTCGATGCCGTAGAGCCGGTAGTGATCGGCTCCTTTCAGCAGCGTATCAATGAAATCGACCACATAGACCAGCGCCAGAATGCCGAAGAACCACTTGCGCCGTGAAATGAAATAATCGCGATAGCCGGTATATTCTTCCATACTGTCGGGGAAAAGCAGCGTGCTGAGCAGGAAATAAAGCCCAGCATAGAAGATAACGAACAGATACTTCTCGAAGGTCCAGAGTGGAATGGTTCGCAAGCTGAACTCGAACCACCAGAAATGAATGACGGAAAGCAGAATGAACCCCACCCACGCCAGATGGACCGGATAGATTTTCTGCTTGCCGGGATGCTGGATAAAGCGCGCCAATCCTGTCAAAAGGCGTGAAACGCACAGGCCCAGGATCATGCCGATAATAATACGGACGTGTCCGAAAGCTTCTGATGGCGGAACGCCTGTCGTCAAAGCCGGATCCATTGTCTCCCCATTCCAGCAACGCAAACAGGAACTGCTTCGTTGCTCTGTCCAGAATTCCAGATGGCAAGCATAATGGTCGATACCTTATGAGCAATAGGTAAACCGCACCGCAATAACCAAGCAGTACTTGGCAGGCAAATATCGTGCTTTTCGCCATACCGTCTTGCAGGTCGCAATCGCGCGGGTCTATATCCCGAAAGGAATGAGAAAAGGCGTACATGACGCTGTGCGCCGAGAATCAAACAGGTGGAACAATCACTATGCATGACACGGTAATTCTGGTCGGTTGCGGCAATATGGGCTTCGCCATGCTCAAGGGCTGGCTCGATAGCGGTATCCTCAAGGCGAAAGACGTTTATGTCGTGGAACCGACCGAAGCGCTTCGTGATCGCGCCGCTGGCGCGGGCGTCCATGCCTTTGCTGATGCTGAAGCCCTGCCCAACGATCTGAAGCCGCGCATGGTTCTCGTGGCTGTGAAGCCGCAGGTCATGGCACAGGTTCTGCCAGCCTATAAGCGCTTCGCACCCGCTGCCACTTTCGTCAGCGTTGCAGCCGGTATTCCGGTCGCCCTTTTTGAAAGCAAGCTTGGCCACGATGCAGCCATTCTTCGCTGCATGCCGAACACGCCTGCCGCCATCGGCAAGGGCATGTTGGTCACGTTCAGGAACGCCAATGTCACCGATGAAAATGAAGCCTTCGTCGCGCGCCTGCTTGAGACATCCGGCAAGGTCACCAGTGTGGATGATGAAGCGCTGATGGACGTCGTAACCGCCGTTTCGGGTTCCGGACCTGCCTATGTGTTCCACTTCATCGAGGCGCTGACCGATGCCGGTGTGACCGCCGGTCTGCCGCATGAAACGGCCGCACTTCTGGCCATGCAGACCGTGATGGGTGCAGGCGCTCTGGCCGATGCCAGCACGGACACGCCGTCAAAGCTGCGCGAACAAGTGACAAGCCCGAACGGCACCACCGCTGCCGCGCTCGAAGTTCTGATGGGCGGTGACCGCCTCAAGACGCTTGTGGCAGAAGCCGTGGAAGCTGCCCGCAAGCGTTCGGTGGAACTGGGCAAAAGCTAAACTGAGAGGCGGGGCACCGCTTCGATGAGCGCTTTGGTGACAGGCGCTTGCGGTACCGTTATCAGCTCCCGCGTCGGGCGGCATTCAACAATCTGCCCGCGCTCCATCACGGCGATACGGTCTGCCATCTGTGCCGCGACCGCGAGGTCGTGGGTGATGAAAAGATAAGCCGTCTGATCGGCTTTCTGTATGTTCCGCAACAGGTTGAGAATGGCGCCGCGCACGGTGACATCGAGCGCCGAAACCGCCTCGTCCAGCACGATCAGTGACGGAGCGGTTGCAAGAGCCCGCGCAATCGCGACACGCTGGCGCTGCCCACCGGAAATCTCATGGACGCCGCGCCGCGCCAGCGCCGGATCAAGGCCCACAGTTTGTAAAAGGATGGCAATATCGCGCTTAAGCCCGTGGATGCGCAGCGGCTCGCGCAGGAGATCATTGACGTTCGCACGCGGATTGAAGGCCGATAGCGGGTCCTGAAACACCATCTGCATACGCGCCCGCGCTTTGCGAAGATCAGCACCTTTGAGCGCCAGCCAGTCCCGGCCTTCAAAGCGGATTGCACCGCTTTCAAGCGGATGAAGCCGCAGCAGTGCCCGCGCCAGCGTGGACTTGCCGCTGCCGGACGGGCCAACCAGCGCCAATATCTCGCCCGGCTGGATCGTGAGGCTGACACCATCGAGCGCAAGGGCGTCGCCATAGCGCAAACTGAGATTGTCGGCTTTCAGAAGCGGATCAGCCATGGGCTGCCTCCAGCACCGGCACGGCGGCGATCAGCGCCTTCGTATAATCCGTTTGCGGGTTCGAGATGATAGTTTGTGCCGGGCCGAGTTCCACCAGCTTTCCCTGACGAAAAACCGCGATGCAGTCGACCAGTCCCGATGCCAAGGCGATGTCATGGGTGATGAAAATCAGTGTCATTCCATCTGCACGCACCAGTTCGCGCAAGAGCGAGACAATCTCCTTCTGCACGATGGTATCGAGTGCGCTTGTCGGCTCGTCGGCAATCAGCAGGCGCGGACCGGCGGCAATGGCGAGCGCAATCGCGATACGCTGTTTCTGCCCGCCGGAGAACTGATGCGGATAGCGCGCAAAACTTAGCTCCGGTTGCGGAATGTGGACACGTTTTAAAAGGCTTACTGCTTTGGCTTGCGCAGCCATCCTGTCGATTTTCGCATGAGCGCGGATCGTTTCGACAAGTTGCGCGCCAACCGTCATCAGCGGATCGAAGCTCGATGCCGGGTCCTGAAACACGAAGCCGATGTCGCGTCCCGGTCGCCGCTTGCCATCCGCCCAATCCATGCGGCCCGAAATGCGGGCATTGCCCGGCAGGAGCGAGGCCAAGGCCAGCGCCAGCGTGCTTTTGCCCGAGCCGCTTTCGCCAATGATCGCCAGTGTTTCACCGCGACGGACATCGAGGTCGATAGTCTCCAGCGCCATTTCACTTCCATAGTGCACGGAAAGCTGTTCCAGCCGGACAATCGCGTTCATGACTGCACCTCGCGCCGCGACATGGCGTTCGTCAGCCCTTCGCCCGCCAGATAGATGCCGATGACAGTCAATGCCAACGCCATGCCGGGCAAGATCGAAAGCCAGGGTGCGGAGCGCAAAACCGTGCGCCCCTCGGCAATCATGCCACCCCATGTGACGCGGTTCGGATCGCTTAAGCCCAGAAAGGACAGAGCCGCTTCGATCAATATGGCGGAAGCGACGACCACCGGCACCAGCGCCAGAACCGGCGGCAGAGCGTTGGGCAGTATCTGGCGGAAAGCGATTTCCATCGGATGCATGCCGATGACACGAGCCGAAGCCACGTAATCGCTTTCGTGGATTGTGAGCACCTGTCCGCGTGTGAGGCGCGCAGCCTGCGTCCAGCTTGAAAGCGCAATCGCGGCAATCAACACCGGCAGTGTCGGCCCGGCAATGCTGACCAGCGCCAGCGCAAGCAGAAAGCCCGGCACGGTCTGGAAGGCTTCCGTAATCCGCATCAGAACTTCATCGACGATACCGCCCGCAAAACCGGCCAGCGTCCCGATGATGCTGCCGAGGATAATTGAGGCCAAGGCAGCGGCCAGTCCCACGGCAAGCGAGGTGCGCGCGCCGTAGCAAAGTTCAGCCAGAACATCGCGCCCAAGCTGGTCGGTCCCGAAAATAAAATCTGTATTGTCAAAGGGTTGCAGCAGCGGCGTTGAGACGATGCTTAAAGGATCGGCAGGAAAGAGGAGAGGCGCGGAAAATGCGGCCAGCACCAGCAGCGTCAGCAGGATCGTGCCTGTTATACCTTCACCCGTTCTGAAATAACGTTTAGCCCCGCTCATGCCCTGCCGCCTCCGGTCGCGATACGTGGATCAAGCCAGAGATAGATCAGGTCGATAAGAAAATTGACCACAATCACCATGATGGCGCTGACCAGAATGACGCCGAGCAGCAGCGGCGTATCACGGCTTGCGACGGCCTCTTGTGCAAGCCTCCCCAGCCCCGGCACGGCGAAGACACTTTCGATGACCACGCTGCCGCCGAGCATGGATGCGGCCTGCAGGCCCAGTACAGTGACGACTGGCAGCAAGGCGTTCCGCGCCACGTGGCGCAGGACAATGCGCGAATGCGAGATGCCCCTTGCCCGCAAGGCGCGCACGAAATCCATGCGCCATATGTCGGCCATGGCGGCGCGCATGACCCGCAAGTAAAGTGCCAGATAGATCACCGCCAGCGAAACAACCGGCAGTACCAGATGAACTGCAATGTCGCCTGCCCGCGCCAGCCCATGCTTGCCGGAAGCGATTGTTTCAATGCCGCTCGACGGCAACCAGCGCAGCCTGATCGAAAACAGGATGACCAGCACGAGCGCCAGCCAGAAACCAGGGATCGCATAAAGGACCAGCGATGCAACGGATAGAAACCGGTCACGAAAGCTTCCGGGCTTTGCACCTGCCACAATCCCGAGGAGCGAGCCCACGGCAAAAGACAAGGCGGTCGCCGCGCCCATCAAAAGAAGCGTGTTGGGCAGGCGTTCCAGAATGACGTCGAGAATGGGCCGGTTGAAACTGACGGACCAGCCAAGATTACCCTGCGCAAGAGCTGCCAGATAGGCCCCGAGCCGATGCCAGACCGACTGATCCAGCCCCCAGCGCGCCCGCATTTCGGCAATCGTTGCCGCATCGCCGCCGAATGTCACTGCATAGGCGTCGACGGCATCACCCGGCGCGCTTTCCAGCATAAAAAAGCAACCGACAATGACAATCAGCAGCACGACAATGCTGCCGACCAGACGTTTGCGGAAAAGGGCCAGAATCTGTCTCACGGCGGCAAGATACAATCAATCTGGTTGCTTCGTCACTGCTCCAGCCACGTATCCGCCCAATTGGAAACAGCCCAGCGCGGATTGTTGGAAACATTCTTCACGCGGTCGCTGGCAACGGTGATGAAACCCCATTCCGCAACATTGATGAGCGGCAAATCCGCCTCCACCATCTGCTGGAGCTGATGGTAGAGCGCCGTTCGCTTTTCCTCATCGATTTCGCGTGCGGCTTTGGCGATCAGTGCGTCCAGTTCAGCATTGGCATAGCCGCCCTGATTGGAAAACGGCACGCCTACCGGGATACCGCTTTCGACCAGAATTGTCGTCGATATGGCCGGATCGCCGCGATAAACCATCGGTGCAATCGCCAGATCGAAGTCATGATCGGTGTAAACTGCCTTCTGGTGCGCGGCGGAATCATTATTGACGATGCGCGCATCGATGCCGACAGCAGCAAGCGCCTGACGCAGATAATCGCCGAACTGTTTCGTTTCATTGAAATAGGGCGCAGGAAGAAGCTTGAGCGCGAAGCGTGTGCCGTCCTTGCCCCGCTTGTAACCAGCCTCGTCCAGAAGCGTATTGGCCTTCGCGACGTCGAACGGATAGGACGGCACGTCATCGGTATAAAACTGGCTGTCATAACGCGGCACAGGATCAGTCGAGGTTTTGGCATAACCGAGGAAAATCGTCTTCACCACAAATTCGCGGTCGATGGCATGAGCGATCGCCTGCCGAACCTTCAGGTCCGCCAGCTCCTTGCGGCGGTGGTTGATCTCCACCACAAGCTGGTAAGTCAGCGCCTCATAGCCTTTCGAAATCACCGTCAGGCCCGGAACCTTCGAAATGCGGTCCAGATCGGCGAGCGGCACGGCGGAAAAAGCGGCAAGATCGATTTCTTCGGCCTCCAGCGCGCCTGCCGCTGCGGCACGGTCCGGCAGCACGCGATAGACGATCTCATCCAGATAGGGCTCACCCTCGCCCCAATAATCATCGTTCCGTGTCAGCCGGTAATATTCTCCGGTCTTGTGCTCGGCATATTTGAACGGACCGGTTCCGACGAGCTTCTCATTGGCCGGATTGGCCATGATATCACTGCCCGCAAAGACGTGCTTCGGCAGCACTGCGGTCAATGCCGGTAAGGCATTACGGATAAGCTGGAAGGGCGTCGGCTCGGAGAAATGGAAGATGGCGGTAAGATCATCCGGCGTTTCAACCTTCTCCAGCGCCTTGAACACAACACGTCCCAGGTTTTGCAACGGCTTCCAGACTTCCATGGCCGAAAATGCCACATCCGCCGATGTAAACGGCTTGCCGTCATGCCATTTGACGCCTTCGCGCAGGTGGAACGTTGCCGTCAGCCCGTCGGTCGAACCTTCCCAGCTCATGGCAAGCCGTGGCGTGAGACCATTTTCACCTTCGAAAGACGCTTCCGCCAGAGGCTCGACCACCTTGCTTGCGACGAAGAAAACGCCATTGGACGCGACGATGGCCGGGTTCAGATTACGTGGTTCTGAATCTGCGGCCACCACCAGCCGTCCGCCTTTCTGCGCCTCCCCAGCCGCATTCGACCGTTGCGGCCAGATGGCGATCACGGCCAAAGCGGTCGACCCCGCCAGAAAAGCCCTACGCGACAGAACCAGTTGAGCCATATCCATTGCCCCGCAATCACATTTTCATTCTCTGACTTTTTTATACCAGTCGCCCATAAATGACAGGATCAAAACCTGTCACCCGAACAATAAATGTCGAAAAACACTTCATTTTTCGGCATCTTTAACCGTCAAGTAAAAATAATATTTCAACGGTTTGCTAGCTTATTATTGCAGTATTTCAACCTATACGTTTGAATTATTTTTCCGATAAAATCCAATTTAAAGAAAATCCCCTCTTGCCAAACAGGCATTCTTCCGTAGATCATGGTTAATTATGTGTTGTCGTATTTCGTGAGCTTCCATTTCGACACGGCGCACATAGACCAGTGAAGAGCAATTCATGGCTCTTGTTTGAATGCATTTGTCAGCCCCAATTCAATCATCTGGCGGCAAATGCCCCCTAATTACTCGCGCATCGTGTTCCGAAAACCGTTTCAGACTTTTCGGGATGCGCTCTAAAGCTAAACCACATTGGAAGAGAGGAAACAGAAATGTCCAGTTTGCTGCCCCCGCTTCATGACGGTCATGCACCGATCTATCTTCATCACGCGTTCCAGGATGCGGTTGATGCTTATGAAGATTGGACCCCGGAAACGGCTGAGCCTGTTGTTCGGGTCAATGGCAAGACTACTCGTATCAGCGTCGTCTTTCGCCGCCTGTGGAACTGCACCGATATGGTGCCGCGCCACACGTTGGAAGCGCTGAGGGATATCGTCCCGACCGGCATTATTCTTGCCGAGCACTGGAAGGAAACGCCCACATTCGCAGAAGCTGCCCGCATCATGCGTGCCGCCCTGGAAGGGCGCAAGGCACGACGGCTCCCGGTCGTGTGCTGATTTTCCTGAAACCGACAATGAAAACGGGCGGATTTTCCGCCCGTTTTGCATTTCTCGCTCTGAAACAACGCGCTCTAGAGCATAATCCGACCGGAGTGAAACGAGGACGATCAAGATTATGCTTGAAATAGAAGAAGTTAGAGCGCCGGCCTGATCCAATCAGATCGAAACGCGCTCTAAACGACAGGATCAAGCTTGCGGAACCGCACGCGGGCGCTGCGTTCTATGGCTGCAACAGTCAGCTCATCGAGCGTCCAGCGGTCACGCAACATCTGGAGGAACTCCAGCTCCTCCTGCTCCACATGCAGATCGGCGGCGGCCACCTCGACAGCCAGCGCATAGGCCGTATCGTAGAGGCGTTCCGGCAAGGCTTCATGAGCGAGGTCGAGAATTTTCTCAAGGCCGTCTTCGTACGCCAGCAATGCATAGCAATCATTGGCAAGCTGCGGCAGACGCCCGGTATCGAAACCACGGAAAACCGGCAGGCGCGTCACCACATTGCCGATGGATTCCAGTTCGGCATCGGTCATGGTGGTGTCGGCTGCAGACGTCGTAATCATGATATAGACGAGTGCATCCTGCGGGGTGATCTTTTTCATCGCGTACTCCTGCACAACAATGGCCGGAATCAACTCCAACGGCCCAAATTGGTTTGAAAGTTAGGAAGCCGCATCCCGTTGCGCAAGGAAATTCGGTCGCAACCGTTGACGGACAGTGGTTGCCGCGCCATAGAGCAGTATGCGCCTCCCTTATGCGCAAGTTTTCAACGAATAGAGCCCTTCACAGGATTAAACCATGACCTCGCACCGCCTTCCCGAAATCACGCTGACCCCGGAACTGACCGCGGCGGCTGCGGAAGCGAAAGCATGGCCTTTTGAAGAGGCGAAGAAAATCCTCAAACGCTATGCCAAGACCGGCCTGCCGGACACGGTGATCTTCGAGACCGGCTATGGTCCTTCCGGCCTCCCGCATATCGGCACATTCGGCGAAGTGGCGCGCACGTCGATGGTGCGTCATGCCTTCCGCATTCTGACCGAAGACAAGGTCAAGACGCGCCTGATCTGCTTCTCGGACGATCTCGACGGCATGCGCAAGATTCCGGACAATGTGCCGGACAAGGCAGCGCTTGAGCCCTATCTGCAAATGCCGCTTTCAACCGTCCCGAACCCGTTCGGCGGCGACTACAAGAGCTTTGCGGATCACAACAACGCCATGCTGTGCCGCTTCCTCGACACTTTCGGCTTCGATTACGAATTCGCCAGCGCGACCGAATACTATAAGTCCGGCAAGTTCGACGCCGTGCTTCTCAAGGCCGTCGAGCGCTATGACGACATCATGAAGGTGATGCTGCCGACGCTCGGCGAAGAGCGTCAGGCCACCTATAGCCCGTTCCTGCCGATCTCGCCCAAGTCCGGTCGCGTGCTTTACGTGCCGATGAAGAGCGTGGATGCCAAGGCTGGCACCATCACGTTCGACGATGAGGACGGCGTTGAAACCACCCTGTCCGTCACGGGCGGCAAGGTGAAGCTGCAGTGGAAGCCGGATTTCGGCATGCGCTGGGCAGCGCTCGGCGTCGATTTCGAAATGTTCGGCAAGGACCACCAGACCAATGCGGGCGTTTATGACCGCATTTGCGAAATCCTCGGCGGTCGCGCGCCGGAACATTTCGTCTATGAACTGTTCCTCGACCAGCTTGGCCAGAAGATTTCCAAGTCCAAGGGCAACGGCATTTCCATCGATGAATGGCTGGCCTATGCGCCGACAGAAAGCCTTGCGCTCTACAACTTCCAGAAGCCGAAGACCGCCAAGCGGCTCTATTTCGATGTCATCCCGAAAGCGGTGGACGAATATTTCACCTATCTCTCGGCCTATGAGCGTCAGGAATGGAAGGACCGGCTGAACAATCCTGTCTGGCACATTCATTACGGCAACCCGCCGAAGGTGAACCTGCCGGTTACCTTCGCGCTGATGCTCAATCTGGTCAGCGCATCGAATGCCGAAAGTCCAGCAGTTCTCTGGGGTTTCATCTCGCGCCACGTGCCGGGCGTAACACCGGAAAACAACCCGGAACTCGACGCGCTCGTCGGCTATGCGATCCGTTACTTCAACGATTTCGTGAAGCCGACCAAGCAGTTCCGCGCGCCTGACGATGTAGAGCGCGCAGCGCTTGAAGCGCTGGATGCCAAGCTTGCAACGCTGCCTGCCGGCAGCGATGGCAACGACATCCAGAATGCCATTCTCGATGTTGCCCGCGCCATCGAGCGTTATCAGGACCACACCAAGAAGAGCCCGGAAGGCGGTCCCGGTGTTTCGGTTTCCTTCTTCCAGATGCTCTATGAGGTGCTGATCGGCCAGGAACGCGGACCGCGCTTCGGCTCTTTCGTTGCGCTTTACGGCATCGACGAAACCCGCGCGCTGATCAAAAAGGCGCTGGCTGGCGCACTGGCGTAAGCTTCAAGATACGGAACGAAAAAGCCCCGCATCGCGCGGGGCTTTTTCGTTGTATGAGTAGAACTGACTGAAAGGGGTTCAGCCTCATTCGTCATTGTGCGGGCGGCGCGGGCGGAAAATCACCCTGCGTCTGTGGGGACGGCGAAGACGGCTGCGGCTCCGTTTCAGGGGCCAGCGGCGAAGGATTATCCATCATATTGCCGCTATCCGGCTCCGGATTGGGCAGCGACGTATCAGGCTTGTCGCCGAAGATACCGAGGCGAGCCTCCACGGCCTTGCGGCCCGCTTCGTCATAGGCACCGCCCGGAACAGCCTTCGCCCAGCCATTGGCGACGAGCCATGCGGCTGCATCTTCATTGCCCAGCGTACATTCGGTTGCGACTGCCGCACCGCTGTCGTTTTCAGGCAGGCGGCACATGACGGCACGAGAACGCAACCATTGCCGGAAGGCAGTGCGGGCCTGCATGCCGCATGGCCAGCTTTCGCCGGAAGCGGTCTGGCATGTCTCTTCGACGGGAACGATTTCTATCCCCTGCAGCTCGACGGTACGGCCCTGGCTTTCCAGCCGACCTGCTGCCACAGCGACCGGGCGCTGCAAAAGCTGCATCTGCTCGCCCGCATCGACAGGCGTGGCCGGTGGCGGCGGTTCCGGTGGCTTGGGTGTCGATGCAAGACCGAGATCGCTCAACGGAGGTCGCGGCGCCTCGCGTTCCATGTTGCCTTCATTGGCTTTGCCGTTTTCCTGCGAAGCAGGCGGCTGACCTTCAGCAGGCGCGGCTTGGCCCGACTGCGGAGACGCCCCCTCCGGTGCATTACCTGTTTCAGGTGATGTTCCCGGCTCGTTATAGTCGAATTGCTCGACAACAATGCCGTTGCCCGTACCGGAAACGACTTTCTCCTGCGTATCGCCGGAATCGATGACGACGACGGGGCGATCCAGCGCGCCATAGAACGGCGCCACGAAGGCTGCGACCAGAACTGCGCCTGTTATGCCAGCCAGACCGCCGAAGACGGCGCGCGCATGACTTTTACCCTGTGATTGCGCCATTACTGGCTCGCCCACAAAATGCGGGCGACCCATTCGATATCCTTCGACTCGAAAATGCGGTTCGGATGTTCGGGGTTGAGCGAATGAAGCTCAATGGTTCGCGGCGTCTGGCGATGCAGGATCTTGGCCATCACTTCTCCGTCTTTCGTTCGCACTACCACCCGGTCGCCCCGGCGAATGGCGGTATTGGGTGCAACGATCAGCGTATCGCCATCACGGTAAAGGGGCAACATCGAGTCGCCCGAAACCTCCAGCGCATACACACCTTCCCCTGTGCCAGCAGGAAATTCCACGATGTCCCAGCCCTGCCCTGCCGGAAAACCGGCATCATCGAAATAGCCGCCCGCGCCCGCTTCGGCCATGCCGAGCAGTGGAATCGACTGCATGTCCTGCGTATATTCGCCAAAATGCGGCGTGCGATCTTCACCCCGGATAAGCCGCGTGAATTCATCAAAGGTGGAGCCGGTTGCTTCCATCACCTTGGCAAGCGATTCCGTCGAAGGCCAGCGCGCACGCCCGTCGGAGGCATAGCGCTTGGATTTGTTAAAGGTCGTGGGGTCAAGCCCTGCACGACGCGCCAGCCCGGACGCGCTCAGGGAATGACGTTCAGCCAGGGCATCAATGGCCGCCCACACGCTATCGTGAGAAAACATAGTAATGATCCGCCACCTAGGTTCCGACATATCTTCTGAACGATCACCTATCAGAATGATATGCTTAAGAGGATTTTAAACCTAACTTCCCGTCCCATCTTCAGCTTCAACCTACCGAAAAAGCCGGAATTACGCAAGATGGGTGAATTAACAGGGAAAATTTTCTTATTCACGGAATGATGAAGCAGGTGCGATCCAGTTCTAGCAGGATGACGCAAACAAAAAGCGCGGCATGAGACATGCCGCGCCTGATGATCTAAAGCGCATCCCGAAAAGTGTGAAACGGTTTTCGGGATGCGCGTAAGACAAAGAAATGATGGAGCTTATGCTGCCTTCTTCGTTTCCGCCTTGTACGGGTTGAAGCGCTGATAGAAGCTTTCGCCGTTCTCGGCCATTTCGAGCAGAAGCTTCGGCGCCTTGAACTGCTGGCCGTACCTGCGCTGCAACTCTTTGGCAAGCTTGACGAATTTCTTCGCGCCCATGCCATCGATATAGGAAAGCGTACCGCCCGTATAAGGTGCAAAACCAAACGCGAGGATGGAGCCGACATCGGCTTCACGCGGATCGGTGACAATACCTTCTTCCATCACGCGGGCAGCTTCCAGAGCGATGGTGACGAGGAAGCGTTCCTTCAGCTCCTTCACATCGATTTTGTCAGGATTCTGCTGCGGATAGAGATCCTTGAGGCCCGGCCACAGATGCTTCTTCGCAGGCTTGGCCGGATAATCGTAGAAGCCCTTGCCGTTCTTGCGGCCCTTGCGGTCGAACTCGTTGACGAGACGATCCACCAGCTCCACATGGCGCGGATCGACAGCTTTCTCGCCAAGATCGGCAAGGGTTGCCTTGAGGATTTTCTGCGACAGATCGATGGCCGTTTCATCGTTGAGCGCAAGCGGACCAACCGGCATACCGGCCATGCGGGCGGCATTCTCGATCATTGCAGCCGGGACACCTTCAACGAGCATGTTGTAGGCTTCCGACATATAGCGCAGCACGCAGCGATTGACGTAGAAACCGCGCGTGTCGTTGACGACAATCGGCGTCTTCTTGATCGCACGAACGTAATCGAGAGCTACGGCCAATGCCTTGTCGGAGGTCTTCTTGCCGAGGATCACTTCCACCAGCATCATCTTGTCGACTGGCGAGAAGAAGTGGATACCGATGAAGTTCTTCGGACGCTTGGAGACTTTCGCAAGACCAGTGATCGGCAGGGTCGAGGTGTTCGACGCAAAAACCGCAGAAGTTTTCAGCACTTCCTCGGCCTTTTCAGTCGCCACGCGCTTGACTTCGCGGTCCTCGAACACGGCCTCGATCACCAGATCGGCACCTTCGAGCAGCGCATAATCAGGCGTTGCCGTGATGAGCGACAGGAGCTTTTCCTTGTCCGCTTCCGTGGCGCGGCCCTTCTGCATTTCCTTGGCTATAAGATCAGCCGCATGTGCCTTGCCCTTGTCGGCGGATTCCTGATCGCGGTCGATCAGCACCACCGGAATGCCAGCCTTTGCCGTCACATAAGCGATGCCCGCACCCATGAAGCCCGCGCCGATAACGCCGATCTTCTTGAGCTTGGTCGGCTTTTCATCAACCGGACGACGCGCGCCCTTGTTCAATTCCTGCAGCGACACGAACAGCGAACGGATCATCATGCCCGCTTCGGTCGTCTGGAGGATTTCGGTGAAATAGCGCTGCTCGATCTTGAGGCCGGTATCGAACGGCACCAGCAGGCCTTCGTAAACCGATTTCAGAATAGCGAGTGCTGCCGGATAATTGCCGGAGGTTTCGCGGCGCAGGATTGCCGTTGCGGCGGGCCAAAGGTTCGCACCGGCAGCCGAATAGATCGCGCCACCCGGCAGCTTGAAGCCCTTTTCATCCCACGGCTGAACCGGCTTGAGGCCACCCTTGATGAGCTTCTTTGCGGTCTCAATCAGCTTCTTGGCCGGAGCAATCTCGGTGACGAGACCCATTGCCTTGGCGCGCTGCGCAGTTAGGCTGGAGCCGGTCGTCATCATCTGAAGCGCGTCCTGCTGGTTGGCAAGACGGGGAACGCGCTGCGTACCGCCAGCACCGGGGAACAGGCCGACCTTGACTTCCGGCAGTGCCATCTTCACGCCCGGAGCATCGGATGCCACGCGGGCATGGCACGCGAGCGACATTTCAAACGCACCGCCCATGCAGGTGCCGTTGATGGCCGAAACCCAAGGCTTGCCGCAGGTTTCAAGCTTGCGGAAAAGGCCGCTCATTTTGCCGACATTGTCGAACAGGGTCTGGACCGCGCCTTGTGGGTCCTTGGCCTTCTGCTTCTGGAACTCCTTGAACATGCCTTCGAGCATGGTCAGGTCAGCGCCACCGGAGAAGGTATCCTTACCGGATGTTATAACAACACCCCTGACCTTTTCATCGGCAGTCGTCGCGTCGATGATGGCATTGAGTTCCTGCATCGCATCGACGGTGAAGACATTCATCGACTTTTCAGGCATGTCCCAGGTAACGAGAGCAATACCGTCAGCGTCGGTTTCAATTTTGAAATTTACATAAGCCATTGTCTGAACCTCCCCTTTACACGCGCTCGATGATCGTCGCCGTACCCATGCCGGCACCGATGCACAAAGTGACCAGCGCGGTGTTGAGATCGCGGCGTTCCAGCTCATCCAGCACCGTGCCGAGGATCATCGCACCGGTTGCACCGAGCGGATGGCCCATAGCAATGGCGCCGCCATTGACGTTAATCTTGTCGTGCGGAATGTCGAAGGCCTGCATGTAACGCAGAACCACGGCGGCGAAGGCTTCGTTCAGCTCGAACAGATCGATGTCCGAAATCTTCATCTTGGCCTGTTTGAGAAGCTTTTCCGTCACATCGACCGGACCGGTCAGCATGAGCGCCGGTTCCGAACCAATATTCGCAAAAGCACGAATGCGCGCACGCGGCTTCATGTCGAAGGCCTTCCCAGCCTTCTTCGAACCGACGAGAACGCCAGCCGCGCCGTCCACGATGCCCGACGAATTACCGGCATGGTGGACATGATTGACGGTTTCGACTTCCGGATGCGCCTGAATGCCGACCGCATTGAAACCACCCATTTCGCCCGGCATCACGAAGGACGGATTGAGCTGGCCCAGCGCCTGCATATCAGTCGTTGGGCGCATATGTTCGTCATGATCGAGAATGGTCAGGCCATTCTGGTCCTTGATCGAAATGACCGAATTCTTGAAATAGCCCTTTTCCCACGACTTGGCGGCACGCTTCTGGCTTTCGACAGCATAGGCGTCGACATCATCGCGGCTGAAGCCGTATTTCGTGGCGATCAGGTCGGCGGAAACGCCCTGCGGCATGAAATAGCCCGGAAAACCAACCGACGGGTCCATATACCAGGCGCCGCCCGACATGCCCATGCCGACGCGGGACATGCTTTCCACGCCGCCTGCAATCACCAGATCGTCGGAACCGAAGGCGACCTTGGCTGCCGCCAGATTGACCGCATCGAGGCCCGAAGCGCAGAAGCGCGAAATCTGGATGCCCGGCGCCTTGAAGTCGTAACCGGCTTCAAATGCGGATGACCGCGGGATGACCGCGCCAGCTTCGCCGACCGGATCGACGCAGCCGAAAATAATGTCATCGACCTTGGCGGTGTCGATGCCGTTGCGGTCGCGCAGCGATTCCAGAACCTTCGCGCCCAGACGAACGGCAGGCACTTCGTGCAGGCTGCCATCCTTCTTGCCACGTCCGCGCGGTGTGCGCACGTGATCGTAAATATAAGCCTCAGCCATGTTTACTCCTTCCCGCTGAACCCGAAAGTCCAGCCTGATCTCTAAATCAAAATGCGTCTGCGTTAAGCGCCATCATGCTATCTGCACCCGACTGAATGCGTGCGAGATGTGCTGCGCTTTCCGGCATGATCCGCTCGAAATAGTAGCGCGCGGTAACAAGTTTGGCTTCGAAGAACGCCTTGTTGCCTTCACCACTGCCAAGCTTTTCTTCGGCAACCTTCGCCATGCGCGCCCACATGTAACCAAGCGCCACCAGACCAAAGAGATGCATGTAATCGTTGGAAGCAGCACCGGCATTGTCGGGCTTGGCCATCGCATTCTGCATCAGCCACATGGTAGCGGCCTGAAGATCATTGAGGCCCTTCTTCAGATGCTTGGTGAAGAAGGAAAGCTTCTCGTTCTCACGATTGGTTTCGCAGAATTCGCCCACTTCCTTGAAGAAGGCCGTAACCGCACGACCACCGTTAAGCGCCAGCTTGCGGCCAACAAGGTCGAGCGCCTGAATGCCGTTTGCGCCTTCATAGATCATAGCAATACGCGCATCGCGCACATACTGGCTCATGCCGTGTTCTTCGATATAGCCGTGACCGCCGAAGACCTGCTGCGCCATGACGGCGTGTTCAAAACCCTTGTCGGTCAGAACGCCTTTCAGAACCGGCGTCAGCAAACCGACCAGATCGTCTGCCGCCTGACGTTGCGCTTCATCACCTGCGCGGTGCGCAATATCGGAGTTGAGCGCCGTCCAGAGGATGAGCGCACGACCGGCTTCGTTGAAAGCGCGGATGTTCATGAGGTTGCGGCGGATATCCGGATGCACGATGATCGGATCGGCCTTTTTGTCCGGTTCTGCGGCACCCGAAAGCGCGCGACCCTGAATACGCTCACGCGCATAGATCGCCGCATTCTGGTACGCCGTTTCGGCAATCGAAAGCCCTTGCAGGGCAACACCGAGACGCGCTTCGTTCATCATGGTGAACATAGCGCGCAGGCCCTTATGCGCCTCACCGATCAGATATCCGGTCGCATCGTCATAATTCATGACGCAGGTGGAGTTGGCGTGGATGCCCATCTTTTCTTCGATGGAACCGCAGGAAACGCCATTGCGCTCGCCCGGATTGCCATTTTCATCAAGAATGAACTTCGGCACGATGAACAGCGAAATGCCCTTCACACCTTCCGGCGCACCGTCGATACGGGCCAGCACCAGATGGATGATGTTTTCCGACATATCGTGTTCGCCGGCCGAAATGAAAATCTTCTGGCCGGAAATCTTGTAGCTGCCGTCTTCCTGTGGTGCGGCGCTGGTGCGCAGCAGGCCCAGATCCGTACCGCAATGCGGTTCGGTCAGGTTCATCGTGCCGGTCCAGGTGCCTTCCACCATCTTCGGCAGATAGGTGTCCTTCTGCTCATCGGTGCCGTGGGTCAGGATCGCGGCAATCGCGCCCTGCGTCAGGCCCGGATACATGGTGAGCGCCATATTGGCCGACGACATATATTCGCCGACAGCCGTGTGCAGGAGATAAGGCAGCCCCTGCCCGCCATATTGTTCGGGCACGGCGAGACCGAGCCAACCGCCTTCGCGATACTGATCAAAAGCGGCCTTGAAACCCTTTGGCGTCTTCACAGAACCGTCTGATGCGCGGACGCAACCTTCCTGATCGCCGGTGTGGTTGACCGGAAATAAAGTGCCTTCGGCGAGCTTCGCACCTTCGGACAGGATCGCCTCGACGACATCGGGCGACGCGTCGGCAAAGCCCGGCAGGTTGTTGTAGCGCTGATAATTCAGAACGTCGTTGAGAACGAAATTCGTATCCTCAACTGGCGCGCGATAGCTCGGCATAGAAATCCTCCAAATTCACCACCTGAGCCGTTCCGCGATGGCTGGAACGAGCCCGTAACCGCGTTTCATGCCTGCATGCCACATTATAGCGAAACGTTGTGACAGCGCGCATGTTGCAACAAAAAGGGATATTTTTCTGCGAAAAACCGCCATTTTTGCTACTTTTTGACCGACCGTATCACGGATCTTGCGCACGATCTGTCACTTCAGAGCCGAAGCTAACCTACTTTGACGTTTCCGTAAACGTCAAAAATTACACAAGTTCGTGCGACTTGGGGAAATGTTCAATCGACCAGATCTGGAGCATATGGAAACATGCGCGAAACAGACCCAGAGCATGTCGCAGCTAGAGCGCGTCTCGATCCGATTGAATCAGCTCGGCGCGTCTCAACTGTTTGTTTTGACGCGCATCTGATCCGAAAACCGTTTCACACTTTTCGGGATGCGCTCTAATCACGATTGCCCGTGCCAGCAAAAAACCGCCGGAACGCTTTCGTTCCGGCGGTCTGCCTTGAAGTGTCAGATCGAAGTTTTTCGGAAAATCGGCTAGTGGCCTGATTCCGACATTTGCATCCATCGGATATGGATGCCGCGCCAATGTCGGAATCGAAAAGCCCGCTAGCAGATTTATATTTCTAGTGGAATTTTCGAGTTTGACGTTTGAAACGAGATCTATGTCAGACGGGTATCAAACGTCAAATTCAATCCACTAGGCAGCAGAAGAGGTCGTTGCTGCAGGAGCGACCGGGGTTCTCGACCGTGTGGGAGCAACCTTCTTCTTCGGCTTTGGCAGAAGGCCTTCGCGCTGAGCTCTCTTTTTCGCATCCTTGCGCGCACGGCGAATAGCTTCGCCCTTCTCCCGCGCACGCTTTTCCGAAGGCTTTTCGTAAGCCCGGCGTTCTTTCAATTCACGCAGAATTCCCTCGCGCTGCATCTTCTTCTTGAGCACACGCAGCGCCTGATCGACGTTATTATCTCGTACAACGACTTGCAAATTAACTCCTTTCATGGTCCAGCGAACCAACCGACAAAACGTCATCGTTTCATCGCGCCGCGGCGACCGGTCTCCATTCATTCATTTTGCACGAACGCACGATCATTCCATGGATCGCGCTTGTCGCACCCGAATATGCTACGGATCGCGCCTGTCGCGCTCAAGGCGCGCAGCTTTCAACCGTTCGGTCTTGGCATCCACCACAGCTTTTTCGTGCTGAAGGATGGCTCTAGCCGTCTGGTCGGTTACAGCGCTCTTTGCCTCCATGCGCGAAAGCGGTTTCTTGAAGAGCGTATCCTTGGTCAGTCCCGCCGATTTTTCTTCGGGCATTCTACCTACTCCCGGTGAAAAGCCGTTTCACACCTTTCAGGATGCACTCCAAAATAAAAAAGGCCGGGAGAAACCCGACCTTTCAATCGCCTCAACAATCAATGCCAGTACATCCGTGGTCAAAGATCGGAGACAATGTCTTTACGCCGAGTTACAGCGCCTGAAGATTATCAGCAGCCTTCTTGCCGGAACGGCGATCAGCCACCAGCTCGAAGCTCACCTTCTGACCTTCATTGAGCGTATGCATACCTGCACGCTCAACAGCAGAGATGTGAACAAACACATCTGGCGAACCATCATCAGGCTGAATAAACCCGAAGCCTTTGCCGCCGTTGAAGAATTTTACTGTTCCGTTTGCCATAGAGAATTCCTTTCGATTCGCACGGTTGAAGAATAACGAAATAAATTTCGCTGCGTATTTTACGAAATTGAAAGAAAAGTCAGGACGCAATACGCGCCTTGTCGTTCGATGACAAAATCGATTTGTAATAAATATACCCTTATGTCACTGCCTACAAGGGTAGCAGGCCAATTTTATTTTTCACGTCAAATCGATTTCACCATAGAACTTTTTGAATGGTTGAAAACAACGGTGCATAAAAGCAAAGCTTACCGAAAATTATTGGGCAATTTCGTCGGCATGAGCCCTCAATTCCAGCTTTACTGTAACGAATAGATGGGGGTTTTCGCCCTTCAATCCCAGTCGCAGAGCTGTGATCGGGCGTGAATTCTGTTGATCGGCTTTGCCATGGAACCCGACAAATTAATTGCTACTTTAATAGACGGGATCGGCCCGGCATAGTTGAATGAATATGCGAGTTGACGATCCTTCGGAGGAGCGCAATCCAGTTTGCGCCATTCGGGAGAAGATTGAAATGCGGTACCACCTTATGGCTGCCATTGCGGCAGGTGTTTCGCTGTTTTCGTTTGCCGCCCATGCGGAAGATTTCACCATGGGTACACTGAAGTCTTACGATCAGGCGAGCCACGTCGTCACCCTGGCCGACGGTCAGAGCTTCGAACTCTATCCGCCCTATCATCCAAATGTACGGCCCGGTGAAAAGGTTATTGTCGACTGGCAAAGTAATCTGAATGGTGACGACCACGCCGACTATGTCGGCCCGGCATCCCAGATGCACCATATGTAGCATGTGAGAAAGGCGGCAACTCTGCCGCCTTTCCCTGCCCTATTTGATCCCCTCTATCGTGCTTACTTGACCCAAACGACACGGCGGGTCTGCGTATCAATCAGAGCCGGGCGATCTTCCACATAAACATAGGAATAAGTTGGCTGGTCGGGAACGGCCACAAGCGGCACATCTTCCGGGATGACCGAACCTTCCGCCAGATCTCCTTCAATCATGACCGGGTCAACCGGGTTGGTTTCGATATAGGTCACGATTTCCTTCGGCACGAGCGGACCGGCATTCGGCTCATCGACGTAATAGACGACCTGACGGTTCTGCATGGAAACAATCACCGGCTCGCCATTGACATAGATATAACCGAAATCCGGATTTTCGGGGATCGGATGAACCGCCACCGCATCGGGAAGGACGTAGCCGTCGCCGATTTCCCCCTCAATAACGACAGGATCCGATGGATTCGCTATGACATAATCGCGCGCTGCCTGAGGCACTTCGATAAGCACTCGATCCTGCGCGAGCGCAAAACCGGAGCTGGCGAGAAACGCCGCTGCGGTCAGAACAAGAGCTTTTTTCATTTTCAGCCTCACTTTCGCGTTAAGTCGCAAGGCTGGGATAACCGGACTACCGCGTCGAAGTTCCCGCCAGACAGCACACTTCGTGCGACAGGCTGAAACATTCCGCCCCTTGCAGACAGAGCTTGCCTTGACCTGTATTGACCGAGGTCACGCATTCGGAGATGCGCAAATATACCCAAATAAAAAAGATGGCGGCAATAATTGTGAACAGTATTTGGATCGTTCCAGGACACCCCGGAGCGCAATCGGAGAGGCACGAGTTAATACATATTTTCCAGAACTTCCGGGACCAAGACTTCGGGAGATCGCCTTGCGGATAAATCAGTTTTCACGAAATTACATTTCAATATTCAGCTACACTTAAATTAGTCGACAACGATTGAAGAATTTTACCCAGCAAGTTGCTATTTTAAGATCGATCTAAGTTTAGGTAAGATGACCTCGTTTTCAATGAACAGAAGGTTTTAACACTTTTTCATATTGTCAGGCGCAACCCGTTCTCGCTCTGCAAGCAACATCTGTGTTGGTGAATTAGACCAAAGCACAGCCTGCAGAACAAAACGAAGAGTGCAAAAGCGGCTTGTATAATACCGATACAGGGTAGGCCATTCCGTCATTCCCCCGTATGGCGTCAAGGTCTGGATTGCATTCTGGAAGCGTTGATTTTTAACTATATTTTTTATTACGAATAAATAGGCTGCCCTTGTCTGTCCCATCATCCAGACAAAGGCAGCCACATTTAATGGCGCCATATGCCCGCAATCAGCGTGGCGCTTTTCCCATCCGCACCAGAATGGCCCGAAGCTCGTCGACGGACCGGTCAACCTCGTCCTTTTTCTTCTCAAGCTCGACCAGTTTTTCCTTGAAGCGCTTGCGCAGCTTCTCAATCTCGGCGGAGTCGCCGCCGTTTTCCCACACGCTGATAAGCTGCCCCATCTCGCTCAGCGTGAAGCCGATGCGACGTCCAAACAGGATGAGACGCAATCGTGTGTGGTCGTTGTAATCGTAAAGCCGCGTCACGCCTGCACGGCGCGGATTAAGCAATCCCTTGCCTTCGTAGAAACGCAAGGCCCGCAACGTCAGGTCGAATTCCTCGGCCAAATCACCAATCCGGTATAGTTGACCACCTGACGGATTTTCCTTTTGCACATGCCCGCTTGCGCCGGTTAGCAGATCCGCAATCGCTACATCTGCAGCCAGCTTGTGCGCCTTTGTCTGTTTACTCATGTTCTACCTGTTTCCGCCCCCGGAAACGCCCGGTCACCGCACGATTGCGCGATGGAACCACTGTTGATGACAGCTCACATTGACATTGCTGTCAGTGCAGCAGCTTCGATTTACACTCGCCGCCGCAATTCACTCGTCTTCCATGCTCGATAGATCCGCTTTTCATGTCGGGCTGCTTTGATACGCCGAATTCAGCCCGTTCAACCGTGGGATGCTTTCCGCGCCCACTAAAGCACTCACTTAGTCGCATAAATTAACGAGTTATTTACCACGTTTGTACAAATGTAAGCAGAGCAAATTCTCGCTTGTTGCGCTGGTGAAATTTGCTCTCGGCGGTCTCTATCATTGGAAAAAGTGAATTTCTCATGGCAAACCCAGATCTGGCGTCAGGTTCACGATCCATTATTGACGAATTGAACGCCCGTCGCGAGCGCCGAGCGCCTTCGCCCGCCATGGAAGAACTTAACCGGACTTTGGCAAGCCTCGAAAAGCGCCTGATGGATCTGGAACAGGATGACACCCCAGACGTGCGCAACATTCTGCGCTCGGAACGTCAGCCTGTTCGCCATCCGGACGAGACCGTCACCGGCCTTGCCGAAATTGCCGAAAATCTGCGTCGGATGCGCGCGAGCCACGAAGAACCGCAGCAACATTATGCTTCCAGCGCCGAGGTCAGCCATGCCAGCCGCGAGATGACCCGTCTTCAACGCGCAGCGAGTGAAGAAGGCTTTTCACAGCGGATGAGTGACGACTTCGACCGTATCAACGACAGTGTGCGCCTTCTCGCGGACCGCAGCAGCGAAGCCAATGCGCAGGCCCTCCGCCGCCAGCTCGAAGAGCTCAGCCGCACGGTCCAAAGCCTTGCTCGCGAAGAAACGCTGCATCGCCTCAATAATCGCTGGGACCGATTCGACGCCCGTTTCGAGGCGTTCGAGCAGCGCCACAACACCGTCGATCCGGCATTGAATGCAATCGGCTCGCGGCTTGAGCAGGTGCGTGACGCCATCGGCACCCTGCCGCAGTCGAACCGCTTGAGTGCCATAGAGGATCGCATCGGCCAGCTTGCAAACTCCATCGAGGAATCCCTCAGCCCGCAACATGCATCGTCGCTGGAACAGAGCCGCCTGCAGCAAATAGACGAACGACTGGACGAAATCAGTCGAGCCATCATCGCCACAAGCCGCGCCCAGCACCCGGATCAGGATGGCGTGCGCCGTCTCGAGCGCATTGAAAACCGGCTGGCGGAACTTGCTGAACAGCTTGCCGCTTCGGCGACACAGCAGAATTCCGACACGCTCTATCGCAAGCTCGGTGAACTTTCCTCGCGTATCGACGGACTTTCAACCGGCTCGGCACTACCGGACGGCGTCATCGACCAGCTCGCACACCAGATCAACCTGCTTGCCAATCAGGTTGGCAAGGTCATGGAGAATCTCAGCCAGTCCGACTATCAGGCTGTTGAGGCGCGCCTTGAAGCCATCGGCGAAAAACTCGAAGCCGCCGAACGCAGAGCCGAAGAGCCACATCCTGCCGTTCTGGACAAGATCGACCGCCGCTTCGCGGAACTGACACAGCGTCTCGACACGCAATATGCCACACAGCATGTCGACAACAGCGCGATCCACACGCTGGAAGGCCGCCTCGACGATCTCTCGCAGCAGATTTCACTGGGTCTTCTTCAGGCGCCGACCTATGAAGGTCCGGGACTGGACATGAAGGCAATCCGCAGCCTTGAAGATCAGATTGCAAATATTGCGCACCATCTGGCGCAGCCCGTCGCCGAAATCGCAGAGCTGAAGCCGCGTCTTGATTCCATCGAACGCTCCATCGCCTCCAATCGCGAAACAGTGCTGGACGCTGCTCGTGAAGCCGCCGAAAGTGCGGTCGCGCGGGTTCTGCAGCACGGTTCGCATGGTGACAGCCTGATCGCACGGCAACTCGCCGACGACATGAAATCGCTCGAAGCTCTGGCGCGTAATTCCGACGAGCGCAACGGCAAGACATTCGAGACCGTGCATGACACACTCGTCAAGATCGTTGACCGTCTGGCCAGGCTTGAGCAGGACGTAGCGGGTAAATCAGACACACAGGACACCGAAAATCCGGTTTTCACCAGCCCCAACGGTGGATCACCGCGCCCATCGGCACCGCGTTCACCGGCTGCGGCCGCTGCGGAAGCGGCATTCGCGACCGTTCAGAGCGAAGCCGGTCCTGTCAATATGCAGGCGGGCGACACGGCTGGAAAGTCATCGATTTTTGGTGGTTTTGCCAAGGCAATACGCGGTCGCCGTGCCGATACGTCCGCTGGAAAGAACGACGAAACGCTCGAAGCAAGCGCATTTGATGCGACACTCGACGCGCCAGCCTTCGAAAGCGATCTTGCTGCCATCGAGCCGATCACGCGCGAAGAACCTGAGCTTGAAAGAACCCCATCTCCTCGCCCTCAAGGCGAAGGCATGCCGGATCTTAATTCGATCATGAAGCGGGTGCGCGAAGAACGCCGCCAGCGCGAAGATGCTGCCGATGCGGCACTTGCCGCCAACGGCAAAGTGGACTTCATAACGGCGGCACGGCGCGCCGCGCAGCTTGCCGCCGCCGAAGCCGAACAGCTTCAGAAGGGTGCAACCAAACGCTCTGGCAAGAAGAAGTCGTCAGTCGGCGACATGATCCAGCGCCAGCGCAAACCCATTTTGATGGCAATCGGTGCCGTGATGATCGCTATGGCCGGTCTGCAAATCGGCTCTGCCTTCCTCAACCGCGACGAACCGGTGGAATCGGCAATCGATACAGCGCCGCCGCAGATCGACAGCACTGCCACCGACAGCACACCTGCACCAGCCGACGAAATCGCTGCGAAGATCGCATCAGACACGACACCTGCGCTCGAGCAGCCCGCCCCCGCAACAGTGCCTCCGGTTACGGAACCGCGTGCGGAGAAAGTTGCGCAGGAAGAAACCCCGGCACAAGCAGATGAGCAACAGGCAGCGGTGGAAATCCCCACACAGGTCGAACAGCCTGCTGCTACAGCCGCCAATCCGGTGAAACCCGTGGAAACGGCAGCATCGACCGAAGCTGCCGCACAGCCTCAGGCCGCTATTCCGCCCGTGCCGGAAGAAGCCGGTCCGGCAGCACTTCGCGAAGCTGCGGCCAAGGGCGATGCTCGCGCCCTCTTCGAAGTCGGTAACCGCTACATGGAAGGCCGCGGCGTTGCCGCCGACTTTGCCAAGGCGGCGAAATGGTACGAGATTTCCGCAAGTCAGGGTTTCGCACCGGCGCAATATCGCCTCGGCAACTTCAATGAAAAGGGCCTTGGCATGCCTCGCGACCTCGACAGGGCCAAGACCTGGTATCAGCTCTCGGCGCAGCAGGGCAATGCAAGCGCGATGCATAATCTTGCCGTCCTTTTCGCAACCGGTGCCAATGGCAACCCGGACAATACTTCCGCAGTGCGCTGGTTCACCGACGCTGCAGAACTCGGTGTGAAGGACAGCCAGTTCAACCTCGGCATCCTTGCTGCCAAGGGGCTGGGAATGCCAGCCAATCTGGAAGAGAGCTACAAATGGTTCTCGCTCGCCGCCAATGCTGGCGACAAGGATGCTGCCGACAAGCGTGACCAGATTGCCAAGGCCCTGAAGCCGGAACAGCTCGAACGCGCCCAGGACACGGTCAAGCTCTGGAAGGCCAAACCGCTCGACCAGGCAACCAATTCCATCGACGTACCGGATGCATGGGCCGAGAGCAAACCGCTTACTACCGGCTCGGTGGATATGAAGAAGGCGGTTCGCAACATCCAGCTTATTCTTCAGAAAAACGGCTATGACGTTGGTTCAGCCGATGGTCTGATGGGCGGCAAGACCCGCACCGCAATTGCTGCATTCCAGAAGGCAAATGGCCAGAAGCCTACCGGCGACGTTGACCAGAAACTGGTTCAGCTTCTGCTTGAGAAGAACAAGTAAAATACTGAAACTAAAAGATTTCCGAAAGGGTGGCCTACGCCACCCTTTTTGCTTTTCAAACATAAAGGTCTGAAAGAAGTGACAGGTTGAATCGACTCGTTGAGCCTTATTATCTATGCCCTATCAACGAGGGGATGGACGATGCTCTTGCACGTAAACAACGACATGGAAAACGGTATCATCGCGAAAATTCCCCTCGCACTGGACAAGGATATCAAGGGGTTCCAGGGAGATGCGATCGACTTTGAAATTTCCTCCGGCGACAAGCAACTTGTCCCCGCGGAGGATATTCATCCCTACAAATCCATTTTCAAGGTTGTATCCGGCAGTTTCGAGCTGAAGAATATATTCATAGCTGTGTCGTTCAACGCGAACTTCACCACCCCCGATGGCAAAAAGACCTGTTTGACGCGTTCCAGCCCTATGGAGGAATGGAATGTGATGAATGGCAGCTATTATGCAGAAAGCATGAACTGCTTCGGCTTCAAGTCCGGCAGCCGATTTGCCGGAAACTTCAGTGTGAACCTGACCAATCCTTATCTTTATATCATAAAGAGCGGCACCCTGACCGACAGTAAAATGTCCGACAACATCTCAATCCGCGCACAGTTCTATCCGTCGTCAGCCCATTCCCTCATCACGCCGAAAGAAGATATCAATATCGTCATCAGCAACCGCCAAAACGCGACCGATTGATTAACAGTGCATCGCGGCCAAGTTTCGCTCATGTATTTCCTATATATTCTGTGGGATTATACCGGCAGCGACTGTTTTCAACACTGTTCACGGCTCTTTTTGTTGTTCTTAAACAACACCCTGCTTTTTTCCTCAAATAGAGTTCCGCGATATGACTTTATCGGCAATCGGCGTTTGACTCCGCGACGGCGACAGAGCAAGACATTGTGAGAAGTGGTCCGGTTGAAACTCAAAGTTCGAGTTAAGCCTAACTACTTGTTTTCATGCATTTCCGCGCTCAGAACCGTTTCATAATTTTGCCGGAGATGTTTTTGTAGGGTGAGACATCTTGCGGAGAAGCGCAACCGCAAGCAGATGTATGTCATGCGTTCGTGAAAGCCGGGTTCGGAATTGGGTATTTACCTTCCCATTGCGGAATTATCGGTGAACATGCTGGTTCTCCTCGGCATGGGCGCTGCCGTGGGTTTTCTGTCCGGATTGTTCGGCGTTGGCGGTGGTTTTCTCATCACACCGCTTCTGATCTTTTATAACATTCCACCTGCAATCGCGGTCGCCACCGGTGCCAATCAGGTCATAGCCTCGTCGGTTTCGGGGGCACTTGCGCATTTCAAACGTCGAACGCTCGATATCAAGCTGGGCCTGTTTCTTGTGGCGGGCGGTATATTGGGTTCGCTCGTTGGTATCTTCGTATTCTCGTGGCTGCGCGATCTCGGCCAGTTGGACCTGATCGTTTCCATACTCTACGTCTTCTTTCTCGGCACTGTCGGCGGATTGATGCTGGTGGAAAGCGTGCGTGCATTGCGCCGCGTAAAAAAGGGGCAGGCTGGTGCCGTGCGGCGCTCCGGCCAGCACACGTGGATACATCGTCTGCCATTCAAGATGCGATTTCGGGCATCCACCATCTATGTCAGCATCATTCCTGTGCTCGGCATCGGCTTCTTCATCGGCCTTCTCTCCTCCGTGATGGGTGTCGGCGGCGGCTTCATCATGGTGCCAGCGCTCATCTATCTGCTGCATGTTCCAACCAATGTGGTCGTGGGAACCTCGCTGTTTCAGATCACCTTTGTAACTGCATTCACAACCGTCCTGCAGGCGACAACCAACCAGTCCATCGACATCGTGCTTGCTTTCCTGCTGATGGTTGGCGGCGTTATCGGCGCGCAATATGGCGCGCGCGCTGGACAGAAACTGCGCGGCGAACAATTGCGCCTTCTGCTGGCGCTTCTGGTGCTTGCCGTTGGCCTGCGTCTCGCCTTTGGCCTGTTTGTACGACCCGACAATCTTTTTTCCATCTCGATTGCGGATATCTGACATGCGGAGCCTCACGTTTTCCTCCGCATTGATGTTCCTTCTAATGACGGGAAGTGCGCTGGCGCAGGTCGATTCCAGCGGTAACGGCAACACGGTTCCGCAATTGCAGAACCCCGCCGATGAAACCATCGAGATCGGGCTCTCAACCGAAACCATCGCCATCACATCGAATTTTGGCGGCACCGATCTCACCATATTCGGCGCGCTCGACAATGCCGACCCGATGATCCAGCGGCAGGGCCGTTACGACATCATCGTCGTGCTGCAAGGCCCTTCGCGCGACCTCGTGGTGCGCAAGAAGGACCGTTATCTCGGTGTCTGGGTCAATGCGGATTCGGAAACCTTCATGGGCGTGCCACTCTCCTATTCGCTGGCCTCCACCCGCAATCTGCAGGACATTACCGAAGAGAAAATCTATCGGCAGCTTTCGGTTGGCGTGCGCAACTTCTATCTCGTCCCGGAAGATGCGGGCAGCCTGTCAGGCAATATCCCGACATTCGGCAACGAACTGCGCGAGATGAAAATCCGGCAGGGCCTCTACACACAGCGCATAGGGGGCGTGGAGTTCATTTCCCGCACCCTGTTTCGCGCCACGTTGAACCTGCCCGCCAATGTACCGGTGGGGCGCCACAAGGCCAGGGCGCTTCTATTTCGCAACGGTGTTTTTCTGCGTGAAGCCAATGCCAGTCTGGAAATCGTCAAGGCAGGTTTTGAACAGAGCATCTATGATGCCGCCCATCAAAACAGCTTTCTCTACGGCCTCTTCGCCGTTTTCCTCGCCGTTTTCACCGGCTGGTTCGGGCGCATTCTGTTCCGCAGGGATTAACCACTGTAAAGCGCACCGCGCGCTATCGGGTAGACCTTGCCCTGACCCAGCATATAGGCGCGCAGGGTCTCCTCAGTGAACAGCCCTCGAAAGGCGCGATCCAGAATATTCAGCGCACCCGTATAGGCTCCAAAAGCAGGCATGATGAGCCTTTCGCCGTCGCTCACAAAACAGGGGCGGCGCACCGATCGTCCGCGCCGCACGATGCGGGCCGCCGGATGAAGGTGGCCTGCAATCTCGCCCTGCCCGGCCTTGCGCGATGGTTCATGCCTGAAAACAAGCGGCCCGACTGCCAGTTCCTCCACACAATCGCCCGGCAGGTCAACCGGGCGATCCGGATCGTGATTGCCGGTAATCCAGAACCAGTCGCGATGCTCCATCAGCGATTTCAGACGGATGGCATAAAGCGACGGCAGGCGCTCGCTGGCCGTCGCATCGTGAAAACTGTCACCGAGGCTGATGACGGTTCGCGGCTGATAGCGCGCGATTGCCAGCGCCAGCATGTCAAGCGTCGCTGCGGTGTCATAGGGCGGGATGAGCTGGCCGCGTCGGGCAAAGGATGAGCCTTTTTCCAGATGCAGGTCGGAAACGATGAGCATATGCAGGTCGGGCAGGAACACCGCGCCGGATGGATCGCACACAGTCGCGACACCACGCACTTGCGTATGGGCCAGACTGTAAGCTTCACCATTTCCCCACACTGCAGTCTTCATTGCATAGCCTCTCTGATCAGGTCGTCCGCGGCCTCTTCAAGCAGCATTTCATCGCCCTCACCTGCCACACGCTCACGCCCGATTTCGAGCATCACAGGCAGTGCCAGCGGAGAAATCCTGTCGAGGGGCTTGTGCAGCAGATGACCTTTCACGCGCGCCAGCATGTCGCCAAGACGCTTGATATCCAGCAGCCCGGTCGCCGCGTCCGCGCGCGTCGCCTGCAGCAATATGTGGTCCGGCTCATGGGTCCGCAGCACGTCATAGATCAGATCGGTGGAAACCGTAACCTGACGGCCTGTTTTCTCCTGTCCCGGATGACGACGCTCGATAAGCCCTGAAATCACGGCACAATTGCGGAAAGTGCGTTTCAAAAGGTAACTTTCATCGAGCCAGGCTTCAAGATCATCCCCCAGCATATCCTCGTCGAACAGTCGGGTGAGATTGAGTTTTCCGGTGCTGATCAGCGCGCCCATATCCTTGAGGCCCCAAAGCCCCAGCGAATAATCGGTAGCGACAAAGCCGAGCGGATGTGCGCCCATGCGTTCCAGACGGCGTGTCAGCAACATGCCGAGCGTCTGGTGCGCCAGCCTGCCTTCAAACGGATAGGCGACCATGTAGAAGCGATTGCCCCGCGGAAAGGTTTCGATCAACAGCTCGTCAGTTGCTGGCAGCACGGATTTCCACTGCTGCACTTCAAGCCACTCCCGCACCTGTTCCGGCAAAAACTGCCAGCGCGTGCGGTCGGCAAGCATCGCGCGCACCTGCGCGGCGAGATAGGTGGAAAGTGGAAACTTGCCGCCTGCATAGACAGGAATTTTGGCATCCTGCCCGGCAGCATTGGAAGCGATGCATTCGTTCTCGCGGATGCCTTCAAACCGCAGCACCTTTCCGGCAAACAGGAATGTGTCGCCAGCCGTCAGTGTCTCAAGGAAATATTCTTCGATCCGCCCCAGAACACGCCCACCGCGCGCATTTCCGCCCTTGCCGCCACGAGTAAGTCGCACATTCAGCTCTGGCGCTTCGACAATCGTGCCGATGTTGAGCCGATATTGCTGCGCGATGCGTGGATTGGATACCCGCCACGTGCCGTCTACGGTCTTGCGGATTTTCGCAAACCGCTCATAGGTCTTGAGCGCGTAGCCACCGGTCGCCACGAAATCAAGAATGCGGTCGAATGTATCTCGCGGAAGGTTCGAATAAGGCGCTGCACTCTGCACCTCACGATAAAGCTGATCGGCGTTGAAAGGCTCGGCACAGGCCATACCGAGCACATGTTGCGCCAGCACATCCAGCGCCCCGTCGATCAGGGGCGGCGTATCCTGTGCGCCCAGATAATTGGCGTCGAGTGCGGCACGACACTCCATCACCTCGAAGCGATTGGCGGGCACGAGAATGGCCCGGCTTGGCTCATCCATGCGGTGATTGGCGCGGCCGATGCGCTGCGCAAGGCGGCTCGCCCCCTTCGGCGCACCAACGTGAATGACCAGATCGACATCGCCCCAGTCGATCCCGAGATCCAGTGTCGAGGTCGCGACCACAGCCCGCAATGTGTTGGCGGCCATGGCCTGCTCGACCTTGCGGCGCTGGCTGGCATCGAGCGAGCCATGATGCAGCGCTATCGGCAGCGTGTCCTCATTGACCCGCCAGAGCTCCTGAAACAACATTTCCGCCTGACTGCGCGTATTGACGAACAGAAGCGTCGTGCGATGCTGGCGGATCGCCTCATAAATATCGGGAATCGCATAGCGCGAGGAGTGGCCAGACCATGGCACCCGCTCATCGGAATCGAGAATGGTGATTTCTGGCTTGGCACCGCCATCCACCGTCACAAGACCAGCCATGGGTCCGGTGCCGTCCTGTTCCACCAGCCAGCGGCGCAGTTCATCGGGCTCAGCCACCGTGGCGGAAAGGCCGATCGTCTGCAATTGCGGTTGCAGACGGCGCAGCCGCGCCAGCCCGAGCGCCAGCAAATGCCCGCGCTTGGAAATCACCAGCGAGTGCAATTCGTCCAGCACCACGTAGCGCAAACCCTTGAAGAATTGTTCCGCGCCTTTGGAAGCGATTAACAGTGCAAGCTGCTCTGGCGTCGTCAGCAGAATATCCGGCGGCGCCAGCTTCTGCCGCTGGCGTTTGTGCGCGGGCGTGTCACCGGTCCGGGTCTCGATGGTGATGTCGAGGCCCATTTCCTCGACCGGCACCGTGAGATTGCGATGGATATCGACGGCCAGAGCCTTCAACGGCGAGATATAAAGCGTGTGAACACCGCGTCTTGCCATTCCCGGTTTCTTGCGACCTTGACGCTCAAGATCGACCAGCGCTGGCAAAAACCCGGCCAGCGTCTTGCCTGCCCCTGTGGGCGCAATCAGGAGCGTGGATTGCCCTTGTTCGGCACGAGCCAGAAGCTCAAGCTGATGCGCGCGCGGCGACCAGCCCTTGGCCGCAAACCATTCGAGAAAACGGTCCGGCAAGGGGAAAGCGGCAGACGCGGCGGCGGGCTTCAGGTTCAGTGTCACGCCGTCAATCTAATCGCAGCAAAGCGGGTCGCCAAGGCATTTGTTCACTTTTGTTCTCATTTTGTCAGCAGCAAAGGGCTCCCTCCCTTTTCGGCGCAAACTTCATGACCTATCTTGAAACCATGCGTTTCAACCAGCTTCTCTGTTCCTCCCCCAAAGGCCTTTATTGCCCGCCCGGCGATTTCTACATCGACCCTGTGCGCCCGGTCGAACGCGCGCTCATCACCCACGGGCATTCCGATCATGCACGCTCCGGCCACACTCATGTGCTGGCAACGCCCGAAACGCTCGACATCATGGCGCTGCGCTACGGCGCAAACTTCGCGGAAACGACCCAACCGATAAGCCTCGGTGAAACCCTTACGATCAACGGTGTCCGGGTGAGTTTTCATGGCGCAGGCCACGTGCTCGGTTCGGCCCAGATCGCAGTGGAGAAGGCGGGAACCCGCATTGTCGCTTCCGGCGATTACAAGCGCGCAGCCGATCCGACCTGCGCGCCTTTTGAGCCTGTCGCCTGTGATGTCTTCATCACCGAAGCAACCTTTGCGCTGCCGGTCTTTCGTCATCCGGATGCGTCACACGAGATCGCGACGCTTCTCAGATCAATCCGGCAATTTCCTGAACGCGCGCACCTTGTCGGTGCCTATTCGCTGGGCAAGGCACAGCGTGTCATCAAACTCATACGCAATGCTGGCTATTCAGAACCGATCTACATTCATGGTGCGCTGGAAAAGATCTGCAATTACTACCAGTCGCAAGGTATCGATCTCGGCCCCCTTGAACCAGCAACCCTGGAACGTGACGAAGCACAGCCGGATTTTGCAGGCAAGATCATCGTCGGCCCGCCCTCGGCCTTTTCCGACCGTTGGGCACGGCGTTTCCCCGATCCCATTTCGGCATTCGCCTCCGGCTGGATGCGCATCCGCCAGCGCGCCAAACAACAGGGCGTGGAGCTGCCGCTCATCATTTCCGACCATTGCGACTGGGATGAACTGACCGCGACCATAACGGAAATCGCACCCGCCGAAGTCTGGGTCACCCATGGGCGCGAGGAAGCGCTCGTTCGCTGGTGCGAGCTGCAGAACATACCGGCAAAGCCGCTGCATCTCGTCGGCTATGAAGACGAGGGCGATTGATGCGTGCCTTCGCTGAACTTCTTGACCGACTGGTTCTGACACCGCAGCGTAACGGCAAGCTTCGGCTGCTTGTCGACTATTTCCGCACCACGCCCGACCCGGATCGCGGTCTGGCGTTGGCGGCAATCACGCGCGATCTCGAACTGCAAAGCGTGAAACCCGCCATGCTGCGGGCGCTGATAGCCGAGCGCACCGATCCTACACTCTTTGCCTATTCCTATGATTATGTGGGAGACCTCGCCGAAACGATTTCGCTTATCTGGCCCGGTCCGAGCGAAACCGCGCCCGGCGCAAATCTGCCACTTGGGATCGTGGTGCACGAATTGCAGAATGCTTCGCGTCGCGAAGGCCCCATGCTCGTGGCAGGATGGCTCGATCTGCTCGGCATTTCTGAACGCTACGCGCTGTTGAAGCTCGTTACCGGCGGTTTGCGCGTCGGGGTTTCAGCCCGTCTGGCCAAACAGGCCCTTGCTGATTTCGGCGGCGTCAACGTCGTGGAAATCGAGGAACTCTGGCACGGCCAGTCATCACCCTATGAGGCGCTTTTCGCCTGGCTGGAAGGCCGTGGTGAAAAACCTGCCGCCACCGCAGCCGCACCCTTCCGCCCGGTCATGCTGGCAACTGCCCTCGATGAAGCTGACCTCTCCTCGCTCGAGGCGCCTGCCTACAGTGCAGAATGGAAATGGGACGGCATTCGCGTGCAGGCGGTTTCGGAAGGTGGCGTGCGCCGCCTCTATTCGCGCACCGGTGACGATATTTCCGGCGCATTCCCGGATATTCTGGAAGCTATGGATTTCGAAGGCGCAATCGATGGCGAACTGCTCGTCGGTCATCATGGCGAAACCGGCATAGAAACAGCCACTTTTTCCGATCTCCAGCAACGACTGAACCGCAAGACCGTGAGCGCGAAGCAGTTACGCGACTATCCGGCTTTCGTGCGCGCCTACGATCTGCTGCAGGAAGGAAACCAGCAGACAGGCAGCGATTTGCGCACCTTGCCTTTTTCCGAGCGCCGCGCCCGCCTGCAAAATTTCGTCGGCAGGCTCGATCCGCGCCGCTTTGATCTCTCACCCGTCCTGCCCTTTGGCGACTTTCAGGAACTGGCGGAGTTTCGCTCCAATCCACCCCATCCCGTCATCGAAGGCGTGATGCTGAAGCGTCACGACAGCACCTATCTGCCCGGACGCCCCAAGGGGCCATGGTTCAAATGGAAGCGCGATCCCTTTACCGTCGATGCCGTGATTGTCTATGCCCAGCGTGGGCACGGCAAGCGCTCCAGCTATTATTCAGATTTCACCTTTGCCGTCTGGACGGGACCGGAAGACGAGCCGGTGCTCGTTCCGGTTGGCAAAGCCTATTTCGGCTTTACGGACGAAGAACTGAAATTGCTGGACAAGTTCGTGCGCGAGAATACCACCGAGCGCTTCGGACCGGTCCGGTCTGTCCGCGCCGAACCCGATCATGGGCTTGTGGTAGAAGTCGCTTTCGAAGGCCTCAACCGTTCCACGCGCCACAAATCAGGTGTCGCCATGCGCTTTCCGCGTTTTTCGCGGCTTCGGTGGGATAAACCGCCCCGCGAAGCGGATCGGCTTGAAACGTTGGAAAAGCTGCTGACCTGACGAGAGCGCCGATCTGATTGAAGCAGATCGAAAAGCGCTCTAACCTTTTGTTTTTTATGCGCATTTTATCTGATCGAAGCAGGATCAGAAATCAGTCCAGTGAACTGATTTCCCTGCGTAGGCGTTTCACTCTTTTCGGAATGCGCTTTAATCAGCCGCCGTCGAAACGCGGATCTCATAGATGTTGACCGGCTTGCCGGAACCGCTGAGATCAGAGTTGACGGTGATGGTGCCCGCGCGACCCGCCTTCTGACCGGACGGAACAGTCATGTCAAAAAGGAAGTCGCTAATGGAATCGCGCACGTCATAGCGCCTGCGTCCACAGTCGCCAAGACTGCCGAAATCGCAATTGACTGACATCTGGGTCGTCTTGCCATCATCGGTGCGTGCCACGATGTTGAAGGTCGCCTTCTTGCCTTCCAACTGATTCAAGATGCCTTCACCGACGTCAAATGTAACCGTATCTTCGGCACCGGAAGACTGGATGCGGGCAAAACTGCGCGTGCCTTCCTGTTTGATTTCAGCCGTCGCACGTCCTTTGACCGACATGCGTGTCGCCTCTGACGGCTGGAAGATGGTTATCCACTTCAGCCCGCCTGGCTCCTCGCCTTCCTTCAAGGGCGCAATATTGCCGTCGCTATGCAGCGGATTATTCGCCGGTCCACGGCTCAAATCGATAAAGCTGTTATAGAGCGAATAACCGATGAAAGCGGCGACAGCCAGTACGAGCGCCGGTATACCGTAGCTGTAGAAAGGTGAATGGCGTTTCTTTTTCCTGCGGTCCTTGCGCGACACGCCGCCCTCATAACCAAGGTCGGCACTGCTGCGCTTCTTCTGCCGCGAGGTCGCACGAATATCGCCGGTGTCGAGTGCGGGCGATGCTTCTTCCGCCCTGCCGCCAAGCACCGGGTCTTCTCTGAACGAAGCGCCGAGCGACGGCTCGCGACGATCTTCCGTGCTGCTGCCGGTCTTGAATTCCTGTTCAATACGAGAGATTGCATCCTTCAGTTTCTGACGACGCTCTTCCTTTTGCGCATCGCTGAGCGCGGTGTTCGTCGCAAGAGCGCGCTCATGCGCACCCCAGGCGGATTCATAAATTCGCTGGCGGGTCGCCGGATTATGCGCATCCGCCTTGGCAAATGCATTCCTGATCGCGCGCTCAATACTTTCCAAAGGCTGCTCTTCCCTTGTTCGTTCTTCCCGCCATCTTGTCACGCCCCCAACAGGAGCAAGCGGTCCCCGATACAGACGATTTCATAAGCCTCAGCGAAATTAACGTCTGAATCAAGGCATTTACCTGTTCATCACCCGCTTTGACTAGCTGATAAGCATGTCGGAGACACCTAATATTAACTCTGAATGCGGTTTTCCCCCATCCGTATAGCGTTACAGGATCAAACTGCGCCCGTTGCGGGTGAGCAAGACATCCTGAAGTGTGCAGGCGATTCCCTCCCAATGGGCATTTTCGGCAGAAGCAGCGCCCCTATGCTTCCAAAACATGCACATCGGCTGACTTTCGACACGCCTTGTCAAGCTTTTCAACGACAGCGGGGCAGACCCTATCGACAAGCTGGCTCGCACGCTTTTGATATTGCCGTTGGACAAAGAGCTGCTAAAACTATTACGTTTACGCAAACGTCAATCAAGGAGGACGGTTGAAGATGGCCTTGCCGGATATTCTGAAAAGCAGACTGCGCATCCCGGTGGTTGGTGCTCCCCTATTCATCATTTCCCATCCGGCTCTGGTGATGGCGCAGTGCAAGGCAGGTGTCGTCGGCTCTTTTCCTGCGCTCAATGCCCGCCCTGAAGCGCAGCTTGATGAATGGCTGGCAGAGATTACGGAAGGCCTTTCCGCTTACGACAAGGCCAATCCCGACCGGCCATCCGCGCCATTCGCGGTCAACCAGATCGTGCACCGTTCCAACAAGCGGCTTGAGCACGATCTCGGCCTTTGTGTGAAGTACAAGGTGCCGATTGTCATTTCCTCGCTCGGTGCAGTGCCGGAAGTGAATGCCGCGATCCATTCCTATGGCGGCATCGTCCTTCATGACGTCATCAACAACCGCCACGCCAATTCAGCAATCCGCAAGGGTGCGGACGGCCTCATCGCAGTTGCTGCCGGTGCGGGCGGCCATGCGGGCGCGCTATCGCCCTTCGCACTTGTGCAGGAAATCCGCTCCTGGTTCGATGGACCCTTGCTCCTTTCCGGCGCCATCGCCAATGGCGGCTCCATCCTTGCGGCGCAGGCCATGGGCGCCGATCTTGCCTATATCGGCTCGCCCTTCATCGCCACGACAGAAGCGCGCGCGACAGATGCCTATAAACAGATGATCGTCGACTCGAATTCATCCGACATCGTCTACTCCAACTATTTCACGGGCATTGGAGGCAACTACCTGAAGCCGTCCATCGCTAATTCGGGCCTCGACCCGGACAACCTTCCGGAGGCTGATCCTTCCAAGATGGACTTCGACAAGGCGCAGCAGGACGGCGCCAAGGCATGGAAGGATATCTGGGGCTGCGGTCAGGGCATCGGCGCTATCCGCGAAGTGGCTCCTGCCGGACAACTGATCGACCGGCTCGAGCGTGAATACAAGGAGGCTCGCCAGCACCTTTGCGCGGGCGCGTGATTCTCTGATTTTCACGACACCGCGTCGGCTTCGACGGCCGGCGGGGTGTCAGCACTCCATATGCCCGACGAAACTACCATAACTTCCATCTCGCAAAACCGACTCGCTTGCGCAGTGTCAGGCTCTCGCGATAGGCATGGCGTGAAACCTTTTGAACAAACATACATATTGTTTGATTTGGGCCTTGCTTTCCTCCATGCTTTTGGTTATCAGCGCACCGTCCAGCCAGAAATGGTTGGCTTCCTTCGGGAAATTGGAACGCAATGTTCCGGGCCGCTTTAGCTCAGTTGGTAGAGCACATCATTCGTAATGATGGGGTCAGGTGTTCGAGTCACCTAAGCGGCACCATAAAATCAATGACTTAGCTAGTTTTCGTTTTCACCATATTGATGCTAGCAATCAAATAGCAATCACCTTCGCTACACGTAATCTGCTCGGCAAAACTGTCTTATCAAGCAGCATAAAATCCCTGTGGAAAAAGGTTCTGGAACACACAGAAACCACCTGAGCCGCACGTCGTTAGAATTAATGCTTGTCAATTTCTGCATTGCCGAACTCGACTAATCTTGTTGTAATGTTATCAACAAGTTCTGACACCTTTCGTAGTCGGACACCCTCCGTTGTTATGTGAGCTCAAATAAATGGCGAAAAAGCCAGATACAAAAACGAGCAGCCTAGCCTTGAGCAGCTCTATCTCAGCCTCACCGAGCACCTTGTTCGAAAATACAATATGTCATTAAGCTTTCTCGCGACGCACACTGACAGTCCTCGAGAACATCCCCTGCCCTCAACAAATTATGAGCTTGACCATCTACTGACATCTGAGCAAGCCGCCAGTGTATTAGGTTTAAGTCCAAAGACCCTAGCTAACTAGCGGGTACAGGGCATTGAGAACTTACCTTATCGAAAAGTGGGCAAAGCCATTCGTTATAAATACGGCGATCTATTTAGCTTTCATTGATCTACAAAAGAGGGAAAACACTAGTCAGAAGTGAAGCAGATTCTATTATCTGAAAGTGCCATGACTAATCATTTTGAATGGCCGCAATGGGGCCGTTTGCAGCAAAAAAGCGCAATGGCCGCTTTGGAGTGCGTATATATTTTACTGTAATGTCTGCTATAAAGCGCAAATCCAACTGTCAGCGATCAGCATAACATATGGCAAAACCCCACTTTTGCCATATGTTTCCTTTCACTGTAGTTCACCATTGTTATAAGGCATGCAATAACTCTGATCCGACTGGTCAAGCCAGTTCAAGTCACACTTCATGAACTTCGAATGCCCCATCTTTCTGTAGAATTCGCTTATCACTTTGACTCGTATCGCTACTATTTTTCAGTCGAGCATTGGACACTTCATTGCTTTACGCGGCCTTGTTTTTGAGAATGTCGAGCGCGACGTCGATGATCATGTCTTCCTGGCCGCCGACCATGCGGCGCTTGCCAAGTTCGATGAGGATTTCACGCGTATCGACGCCATAGAGTTTCGAGGCGTTTTCCGCATGACGCAGGAAGCTCGAATAGACGCCCGCATAGCCGAGCGAAAGGCTTTCACGGTCCACGCGCACTGGACGGTCCTGCAACGGACGCACCAGATCATCGGCAGCATCCATCAGGCCATAGAGGTCGCAACCCGTATCGATGCCCTTGCGGTTGAGAACGGCGATCAGACCTTCAAGCGGCGCATTGCCCGCCCCTGCCCCCATGCCCGCCAGCGATGCGTCAACGCGAACAGCACCCGCTTCGATACCGGCAACGGCATTGGCAACGCCGAGCGTCAGATTGTGGTGGGTGTGAACGCCGATTTCAGTTTCAGGCCGTAGCGCATCGCGCAGCGCCTTCACGCGAAGCGTATATTGTTCGGGCAACAGCGCGCCTGCCGAGTCGGTGACATAGACGCATTCCGCGCCATAGCTTTCCATCAGCTTCGCCTGTTCGACAAGCTTTTCGGGCTCGGCCATATGCGACATCATCAGGAAGCCGATAGTGTCCATGCCCAGTTCCCGCGCGGCCTCGATATGCTGGCGCGACACGTCGGCCTCGGTGCAATGGGTCGCAACGCGAACCGAGCGTGCACCGGCATCATAGGCTTCCTTCAGCTCATGCACCGTGCCAATGCCCGGAATGAGCAGCACGGTGACGCGGGCATGCTCGCAGGCGTCGGCAACCGCGCCGATCCATTCGACATCGTCATGCAAGCCGAAACCGTAATTGAAAGTCGAACCGGCAAGGCCGTCGCCATGGGTGATTTCAATCGCGTCCACCTTGGCTGCATCCAGCGCCTTCGCAATCACGACGACATCCTTCAGCGTGTATTGATGGCGGATCGAATGCATGCCGTCGCGCAGCGTGACATCCTGAACATAGAGCTTATCGGGATTGGAGCGGGCCATTATGCAGCCTCCTTGGCAAGCGCTTTTGCTGCCCAATGATCGGCGGTGACCAATGCAGCGGATGTCATGATGTCGAGATTGCCGGCATAGGCAGGCAGATAATGTGCAGCGCCTTCCACCTCGAGCAGGATGGTCGTCTTGAGACCCGATACGAGCCCGATGCCCGGCACGCGAACGGGCGCATTATCGCCGATGACTTCGAACTGCACTTTCTGCTTCAGGCGATAGCCCGGCACATAGGCCTGAACCGTCTTGACCATTTCGGTAATCGAAGCTTCGATGGCTTCGCGGCTGCCGCCTTGCGACAGAACAAACACCGTATCGCGCATGATGAGCGGCGGTTCGGCAGGGTTGAGAATGATCAGCGCCTTGCCGCGTTCGGCACCGCCCAGATCACGGATCGCCTTCGACGTGGTTTCGGTAAATTCATCGATATTCGCGCGGGTGCCGGGACCAGCCGAACGCGACGAGATCGAAGCGACGATTTCGCCATAGACCACGCGGTCGGTTGCGCGCTTGACGGCATAGACCATCGGGATCGTCGCCTGACCACCGCATGTGACCATGTTGACGTTGGGCTCGTCGATATTGGCGTCGCCATTGATGGCCGGAATGGTGAAGGGGCCGATGGCGGCAGGCGTCAGGTCGATGACCTTCTTGCCGTCTTTCTGCAACAGCGCGTCATTATGCAGATGCGCCTTGGCCGAGGTTGCATCGAACACGATATCGATATTGCGATATTCCGGCATACGCATCAGCCCGTCGATGCCTTCATGGGTGACCGGAACGCCGAGCCGTGCGGCGCGTGCCAGACCATCCGAATTCGGATCGATGCCGACCATTGCGCCCATCTCGATATTCTTCGACGTGCGCATCACCTTGATCATCAAATCCGTGCCAATATTGCCGGAACCGATGATCGCGCATTTCTTCTTGGACATAGTGGGTCCTTTCTGATCTTCCAGCCGGTTACTTCACGCCTTGCTTAAAGTTCAACAGCAGCCAGTTCCTGCAAACTATAGCTTGGCTCAACGGCAACCGTATTGCGCAGAGGATGGCCAAACCCTTCAGCTACGATCTCGAAAACATCGCCTAGTTGGGTGTGAATTTTATCGGCAAATGACAGCGTGGCTGTGCCGAACATATGGACATGAACATCGCCCGGCTGGCGGAAAATCGCGTACTTGAAATGGTGATATTCGAGATTAGCAATCGTGTGGGACATGTTCGCCTCACCAGACAAAAACGGCTTTTCCCATAAAACTCTGCCGTCACGCAGAATGCGACTAGTCCCCCGAATATCTAGAGGCGCAGCACCAATCCGGATTTCCGGTCCCAAGGATGCCGGACGCAGCTTGGAATGGGCAAGCCAGAGATAATTGCCCCGCTCCGTCACATGATCGGAGAACTCATTGGCCACGGCAAACCCCAAGCGCATCGGGCGACCGTCATCTGCGATAACGTAAATTCCCGCTATCTCCGGCTCTTCCCCGAAATCCTGTGCGAATGCCGGCGAAACCAATGCCGCACCAGGTGAGGCTAGAGTGTGGCCGTTGCCTTTGTAAAACCATTCTGGCTGCACGCCTGGTTCACCTGCCAACGGTTTGCCGCCTTCAAGGCCCATACGGAACATCTTCATGGAATCCGTCAGTTCGGCTTCTTCCGTCATGACCTTGGCATGCATGCTGTCACGGGTCGCAGCCGATCCCAAATGGGTGAGCCCCGTGCCGGTCAAATGCAAATGTGCCGGATCGAAATGAGTAATCGGCGGCAGGTAGAGGCCATCGGCGGCCAGCCTTTCCGGTTCAAACTGCGCTCCGAAGCCTTGTCCTTTGATCTGATCGACGAGGCTCCTACCGCTTCGGGCCGCAGCAAGCGCCAGTTCGCGCACGCTGGCCGCGCCAAGCACTTCGCGCGCTGGTTCGCCGTCCTCCCGTGCTAGAACGCGGATCGCTTCGTTCTCGTCCTGAATTTGAGATAACAACATTTCCAAACTACCTTTTGCTGGAGCGTTACATGCTCAGGATCAGCTTGCCGAAATTGTCGGCAGCTTCCAGCATGCGATGCGCTTCCATTGCGTCACTGAAGGGTAAAACTGCATGGATGGTCGGCGCGATTGCACCCGATGCGAGGACCGGCAACCAGCATTGGCGGAAACGCTCGACAACTTCGGCTTTCTCGTCTGCCGAATGCGGCCGCAGGGTAAAACCACGTAGCTGCAGCATCTTGGTCAGAATGGCGGGCACATCAGCCTCGGCCTTTCCGTTGCTGAGCAGTCCCACGAATGTCATTCGACCTCGCCAGCGTAAAAGCGCAATATGACGCGCCAGATATGCGGGGCCGACGAAGTCTTCGATCACATCGATGCCATCAGGGTAGATCTCGCGGGTTGCCTCGGCAAAATCGACCTCGCGATAATTCAAAACATGTGCCACACCCCAATCGCGGAGGCGACGCGCCTTGTCCTCGCGCCCCACGGTGGTAACGATTTCTGCCTCTACATGTTGCGCCATGCGGATCGCAGTACTGCCGACGGCGCTACCGCCCGCGTGGATCAGTACCCGCTCACCTGCCTTAAGGCACGACAATTCGAATAAAGTCTCATGGGCCGTACAGAATGTTTCAATGACTGCAGCTGCCTGCACATCATCCCAGTCTGAAGGAACCACAACCACATGCCGCCAGTCGGCGACTGCATATTCTGCATAACCACCGCCCGAAAGAAGAGCTGCAACCCGCTTGCCACGTAGATAATTTGGTACATCGCCGCCCGTTTCGACAACTTCACCGCCGCATTCAACGCCCAGTACAGGATTTGCGCCCGCAGGTAGTGGATAGACACCTGTTCGCTGCATAGCATCAAGCCGATTGACCCCCACAGCGCCAACACGGATCAGCACCTCATTTGCAGTCGGTGTCGGGCGCTCCACTTGCATAAAACGCAGCGCTTCCGGCCCACCCGGTTCCGGAGCATGGCAGATTTTCATCATAGACACGGATCAGTTTCCTCCAGTTTGCTCGGCAGGCTTGTCCATTTCTGCATGGAACCATTGTTCCTGAATGAAGCGATACTCCCCTTCATATCCGCGCCTGACACGAGCAAAGCCGGGAAAGTGGATATGCATTCCGCCAACAAGAAGGTCTTCATCGACGCAGCGCTGCAGAATCCTGCGACGCGACAAAGCAGCGGCAGGCGTATCGGTGTCGAAAATCATCCCAACATCAGGATCGGCAAGCTGCACCTCGGGCACATGAACAGTGTCGCCCCAAATGATCATTGCTTCACTGCGGGAGCGCAGAATGTAGCAACTGTGTCCCGGCGTATGTCCAACGGATGGAACAGCAGCGATCCCAGGCAGAACTTCGCACTCAGCATTGAAAATTCGCACGTTATCAGCGAGATAAGGCGTTATCTGAATGCGCCCAGCATCAAAATAAACCCGCTTCTGGCGCTCCGTAGCGCGAGCTTTTGCCTCGTCATCGAACCAATGCTGAATTTCCGCCTCATGAACATGAACAACCGCTCGCGGAAAATGTTTAGCACCGGTTTCCGGATTGGTGAGACCATTGGAATGATCTGGATGGATATGGGTCAAAAGCACGTCAGTAACCGCTTCCGGCGCGATATCCAGCCGTGTGAGAAGTTCCGGCAATCGCCCGCAAGTTGGCCCCATGATGTCGCCCGAACCGCAGTCGATAAGGATAACCCGGCTTTCATGCTGGACAAGAAACGCGTTGATTGAGACAACTGGAGGCGCGATCCGTGTCTCAGCGGTCAGAAACTGTTCCAGCCGTGCAGCATCGCCATCACGGAAAATATCGAAAGTGTCGTAGGCGACGTAGCCGTCGCAAAGCGTTGTGACCAACATATCGCCTAGCGGGCGATGATAAATAGCTGGTATCTGTTCGAAGCCGCTCATATCTGCCTGCCTTTCCCGACAAGTTCCGGTTGCGGCGTTTCAATGAGGTCGTAAAGCTCCGCAAGCCGGCGGCGCAGCTCGGCGCGCGACAGTTTGCCGATTGCATTGCGCGGCAACTCATCAATGGCGACAAAAAGCCTTGGCCGTTTGTAAGAGGTCATGCTGGCCAGCGCGGGGGCAAGACGCTCCTGCCAATCCGATGGTGGACATTCGGCAACCAAAGTGACGATTTCACCCCAATATTCCGACGGAAAGCCGAGCGCGATTATTTCGGTTTCGGGAAGTGCGGCGGCCAGCGCTCGCTCGACCTCATCTGGGGCTACTTTGTAGCCGCCGGTTTTCATCATGTCGGACTGGCGTGCCACGAGAAAAAGACAGCCCGTCTGATCAATCCTTCCTAGATCACCGGTATCGTGAAACTCGCCGGGTGCAAGCATCTTCAGGCCGCTGACCGTGATGTAGCCCCGAAACATATGCGGGCTATGCAGGAAAATATGCCCCGACTCGCCGTCTCGAAGTACGCGACCTCCATCGTCGCGAATTTCAATCCGCACGCCCGTTGCCGCCCAGCCGACGCACAGCCCCTCATCGGTGCTGGCGTTTCCGGCATAGGCTTCGGCGGTCTCGGGAGGTGAGAGCACGGTGATTGGATTGAACATCTCGCTTTTCCCGTAGGTGACGCGGATGATCTCACCAAATTGCGCAACAGCCTTGTGATACAGCATCGGGGACAGAGGAGCCGTTCCCGTCAGTATCGTATGCAATTGCGGCTTGGCGCTGTCGGTCTGTTCCAACGCCTCGGTCAACTTGGCGAGCACTGTCGGCGGCGCAAACATTTCAGTGATCGAACCTGACGCCAGAAGCGGCAGAACGGCGGCTGTATTCACACCATGCATCAGATGCACGCTCGCGCCTTCGGCAAGATAAGCGAAGGTCAGCAGTGAACTCCCATGCGAAAAGGGCGTCATCAAGAGGATACGGTTTTGCGCGCCCGGACGAGTGGGAAGGACCGAACGCAAGAGAAGCCCCGCCGTCCAGCGTCCGAGATGCGTGTGGATAGCACCCTTAGCAGGCCCCGTGGTGCCACTTGTGAAAACGATACGGCTCGGCGTTTCCGGCTCCACATCCGGCCACCCTTCCGCCGTCAGCGGGCGCGGTGCGCATTTGCGCACATCCTCCACCGCAACGCACGGCGTCAGCGTCATCGTTGTCGCTCGGTCGAGAAGCACAATCCGAGTACCTGTGCAGGAGAGCGCGTGATCGAACTCTTTCTGGCTGAGTACGGGATTAATCGGAACCTCTGTCGCTCCAGTCAGCGCAACGGCATAGCTTGCCGCCGCTGCCAGCATCGAATTTTGAAAAATCGTTGCGATAAAATCGCCGGGACCAAGGCCAAGCGCACTCAGACGATCGGCAATGCCCGCCGCACGGTCAACGATCTCAGCGATTGTATGACTACCCTCAACATCAATGATGCCGACACGCTGACCATAGCGTCCGCGCATGGTCGCAAGTTCATTTCCCCAATGCATTTGGTCCTCCCGTACTCACCGTACTTCCTCGGGAAAATGTTCAGGCTCAAGCGGGTCCTCATTGTTCGCCGCCAAGGCCCGAGACCATTTTTCCAACCACCAACCATAGGGTTCAGGCCAACTGGAAAAATCGCGTTCCACTCCCATCTCCCAGGCCACGTGGCGCACCCAAAAAGGGTTGAACAGCATCTGGCGGCCAATACAGATCAAATCGGCCTTGCCCTCGCGGAGAATGGTTTCAGCATGTTGACCCGTGCGGATCATACCGACAGCGGCGGTTGGCATTCCTGCTTCGCGACGCAGTCTTTCAGACAGTGCTACCTGATAGCCCGGTCCCCGCGACAGGTTCGAGTTAGTCGCGCCAGCACGCATATTGCCGCCGGAGGAACAGTCGATGAGATCGACACCTGCAGCCTTCAGCGCTCGGGACAGCACGACACTTTCGTCTTCGGTCCAGCCGCCGTCGATCCAGTCCGTCACCGAAAGCCTTGCAAAAAGCGGCATCGAATCCGGCATAATTGAGCGAAGCCGGTCAACCACCATCAGGGGCAGGCGCATTCGGTTTTCGAGATTACCGCCAAAACGGTCGGTGCGCTGATTGGCCAATGGCGAAAGAAAGCTCTGGAGCAGATAGCCATGCGCCAAATGTAGTTCGAGCAAATCAAACCCTGCGAGAATAGCCCGACGAGCACCCGCTGCGTAGGCATCAACGATACCATCAATCTGCTGTTCGCTCATTTCGACCGGCGTTAGCCAGTTTTCCGATAACGGAATAGGTGAAGCTCCCATCGGATAAAGCTGAATATCGCCTGCAGCCAGATTGCGCTCCGAAATCGGACCGTTACCTTCGTGCGCGCGCTGTTGCCCGCCCTTGCGCCCGCCATGACTGATCTGGATTGCAGTTTTCGCGCCATAGCGTTTCATCTCGGAGACCAATCGCGCCATTGGCTCGATATGGCTGTCGGACCAAAGACCGGGATCGCCGTTGCTCACACGACCGGCGCGGGTCACGAAAGTCTGCTCCATGATGACAAGACCCGCGCCTCCCATGGCCATGCGTTCATAATGCGCGAACTGAAAGGGCGTCAGGCACCCGTCTTCCGCCGAATAAGTACCCATGGGCGAAACGACGATGCGATTTTTCAGAGTCACGCCGCGCACATGGTAGGGATGGAATAGAAGTGGTCCTTTTGTCATCTGGTATTCCGATCCTATCGGTTACCGGTCAATGCGAGCGTGTCACGCAAAACGTCGGCAATCGGAATATTCGCTCCGTCATCAAGCGCCGCGAATAGTTTCGCGGCGTGATCACGCGCAACACCAACCGGGCCTCCAAGCTCGGTTAACCTGCACTCGAACACCTCCAGAGAACGTTCTTGTGTTTGATAGATCAGATTGCGTGGCATTTCCTGAGAATGCGCTTCGCGTTCACTGCCATCCTTCATGGTCACCGTCAGCAGCGAATCCCACGCGCCGTTAACCGCGTCGGGGATAACAGTCGTCTTGGCGATCAGATCGAGGACCAGCGGATCGTTGCGCAGCTCATTGCCCATGTCATAGGTGATGTCGCCTTGCGACAGCATGGTCGCCACTGCAAAAGCGGTGCTTGCCTGCGTCTGAACCAAACGTTCGTAAGGGCCCTTAAAGTTGGTGCCTGGATAGGCCGTGAATGGCTCCCAGAGCGTCACCTTGATGTCAGCAATCTCGCGCGGATCGATTTTGTCCAAGTAGAGCTTCTGCGCAGCCATGGCTGCTGCCATGTTGTCCCCGAGTGTTGCGTAGGGTTTCGCTTGTATGGAGTTCATGATCGCCGGATCGGGCGGTAGAGACCACACTTCCGGGGTGGCATCCATACCGGCCACTGTGGCCAGAAAACCTTTCGGACCATCAAGAGCCTGCGGCGCGCCCATGACGCCCGCCTTGGCAAGACAGGCTGCAATCAGCCCACCCTGTGCTGCGCGGCCATTCTGTACACGCCATTCATCGGCACCAGCACGAACCGGTTCTAACGTGCCTGCGGTGGTGGATGCAGCGATCGAAACAGCGGAGCCTGCTTCTGTGGCATTTAGTCCGAGAAGAGCAGCACTACCGGCAGCAGCAGCAATAGTGCCGAAGGTTGGGCTGGTGCGAAATCCGCGCGCAATCAGTTTTCGCGCGACGACCTCATCACGCCCGAGCCAGTTAATCACACTATAGCCAGCGACCAGCGCACGGAGCACATCTTCAAGCGTCGCGCCGTTGCGCTCACCAAGCGCGACAATAGCAGGCGGCACAAGCGAGCCGGGATGTGTCCAGGATTCATGGTCCGTGTCATCCTGAAAATGCGCATGAACCGCGACGCCATTGGCAAAGGCAGCTTCGCTTGCCGAAAAACGTGCGCCGGATATCCATGCGGTCGCGGAATTGGGGGCACCCTCACCCAGCGGATATGACAAAGCAACCGCTGCCCGCGCAGTGGGTTCTGTGCGTGCCGCAAGTGCCAAACCCAATGAATCGAGCAGGCAGATCAAAGCCTTTTCCCGAACGGAACGTTCCAGTATCAATGTGGAATAACTGGCAAGGTAGTCACCAAGAATCTGGCTTGCGATTTTCATAGTGTCCTTCTCCCAAAAGACGAATTTTTTATTTCGGTGCGCCCTACCGCCTATCCGCGGCTGTAAAGCCAGGCACGGCTGGTTCCCATACCGGCCTTGCGCAGGCGCACGAGGCTCAAGGCATGGCTCCAGGCCGCAGCGAAAACATCCAGCACTGTCGCTTTGTCGATCTGTTTGAGGCCTTCGCGTGCCAGAATTTCCGCCATCACGCCCTCGGCAGGAACAATAACTTCCGCCCCCCGCGCGATTAGCTCCCGCGCAGTTGCCGTAAACGTTTCAATTAATTGAGCGGGCTCGTCGCGCGCTGCAATTAGCTCATATTCATCCATGCCAGGCGATAGCGCCGTGACCTCCAGGACCCGTGTTTCCAAATGATGCTTGGCCACCGAGAGCTTGGTCATGTAGGCAACATTCGGAGCGTTCGAAATCAGACCAATTTGTCCACCAAGCGAACAACCGGTCAGCAGAGCAGCTTCCGTCAGCGAGACAACCGGAATATCGACAGCCGTACGCATCTCTCGCAGATATGGCTCGCTGAATGACCCCATGATGAAGGCGTCATAACCCTGCTTCTCTGCCTCGACAGCCTGCTCTACGATGGGTGCAAGCACACGATGATAGAGATAGGCGTTGCCAAGCGCATCGCTTGGGCTCTGGTCGCCGTAAGTACCCTCCGGTAAGCCCTGAACATGCACTTCAGCCTCACCATCCAGCAAACTGCGGGCATGGGCTTCTATACCGCGCTTGTAGGCGTCAATTCGGCTCAACTCATTGACCGATTGGTGCCAGAATTTCATTGCCATGCTTTTTCCTCCCTAAGTTCTCCCGTTCAGGCGGAAGCTTGGCTCTTCACAGCAGCGGCGGTGGGAAACACTTCCGGTCCCATCGGCTTTTCGCCGTTGGACGAAAGTGCCCGGCCCCATTTTTCGAGCCACCAGCCATATTGCGGCGGCCAACCGGAGAAATCGCGATTAACGCCGAGCGCTTCGGCCGCATGATGTGCCCAGAACGGATCAAACAGCGCCTGACGGCCCAGGCAAATCAGATCAGCGCGGTCCTCCCGCAATATGGCTTCCGCGAATTCCGGCGTCCGGATCATGCCGACGGCGGCAGTCGGAATGCCGGTTTCCTTGCGTATCTGCTCAGCGAAAGGCACCTGATAACCTGGGCCTCGACCAAGGCTGGAATTGGTAGCACCGATGCGCAGATTGCCGCCGGAGGAACAGTCGACAAGATCGACACCCGCGTCGGACAATGCGCGCGCCAGAACGACACTGTCCTCCATCGTCCAACCGCCATCGATCCAGTCGGTGGCTGAAATGCGCGCGAGGAGTGGCATAGAATCAGGGATGACCTGCCTTACGGCGCGCACGACTTCCAACGGAAAGCGCATGCGATTTTCAAGACTGCCGCCATAGTCGTCAGTGCGCTGATTGGCGAGCGGCGACAGAAAGTTCTGCAAGAGATAGCCGTGCGCCATATGGATCTCGATGAGATCGAAACCTGCAAGCATCGCGCGTTTTGCTGCGGCGACAAAAGCCGACCGAAGGCCGTCAAGGTGATCGAGAGAAATCGGTTCCGGCGTCAGCCAGCCCTCGCCTAGTGGCAGCGCCGATGGCGCCAGCGGTACCCATTGTTCTTCACCCATCGCCAGATCGCGTTCGGTCAAGGGTCCGTTACCGCGAATGGCACGCTGCATACTGCCCTTGCGCCCACCGTGATTCAGCTGAATTCCGGTCTTCGCACCATAAGATTTCATATGACTGACAATCGACCGCATTCCAGCAATCTGGCTGTCATCCCACAGGCCCGGATCACCATTGGTCACGCGACCACGTCGGGTGATGGAGGTCTGCTCCACCATGACCAAGCCAGCACCACCCATGGCAAAATTCGCGTAATGCGTATGGTGAAAGGGCTGCAGTTGCCCGTTCTCCGCCGAGTAGGTTCCCATCGGCGAAATCACGATGCGGTTTTTCAGCGTCACACCACGCAGTTTGAATTCGGAAAATAATCGGACATTCGTCGGCATTTTTGCTCCTCCACAAATTTCCCGGACCATGCCTGTCAGAAGACATAGCTCTCCCGTTCCGCAGCCATGCGAGCGCGGATTGCATCATTCCCTATTGGCGATTGCCGGTTACTTCGGCGTCAAATCCCCCACGAGCGGCGGCGTGCAGGACGCCTGCGCATTGAACGTGGTTGGAATGATGACGCGACGTGGCTCTTCCCTTTTCCCGTGCGCAATCAGATCAAGCAACAAGGCCGCAGCCGTTGCGCCCACTTCGTTTTGATCCCAGCTGACGACAGCAATCGGCGGCTGATGCAGATCGGCCAGTTCGCTTTGCCCAGACCCTACGACCGAAATATCTTGCGGGATGCGTAATCCCCGCGTGCGAACCGCCTTCAACACGCCTGCAAGCATATCAATGCCGCCTGCAATAATGGCTGTCGGAGGTTGCGACATTCCGAGCAGGGAAGACGTCACTCGATAAGCCTGATCGCGTAAAAAGCTCTCTGCAATGATCAGTTCCGGGGCTGGTTCCAAACCGCGCTCCTTGTAAGCACGCATGAAGCCGCGAACGCGTGCGCCACCCGGGTGCAATCTGGTCGGGCCCGTCAAAAGTGCGATGCGACGATGACCAAGATCAAGCAAATAGCCTGTCGCCTGAGCAATACCGGCCTCGTGATCGGCATAGACGGCGTTGCACCATGACGGTTGATCCCGGTCAATCATTACGAACGGCACAGGTAACGTGCGCAACAGCTCTTCGAACTCGCCCTCTATCGGCGTATAGGGGCCCATCAGTACGCCATCGACCTGCCCGCTCGAAAAGCTGCGCAGCAATTCAACCTCGCGGTTGCGACGACCTTCGGAATTAGCGATCAGCAGTGCATAACCGGACTCATTGAGCATGTTATGTGCCGTGGATACAAAACCACCCAACTGCGCAATATTGATTTCGCGCAGGATGCAGCCCACCGTCTTTGTCCGCCCCATGCGCATCGACTTTGCCGCGGCGTTGGGTACATAGCCCAATTCCGCAATCGCACTTTCAACCGCCTTGCGGATTTGCGGGCGCACATCGGCAGCATCGTTGACCACGCGCGAAACCGTACCGATCGATACGTTAGCGAGCAAAGCGACATCGCGTATGGTAGGGGTTTTGGCCATGTTCAATCCGTAGCGAAGCCTTTCAGATTTCAAAGTTCCATTGTTCGGTAGCGACCCTATATCCGGTTCCCTCCCGCACAAGCCAGCCGAATCCGGGGAAATGAATATGCATTCCGGCAACGAGCATGTCCTGTTCGAAAATCCGTGCCAGCAGGTTTGTGCGGTTACGAGCCGCCATATCCGGATCATGATCGAAGCTCATTGAAACTTCGGGACGGGCAACCTGAATTTCGGGAACATGAGCAAGATCACCCCAGACAATCATCTGCTTGTCTTCCGAATTCAAGAGCCAGGTACTGTGGCCCGGCGTATGGCCCGCGCATTCCACAAGCGTAATGCCTGGCAGCACCTCTTCACCATCATCAGCAAGTCTTAGTCGCCCGTCACGATACGGGTCCACCTGCTCACGCGCCCAACCGAAATAACGAAGCCGCTTACGTTCGTCTGCTGCTTGCATTTCGGTATCAGAGTACCAGTGCTCGATTTCCTTGCGGTTGGCGATCACCGTCGCATTCGCAAACAATCGTTCACCCGTCACGGGGTCGGTCAGTCCACAAGAATGATCCGGATGACAATGCGTGAGGAGAATATGGTCCACCTCCTCCGGCCGCACGCCAGCTACCTCCAGATTTTCGAACAATTTGCCCGCCGTCGGACCGAATTTTTCGCCGGAACCACAATCAATCAACACGGTACCGACAGGACCCCGCAGAAGGAAACAATTGACCGAGATTCTCGGCGGTGAAACCCGATGATCCCGCGCCATCATCTCATCGACTTCATGCGGTTCGAATTCACGGAAAATATTATAACCCATCTCAACATAACCGTCGGAAAGGGCTGTCACGAGAAAAGAACCGAAGCGGCGGTGATAGACGCCGGGTATCTGTCGGGTGGGCAAGCTGTTCATCACAAATCGTTCCAGATCAAATATGTATGCATTTCATATCGGGCCGTTGCTTCATCACACCAGATCAAGCTCGCGCAGATCTTTCAATTCCTCGATGCGGTATAGCTTTTCAAACAACGGACCCAGCTTTTCTTCGGGCAGGAGAATGCCAGCGCAATCCTCGAATTTTTCCTTCAAAGCTTCACGGTCAAGCTGCATCTGCCAGCTTCCACGTGCATGTTCCACCGGTTCATGACGCAGCACTGTGCCATCTTTCAGGGTGATCCAGATGAGATCGAACGGTGCAAACGGTAGATCTTCGCCCGCTTCTTCTTCATTGACCGTCACCTCAACACGCTCCAGCATAGACTGCACATCGCTGCGACTGACGAATTCATCTGTCAACTCCTTCAGTCCCACTCGTCGGGCCACGACAGCACTCGCCATTGCGAACTCCATAGAGAATTTGGCTGCCAAACCGGTCTGCGGACGGGCGTTGCGCAACATGAGTTGCTGGGTCACACCTGTATGAACATTGATTTTCACGATTTCGGATGGAGCAATATCGTTTTCATCAACAAGATCGAGCATGGCATCAATAGAACGATGGGTCGCATAGCATGTGGGATAGCGTTTAATATTGACGCCATAACGCGCAGCCATCGATTCCTCACCAATTTTGAACGCATCGGCGCTCAAGATCGGAGCCCCTGACGGTGAAAACGATTGCAGGAAACCCACCCGGTGCTCAAGCGCATCAGTGCTACCGGTATAGCCTGTCTTGGCAAGCAGCGCAGCTTGAATGCCTGATTGCGCCGTTCGTCCGGCATGCAGCGACTTGGTCATAGAACCAAAATTTGCAACCAAACCAGCCGCCAACGAAGCAGCAATGGCCAACGCATGTGCGGTTTCTTCAGAAGAAAGCTTGTTGAGCCTGGCAGCACCAGCAGCACAGGCCAGTGTTCCCATGACCGCGGTGGGATGGAACCCACGGTCATGCAAGCGTCCCGCCTCCAGCGCTGCCAGGTGAGCCCACAATTCGTAACCGACGAGATAGGCTTCCAGCGCCTCCTGGCCAGAGGATTGCAGCGCATGTCCTTCCGCCAAGATCATGGGCACCAGCACCGCACTGGGATGACCGGCAAGCGCCACATCATCAAAGTCCAGAACATGGGCCGCCACACCATTGACGAGTGCGGCATCCGCCGCACCATATCGCTGGCCGTTGACGGCGCCGGGTGCGTCATTGCTTCCACTGGCAGGCGTTGCAATCGTCGCGACGAATTCGACCGCCGGTTCGCGCGCGCCAGCAAGCATAGTGCCGACACAGTCCACGATACCGATGCGTGCGGCGTGAACCGCCTCTGCCGGAACATGAGCGAGGTCGAAATTCTTGATGAACTCCGCGGCCTTGATCGTGATGCTATCCATGATGGACCTCAATAGGACCGTGGGAGACCCAACATGTGCTGACCGACATAGGCCAGGATCATGTTGGTCGAAATCGGCGCAGTCTGATAAATGCGGCACTCACGCCACTTCCGTTCGATGCCGTATTCCACTGCATAGCCAAAGCCACCAAACGTCTGCAGCGCAGTATCAGCTGCTTTCCAGGTCGCCTCCGAGGCAAGCAGTTTGGCAATATTGGCTTCGCCACCGCAGGGCTGGTGCGCGTCGAACAAGGCAGCAGCCTTGCGGGCCATCAGATCGGCGGCTTCAAGTTCCGCATGGGCGCGAGCAATAGGGAATTGCACACCCTGATTGGCGCCGATTTCTCGATTGAAAACGCGACGTTCCTTGGCATATTCCACCGCGCGGCGGACCATATAGCGGCCATCGCCAACACATTCCGACGCAACGAGAATGCGTTCTGCATTCATGCCATCCAGAATGTAGCGGAAACCTTTGCCTTCCTCACCGATTAGTGCTGACGCCGGTACGCGTAGATTTTCGATGAAAACTTCCGTCGTGTTGTGGTTGATCAATGCGCTGATGGGACGAATGTCAACACCGTTTCCGCGCGCTTCACGCAGATCGATCAGGAAAACCGAAATGCCGTCCGTTTTCTTGGCAACCTGATCAAGCGGCGTGGTGCGGGCTAGAAGCAGAAGGAGATCAGAATAAAGCGCGCGCGACGTCCAGACTTTCTGGCCGTTGATCACATAGTGATCACCGTCGCGCACTGCACGGGTTTTGAGCTGCGTCGTGTCCGAGCCAGTCGTCGGCTCTGTCACGCCAAAGGCCTGGAGGCGCAGCCGTCCAGCAGCAATCTCAGGCAGGTAGGTGCGCTTCTGCTCCTCAGAACCGTGGCGCAGCAATGTGCCCATGATATACATTTGGGCATGTGCAGGGCTCGCCTGACAGCCACAGGCATTGATTTCTTCCAAAATCACAGCCGCAGCGCGCAGTGGCAATCCAGCTCCGCCAAATTCTTCGGGAATGAGCGCCGCCAAAAAGCCTCCATCCGTCAACTCCTGTACAAATTCAGACGGGTATCCAGATTTTTCATCCAGCTTTGCCCAGTAATCGAGCGGATAGTTTTCACAAATACGACGGATTGATTCACGTAGTTCCGGAAAGTCTTCGCCCAGTTCCATGGTAGCGACAGTATTGGTCATAGCGTAGTCTCACTTTGCGACTGAAAATATTTTGGGAAGACCGGCGCGTGCTATCGCGCCGCTGTAGTGTTCTTCTTGGCCAAGCCACGCTTCGACATCGCGGCGGATATCCAGCAGGGCGCCAATGTCGACACCAGTAGAAAAGCCCATGCTTTCAAGCATATATGCCGTATCTTCCGTGTTGATGTTGCCTGTTGCACCAGGTGCAAACGGGCATCCGCCAAGCCCGGCCATTGAACTGTCAAACACACGGACGCCGGTTTCCAACGCGGCTGCTACATTGGCGAGGCCGAGGCCACGCGTATCGTGGAAATGACAGATGATGCGGCGTCCATCTGCGATCTCGACAATCGGCGGCAGGATTTCGTGGACCTGCGCCGGATTGCCGTAACCCACCGTATCCGCCACGATCAGCTCGTCTGCCCCCATATCCGTCACACGGCGCGCAATCTCGAACACGCGTTCCGGCGCGACATAACCTTGCAGCGTGCACCCAAAACTGGTTGCCAGCCCACAGGCGAGCACCATATCGCGACCGGTCTCCGACTGTTTCAGCGCCACGATGCGACCAAATTCCACGACCGCCTCTTCCGTAGAGCGACGGACATTGGCCTGACTATGGGCTTCAGAAACTGAAAGCACGTAGTTGATATGGCGAAAGCCAGCGGCAAGCGCCCGCTCGGCGCCTTTGAGATTGGGCACCAGTGCTGAACAGACCGCGCCAGAAAAGTCAGGCAAGCTGGTGGCCAAAACGTCGGCATCAGCAAATTGCGGCACGATCTTCGGCGGTACAAAAGAAGTCAGTTCGATTTCGCGGACACCAGCCGCAATAAGTCGCCTTACCCATTCGCGTTTGCGATCGGTCTCGAGAAAGCGTTTCGCCATCTGAATTCCGTCGCGAAGTCCCACTTCGCGCAAGGTCACATGCTCTGCCATGACCTAAACTCCCCTGAAGACAGGTGGGCGCTTTTCATTGAAAGCACGCACGCCTTCGTGACGGTCCTCCGTCGACACCATGCGGTTGTAGCATTCGATCTCGAAAGCCAGACCGTCAGCCAGTGACATTTGCAAACCGCGATGAATAGACTGCTTGGCCTGGCGCACAGAAATAGGCGCGTTGCCCGCTATGCGACGCGCAGTGGCAAGTGCTGCACCAAGAAGCTCGGCCGGCGGGAACACACGATTGACAAGCCCCCACTCAAATGCCTCTTGCGCCGTGAAAGGCAGGCCAGTGAGGATAACTTCCTTGGCGCGTCGTTCCCCCATGGCGCGCGGCAGGTTCTGCGTACCACCCGCACCCGGCATGATGCCGAGCGTCACCTCGGTCAATGCGAAACGCGCATTTTCAGACGCGTAGGCAAAATCAAGTGCCGCCGTAATCTCACAGCCCCCACCATAGGCCGCACCATTGATTGCACCGATCAGCGGCACCGGACAGGCAATTATTGCGCGGAGCATGCGCTCAAACATTGCATGCTGGCGCAACCATTGCGCATCGGTCATACCATTGCGTTCCTTAAGGTCACCGCCTGCACAGAACGCCTTTTCGCCGGAACCCGTCAGCACAATCGCGCGCACGCCTTCGGCATCGATCTGGAACCTCTCGAAAAGGTCCATCAGTTCCTCGCCCATCCGGGTGTTCATCGCATTGGCTGCTTGCGGCCTATTGAGCCGGACCAACAGCACATGGTCATCGATGCGCTCCAGTTCGAGCGTTTCATAGGTGCGTTCCATCAGCTTTCCTGTCGAATTGTCTGGTTGTGCGCTCCAAGTGTGGGAGCTGAACCGCCCGACGTTGGGCGAGCGTCGTCAATGGTGAATGGGAGGCCTATCCATTTCTGCCCGTCAGCTTCCGTCACAATGCCGACAGCCTCGGTCTGCGGATGGGTCCAAACCTTGTCGATGGTCAAAAGCGGGCAATTCGGCACACTGACAGCGTCGAGTTTTTCGCCGAGTTCGCTGACCGTGAGTTTCGCCACTGCGGCTGCGATCTGCGGTATCAACTCGTCGCGCAGCAACACTCTGTCGCGGTTCTGCGCAAACTTCTGATCTTTAGCCAGATGCTCCAGCCCTGGTAACGCCTGGCAGAGTTTTGCAAACAACCGGTCGTTGCCCGCTGCAATCATGACCCAGCCGTCATCTGCCTCGAAGGCCTGATATGGCACAATTTCAGCAAGGCCGGAACCATGAGGCTTGCGCACTTCGCCTGCAACCGCATGTGCGGCAAGAGGAATGGTCATCCAGGCAAGCCCGGTCTCAAACAAAGACGTTGCGATATGTGCGCCTTCGCCATTTTTATTGCGCTCAAGAAGGGCTGCCAGCAGGCCGATGACGGTCCACATCCCCGAACCCATATCCACGAGCGACACACCGACCCGGACGGGAGGACGATCCGCCTCGCCGGTGATGGACATGATGCCAGAGGAAGCCTGCGCCAGCGGATCATAACCAAGCTTGCGCGACAGCGGGCCAGTTTTGCCAAAAGCGCCGATATCACACCAGATCATACCAGGCGCCTGCCGCCGCATCTCGTCGACATCAATACCGAATTTGGCAAGCAGACCAGGTCTCAGGTTCTGGATAACAGCATCAGCCCCAAGGATCAGCTTCTTGAGATGCGCACATTGTTCTGGATCTGAAAAATCGAGTGTGAGACTTTCCTTTCCCCGGTTTAGAGCGTGAAATGCAGTGGCGTCTTCTTTGAAGAAGGGTGGCCCCCAACCGCGCGCATAATCCCCAGTGGAAGGGTTTTCGATCTTGATTACTCGTGCTCCCAACTCTGCCAGAATAAGGCCTGCATAGGGAGCGGCCACGCTGTGCCCCAGCTCGAGAACGGTAAGACCGTGAAGTGGTGCGGATTTACCCAAAATAATTCTCCTGTCGAATTTCGGAGGCCAAACGGATCAGAGATATTCCTCCGCCAGTGCGGCGCCTCTGATTTCATTGGTCGTTCCCGAACGGCGGATGAGACCGCCGCGCATGATGTGTCCGCTATGCGCAAGCTTGAGTGCTGGCCGCGCCATCTGCTCGGTCATAAGCACTGCGATACCGTCCTCTTGCATCTGGCGTACTGCCGTCGAAATCTGTTGGATCCAGACCGGGGCGAGACCCAGAAACGGCTCATCCAAAAGCAATAGTTTGGGGCCTCCGCACATCGCTCTGGCAATCGCCACCAATTGCTGTTGGCCACCCGAAAGTTGACCTGCTGGCTGGGCCTGACGTTCAGCCAGAAAAGGGAAACTCGCCACAAGACGATCCCAGGCCTTCGACTGATCACGTGTACCGAGCGAACCTGCGCCTGCCAGCACGTTGTCCTTGACACTCATGGTTGGAAAAACGCGTCGTCCTTCAGGTGAGTAGCCAATACCAAGCCGAGCGCGCGCATCACTCGAAAGACCGGAAATATCACGGCCATCGAAACTGATCTGGCCACGAGCCGCTCTGACGAGCCCGATAACAGCATTGATCAGACTGGACTTCCCTGCGCCATTGGCCCCGATGAGAAGTACCGTCTGGCCGGCTTCGACTGCTATATCGACACCAGACAATGCGTGCGTGCCGCTATAGGTCACATGCAAATCACGAATGCTGAGCATCGTCTTCCTCCTCATCGCTGCCCCCAAGATAGGCATTGATTACATCCGGATTTGTCAGCACCGTTTCCGGCGGGCCTTCTGCGATGAGCTTGCCGCCATCGAGAACAATGACCGACGGACACAGACGCTTGATCAACTCCATATCGTGCTCAACCAGAAGCACACCGCAGCCGAAGGCTTCTTGAGCGAAACGCACATAGGTATCGATGTTGGTTCGCTCGGATTTTTCCAACCCTGCCGCCGGTTCATCGAGCAAAAGCACCTTTGGCTGTGTTGCAAGTGCCATGGTGAGACCCAGCATCTTCTGAAGTCCGTAGGGAAGAATTTCCGCACTGCGCGTCCAGTTTTCGATGAGACCGAACTGATCAAGCAGCGGAGACAGCTGTTCGAGTGCCGACCGCCCTCTCTTTGAAAAGCGGAGCGCCGAAAGAAGATTGTCCTCGACGGTGTAGCCATTGAAGGTTGCGGTCTGCTGGAAGCTGCGCACCAGACCTCGACCAGCATTCTCATAGACAGGCTTGCCGTCGATCTGCGTGTCGCCAAGAAGAACACGGCCCGAGCTTGGCTTCAGTCGACCCGAGATGATGTTAATCATCGTGGTCTTGCCAGCACCGTTCGGTCCAATGACGCCGAGAAGTCCGCCAGCTGGCAAGGTGAAACTGACATCGGTGAAGACCTTCAGTCCGCCGAATGCCTTGGAGATGCGATCCGCTTTCAGGGCATTTGTTGAAGTCTGGTTCATCGACCATTCTCCCCAATAGCAAGATTGCCTTCATGCACCGTCGCTTTGGTCCGATCTTTCCCAACCGAGCCACTATCTGTGCCGCGCAGACGCTTGATGAGCGTGATTGCGATACCGACCAGACCGCCGCGTGCCACGAGCGTCACAACAATGATCAGCACACCGAAGAGGCCAGGTGACAGTTCACCGGAAAGTGCGAAGTAATTGGTCGCCGAGACCAGAACGATTGCACCCACAAGCGAGCCCAGAATGGTCCGCTTTCCACCAACGATCGCGTAGGTGATGTAGGTGATTGATGACATTGGAGCGAAGGACGTGGGATGGGCGGTCAAGAGCATGTTGACGAGCGCAAAGCCTGCGAAGCCCGACACGCCAGCCGCAACGCAGAACGCCATCGCCTTATATTTCCAGACCGGGAGGCCGAGGCTTTCCGCCAGCACATCGTTGGTCTCAATGGCTGCAAATTCGTAGCGATACCAACGTGTGAAGGCGGCAGTGATCAGGAAACCGGCGAAGGCGAGTGCGCAGGTAGTGAGCACAACGTGGGAATTGTCCCACAGGTCCATACCGAACAACGTCACTGGCGGCATGCCGACAAGTCCGTTTGCTCCACCCGTCAACGGCTCAGCTTCAAACAGCAGGAGCTGGACGATTTCGGTCAGCACAAAAGTGACCAGCACGAAATAGACGCCCTTCAATCGCAATATCAACGAGCCAAGCGGAATTGCACAGAGCACCGGCACGAGAAAGGCTGCTGCCGAGAGGACAAAAATGTCGGTAATGCCAAGCCTCAGGCTCAATATGGCAACGGTATAGCCACCGACAGCCATGAAAGCTGGCACGGCGAAGCTCATCAGATCGAGCCGTTGCATAATATAGACGCCGAGTGCCGCCGTTGCCGCGATCAGGATCAAATTGGTCTGAGACAAGACCTGCGGATTGGTGCTGACAAGTGGCACAATAAAGGACAGAAGCACCAGGCCGAGTGTGATCCAATCAGGAATACTGAAGAATGGCTGACGTCGAATGGTGATGTCTGAGGAAATGGTGGTGCGGCTCATGAACGGCGGACCTCCTTGCCGAAAAGTCCCTGTGGGCGAACCACAAGCGTCACCATGACGATTGCAAAAAGCGTGAGCGCACCTTTGGATCCGCCGAGATAGACGGCAGCATAAGCTTCAACCATACCGACAATGAAGGCAGCGACGGTGGCACCGGTGACACTCCCAAGGCCACCCAGAATGACGGTAATGAACGAATAAGCGAGCGTCGCATCTCCAACATGCGGGGCGAGTGACAGGATTGGTGTGACCAGCGCACCCGTCACTCCGGCGAGCCCGGTGGCGAGAGCAAATGCAAAAGGAAAGAGCGCCTTAGTCCGCATGCCGAGCGCGCTTGCTACCGCGCGATCTTCGGCCATTGCTCGCATGCCACGCCCGACATTGGTGCGATAGATCAACCAATAGACCAATGCGATAGCCACGAGACATGCGGCGAGCACGATCATATTAGCATAGGGGAAATAGATGCCACCAAAACGCCAGACCCCGGTTACAGGGAAAGAGAATTGCGGCGATTCAGCCCCGAAAATTACCAGGATCGCAGTGGCCAGGACGAGATAGAAGCCCATCGTGACCATCAATGTCGCCTGATGATCTTCAATCACTCTTTCAAGAATGATTGCCTCAAACAACCAACCGAGCACTGCCGTCGCCACAAGGGCTATCAACACCGCCACAGGATAAGGCAATCCGAGCATTGTAGTGCAGTAATAGGCGACGTAGCCGCCCATTACATAGAAGCCGCCGTGAGCGAAATTCACCACGCCGAGGATCCCGAAAATCAGTGTGAACCCAAGCGCAAGCAAAGTATATTGTGAGCCGAGACTGATACCAATCAGCCCCGTCGTGATGAAGCTTTCCATGATACGCTGCCTTACTTTTCGCTAACTGCTTCCGCGCGCAGCAGAGGCTGCTTCTTGCCATCCTGAACGATGCCAATAGCGAACGGATAAGACATTTCCTGATTGATGCCGAAGAAGGACTGGCCGATCCAATGACCCTTGCCAATGTTCTCGTCTTCCACGGAAAGTTTGCGCATTTCGGCAGCGATCTTCTCGGAATCGTCGACGGTACCGGCAGCTTGCGCAGCTTTAATCATCATGCGGGCAGCAAAGACCCATCGAAAGAAGTCGCTATTTTCCGGGCGCGGTGAACCCATTAGCTTCTTGTACTTGTCTTCCAAAGCTTGCGTGTTTTCGTCCATATAGATCGGCTCGTACCAGAGGAAATCCTTCAGCACGTCGACGCCACCGGCCACACGGGCAATTTCATCAAAACCAGGACCACCCAGACGGAAAATGGGTCCCTCGAAGCCAGCCTGACGCAATTGTTTTACGATTATGCCAGCATCGCCCGCAGGCGATGAAGCGAGATCCAGAGCCCCAGGATTTGCGCTCATTATGCGCGTGACGATCGGCGCAAAATTGCTGGTTCCGCGCTGGTAGTATTCTTCGGAGACATTAACGCCCTTCTCCTTGAATATCTGCGCATTTACGCCAGCAACATCGGTCCCGCCCTGATCGTTCGGAGCCACAATCGCTACGCTGTCGAACTTGAAACGCTCGCGACCGGCATCAATGATCGGACCGGCCCAACCAGACGGTCCGGGACCGATGTGGAATATGCTCGGCCATTGAGGACCAATTGCGTTCTTGGCGAAACTATCAACCATAGCAACCATGCGATTGCGTGCTGCAACAGGCTTCATACCGGTCACTTCCGGCGAGCCGACACTCCCGACAATGACCTTGATACCCTGAGCGGCAAGCTGGTTCATCGCCGAAGCTGCGCCTTCGGCGGTATATTTGGAGTCAATCACGACAGTGGAAACCGAACATGGAGTTCCATCAATAACCAGACGCTTTTCGTCGGTTGTTTCCTTGGCGACAAAATTGACGGCGTCGCGCAAAGCGATGCCCCATTGGGCTGCCGGACCCGACAAAACAGCCGGGGTACCGATCTTGAGTTCACAGGCAGCAGACGCCACGCTCGTATACGCTGCAGACGCAAGTAGAACGCCGCCCAAAAGGCGACCAAGACGCAATGACATGTTTTCTCCTCCCATTGTGTAGCCGCATCGTCGCTTCGCTTGTTACCAACGCGAAGTCTCCTCCTAACTGCCAGCTACCTCGTGACCATAACCGCGAGGGAAACACCTGTCAATAAAACGTTTCATTGAAAATTTCTCGATTTCCTCTGAATATCAAATTGGATTTATATGTTATTTATCAATATATTGCCTGACATCTAAGTCGAGCAGCCTTGACGTTTCACTACAAGCGCCAGGAAAAAATCAGCGAATAAGCATAGCAATATGAATCGTTTTTTTATTCGCTCAATACGCTGTGAGTGCACCTTAAGTGCCTCCGCCCGGACCGCCAAGACCAAGCAACTCGCTGCGCCATTCATCAAGTCATTATGACGTATTTCATCTTCCATACTAGTCCACCATCTGGTAATCAGAGGTTATTACATGGAGGCAAAACGTGCGACAGACTTGGAGATGGTTCGGTCCAAAGGATCTGACGTCAATTGACGATATGCGACAGGCAGGTGTGGAGGGGGTTGTTTCAGCCCTGCATCACATGCCGACTGGCGAGGTATGGACTGCAGACGAAATTGCACTGCGACAGGCCCAGATCGGACGCATGAATGACGGCGCGCCTTCCAAACTCGCTTGGGAAGTAGTCGAAAGTCTGCCGGTATCCGAAGATATCAAACGGCAGACCGGCGACTGGAAGACCCATATCGCCAACTGGAGAACCAGCATGACGAATCTCAGCCGCGCTGGCATAGAGGTGATCTGCTATAATTTCATGCCAGTGCTGGATTGGACGCGCACGGATCTTGCCTTCCGTCTGGATAGCGGCGCGACATGTATGCGCTTCGATCTTATCGATTTCGCCGCTTTCGACATTCACATACTGCAACGCAAAGGCGCTGCCGAAAGTTTCCCTGTCGATGTAGTGCTTGCTGCAAAAGAGCGTTTTGCAACGATGAGCTATGCACGGCGTGAGGAACTCGCCGCCAATACCGTTTACGGTCTGCCGGGTGCAGCCGAAAACTTCACCCTTGCCGATGTGCGGGACCATTTGGCCAAATATGACAATATCAGCGCGGAGAGACTGCGCGGTCATCTGGTTGATTTTCTTTCGGAAGTGTCTCCGCTTGCCGAAGAACTCGGCATGCGCCTGTGCTGCCATCCGGACGATCCACCGTTCCCGCTTCTCGGCCTGCCGCGTGTCATGTCCACGGAGGCGGACTACCGCCAGATCATCGAAGCGGTGGATATCCCGGCCAACGGCATCACGCTTTGCACCGGCTCGCTCGGCACCCGACGCGACAACGACTTGCCTGGAATGATGCAACGTCTTGGCGACCGCGTCCATTTCCTGCATCTGCGTAATGTCACAATTGAAGATGCGGGCCAGTATGGCTCTTTCCATGAAGCAGGTCATCTGGAAGGCGGCACGGATATGGTCGCCATGGTCGCTGCCATTCTGGCCGAGGAACGCAGGCGCAAGGCCGCCGGTCGCAAGGACTGGCAAATCCCGTTCCGTCCCGACCATGGACAGGATATTCTGGACGATCTTGGCCGTCGTGGACAACCGGGCTATCCGTCCATCGGTCGCTTGAAAGGTCTGGCGGAACTGCGTGGAATCATGACCGCGCTGGAGCATCCGCTGACGACAGGAAACGCGTGATGAGATTATCGGCCAAAAGCAGCCCAACGAATGGGGCCACGTGGCCTGCTTATGATCCACAGGCTCTTGATGCAGGTATCCTGCATCTCGGCCTGGGCGCTTTTGCCCGTGCGCATCTGGCCGCTTACACTGACGCTGCCCTGACGCAAGTACCGTCTGACTGGCGGATCGTTGGCGTCTCGCTGCGTGGAACCGACGTGGCCGAAGCGCTTAATCCGCAGGATGGCTATTACACACTGATCGTGCGTGGTGAGGAAAGCCACGCCCGCGTTATCGGCTCGGTGAGGCAAGTGCTTGCCGGACCGACCGCCAGCACTGAAGCGCTGACTTTCATGGCAGAGTCCAAGTGCCGGATTGTCAGTATCACAGTGACGGAAAAAGGTTATGGTCTATTGCGCAGCGGTGGTTGCGATCCCGCGCATCCAGCAGTCAAGACCGACCTCGCAATGCCTGACCAGCCCAGAGGCGTGCTTGGCCTCATCACATTGGGTCTGAAACGACGCTTCGAATTGGACCTGCCGCCATTTACCGTCTTAAGCTGCGATAACTTGCCGGATAATGGCGCGTTGTTACGCTCTGCGATCATCGATTTTGCGACGCGCGCGCATGGCGCTGAACTGGCGAACCGCATCGCGGAAGAGGTTGCTTTCCCGGCAACCATGGTGGATCGTATCACACCGCAACCAACCGACCGAACCCGCACCGACGCCGCACAGGCCATCGGTTGCGAAGACGAGGCTGCAATTGAGACGGAAGCCTTTTCGCAATGGGTGATCGAGGATCATTTCCCTGCCGGACGTCCGGCATGGGAGGCGATGGGCGCTACCTTTACGCAGGATGTCCGCCCTTTTGAAAAAATGAAACTGCGCATGCTCAATGGCAGTCATTCAATGCTGGCCTATGCCGGGTTTCTCGCGAACAAGACCTATGTACGTGATGTAATGGCGGACGCGGCGTTTACCAGACTCGTGCAGCGCCATTTGCGCGCCGCAGCACGGACCCTGCCCGCGATCGACACCGATCTGGACGCTTATACGCAGGCACTGGCCATTCGCTTTGCCAATCCGGCCATCGCGCACGAAACGCGTCAGATCGCCATGGACGGCACAGAAAAAATGCCGCAGCGCATCTTTGCGCCAGCCGTCGAACTGATTGAACAAGGCGGTGACACCACGCCTTTCGCTTTCGCCACAGCGGCATGGATGCGTTACGGTTTGGGCCATCATGAGAACGGCCAGCGATATCCGTTGAATGATCCACGAGGTGAAGAAATTACCACAGCACTGGCCCATACAAAGTCCGCATCGGATATATTTGCCGCTTATGCCGCGTTGCAGGGTCTTCTGCCGCCCGCGCTGATGGAAGGGCCATTTGCCGAACAGGTGGTTTCGTGTCTCAATCGGATGCTTACCAACGGCATAGTCGCGGCCATCCAACATGAAGCAGCGACCTGTTGACCGGGCCGTTCAAAGGTCGTTGACGATGAGATCGGAGTACCGCTGAGCCAGATGGTCGGTGACTTTCAGGACTTCTGAAAGATGAACATGCACGGCAGCTTCCGCAGCAATCGGATCGCGGCGTTTGACGGCTGATAGCATGGCTTTGTGTTGTTCGATGAGCAACTCCACGGGGGTCACATTGGGCAGACTCAGAAAGCGCAAGCGATCAAACTGCGCTTTTTCCCGCTCCAGCAGGCTCCATATGTCACCCATCCGAATGCCATTGGCGACAGTACGGTGAAAGGCATCGTCGGCGATGGTGAAATCCTCAGGAGAGTCCTTTGAACCTTCCTGCATCGCGATGATGGCGTCGAGTTCGCCCATTATGGACGCAGCAAGCCCTTCTTCGGCAGCACGTTTGAAAACCGCAACTTCCACCGCATTGCGCACGAAACGCGCGCGCTGCACGGCGGCCAGTGAAATCGGCATGATGAAGGTGCCGCGTTGCGGCCAGACTTCCACAAGTCCCTGATCGACCAAGCGCAACAGGGCCTCGCGGACCGGTGTGCGGCTCGTACCGAAATATCGGGCGAGTTCGTTTTCCGAAACCCGTTTACCCGGCATGAGGCGCAGTGTGATGATATCGTTGCGAATGGCGTCGAGAATGCTCCCCACCGTGGGGGGAGCACCCGCGCCGGGCACCGGCTTTTCTGGATTATGCGTCGATCCGGGAAGTACCGCCATGCGTCAGCCGTCCCAGCCGAGATGGCTCAGAAAATCCTTCGTGCGTGCAGTTTTCGGATTTTCAAAAATCTGCTCCGGCGGCCCCTGTTCAATGATCTGGCCATCGGCAAAGACCACGACCTGATCGGCAACACGCCGGGCGAAGGTCATTTCGTGGGTCACGACAATCATGGTCATTCCGTCATCCGCCAGCCGTTTCATGACATTGAGCACCTCACCGATGGTCTCGGGGTCGAGCGCCGATGTCGGTTCGTCAAAAAGCATGACTTCCGGTTCCATTGCAAGGGCTCTGGCGATGGCGACACGCTGCTGCTGCCCACCAGACAGATTGGACGGGAAATTTTCAGCCTTGTCCGAAAGCCCCACCTTGGCGAGCAAAGCCAGTGCGCGTTCCTTTGCTTTCCCTTCCGACAAGCCCAGAACGGTGGTCGGCCCCATCATGATGTTGCCGAGCGCATTTTTATGCGGAAAAAGCTCAAAGTTCTGAAATACCATCCCCATGCGCTGACGCATGGCGCGAACCTGTTTGGGGTCCTGCGTAAGCCCGATGCCATCAATCCTGATCTCGCCGCCATTGATGGCTTCCAGACCATTGGTGCAGCGCAATAGCGTGGATTTGCCAGAGCCGGACGGGCCGATGAGACACACCACCTGGCCGCGATGCACTTTCAGGCTGACATCCTTGAGGGCTTCAAATGTGCCGTAGGATTTGCGGACATTGCGATATTCAATGACAACGTCGCCAGTCTTTACGGGTGCTGTGTTGGAAGATGTCATTCGGTAACCCCGTATTTGCGGTGAATCCAGTCAACGATTTTGGCCTGCGGATAACCCAGCAGCCAGTAGATCGCGGCCATTGCGGTCAGAAGTTCGATCACGCGGAAGGTCTGCGAGCGGATTTGCAGCGCCGTATGCGCCAGATCACCGACGGCTATCACCGATACCAGCGACGTGTCCTTAAACAGCGTGACCCATGTGGTTGCCAACACCGGCAAAACGCGGCGCGAAGCCTGCGGCAGCACGATCTTGCGGAAAGCCGTCCATTCGCTCATTCCCAGAGCCAGGCCTGCCTCGGTCTGCCCCTTGCGGATTGAACGGATACCAGAGCGGAATGTTTCCGAATTATAGGCGGCATTGTTGGCGACCAGCGCGACAAGCCCGGTCAGAAATGGCGAAAGTGCAAGACCGCTCATCATGGGCAGCACATAAAACGCCCAATAGACGACCAGAATGATTGGCAGATTGCGCAGCAATTCCACATAACAAGTCGCAATCAGCGCAACGATTTTGAAGCGCGATTCACGCATGACCGCGATCAGAATCCCCAAAGGCGTTGCGAGCAGCATCGTCAGTACAGTCAGCGCGATGGTGATCAAGGCGCCATGGCCCAAGGCGGGCAGGCTTTTCCATATGATAGACCAGTCGAAACTCATGAGCGCCCCAGGAAGGAAATGCGGCGATAGAGCATGTCGACGCCTCGGGTGAGCGGGAAGATGATGATGAAGTAGAGGATCATGACGGTGGTATAGGCCTCGACAGGTGCGTATTTCTGCCCGGCAATCGCTTCGGCGCGGCGCATGAGTTCCGGCACGGCGATCACGGTGGCGATAGCCGTATCCTTGACCGCTAGCGACAGCAACGATCCGAAGGATGGCAGCATGCGCACGAAAGCCTGTGGCAGCACGATCTTGCGCAGAACCTGCGCCTGCGACATGCCAAGCGCAAGACCGGCGCGAACCTGGCCGGGGCGCACGGACTGGATGCCAGCGCGCATCACTTCGGCAACATACGCGGCCAGATGCAGCGACAGCGAGAACAGCGCCGACCAGAATGGCGGCAGATTGATCCCAGTAGTGATAGGCAAGGCGAAATAAACCCAGACGAGAACCACCAGAACCGGAATGGCGCGCATGGTATCGATATAGAAGATCGTTATGCGGCTCAGCCATTTCGGTCCATAAAGACGGGCGATGGTGAGCAGAAGCCCTAGAAAGAAGCTCAACACGCTCACACTGGCGGCCAGCAAAAGCGTCACCACCAAGCCGCTGAGCAGGAACTGCCAGCTATCAAAAATAGCGCTGAAATTGAATTCCATGTGTCAATATCCAGAGATCCGGGACCCTGAAAGTTCTGCCTGAACAGAACAGGATTTGCGCGCACCAAACCCCGACGCGCGCAAAGTCCATGTGGCTTACATTTTGGAGACTTCTGCTTCTTCTTCCTTGAGAAGTTCTGGAAGCATAGGCTCGGCCACGGCTTTCAGCCATGCGAGATATTCTGGCTGGTTCTTGTCTATAGCCAGACCGATTTCATTGACGGCCTCGGTGCTGTCCTGACAGTTATTCTCACGCGGCAGCGCTTCAAGGCCCTTCACATTGCGGCTGAGGGCCACGAAGGGAATGCGATTGATCGGTGCCACGTCCGCGCGGCCCGCCATGATTTCTTCCATCGGAGCCGCTGTTCCCGCGCTTGTCACGCCGCGAAGTGTAGCCTTGGGGAAACGTTCCTTGACCCAGTTTTCCTCGCCGCCACCCGTGAAATAAGCAATGGTCACTTCCGGCTTGTCGAAGTCGTCAACCGACTTGGCGCCCGAAACCTTGGGGTTGGAAGCCTTGCCGAACACGCAGAGAGCCGTCCGCGAATAAGTGACGAAATCAACGACTTCTTGCCGTTGCTTCGTCATGGAGAGTGGCGAAATCGTCATGTCCACCTGATTGGCAGCCAGAACCGGCACCTTGGTTTCGTGCGAAACAAGAACGGGAACCAGTTTGACACCAAGCTTCTCGGCATAGGTCTGCGCAAGCGTCCAAGCTGGCCCGCGCCAGGGCTGGCCGGAGCCGGTGGTGTCTTCCACAAGCCATGGCGGGTTGGCAAGAACGCCAGCACGCAATTCACCCGACTTCTTGATAGCGTCAATGCGCGCACTCTTGCCGAGCGCGGGAACTTCCTGCGCCTGCGCCATGCCAGCAAGCGGCACCATATTCATAGCTGTGGCGGCCACCACTGCCCATAGCAACTTTTTCATCGAAATCACTCCTCCCAAACGATAGCCAGCACTCCGTCTGGCTTGATATATTCTAGTATACAAGATGGAATACTCTTGCAAGGACTACATAAAAATATGTCTAAGCCTATGTCATGGCTGGTCGGTTTTTTCTGATCATGTCCGAGGAGGTGATTTCTGAGCGCAGTTATGCCTAGAGAACGGCAATGACCTCGAATAGGGAGCGATTGTCATTCGCGGGCACATTTTTGCTGACAAACTGGGTAACGCAATATTCGCACGGATTGCTAACGCCGCGTTGACCAACTCGTTTCCCTTCGTGGGCCGAGTGATCTAATCGATAAACTTCAGATTTATTCCAATTGTGAAATATTCAAGATTGCACGAATGCCTATGACCGTAGCAAAAAACCAAGCAGTCACTTTGCTGCGCGGCACTCGGCCATGAATAAGAACATATGGCAAAATCACGTTTTTGCCATATGTTTTTCGATAGGTTTCAATTCACCACCGATAGGAAATCATACCATCGCGCCGTTGCAAAATAACTGATTAATCTTTCTTCGTGGAACTTATAGTAATATGGGCGCCTGCTTATTCCTATCTGTTCAGCTTGTACAACCCATCCGCTCTTTGTCCTTCTTACCGCGTTTACCTTTTCCAATTCGGGAAGAACTGTCCTCTGAAAGAAGGCCGGATTGATTGAAAGAGATGCTAAAAACTCCTCCTTCACGAATACAAAGTGTGCATCCTTTTGCTTTTTTCTGAAACCAAATGCGCATTGGTTTGCATCAGCCAGCTGGCCTTTTTGAACCTCCGGGAATTCCAGAATAGCGCTGAAAAAGCTGTTCAGTCCCGTGGTAACCTCCTGGCTTTCACTAGTGGTTTCGAGAATGCCACCATCAGCTCGAGGAAGACAAATCCAAGAAAGTGCGCGGAAAATATCCTCACGGGTTAAGGTAAGGTAATGAACCGCCCCGGGTTTGTCGGAGACCCTTTCGTATAAATTATGCTGTCATGGCTGGTTCGTCCAGCATTGCCCAATACTGTTCCTTGGCACCTAAGCCGAAGTCAGGCAGAAATTCCACTTACACCCGCCGTCCAGATTTCCCGAGCCTCCTCTAACGACGCTTCTACACTGAAGTGACCTCGGCCTTCCATTTGTCCGGTCGTTCACCGGTAATGTTACATCGGCTTGTGCATTTGCCACGCTTCAGATAGGAAATTTGCCATACTTTGGGGCTTGGTTTTAAAAGGGGCAATTCGCCATGTCAGGCGCAGCAACAAGAATAAAGAAAATCAATTACAATATATTACTATTATCATTCCCAACCTTGATCTTGATTTTATTTTCATTGGGCGCGCCCTTATATAAAGGCAGTATTTTCTCATTCTTGGTATTCGGGGTTATAGCGATTACATATGGTATGACGGCGCTGGTTTGGCGCCCCTCAGTATTCTTATCGACAGTCGCTTTGTTTCTTTCTTTAGGCTTCTTTATCAAGTTTCTTTCTTTGAATTCGTTCGGGATGGACCTTATCGAACCGGTGGGCCAATTCGATGGCAGCGCCGCACATTGGGATAAGGCACTTAGTTTTGCATCAGCAGGCCTTCTTGGAGCTTTCCTGGCTAATATCGTCAGCCATTTTGCTCCATCTACGAGACACATAGCCCTTTCCTCATTCTCAATTCCCACCACAACGCGGCCAGTTCTCAGACTTTTACTGGCAGTACTTATGTTTACTGCAATTATAATATACGGCATCAACCTTCGGTGGAATGTGTTACGCATTGGCTACCCATCAGGTATAGATTTTCCGTTTCCCCTTTACCCGATATTGGCTTTTATCATTACCTGGGGAGCGCTTATCGGGGCGCTAACACTCACGTGTTGGCTCCAAGATTCAAACAGGCCCGCATCGCCTTTGTTGTTTTATATTTCCGGCATCGTCGGCTTCATGGCATCGTTTACGATGGGAAGTCGGGTTCAGTTTCTGTTGTATGTATTTGCGGCAACTCTGGTTGTCATCAGCAGAGACGGCCTCAAAGCAATATTCCGCATCCCGATGCTCATCGCATTATTTGTCTGCGGGCTCTTATTCGGCCTATCGATCGCCGCCGTCAGCCTTCAACGCAGCTTTGACTTTATGCCGCCTGTGACTACAGCGCCCCCGTCAGATGTAAACCAAGGAAATGAGCCAACGACCGGCGCGCCCGAAATATCAATTGTGCCGCACACAGCGGATAACGCTCCCAAGAGCAGCGCCGCCATCGAGCCATACCCAGCAGTGCCTACCACCACTCCTTTAAATTCGAGCCCACCGCTGAGTGAAGTGGAAGTTGGGCCAACGATGAGCTTGCGCATTCAGTTTATCGTGCATGAACTGAAGTCACTTCTTATCATGCGATGGGTCGGCTTAGAGGGTGTCATGACTACCGCAGGTTCGTATGAAAACCTCGGGATGCCGTTATTCAAAACAGCGTTAAGCGAAGATCCTAGCATGGGTACTGCAGGGATCTATCAGCACATGTCCGGCGACCTTTATGCTGATGTAAAAGGTTTTGTATTTCTTACCTTGCCTGGGCCAATCGGCATCGCTTCGTATACAGGCAATTTGGTGCTTATTACCGCCTTTGTGTTCGTGACCATGCTTCTGGGTCACGCACTGGAAGTTTATAGTGCGAGGGTGACACGGAACATTGGCTGCACGACGGCCGTGGGGGTATCCCTAGCCTATCTGTTCGTGCAAATGGGCTTTCCTTGGACTCTTTTTATCTATTGTGTCGAGCTTTCTCTGGCCGTCGGTTTCATCGCCCTTGTCAGATTTGCGCTCGTCAAGTTTCCTGTCAACCGCGAGAAAACACTGTCCGTGCAAGCGTAACACAAGCAGCTATGCCACGCTTGCTCCAAATCGATTGCGGTCTGGAAATGACCGCTTTCGCCATTCGTCTTGACGCCGTGAATATCCGCCCCGATTTTGAATGAACGATAGAAGACAAAAGAAGCGCATTTGCATGAGCAGCCCCGCGATAGCCTGCCAGGTGTGGTTGAGAAAAGACTGAGAGTTTACCCTCAACAATATCCAGTGGTTCTTCGGCGCGGGCAACACTGACAGGCCGATAGCTCGCCGATTCATCGTGAATACGAAAACAAGCCAGAGGTTCTGGAAGATGCAAAAAACTGCCAATGGACGCCAATCTAAGAAAGAACTCTAAATCCGGCATCTGTCTCAGATCCGTTCGCCATGGCCCTACTCGCTCATAAGCGGCCCGCACGAAGAATGCGCCCGGTCCCGGCAGGCAGTGCAACTGGGCATACAACTCATATTCCGAATAATCCGGCGGTGTTACCAATCCAGTTGTCTGGCCTTGCGCGTTAATCACGTAGAAGTCTGGATAAACGAGCACAGAGCCAAGACTATCGCTCAATACATTCACACACCGCTCCACGGCGTTTGGAAGCAGACGATCATCAGCGCTCAGATATGACAAGATCGAACCGGATGCAGCGTTCCAGCCATTCTTCAACGCCACGCTTTGCCCTTGGTTTGTTTGCCGGATGAGTTGAACCCGACCCAGAAATTTGGCAGCTATTTCATAAGAACAATCGGTCGAACCATCATCAACGACTATAACTTCCATTTCCGTATAAGTCTGCTCGAGCAGACTTGTGATCGCCTCAGCAAGATATTTTTCACAATTATAAACCGGAACCACGACACTTACTTTTGGCATTCTCATTTAAGCTGCCCTGCCATAGTAACAAGATCGTCTGCGATTTTACTCCATGCATAGTGTCTCTGCACATATCCGTACCATCGCTGACCCTGTTGCTTGCGTTCGCTGTTCTCCAGCATTGATTTAAGAGCATGCGCGAGCGCATCAATGTCACAAGCACAAATCACGCCGGCATCAATTTCTTCGACGACTGAAAGGCCGCATTGATCTGTAGCGACAACTGGAAGACCTGATGCACCCGCCTCCAAGGCGACAAGTGACATGGCTTCAGCGCGTGACGGAATAGCAAGGAACAGCGCCTCGCGATAAAGCTCCGTGCGCTGCGTTTCATTGACAAAGCCCAGAAAACGGATGCGCTGGGTCAGCCCCATTTCCATAGCCCGAGCTTGAAGCCTCTCTTGGAGTCCCAGATCGGGGCCAGCGAGCACCAGACTTATGTCAGGATAATGTTTTGCAATGATCCCAAACGCATCAACAAGAAGATCCGGACCCTTGATATGTGCGAGCCTACCTACAAAAAGGATATAAGAGCCAGCCGGCGTTTCCCCGACCGGGGCATCGGTCGACCCGATGGGGCCAGCAATAGCACCATTTGGCAAAACGACAATGCGATCCGCAGGCAAATGCAGCTCGTCCACGAATTGCTGCTTCTCCAGCTCGGTAATGGCGAGAATTTTGACAGCTTTTCCAAGCAATAACCAACCCAAAAGTCGGTGGAATAGCTTCGCCACGGGACGGGCTTCCTTCAGCAAGGCCAGTTCACCGGCCGGGCATAAGAGAAATGGTTTATTCGCTAGGAAGGCTATAAACGCCGTCAAGACGGACAGAAGATTCCAGTATCCCAGAATATGAACGATCTCAGCCCTGTTTACCAAACTCCACAAACGCCACGGAGAAACAAATGGTATTGTGAATCTGATCCGAGCCGACCCGGTTATGTAAATTCGTGCGCCGTCTGCCGCCAATTCATCGGCTATCGAACCGGCTTCAATCGTCGCGACAGAACATTCGTGTCCCGCCGCAATCAACGCTTTCGTTAATTGCCGGGTTCTCTCAGCCGTTCCCGCACCGCGTTCGCTATCCAGGGATACACAGGTGAGCAGCAATCTCATTGGACGCCTCTAAACGCCAGTTTCTCAAGGTACAAGTCAAGCTCGGTAGCAAAATCGGGACGCTTAATGCCCGCCCGCTCCAGCAGCTCAGTGGAAAAGCGTCGTCTAGGTAAAACCGTAGACTGCCCCCGTGCTTTCAATGCCATTTCTAAACAGAAAGAGGGAAATTGTGGCACGCTGTCCAAATTCCCTCTGCCACAGACGTGAAGAATTCTTTCATGCATATATGCAAAATTGTTGCGTTCATCATCGTCATCCGTAACGAGCAGTGTGCTATATTTCCCCGTTTGAACCAGCGCATGTTTGACCGCAGATAGCACAGATGCCACGCTCACTAGATGCATGCGGCGGCGTCCATAAAGTGCTCTTCTCAAGCCAAGTTTCCACAAAGGTGCAGCTTGAGCCTCATTGAAAAATGAAATGACATTACGCCCGCCCTCGCCGTAAACAGCACCCAATCGCAATACGGACAGAGCCATTGAAGAAGCACGAAGTAAATCCTCAATCTGACAATGTTCCTGAGCGTAAGCGCTATCCGGCATAGGCGCGCTCTCCTCATCAATAAACTGGGCATGGCTCCCGTTATAAATATCTATGGAACTGAGATGGACGAGGCGCTTTATGCCTGCCTGGCCAAGGGCGGGGAGAAGAGTTTTCAAAAAATCCAGACACCAACCACTGCCGTCGGGTCGCAACATATTGATTGCAACGTCACAGTTCGACAGCTCTCCCAGTGCTGATCGTAAGTGTCCCTCACGAATATCAACCACATTCACAGAAGCATCGGTAAGCCAGTCTGCCTTACTCCGGTGGACCAGATAGTGCAACTCGCACTCAGGATTCGATGAGAAATCAGCGGCGAACAGCCGTCCCATAAACCCTGTTCCTCCGAGCACGACAATTGAGCGTTGAGATGCTTCGGTCATGATGGAGTAACCTGTACCTGACGTGATTGCGGAGGATGAATTCCAAAAACGGTGGTATCAAGATCGAAACGCCGTCTCGCCTGGAACGCAAAAAGAAACACCTGCAAAATATTGCCTATCGCTATAGCCGCCGCGAGTCCTGCCACGCCAAAATACTCCAACCCGAAAATGGCCAACAGGATTGTAAGCGCCCCCACAACCAAGGTTATCCGCATGGTCAAGACTTGTTGCCCGCCCGTCATCAGCAACATGCCTGCCGCGCCACAAGCTGCATGTACGACCTGTGCAAATCCGAGAATGGCAAACAGATAGTATGCTTCTATATATGCTTCGTTCCAAAAACTGATCAGATAATATCCGAACAAAAGGAAGGCCACATAGGCCGTACTTGCGAGAAAAGTACTGTTTCTTGCCGTTGATGAAACGAGCTTTCGCAGTTCAGTGTTTCTCTGAGTAATTCTATACTCCACTGCGACAGGCGCTAAAGCGGCATTTGCGACAGCCAACGGGAAAAGCAACAGTCCCGAAACACGCGTCGCTATGCCATAAACCGCGACTTCCTTTGCTCCATACCATTGTGAAAGCAGAAGTATATCAGCCTGGGACACCAGAAAAAGTACAAGGGAACTGAGAAGATTGGGGATAGACTTGATTGTAAAAACAACAATTCTTTTTCTGTGGAATCTCTCTCGCGGAAAATCTTTTATTCTTCCAATCAATTTAATAATAGAAAGAATTGATACAACAAATGAACCTGCGAGACCAAAATAAAGAACATTATGAATTTCAGATCTATCTGAAATAATAAATATAATACAAAGATATACCGGTATAAAAAGGCTCGACAAGGTAATTAGATAATTTGCCGCACCGTAAGATCGCAAAGCCCTTAATATTTCACAAACGATTACTGCCTGAGCATTGAAAGCGGCAATCAGAATCACGCAAATCCATATTATGCTGTCAATCGCGCCCAAATTATTCTTCATAAAAAAGAGAATGGCGAAATAGAACCCTGTTAGTAAGGCAGAAATGAGCATGGAAACAAATGTAACGGAAACGATAAAAAAACGCGCCTCCGCCAGTTTATGCTGAGCTACATATGTAGAAAGAAAATGCGGGATGGTAAAAGTAAAGCCGAGTTGCGCAACAGTGGATAAGGCAGCAATCGCGACCTGGGCCTGAAAAAACAATCCTACGGCCGATTGCTCCAGAACCAATGGTAATAACAAGGAGTTTGCTATACCACTGAACAGCAAAATGATCTTGCTCGCAGCCGTCGCGCCGCGCGACTTGGTGAAGCTTAGCTCTTTCAAGCTGCTAACAGTCTTCTCAGACGAGCGAGGGAAATTGGGGGCCTTTTCTAAAGCCATCAGCCAGGACACTTCCGCAAGTTATTCCCGTGCTTGGCCAGATCTTCGAGAATATGCTCCAGCTTATCCACGATACGCATGAAATCAAATTCCCGCTGATAATAAGCACGCCCCGCCACCCCCATTTGCAGGCGCTCTTCTTGTGACATTTCGATGAGACTTGCCACGGCTTCGGCGAGCTTTGCGCTATTGCCAGCCGGGCATGTGATCCCGGCACCGGAATCTTGAATGATACGAGCACCTTCGCCATCGAGCATTCCGAGCAATGGCACGCCCGCAGCCAGATATGACTGCACTTTGCTCGGTACAGTCAGCGCGAAAAGTGGCTCTGCTTTCAGCGAAACAAAAAGAGCGTCCGCTGCACCATGGAAGCGTGGCATCGCCTCCGGCGGAAAAACACCATGCAAACTGACTCTATGCGTCAAACGGCGTTGTTCCAACTGCGCTCTGAACCATTCGGCTATCCTGCCATCACCGACGAAATTCCAGTGCAGATCATCGCGATGAGCCAGCGTTGCTATCGCATCAAGCACCGTTGGAAAATCTTGCGCCTCACCAATATTGCCGAGATGATAGATGTGAAAGACGGATTTTTTTCCCCGTTTGTCCGCACATTCGGCTCCATCACCAGGTGGCGCCCAGTTTGGCAGATAGCTCACCGGAATATGTGTCGGCACCTGTTGCTGCAGACGCGGCAGAAACGCTTGGGATTGAGCAAGTACATGGTCTGTGCGTTTGTAAACCCAGGAAAGAAATCTATCGGCCCAACGCAGAATCCGCTTTGATCGAACAACACCCATTGCATCCAGCGTATCCGGCCACAGATCCTGAATCCAGAATACTGCTGGCGCACGTTTCAGCCGACGCAACACAACACTCGGCAACCCAATGGTTGCCGGCGATAATTGAAAGACCAGCACCGCATCAAAGGCCCGGCCCCGCAGTTTCCAAGCACCCAGCGTAGCCGCCGACAGGGCAAAGCTGAGATAATTGCCAACGAGACTGATAGTCCGATGACCACGCGCCACAAGAGGCACCCTGACAATATCCGTATTGCCAATTTTGTTCCATTGACGCGGCGAGTTTCGGAACTCCGCAAAAATTTTGCCGTCTGGATAGTTCGGCAACCCGGTCAAAACGCAAAGTTCATGCCCACGCCGCTCCAGCTCCACGACAAGTTCGTTGATGCGAAAGTTCTCAGGCCAGAAGTATTGACTGAGGATGAGAAGGCGCATGTCCTCACCCCTTTCGCCAGACGTAGTTGTTCACGTAACTGGTATAGCTATGCAGAATGCGCAGCACCTTCTGCGAGACATTGTCCACGTCATAATCGTTTACCAGACGCATCAATCGCGCCTCTCCTACCGGCTGACGTTCCAAAATAGCCAGTCCCTGAAGGACCCGCTCCAGCTCAAGGCCAACCATCATGACAGCTCCCTCTTCCATGCCTTCTGGACGTTCATGCGCTTCACGCAGGTTGAGCGCCCGAAGATTGAGAAGGGAAGCTTCCTCGGTAATGGTGCCGCTGTCAGACAAAACGGCTTTCGCATTTATTTGGAGCCAGACATAGTCCAGAAAGCCGAGGGGCTTTAACAGGCGTACATTGGCCGAAAATTCGAGTTGCAATTCATCGATACGTTTGCGCGTGCGCGGGTGTGTTGAGACAATAACTGTGCGCTCAAGCGCCAGATGGTTGAGAATTTCCGCCAAGCGAGCCAACTGGCGTGGGTTATCGACATTCTCCTCGCGATGCGCACTGACCAAATAAAAGTCACCCGCTTTCACATCCATATCCTGCAAGACCGTGGAAGCTTCTATCTGTGTGCGATAATAGCGGAGTACCTCACCAAGTGGACTCCCGGTCTTGATGACCCGGTCAGGTGCCACCCCCTCGCGCAGAAGATATTCGCGCGCTATATCACTGTAAGTGAGGTTAACATCCGAGATGTGATCGACAATCTTGCGATTTATTTCCTCGGGGACCCTTTGATCAAAACTACGATTGCCCGCTTCCATATGGAAAATCGGAATCTTTCGCCGTTTCGCCGCAATGGCTGTCAGAGCGCTGTTTGTATCACCTAGGATTAGCACCGCTTCCGGTGCTTCTGTTTCAAGCAACGGATCAATCGCGGTAATAACCTGACCGATAGTCGCTGCCGGTGTTTCGCGAGCCGCATCAAGGAAATAATCCGGTCGTCGAACTTGTAGTTGCCGAAAGAAAACTTCATTCAACTCATAGTCATAATTCTGACCGGTATGCACAACACTATGATCGCAGAATTCATCGAGCAGCGGAATGATGCGTGAGAGCCGGATGATCTCTGGTCTCGTGCCCACGATCGTCATCACCTTGAGCTTCTTCATCGCTTTCACCTCTTTCCTTCGCGAAGAGGCTTGTAGTGCTGAATGTAGTCGAAATGCATATCGGCGATCAGCTTCTCCCAAGCAGGAGGTTGATAATTCAATATCAGGCGAAGGCGGTCTGAGTTCAGAGAACGGTCCAGACGAGGATGCATACTGCGGGAGATATCCACTTGATGCCCATATGCGGACGCAACCAGACGAAGTAGACGGTCCTTGTCGATCGGCGCGGCACTTAAATGATAAAGGCCCTGCAGCCCACCATGCGGCAAGATATAATGTTCGATCAAACGAGCGATCTCGATTGTCGGAAGTCCGGAAAAGATAACTCCCGCATAACCCGAAACAGATGAATCCGTATGAAGAAACCAATCCACGAGACTTAAATAATTGGCCAATTCATGTCCGATCAGAGATGTCCGCAAGGTCAAATGCCTGCCGTAATTCACCTCTCCAAGATGCTTGGACCGACCATACAGATCATCCGCATCAGCATGATCAGCTTCTCGATAGTTCCCAGAGTCACCTGCAAATACACAATCAGTCGAAAAATGAATCAGTCGCGCGCTATGAGCGTCGCACCAGCTTGCTAACTGATGTGGCAACAAGGCGTTGATCGCAACTGCTTTTTCGACATTCAAAGATGCTTCTCGCTGCTTGATCAATCCCACACAATTCAGGATAACATCCGGCTTAATCGAATTGAGTGCAGCCAACAGTCTTGTGTTATCAAGAACGTCGATATGCCCGTGCAGAGTTGCCAGACGCACATCCGGCAACATACTTACATCACCGCGAAGCGTACCATGAACTTTGTAGTCTGCGCTCAGACTCAAGCTGCGTAAAAGGGTATAGCCGAGCATACCGTTGGCGCCCAGAATAAGCACCTTGATCATGCAGCATCATCCACGGCTTGAAACTCACCCTTCAGGGCCTTTCGAACCACACTCAGCTCCAAAAGAAGTGATTTGGCTTCCTCAACACTAAGTTGATCCGTGTTATCAGAGCTGTAGTCATCGGCCCGAGTAATCTCCGAGTGCCCCTCTTCGAAGAACTTCGCGTAATTCAAATCCCGGTTATCAGGTGGAATGCGATAGTAGCCACCAAGGTCTTCTGCCAGCGCCATTTCTTCCCGGCTCAAAAGCGCTTCACTGCGTTTTTCGCCATGTCGCGTTCCAATAATCTTGATGGGATAGTTCGGTACATTTAACAGTTCGCACAATGCTCGAGCGAGCGTGGCCAACGACGCCGCTGGCGCCTTCTGTACATATATGTCCCCGTTCGAACCATTCGTAAACGCAAACATGACAAGTTCAACCGCTTCCTCAAGCGTCATCATGAAACGCGTCATGCTCGGATCTGTCAGCGTCAGAGGTATCCGCTGTCGGATCTGGTCTATAAAGAGGGGAATAACCGAACCGCGCGATCCCATCACATTCCCGTAACGCGTCGTGCAGATCGTCGTTCCCGAATTGCCTAATTCTCTCGCCTTGGCATTGGCGACCTTCTCCATCAACGCTTTGGAGATACCCATTGCACTCACAGGATAAACTGCTTTATCCGTACTAAGGCAGACCACTCGGCGAACATTGCAGGCCTGCGCAGCGTTAATCATGCACTCGGTGCCCAACACATTTGTACGCACGGCTTCCATCGGATAAAACTCACAGGACGGAACCTGCTTAAGAGCAGCCGCATGGAAGACATAGTCCACGCCACGCAACGCACCTGCCAAGCTGTTATAATCTCGAACATCGCCCAAATAAAACTTCAGCTTCGGACTAGCGTACCGAAGCCTCATATCATGTTGTTTCTTTTCATCACGACTGAAAATTCGGATTTCACTTAGATCACTGTGAAGAAAGCGGTCCAGCACCGCATTTCCGAATGACCCGGTCCCCCCCGTGATCAGCAAACACTTGTCTACTAACATCCCCGCCCCAATCTTATTGAATCTGCGTTTACAGCTAAGAATCACTACTCCCATCTGCTCTGTTGCATAGATTGAGCTCTGGGTGCAATAATTCTATGTAGGTGCTTGAGAAGAAGGCGTGGGCGCAGTGATCGTATCTGGGCCTACCCCGCAAACCATTGCGCAAAACAAAGACAATTCCGCTTAGAACCAACCGGCCGTCAACGCGGAAATTCCATGAGATAGCGGAACGTGCAACCCGATAGGCCGCATTTGCGCCGTCGATAAAAGCATCAAGTCACCTACCTCACAATTTCCTTTTGATCAGAGTGAATTGCAACACGGAAGGCGCCGCAAAGTAGATGGCGGATTCTGAATCTATTCTCCATTCAAGAACAAATGGGCCGGGGAACCTTCTCCTCCGTATTTCAATACTTGACAACCGAGTTGCCAGATATAGACAGTGGTATGGAATTTATTCTGTGGCAATCCACTATTATCGCAGCGGTTTATCTTGCAACATTCCTCGTCGCACCGATCGCACGGGCCTTGATTGGGCACGAAACACCTGCAGGACGAAACCAAGCGCTGGACGCGATGCGGGCGCTCGCTGCGGTCGGTGTCGTCGCATGCCACATTAATCAGTACATGTCTGAATTCCTCGGCTACGCGAACCCCGTCTTTGGCAACCACTTGGGCATCCTCGGGGTTCAAATGTTCTTTGCGCTGACTGCCTTCCTTTTTACCGAAAAAGCGCTGAGCGGACGGCTGGAAACAAAGGCATTCTATATTGGCAGAATGCGTCGAATCTTGCCGCTTTATTGTGCAGTGGTTGGAGTAGCGCTCGCCATGGCATTTTACTATTCATGGCACATCACAATTCCGGCTCGGCAAATGGCTCTTGAGATTGTGGACGTTTTTTCCTTCGGCTTTTGGAAAACTGACACGATAACATTCCGCGACATCAATATGATGTCTCTCATTGGGATAACCTGGACGCTGAGCTATGAGTGGGCCTTCTACATGCTTCTCGTTCCGGGCTACTATCTATACCGCGAAAGCACAATGGGGCGGTTCGCTATAATGGCGGCCGTGTCCATTCTCCTCCTACGTGATTTTTACATTCAAAATGAGCAGGTTATTTGGCCTTTCTTCCTGCCTGGTATAGTCGCGGCCCTGCTGAAAGACCGAATGTCCGCCGTATTCAGCAAAGCATTCTTGCTCGCTTCCTTGCCCGCAATCGCCCTCGTTTTCTGGCTTCCCGGGTTTTGGACCCCCATCAAACTCGCTTTGACTACAATCATATTTTTTGGGGTAGTTTTCGGCGCCCCTCGCTGGTTGCGCTGGGCGCCTCTTCAAACGCTAGGCACCATCAGCTACAGCATATATCTCGTGCAGTATCTTGTTCTCTATCCCGGCATCCAGACTATATATACTTCTCCCGCGTTCGCTTCCATCGAGGCCCGTTTGGCTATGGGAGTGTGTATCGCTGTTACAACGGTGCTTGTTGCTGCACTGGCCTATCGCTTCATTGAACGTCCATGGATGAATGTCTCGAAATCCCCGGGGACTGGCGATAGTGGCGATTTTCCTACGTCGGCGACGGCATTGAAACCGGTCGAAGCACAGCTCGTGTGATGAAGCATTCAATGCCGCCGGTGGATATTTGCACTGTTGGAAATAACCTCTCCCCGTTTCGGGCCGGCGTGACCCTGTTGCGGGATCAGTTCTGATCTAGTAGCGAGCCGCTTTTCGCATTATCAGGATGACCAACGAGGCGGCGTACAAAGAAACCTTGCGTCGACAAGGCTCAATTATTTGGCTGAATGAAGCGGCACGTTGCCTATGGTCTGCGGCGTGCTGAAAGCTACGCGGTGGCCAACCCAAATACGCCGCAGACATTTTGTTGGTATTGAAAATATAAATGTGCTTTCTCCTTCAGCTGCTCACTTCGGGAACGGGATCGACCCAGTACGGTCAGGACTGTCCGGGATCATATCGCTGATAAATCCGACAAGGATCGTGGCTTTATTGAACTGCCGCAGATCACCTATCAGCTTGCGATGAATGCGGGCGCTTGTACGCCTGTGTGCTCATGAATGAACTGCACTTGACCATCGAGCCTTTCGCCAATTGTGCCCGATATAACCATACTGTTGAGTGCTGCTCAGGCCATTGATAAGCTGGCACAACTCAAGGCCATCATATTTATCGGATTGCAAGAATGGGCACACACCGGTCATACTCATTGAACGCTAGTATTAAGAATAAGAAAATATATGGACCGACTGCGCAATCCCTATTACCTAACTCATCTAATACACTAAATTAGGGGTAGGGATTCTTTGCAGAAAAACAGTGATATCGAAGCGCTGCGGGGTTATGCTATAGCTATCACCTTTGTAGCTCATTTGGATGGCCTATTTATAACTTGGAAGCCCGCACTCTCGGTGTTCTGGCTTGGCGGAGGCGTCGATCTTTTTTTCAGTATTTCCGGATTTCTAATAACAGCGGGTTTGATGCGATCAATCGGTTCGCAGACGAGGTTTTCTGTCTACGCGCCAAAATTCTGGCTACGACGTATATTTCGAATATGGCCGGCAGCTATATTCTGGTCAACATGCTATCTGATCGTCGCGAATATAATTATATATTCAGAAGATCTGAATTATCGAGGTATAATTCTGAAAACTGGATTTTTTCTTTAGCTAATTTACAGAATATTTACATTTACTATTGTGCAAATTTTGAAGCAATTAATTGTAAACCGACAGCCCTTTGGCATTACTGGAGTCTTTCACTGGAAGAGCAGTTTTATATATTTATGCCTATCTTAATTTTTATCGTCCCTAATCGTAGAATACTTATTCTACCCTTCCTCGCTTTGGCTATCTGGCAGAGCTGTACCATTCGGCCATGGGGACAATTATTGTGGTTTATCAGAACGGATGCCCTACTCTACGGAGTAGTGGTGGCCCTGATCATCCATTTCTACGCTGAAAAGGTGAATATATTAAGATCCGCAGTGCCCAGGCGGGCATGGCAAGCTCTGTTGGGACTGGCAATCGTGGCATTGATCGCAGTGTCCCAACCATCTGTAATGCCTCATTATATGGGGCTGGTCGCGGTCGTTGCAGGCTTAATAGTTTTTATCGCCTCGGGGCATCAGAGTCTGCTTACCTCCAGACCTTCGTTTAGAAGATCGGCAGAATATGTCGGAACCAGATCCTATTCTTTATATTTGGTACATATGCCGGTTATAGCTGTGGTACATCACTTCTTGATTGAGGATGGCCTAATTCTTGGTGAGGGGCAAAGTTTCGGTCAAATTCTCGGGCTTTTAGCTGTCATCGCGATTTCGCTGGGATTGTCTGAGTTTTCATATCAGATTATTGAGGATCCGCTCCGCAGATATGGGAGAACGCTTTCCGAAAAATGGTCTGTGTCGTCGGCCAAGGTGTTTAGTTCCAACATGTGATGGCTTGACTTTCGGGTGAGTATTTTCGGCTTTCCGCCCCTAATCTGCTGAATAGCCTCGAAAGGCGCTTTGAAGCGCAGTGCTTTGAGCTACTTAGCGTAGTTGTAAGCCAAAAGCCAATCGTGAAGAACATCGTGCCCCAAAACAAACAGAAATACCGGCCCATTTTAAACGGAGCACGTCAGTTAGGAAAAGCCCCGGCGCGGCTATCGGCTTCCAACTCCTCGCCATTTCCAGGCTGGGATGAGAGGTGGCTCGGTTTGTCTGAACAGCTTCGGGCGTTTCGTTAAATTGACGTGATCGACGGCACACAACTGTGTTCTGCTGGGGGAAGAGCAATAGAGTTCACCAGTGCCCTCAATGATGACAAGTCGCTGATAAGGAACCGCCTCGACCGTTGGCCAGAGGACGCCATGCAGGGCGCACTATTCTCGAGCCGTTGTTGATCTATCACAGCGATCTGGAAGGCGATCGCAGCATAAGTGCGTCCAGAGATAAGCCAACCTTCATCCAAAGCAGATTCATTGCAACGGAACCTTCGCGTCGCCCCTCATCATTGAAGTTATCAAGAACATTCAACAGCCAACACTACCTGCTGTTTTCCAGTCGGACCGTATGGAATCCATCTACCGAACCATATTGGGCTGATCCGGCACTCTAAATATATCAGGTTTGTTCGGCTGCGAACGCTAGCGGGCCATGATCGTCAAGTTCAGTTCCGGTCCGTGGTTATCGGGTGGCTTATCATGATTTCACAATTATCGATGCGGCCCTTGCACGTGCCAACTGCGCCTGTTCGTTCTGACCAAGCGTGCTGAGAACTTCTCCATAACCAGTCCACGACCAGCTCGAATGCGCCTTATGGCCGAGACGTTCTGCGAAGAGTGCCCTTGCACGCAGTGTGTCGCTGCTGGATTTGGCTGCATCGAGCAGGATCATATGAAATACATCTCGTTGCGCCCGACTACCCCCAATCCGGTCCAGCTTGTAACGAACCGGTTCCATAGTCGCCACAGCCTCGCCAAAGCGGCTAGCCCGAACCAGTTTCAGGCTTTTTGCAAGCGCTAGCCCGGACTCCGCGCAGATTTGGGCCTGCGTACCGTCCAGTGTCGACCATTCCGTTATGTTTGAGATCATTCGGTCGGCCGCTTCGCGATCGCCGCCAGCAATAAGCGCCATGAGATAGTGGAGCGACACGAAAATCAAGTCTGTATCGTTGACATGGCGACGCGCGACATCCAGAAGCGATTCCCAACGTTTGCCTATATCAATGCCGAACATTTCCAGTCGCCACAACAACGACGATGCATTGCAAATGTCGAGATAAAAATCCGACTCGATATCCGATACAATCTGCTCATCATACAACCGCAATACCGTCTGGAATTCACCGCGTTCCAGATGATAGAGACACCGGTGCCAATAGAGGTGGAACCGGAAATTGTTGACGGAAGACCAACTGTCTTCGAGACCCATGACCCACTCGATGCCTTCTTCCGTTCTTTCAGTCATCTCCAGAACGTGGGCTACCGAATGCACGGACCATGCATCCGCTGGATTTCGCTCGACTGCCATCCGACCGTATTTCTCCGCAGAGAAATATTCGCCGTTTTCCTCAAGACCAAAGGCATACATTCCAAGCAGGAAGCCATAATCTCGATGGTCGCGAGACCAGAGCGGCAGGATACGCGCCATGGAATCACGCATCCTGCGTGGATCACCGGAATAGAAATGCGTAAAATGTGCTAGACGCAAAGCAAGACCATCCAGAGGATGATCGAGCAATATCCCTTCCCATACCCCTGTCGCCTTTTCAAGATCGCCAGCACACCAATGCGCCAGTGCAGCGGCATGCGCGCGCTCGCGATCATTTGCGCCAGTTTGATTGAGTAACTCACCCATCTCGCTGGAAATGACCTTCGCTCTTGCCGAATGATTTGAACTGCCGATCAGCTTGGCAAGATAGCCTTTGGCACATCGCGCCATAGGCATATCGGGGTCACTTTCTGTCAGCGCCTTGATTAGACCGCCTGTGTCGCGGCGAAAGCCCATATAGGCAGAAGTAAAATTGCTGAATGCGGTAGCGCTATCGCTTGATGTCGCCGTAAAGGCGAGCCCGTCTGAATTTTCAAATTGTCTCACGGTGCGATCCTCACATGGCACTTGCAACATTGAGCGGGGCATCCTGCCGGGCTGGCAGCGCCTCCTTTTGCAGATACCCATCCCGCGTTTGCGGTGTCTTCATTCCCATAACCACACCGGCCACCTGTGTGCGCAGAATCTGTGCGGTGCCACCAGCTATGCTGAACATGCGAGCATCACGCACCATGCGCTCCAGTGGCAGGTTACGAGAATAACCCATGGCACCATGAATCTGGAGTGCGGCACTAGTTACTGACTGCGCTGCTTCGGCAGCGAGAATTTTGGCCTGCGCTGCGGCACAGATCTCCGGGAATCCATCATCCAGAGTCCCTGCGGCGGACCGGAGCAACCCGCGTGCAGCAGCTATTGAAATCGACATATCCGCGATCATCCATTGCAGCCCCTGGAATTCAGCAATGGGGCGCCCGAATTGCTCTCGCTGTTGTGCATAGGTGACAGCGTGCTCATAAGCGCCCTGGGCGATGCCCAATGCGACTGTGCCTGCACCGACACGTTGAGAATTATAGGCACGCATCAGGCCTGCAAAGCCCCGCTTTATACCCTCCGGCGGAATGACGATCATATCCTCGCCGATTTCCATATCTTCGAACAGAATTTCTGTTTCAGGTATTCCGCGAAGCCCCATGGCTGGCTCTCGCTTGCCGATCACCAGACCTGGCGTCTTGTCCCTAACGGCAATAAATCCGGCAATGCCCTTTGATTGACCTCCTTCGACCAGACGGGCAAAGACGAGATGCAACCGTGACACACCTCCGCCAGTGATCCAATGCTTCTTGCCATTGATGATATATTTGTCACCCGTTTTGATCGCAGTCGTGGTCATTTCAGTGGCAGCACTGCCTGCGGCCGGTTCTGTTATGCAAATCGCTGGCTTGTCACCTGCCAAAACAAGTTCGCTGGCAAGATGTTTCTGCTTGTCGGAGCCGTAGCGCATGATCGCGCCAATCGCTCCCATATTGGCTTCGACAGTGATCCGCCCCATTGCCCCACAGCAACGTGACATTTCCTCGATCACCACAACCGCATCGGCATAGCTCAATCCACGACCGCCAAATTCCTTGGGAAGGGTCATCCCCATAAAGCCAGCTTTTGCAAGCTTTTCCACATTCTGCCATGGATAGGCTTCGGTTCGGTCTATTTCTGCCGCCAATGGCCGAAACTCATTTTCCGCAAGGTCGCGGGCTGCGGCCATCAAATCGCTTGTAATCGGGGTTGCGGCAATCATGTTATCCTCCTCATTCCATAGTCGGCTGCGGCTCTGAATCCATCAGGCCGAATTGCTCAAGAATTTCGTTCGTGTGTTCCCCGCAGGTCGGCGGCGCCCGGCGATAAGTAACCGGCGTATGGCTGAACTTTATGGGATTGCCGATCAGGCTCACATGGCCGGAATGTGACGTCGGATAGGGAACTGAAATCTTCATCCCCCGGCTTTCCACCTGATCCGAAGCGAACACATCTGAAAGCGTATTGATGGGACCGCCGGGAACACCGGCGCCCTCCATGCCATCGACCAGCCTTTGTCTGGAAATGGATTTCAGCTCTCTCTCAAGAAGCTTAATCAGCACCTCACGGTTTTCAATACGAGCCGCATTGGTTTCGAAACGGGCATCGGTTGCCAGATCAGGCCGCTCAATGATATCGCAAAAGCTCCGATATTGGCGGTCATTGCCCGCTGCAACCACGACATGCCCATCGGCAACTTCAAAAACCTGATAAGGAACGATATTCGGATGTTGGTTGCCATATCTTGCCGGTGCGTTGCCGGTCAACAGATAGTAGGTACCCGCATTCACAAGCCAGGATATCTGTGAATCGACGAGCGCAATATCGATGTGCTGGCCGACACCGGTCTGGTCACGATGGCGCAATGCAGCCAGGATAGCGGTGGCGGCATAAAGACCGCAGACAACATCCGCAACACCGACGCCGACTTTCATCGGCTCCCCAGAAGGTTCACCAGTCAGGCTCATGATCCCACCATAAGCCTGAGCCAGCAAATCATAACCGGGTTTAGCCGCATTCGGACCGGTCTGACCAAAACCAGTGATCGAACAATAAATGAGATCCGGCTTGTCCTTAATCAAACTCTCATAGTCCAGCCCGTATTTACGCAGGCCGCCGACTTTGAAATTTTCCACCACAATATCGCATTCTCTGACAAGCTTTCGAAGCTTCGTCACATCATCGGGATTGGCAATATCGAGGGCAAGCGATCTTTTGTTACGATTGGCGCATAGATAATAAGCACTTTCCCGTGTTGAAGCGCCATCCGGACCCGTGACAAACGGGGGGCCCCAGCTTCGTGTGTCGTCCCCTTCTTGTGGTCGCTCGATCTTGAGGATGTCCGCCCCCATATCGCCGAGCAATTGCGTACATGTCGGTCCTGCAAGAATGCGGGACAGGTCAAGTACTCTGACGCCGTGGAGAGGGCCGGTGGAAACTGGATCTGTGTGGGATGAATTCATCATGCGTGCATTCTAGATACTGAAAAGAAGTGTTGCCAGTTTAAAGAAGTGCATTTTATCATGACAAATATTCACGATAACTCTTCTCCAGAGAGCCTCACTGCATGAATATCCGCCAACTCAGAACCGTTGTGACGTTCCTGAAGCAACAAAGTTTTGCTTCAACCGGAGATCAGATCGGGCTCAGCCCTTCAGCCGTAAGCATTCAGATGCTTCGGCTGGAGCAGGAGCTTGGGATCAATCTTTTCAATCGTACCACGCGGCCGCCAACCTTGACGGTCGAAGGGTTTGCTATTGCCGAGATTGCGCAAGAGATTCTGGAATTGGAAGAGCGCATCCGGAGAATTGCAAAGGGCATGGATATCGCGAAGTCGATCACGATCGGCTTTGTTCCGACAACCCTGACACGTATTCTGCCCCGCGTAATCAGCCGTTTGCGGGACGTCTTTCCCGATCTTCAGATCAATATCAAATCCGGCCTGTCCGGCGAGTTGGCTACAGCCGTGCTGCGGCGCGAAATAGATTTCGCACTGATCACCTCTCCTAGCACGGAAATGCCGGAGCTGAATGTTACCGAGATCGCGCGAGAACCGCTTTTCATCGTTGGCCCGCAATCGTTGAAACATGTAACCTCAGCCGTAGAACTCGTAACAGCGTTGCCTTTCATCGCATTTAATAAACGTGCATGGCTGGGGCAGAAGATCGCAGCAGACTTGCAGATACAAGCCATTTACCCCACCGACGGCATGGAAATCGACTCCCTCGATACGATAGAGCAACTGGTCTCTCAGGGCTTTGGAGTTTCAGTCATTCCGCAGCGTCTCTTGTCCCCTCCACTCGCAGAGCACCTGAAGTGCCTGCCATTCGGCCAGCCACCGGAATCACGAATTCTTTCTTTGATCGAGCATGTCGGCCATCGTGCAACAGAACTGGAAGCTACGGTTCGCCGTGTGTTTCAGTCCCTGGTAAATGACAGTTAGGCCATTCCAACTATAGCGCCTCACACTCCTGACCGAAGCAACACACGTCATTTATCGTGCGGATCGAAAACGGTCGTGCCAACATACCTGTGGCACAAGCAAGAACAACGGCTTCACTTTTCGCCCGAAGTGCTTGATCCGTGATAAGTTCATAGTCGAGCGTATGGGCTGGACCGATGGTGCGCCGGATCATCTCAACCGCAGCATAACCGATGGTGTCGCGCAGGACTTCGTCGAGATAGGAGTGAACGAAAGCATCGCGTGCCTGACTCATACCTTCAATCGACGGGTCATAAGCGGAACTGGAAAAGATGCCTGCATCGGATGGCTCTTGGCAGAGCAGGGAGAACTTCGAAACAAAGCCAGACCAGACATCCTGGACCATAGCCAGAATATGCTGACGATAGCCTGTGCGATCGCCTCCAGATAGCTCATAAACGGATTGGGCGAAATAGTTAAGCAGCAGGTTGCCGATCAGAATGCCAATATCGAACCCCATTGGGCCGAACACTGCAAATTCTGGATCGATGACCTTTGTATCTCTCTCCGTCAGCATAATCGACCCGGAATGCAGGTCTGCGTGGAGCAGCGCATCGGTTCTTGTCAGAAATTTTTGCTTCAATTCCGCCACGCGGAGTTTCAATACTGTGTCAGACTGAATGCGTTCGACATGCGCATCCAAAGCCGGACTCGTCCATCTGTTATTGGTGGAGCGAACAAAGGGCTCCGTGAAGATCAGCCGTTCGGTGATTTCACACAGTTCGATATTGCGCGCAAAATCAGCCACCAGTTCGCGCTTCCGCGTCGCATCCAGCGCAAAATCCGACGTCCCGTACAGACAACGGGCCAGATAAGTTGAAATATGATCGGCAAAATGAGGATAAACCACGCCATCGACCATGCCCTTGCGCATGATGATATGCGGCGAGAGAAACTCCTGTGCCATCAACGATTTTTCGGCATCATAGTGATGGACCACCGGAACATGATCTGGTGCGAGCTGCGCAAATATCCTCAGTGCTTTGGTTTCAAAAGCCAGACGCTCGCATGTCAATGAACGCGAACCACCAGACATGCGCGAATAGGGGAGCGCCTGTTTGAGCGCCAACGCTGCCTTCTCGCCACGCACGAAAAACACGAAATTCAGATTGCCATCGCCGATCTCATCGACAAGCAGATCTTCAACCGCTTCATCAAACACCGCATTCAGCCGAGGCGTCGAACCAAGATAAGCCTTAAGCGTGTGTTCATTGAATGCGATCGCAGTTGTCGTGATCGTCCTATCAGTCATGCCGTCTCCCTCTCGGAAAAAACTCTCGATTGGAGCTGCGGTCGCCCGCAAGCGCCTCATATATCGTCCTGGAGCATTTCCGGTTTAAATAGATCATCAGAAATGCCCAATCTCTTTGCTAATGTGGCTATCTTGTCCCGAAAACCGCCTCACGCTTTTCGGGATATGCTTCACGGGCAGGCCATGAGGTTGTTCCTCATCAGGAAATCTCGACCACTCCCGGAAGCTCGCTTCATGAGAAGCAATCTCTGATTATCCCCATCCCCCATTTAATTATCATATTACAATTTGCGATTTGACCGTCAACATATGTTGTCTACAACTGCCAGATATTGCATTATGCTGGCATGACACATCCGGGAAAAGGAACCATGACCGACATCAAACCTCTTCCGGAAACGGAAGCCCCCCAGACACCGCGGCAGATCACGCGGCAAATCGCGGATGATATCCGCGACAGCATCCTTAATGGCGAGCTGAAGATCGATGAACGCCTATCGACAGAGGGCGATCTGGCTGAACATTACGGTGTATCGGTCCCTACAATTCGCGAAGCCCTGAAGCGACTTGCTGCCCAACATCTGATCCGCTCCAAGCGTGGACCAGGGGGCGGCATATTCGTCAACCGACCAAGCTTTGATCAGACCCGCGAGAACATGGTCGGCATCATGATGCTTCTTTCGAGCCTCGGTTCGTTTTCACTGATCGATATTGCCGAATTTCGCCATGATACGGGGCTTCTGTGCTTGAAATACGCAATCCAGCGCCGCACGGACGAAGACCTTGCCGCGCTTGAAAGGGAACTGGTATTGCAGGAAGACGCCACCATCAGCGATGTCGAGTTCTGCGCCGCCGATGTGCGCTTTCATCAAGCATTGGCTCAGGCAACGGGTAATGGTGTCTATAGCTTCTTTCTTCAGGGCTTGCTCGAAGTGCTGATTCCACCTGCCAATATGGTGGTATTCAAGTTCCGTGATCGCATGCTGATTGCTGGCTTTCACAAACGCATCTTGCTGGGGGTCTATAGCCGAAACCAGCGCACGACCGAGGAAGCTTTCACCGAACTTATGGATTACTTGCGCGCCAGATACGCAGAAGCCCAGGATTGGCGACGCGCTGCCGATGCGGTACCCTAGTTTAAATTTTAATATTGAAATTATGTATTTAATTATGTTAATTCCATTACTGGACGGACATGTTGAACCAGATTGAATAGGATGATTGTCAATCATCACCGAGGCCTCAACGTCCTGGAGGAAATATGCATTCCATCACTTTGCCCACCATAATGCGCGAGAACGTCATCCTGGAGCCCGACTGCGTGCGCATCCTCGATAGGCGAGTCTTCCCGTTCGAAAAGTCCTTCGTGGTCTGCCGCACGGTAGACGACGTGGCGATCGCGATCGAACAGATGGTGACACAGAGCGGGGGGCCTTTCTATGCCGCCAGTGCAGGCATGGTTCTGGCCGCGCGCGAAGCACAACTCCTTTCCAGTGAGCAGAACCGGCTTGATCTGATGCGACGCGCCGGTGCGCGCCTGATTGCGACCAGAGCGACCAATGATCATATCGCCAATGTCGTCAGGGTGTTGTTGGCCGATACAGAAACCTTCGCTGGCGCCGATGATTTTCTTGGTCAGTTCGAGGCCGCCATCGAGCGTGTTTGGAATAAACGTCGTGCGACAGCCAGACGTCTCGGGATTCATGGCGCAAGTGTGATCGCCGATGGTGACAGCGTGCTCACCCACTGCTGGGCAGAAGCAACTATTATCGAAACAGCTGCAGCCGTCAGGCGCGCAGGCAAACAGGTCAGCTTCATTTGCTCCGAAACCCGTCCCTATCTGCAAGGGGCGCGGCTTACCGCTCACAGCCTTGCGGAAATGGATTTCGAGGTAACTGTCATTACCGACAATATGGGCGCTTGGGCAATGGCGCGCGGCAACGTCGCACGGCTGATGACGGCAGCCGACAGGGTTACCATGTCCGGCCACGTCGTCAACAAGGTTGGTACATTGCAACTTGCAATCGCGGCACAGCATTTTGGCCTTCCCTACTTTGCCATGGTACAGAGCCCTGACCGCAATACACCGACAGACGCCGACGTGCCCATGGAAGACAGAAACCCGGAGGAGAGCCTCCATTGTCTTGGCCAACGGACAGCTTCGCCGCTAGCAAAAGGCTGGTATCCAGCTTTCGACGTCACCCCGCCTCACCTCATATCTGGTGTGGTGACAAGCAATGGTGTGTTTTCCGCAAACGCTCTTTTCGCCCATTTCGAACAAGCCCCAGCCTCATAACTTATCTTTCGTGATGTGCAGGATGTCATATAAGGCGTAGATTCTGCGCCGCTCACCAGTGAGATTGTCTATATTGCTGACAAATTATGCTGAATCTGAAGCATTTGCAGCAAAAGTGCGAAGCATTTTTACGTCGGATAGCGCGTAAAAACAAAGAGATAGAGCGCCCGACCACTTCTGTGGAATCGGGCGCTCTTAAAGATTCAGATAATGGCTTCAATCAGGAAAGGCCCTTTTTGCTGGCACGCAGTCATTAGTGCGTTCTCAAATCCCGCCACGGTATCCACGCGAACAGCCTCGACGCCCATGCCGTTGGCCAGACCGACCCAATCAAGCGTTGGATCGACCAGATCAAGCATTCGGCTTGCGTTGAAACCTGCAACCCCTGCCCCCACCTGCTTAAGCTCACCATGCAGAATGTTATAGCGCTGGTTCGCATAAACAATGGTCAGAACATCAAGCCTCTCCCGTGCCTGGGTCCAGAGCGCCTGTACCGTATACATGCCGCTGCCATCCGCCTGTAGGGTGATCACTTTACGATCTGGGCAAGCAATGGATGCGCCCACAGCCAGAGGCAACCCTATCCCGATTGAACCTCCAGTGAGTTGCAGAAAATCATGGGGTTCTGCACCGTATGTATGTCGGAAAAAATCCCGGCCCGACGAAACGGATTCATCACATATAATCGAATTTTCCGGCATGTGGTGGGCCAGCGCGATCGAAATCGCTTCAGGCGTCAGTGTCCCATCTGGCATGGAGGGCTTTTCACGCATTGCAACAATGGCGCTGGTCGTTGCGTTGATCCCGAGTTCGTCGGCAAGCATAGCGATTGCGGCCTTCAAATCCTGATCATTTGATGCCATATCGAGAACCACGCAGCCAACGGGCAGCATACTGCTCGGCTTGCCAGGATAAGCAAAGAAGCCTACGGGCGCCTTTGCACCTATCAGGATAATCTGCTGCGTCTCGGCGAAAGTTTCAATCGCTTTATCGATGGCAAAAGGCACTCGATCAACGGCGACACGTCCTGCACCGCGCTGTATCCTGCTATTCGATTGCTGTGCCATCAGCCGCGCACCGCTCATCGAGGCAATCCGGCTCAGCGTTTCGAGATTTTCCGCCCTTAGCGCTATTCCCGAAACGAGAATGGTTGTATTCTTTCCTGCGCGCAAAGCCTGCGCGGCCTCATTTATCTTGTCAGAGTCCGGTTGGTCAGCCGGAATTCTTGATGCTTTCCCCGGCACTTTGCTGTGCACCTCTCCCCATGCAGCGTCAGCGGGAAGGATAAGGGTGGAGATGGCGCCGGGCGCCCTATTGGCTTCTGTAATCGCACGTGCCGTCTGCCGCCCCACATCATCCGCCGATTGAGCTCTTCCAACCCAGCCCGACATCGGGCGCGCCAGTGACTCTATATCGGAAGTCAGCGGGGCGTCGTAGGCAAGGTGCTGTGTCGCATGATCTCCAACGACATTGACTATCGGCGTGAAAGCACGGCGGGCATTGTGCAGATTGGCAAGACCATTCGCCAACCCCGGTCCCAGATGCAGCAGAGTAGCCGCCGGCCTATCCGCCATACGGGCGAACCCGTCCGCGGCTCCGGTCACCACACCTTCGAAAAGGCCAAGTACGCACCGGATTTTCGGCTGCCTGTCCAACGCTGCCACAAAGTGCATCTCGGACGTTCCCGGATTGGCAAAACAGACGTCAATTCCATTTGACAGCAAGGTTTCGCACAGAAGATCGGCGCCGTTCATTTGTATTAGTTCCCTCATTTTGAAGCGAAGTATCGGAGTGGTCGGAATGCCGATAAACCAAACTAGAACGGTTTCCGTAAAACGGCTTTGCCAAAATCGTCCTGTTTGCCTTTATCGTTTCCCGAACGCAAACTAGCCGTAACTCTCACAGTAAATCTCTAGATCGTTTTTACCGGTATTGGTGAAACCGTTTCCATCCCTGGCAAAACTTCCCGATAGTCCTCGACATCGACACCATGCTCGCGAAGAATTTCATTTGTATGTTGAGCAAAGCGCGGCGGCTTGCGTCTATAACTGGCCGGAGTTCGTGACATCTTGATCGGACTCCCTGTACTGCGAAAATCATCGATATCCACAACCATTTCCCGGTGTTTCGTATGTGGATCATCGATCACCTGATCGATTGTTCGAACGGCACCGCAAGGAACCCCGGCCTCAATCAAATCCTTCGCGATCGCCTTACATTCAAAAGCAGCCAACCCTTTTTCCAGTTCAGCCTTCAAGGCGTCCCTGTTTCGATTCCGCTGCCCGTTATTTGTAAATCGTGCATCTGAAGGCAGATCCGGCTTACCGATTATCTGGCATAATATCTCGAATTGCCGGTTATTGCCGACTGCAAGAAAGATCGGGTCCGTTGCGGTCAAGAATGTGTCATACGGGCATATGTTCGGATGCGCATTGCCGGAGGTTCCAGCCACTTTTCCCGAGAGATAGAAATTCGGCAAATGCGGATGAAGAAGAGAAAAGCCGCAATCGTAGAGGGTCGTCTCCACGAACTGGCCCTTACCGCTCGTTACGCGTTCATTCAGCGCCATCATAATCCCTATGACGGCGTTCAGGCCAGTTACCATATCGACCACCGGCAAACCGACACGCAGGGCCTGCCCACCCTTTTCACCGTTCACACTCATAATGCCGCAAGCCGCCTGGATCGCCGCATCGTAGCCGGGCAAGCCGCCCAGTGGCCCGTCGCTACCGAAACCGGATATCCGGCAATGAATGAGTTTGGGGAAACGCTCGGTCAGAACTGTACGGTTCAGGCCCCAGCGCTCAAGCGTACCGCTCTTAAAATTTTCAATGAAGACATCGGCCGTCTCAAGCAGATGCAGCAGCAACTCTTGTCCGGCCGACTTAGACATATCTAGCGCCATGCCGCGTTTGTTACGATTGAGCCCAAGAAAATAGCTTGCCGCATCATCCAGAAAAGGCGGCCCCCATCCACGGGTTTCATCCCCACCCGGTGGCTCGATTTTGACAACATCAGCGCCGTGATCCGCGAGAATCTGCCCCGCATATGGCCCACCCAACACTCGGCTTGCATCAATGACTTTCAAGCCTTGAAGAGATCCGTTGGAAACTTGCTTATGCGTCATGTCAATTTTCCTGTATTTCAAATGCATCGGACGAGAGCATCTCGATTTCCTGGCGCATCTCGGTCGCAAATTCTGGATAGGTTTCGCTAAGTTCGTCCAATATACGCCCTCGCAGTAACTGGAGGATGGAAGGATCAGGATCGGGCGTTAAATCTGGTCTGGGCGAATGATCGAAGTCGAAACCGGTCGCTTCCGTAACGTCTGCCAGCTCATGTCCTTTGTGCAGGCTCGTCAGACGGAAATTTTCACGTTCTTTATCAAAATGGAAAAGCCCCTTGCCCGTCAGCAACGCATATGGCCCGCCGGTTCTGTAGACATCCTTTTCGGAGACACCCGCCGCACTTATGAAATCCACTTCTTTCACCAGAACACGTGGGCTGTGTTCTTCGCGAAAAAGAATGATGCGCGGAACGACAAAGTAAAGATAGGCGGAGCCAAAGGAACCAGGCCACCTCACAGTGCTTTGCGGATAATCACCAACACCGACAAGATTTATGTTGCCCTTCCCGTCAATCTGTCCACCGCCCAGAAAAAAGGCATCTATCCGACCCTGACCAGCACAATCAAAAAGCTCTGCGGAACCGTTGGTGAAGAAATTATGTTCTACCGAACCTAGAATCGAGATTTTGACCGCTTCCCCGCCGTCACGACTGTTGAGCGCACGTCGAAGCATTGCACCGGCAGCAGGGATGGGAGACGATGCTCCAACGGCAACGTGTCGGACACCTTCAAGAAGTTGTGCGATTGTATAAATCAGTGTCTCTCGAGCAAGAATTGGCATCATTGCACAGACTCCGGAGAAAGCGACTTGATATATTCCGCGAACCCGGCAGCGGTTCGCGCAAGCCCGGCATAGCGTTTCAGCTCTGCAAGATCAGGAGGATATTCTCCCCACAGACCGTAGGGCCAGGCCCCTTTTGGCGCGACAGCAACACCCGTCACATAGAGTGACGGGAGCGTGCCTGCGGCTGTGATCTCGTCACTCAGCAAGCTGTGCTCTACAACCCTTTCGACAGTTACGATTGTTTGTCGTGAAGCATATGCCATCGCCGCCAATTCCCGGCGACGCCCCACCCAAACATTACCGAACCGGTCAGCCATTGGAGCATGGAAGATAGCAACATCCGGCTGGATAGCAGGCACCAGAACGATGGGGTCAGGCTCCTTCGAGAAAGGATTTTCGATAAGGCGCCAGTCGGGCCGATTGCGTAATATATCAGTGCCAATGAGTCCCCGTATTGGCAGAAACGGACTCCCCTTCTGGGCCGCCATCAAACCGGCATGAATCGCGGGGCAAGTTGAATCGAGTATCGCGACTTCACCCTGCTTGACGGCGTCACTGAACTGCGGCGCACTACCGGCCTCACCCAGCGATACAGCGCTCGTTTCAATACATTTGACCAGCCCTGCACCGATCAGGATATCTGCCTGCAGCCCCCCGGTCGGTACGCAAACCAGATGAAGGTCACTTGCGCCATTTTCGACAAGCGCTCCGGTCATGGCCATCGAGACACCTGCATAGTCAACCGGAATCGCGATTTTCATGCCAGTTTTAACAAGGCTGGCCAATTCGCAAAGCTTGGATCGCAAGTGACCCTCCCATTAGCCGGGCGCGTCATAAACGCGTTCTACGTTTCATTGTTTGTTCTGTATTATAGAACCTATTTCTAAATTACAGTTAACGTCCAGCGTAACGACCTGTCAATCCTCTAACCGGCGTCAGAGGCAATTTTCTGTGACTGCTTGACAAGTCGAATGAACGAAATAATCTATTTATGGAATATTGTTCTATTATGTAGAACCAATGGGAGGATTTATGACCGCTACATCGACACAGCACAAGGAGCCCCCTGACACCCCGTACCTCAGACAGAATCGGACAAATATCACTTCAATGCCCTCCACAGCCATCGGAAGTAGCATTCGCATTTCTCAGGTTCGCAAGAGTTACGCCGGTTTCCTTGCAATCGATGATGCAAACCTTGATATCGCTCCTGGTGAATTTATCACTCTTCTTGGGCCAAGCGGCAGCGGGAAAACCACGCTTTTGAATGCCATTGCGGGGTTTCAGAAGATCAATTCAGGTGAAATTCTCGTAGATGGTCGCCCTGTACAGCACATACCACCGCATAAACGCGGCTTCGGCATGGTATTTCAAAGCTACGCGTTATTTCCAAACATGACGGTGACGCAGAACGTAGCCTTCCCAATGCGCATGGCTGGGTTGGATCGAGCAACAACCGACAGACGCGTTGCCGAGACGCTGGAAATGATGCAACTCACGGCTCATGCGGCAAAGATGCCCAGCCAGATGAGCGGCGGCCAGCAACAGCGCGTAGCGATAGCACGAGCGATTGTCATGCGCCCGCGCATCGTTCTCATGGATGAGCCGTTGAGCGCCCTTGATCGCCGTCTTCGGGAATCTATCCAGATAGAAATCCGAGAACTACACCGAACAATCGGAAGCACCATTCTTTTCGTAACCCACGATCAGGGCGAAGCCCTGACGATGAGTGATCGTATCGCCGTTCTTGATGCAGGCAAGATCATTCAGATAGGCACACCAACAGAAATCTATCGCCATCCCGAAACACGGTTCGTCGCTTCGTTTGTCGGTGAATCGAATCTTATTGACGTCGAAGTGGTTCAAAGACGAGGAACACGGCTTTTGTTGAAGAGCCAAGCCGGTTTCACATTCGAAGTCGAAAGCGGCAACCAAGTTGATGCAAGACGGGTCACTGTACTTGTACGTCCAGAGCGCATTTCCTTTACAAATACGCAACACCAGAATTCACTACCGGTCAAGGTGACTTCAGCCCTATTCCTCGGAGAGTTACTGCGAATAGAAGCCAGAACGGACAGCAGTGAGAAGCTGGTAATCCGCTGTACAGACAGTCATCGCAGACCAATTCCGGAAATTGGTGAGCAGCTCTACGTAAGCTGGAACGCCGAAGATTGCTGGGTATTGTCATGATGATGGCCCAGGGCAACGCTTCCAGTCGTATGGAGCCGGCAAAATCATGGCCTGAAAGACTGAAGAATCCGTCAGTTCTTTTGCTGCCTTCCATAATCTTTCTCAGCTTCATCTATCTTTGGCCACTGCTCGATCTATTTCGCCTGAGCATCAGCGGCCCCAACTGGACAAGCCATTTCGAGCGCATATTCTCCGTTGCGCTCTATTGGGAATCGCTGGTTCGAACGATGGAGATATCTGTTTCCGTCGCAATAATGTGTCTGCTGTTGGGATATCCTACTGCACTTCTTCTTCACCGTAGCCGCGGCACTGTGAAAATGCTCATAGCAACCGCAATCATTCTTCCGTATTTCATTGCGATTCTAATCCGGACCTATGCATGGATGGTGCTGCTCGGTCGTAACGGCCCGTTGAACAAGCTCGCACTGTGGCTTGGTATCTTCGATGAGCCCGCACAACTGCTCTTCAATCGCGGCAGCGTTCTACTCGGAATGACAGCCGTTCTGCTTCCCCTCATGGTTCTCAGCATCTATTCCAGTGTTTCCAAGATTGATAACAATCTCACACGGGCGGCCCTGGCCAGCGGTGCAGGGCCAATTGCAGTCTTCTGGCGTATCCTACTTCCGATTACCTTTCCTGGCATCGGCGCTGGGTTTCTGCTGGTATTCGTAACCGGCCTTGGTTTCTTCATCACACCGACCTTGCTTGGTGGCCCCGGCGATCAGATGTTTGCGATGCATATAACACAACAAGCGGATTTCCTTACCAGTGAGGGTTTCCTTCAGGCGCTTGCGGTGGTCCTACTCCTGATTACTCTTCTGGTCGTCGGGATCGCCGGACAGTTTCTGGGTTTTGATTTCATCTGGGGTGGAGGAAAACTGGCCGAAGGCAAAAGTTCTCCCTCATCTCAGAGTGATAATCGGCAAGCCCGCCAATCCCTGAAAGCCATCGTGGCAGACAGTCTTGGATGGCCGCTTCTACGTTTGCTTGGAAAATTGCCGGAAAGCTCCGGCATATGGACAGTCAGGCTATTGGGAGCCCTGGTGATACTGACCCTGATAGGGCCAATCCTTGTGGTCATCATCCTTTCGTTCAGCAAGGCAAGCTTTCTGACATTCCCGCCGCCCGGCTTTTCGTTGCGATGGCATCAGAAATTCTTCTCAGACTCCGAATGGCTGGCAGCATTCTTTGCATCTTTAAGTATTGCGGCAATCTCATCATTCATCTCCGTCCTGTTTGGCGCATCAGCGGCGATGGGTATCGTTCGAGGAACGTTCAAGGCAAAGACGCTCGTCATGCTGCTTCTTGTCAGTCCTATCATCGTGCCACCTGTCGTGCTGGGACTGTCACTCTACAGCCTGTTTCTTCAGTTCGACCTGATCGGCACGAGACTGGGGCTCGCAGCCGCCCATGCCATCGGTGGGATACCCCTTGTCGTGGTTATCGTGGCCGCCAGTCTGCAAGGCGTGGATAGAAGGCTGGAACAGGCTGCGGCAATACACGGTGCTTCAGCGCTGGTGGTTTTGCAAAAAGTGACGCTGCCCGCGATCGCCCCCGGCCTTGCTGCGGCAGCATTCTTTGCTTTCCTGCACTCTTTTGACGAGCTTGTCCTGTCCCTTTTTCTCTCCAGCGCCCAGTTGAAGACGCTGCCGCTGCGCCTATGGGCGGACGTAAACTATCAACTCAATCCGGTACTCGCCGTCGTCTCAACGCTGGAAGTCGTCTTGGTAGTGGGCGGGATACTTTTGTTCGGCCCTGTTCTGACGAGGTCGAAGAAAGCAAATGCGTGAGATCAAACCAAAATTCAATGTCAAAACAGGGAGGAGACAGGTAATGCGAACGCTACAAAAACTTTTCATAGGAACAATGATTGCGTCCACATGCAGCCTGCTCGGCATGATGGGGGCAAATGCACAAAGCAAGGAAGTCATCATGCAGGATCCGGGCGGCGCTTATGGTGAAGCGCTCCGTTCGATCATGTATGATCCATTCGAAAAAGATACCGGCATCAAGGTTGTCACCATTCAGGATGCCCGTAGTGGCCCAAAGATCAAGGCACAGGCAGCCGCCGAAAAAGCACAGTGGGATCTAACATTCATCTTTGATCAAGAAACCAAACTTCTTGGCGATTGTTGCCTCCTGAACATAGATTATAGCAAGCTCTCCGATGGAGCCCAGAAAACACTTGCCGCGATGCCAGACAATCTAAAGCGGCAGAAGGGCGTAGCGCTTCAGGTCATTGGCGTGACACTTGCCTACAACACCGATAAATATGATGAAAAACGCCCTGATAACTGGGCTGATTTCTGGAACGTGGATGCATTTCCCGGCAAACGCTGCCTGCCCGCTTGGCCACGCTTTGTTTTTGAAGCAGCATTGATGGCCGATGGTGTCGACAAATCCGAGCTCTATCCGATTGATATGGAACGGGCGCTCAAAAAAATTGCAGAGATTAAACCCAATGTGGCCAAGTGGTGGACGACGGCCGCACAGGCACCTCAGCTCATGCTGGATGGAGAAGCAGACATGTGTCTGGCATATGTGGGCCGTATCATCACACTCAGACAGGATGAAGGCGCCCCAATCGACATGACCTGGAATCAGGGCTTCGTCTATTATGACTTCTTTTCAATTCCCAAAGGTGCTCCCAATCCCGAGAATGCTCTGAAGCTTCTCTCCTATCGCCTTGATGCGAACCGCGCAGCTCAACTGTCGACAGCCTATCCGGTGCCCGTGCCATCCTCGGTAGTCTATGAAGCCGCCGACCCGGAAGTGAGCCGGCTGTGGGCTAATAATCCCGAAAACGTCAAACAGGCTATTGAATGGAGCGCAGATTATTGGGGTGCACCATCGCCAGACGGGAAATCAACAAATGAAGAATATGCACAAGAAAAACTGAACGCTTTGCTCGCACAATAATTAATAATTGCCGAGCCCGTTTTTTGGGCTCGGCGCTTTTCCTGCGAGACAATCTATTCTATAGTTTTCATTTTAATACACTCTAACGCATTATCGTCGAAAGCAGGTTCAGCAAGCCTGCGATGAATTGAGATACGAAACCCAAAACGAGATTAATGCAAGCGCGCAATGGATAAAGCCTTTATCAAGGGACTACGGCTGATCGAGACCTTGGCAGCCAGTGAAAAACCTCGCGGGATAACCGATCTCGCCAATGAATTGGGACTGACCAAAAGCAATGTGCATCGTCTGTTGGCGACGCTCATAGGGAATGGCTATGTTCGCCAGATTCCTCCGCACAGTACCTACGAACTGACAACGAAAATCTGGCAACTCGGTAGTCTTGTTATCAAGAGACTGAATTTCATTGAAGTGGCGCATCCGGCGCTTGCAATGCTTTCTGAACTTACCGGTGAAACCATCCACCTGTCGGTCCTTGAAGGAACGGAAGTCGTGTATGTCGACAAGATCGAGGGTGCGCATCATGTCAGAGCACATACTAGCGTTGGTTCGAGAGCCCCTGCATGGACGGTCGCCACGGGCAAATCGATGCTGGCGCAATTGCCAGATTCCTATTTGGAACAGTTTAAAGGTCTGATTACGCCCTATACGGCTTCCTCAAAGAAGAATCTTGAAGAGTTAAAAGCGGATATAGACCTGATACGTCAGCAAGGATATGCGTCTGTTCCGCAAGGTGAATGGCGGGAAGGAATTGCTGCCTGTGCCTGTGCTGTTCTGGGGCATTCCGGCGAGCTGGTTGGTGCGATCGGAATATCGGGTCCAGATACCCGGCTGAAGCGCAAACAGATCAAGGAATACTCCGTTCATGTGATGGAAGCTTCCAGAATGATAACACGGGCGCTGGGAGGGCGGAGCTTTCCCCCAAATGTGTAAGCAACTACACAAGAAAACTCATCCATAAGCGGCTCACCCGGACCGATTGAAGAGCATCTCAAAAGCGTGAAGTGGCTTTCGGGAAAATATGTGTTTGATAACAAACAGATAGAAATACCTGATGATTCAGCATAGACCGGAAATGCTCCAAGTCTGTTTGAAGATCCAGTAAAATCAAGAGGTAGAACGGTTTCGACTTCATTGAAGCCGAACCGCCCTTGTGTCTCATTGATGAACTATCGTTATATCAACGCGGCGCAGGCTCGGCTGATCCTGTTTATCGCGTCGTTTAGCTCCGCCTCCGATATAGCGTAGGAAATACGAAAGAACGGTGACAGACCGAATGCCGATCCAGGAACAACGGCAACGAATGCCTCCTCCAGAAGATAATCGGTGAAATCGCCGTCTGTGACGATCGTTCGTCCATTAGGCGTCGTCTTGCCCAAAACGCCACCGCATCCCGCAAAAGTGAAGAAAGCGCCTTCCGGCGTACGGCAATCAAGCCCATCAATAGCATTCAAGCCGCTGACGACGATATCCCGGCGGCGCTGAAAGTCATCTCGACGTTCTTTCAAAAACGCCTGCGGCCCATTTAGGGCTTCGACCGCAGCCGCCTGACTGACCGAGCAAGGACATGATGTGGCCTGACTCTGGATCACCGCCATGGATTTGATGAGTGCCTTCGGTCCGCCAGCATAACCGATACGCCAGCCGGTCATTGCATAAGCCTTTGAAACCCCATTAATCGTGAGCGTTCGCTTCTGTAGGCGAGGTTCCAGAGCTACCGGTGTCACAAATTTGAAGTCATCATAGACAATATGCTCGTACATATCGTCAACCATCAACCACACATGCGGATTGCGCAGCAGCACATCGATCAATGGGCGATAATCGTCAGCGCTGTAGGCTGCACCAGAAGGATTAGAAGGCGAATTCAGCAGAACCCAGCGCGTTTTAGGCGTGATGGCTTTTTCAAGTTGCTCGGCCTGAAGGCGAAATCCGAACCTGGTATCGCAGGGAACCGTGACACAAATACCGCCGCAAATTTCAACAATATCAGAATAAGATGTCCAATAAGGGGTAGGAATAATTACTTCGTCACCATCATCGAGGGTAGCCATGAAAGCATTGAAGAGAATTTGCTTTGCACCGGTGGCGACCGTGATCTCGTCATTCGAATAATCAATACCGTTCTCACGGCGAAATTTTTCCATGATTGCCATTTTCAGAGCCACTGTCCCGTCAAGTGCAGTGTACTTCGTCTGCCCCGCTTCGATCGCGGCCTTGGCTGCTTCCTTGATATTCTGCGGCGTATCGAAATCCGGCTCACCCGCACCCAATACAATAACCGGATGGCCATCGCGCTTCATGGCAGCGGCCCTCGCACCGATTTGCAATATCTTCGAGACACCAACGGAAGCTATACGGGACGCAGGCCGAAAACCCACTGGATCGTTATCAAGAGCAATTGTCATGCTTTCAACCTTCGCACATAAAAAATAGAAATATGATAATCGTCGAACGAGACTAGCCCACCGTCACGATGCAACTCTAAGACCGTCTAGTGTTGCTTTGCTTTGCTGCCCGTATGTCTCGAACTTTTCCAGAACGGCAGCAATCTGTGTCTCCGACAAGACTGGCGGCTCGCCAAATGGCAGGCAAAGAAGATACTGCCGGGCAAGCTCTTCTACGGTCACAGCCAGCGAAAGCGCTCGTGCAACCGAAACATGTGCTGCGACAACGCCATGATGCGCCATAAGGCACGCACGCCGTCCTTCAAGCGCGTCAATGATCCGGTCGGCCAGTTCCTGCGAACCGAAGATTTCGTAAGGGGCACAGCGGATGCTTGAGCCGCCCGCCGATGCAATCATATAGTGGATCGCAGGGATATCCCGTTCAAGGATACTAACGGCAGTGGCATGGGTCGAATGCGTATGTACGACCGCCTTAAGGTCGTCGCGCGCCATTAGAATATCCCTGTGAAAGCGCCATTCGCTGGAGGGTAGCACATCACCTTCATAGCTCGCATCCCAGCGCATCGCGACAACATGTTCCGGAGCAAGCTTCTCATAGGGAATACCCGTCGGTGAAATCAGAAAGCCGTCTCCATAGCGCACGCTGATGTTGCCGGACGTACCCTTGTTGATGCCGAGTCTATTCATGCTCCGGCAGCCTTCGATGATTTCATTGCGTAATGTCAGTTCATCGCTCATGCGTAACCCACTGTCTGCTTTGATATTGTAGTTTCGTGCCTGCTTGGATGCACTGCAACCGCGTCCCGCGATATCTCTCGTGCCTTGCATATATTGCCCCAGACGCATCGTCATTCCGAAAGGAATTCCAGATTACGGGGTCGTTCTAAAATGTAGAATACAGTTCTGAATTTCAGTCTATCGCCGCCATATCTTCCTTGTCAATTCCATTATGACAACTCCGCAACCAGACAATAGGTTTTGCCGACAATCCAGCTTGACAAAGATTGCCTACCTATACAATAAATATTTGGAATAGTGTTCTATATTTCAGAACATCTAATAACCGTATGCGATATCACCAACCGTATCGCAGCCCCCAAGCCAAAACATTCGAGCGGTGCCATGCTAAACGACCTGAAGATCAAACTTTTCATCAACGGTGAATGGCGCGACGCGCTTAGGGGCGAAACGATGCCGCTTATCGATCCGGCAACAAATGAGATCGTCGGCCATCTTGCACAGGCTCGCCAGGAAGATCTTGATCTAGCTCTTGTTGCCGCCGAACGCGGCTTTCGCGTCTGGCGGGAAACGTCTCCGTTCGAGCGTTCGAAAATCATGCGCAAGGCCGCCAGCCTCATGAGAGAGCGAGCCGATCATATTGGCCGCCTCATGACGCTCGAGCAGGGCAAGCCACTTGAACAGTCCAGAGCGGAAGTTCTAAGCGCAGCGGACATCATCGAGTGGTTTGCCGAAGAGGCCCGGCGCACCTATGGCCAAGTCATTCCAGCTCGCCACAGCGACGTGTCCCAACTGGCAATCAAGCAGCCAATTGGACCGGTTGCAGCCTTTACACCGTGGAACTTTCCCATCAATCAAGCTGTTCGAAAGCTTTCCGCAGCGGTCGCGACCGGATGCTCGATCATCGTAAAAGCACCGCATGAGACCCCGGCCTCCCCGGCGGAACTGGTACGAGCCTTCGCCGACGCAGGAATCCCCGCAGGCGTCGTCAATCTTGTCAACGGCAAGGCATCGGAAATATCATCCTATCTAATTCCCCATCCGACAATTCGCAAAATCTCCTTCACCGGCTCTACTCCCGTAGGCAAGGAATTGGCTTCGCTTGCTGGCCTACATATGAAACGGGTCACGATGGAACTGGGCGGACACGCGCCAGTCCTCATCTTTGACGACGCGGATCTGCAAAAGGCAATCTCCGTGACAGCCGCTTCCAAGTTTCGAAACGCCGGTCAAATCTGCATCTCTCCAACGCGCTTTCTTGTACAAGAAGGAATAGCGGAACAGTTCATCAACGGCTTCGTGAAGGCCGCAAAAGCTATCACCGTCGGCAATGGTTTCAATGACGCAATCCAGATGGGACCGCTGGCAAATGAACGGCGCGTCCTTGCCATGGAAGACCTGATAGCTGATGCCGTACAGCAGGGCGGAGAAGTGAAGGCGGGCGGACGGCGGATCGGCAACAAGGGCAACTTCTTCGAGCCAACCGTGATGGCCAATGTGCCTATTTCGGCAAAGATCATGAATGAAGAACCTTTCGGCCCTGTAGCGATCATCAACCGGTTCCAATCATACGAAGATGCTATCGGCGAAGCAAATCGCCTGCCTTTCGGCCTTGCATCCTATGCCTTCACCAGTTCCGCCAGAACAGCTCACGCTCTGACACGCGACATGGAAGCAGGCATGGTGAGTATCAATCACAATGGCCTTGCACTGCCTGAAGTGCCGTTTGGAGGAATTAAAGATTCGGGTTACGGAACGGAAGGCGGCTCCGAGGCAACTGCAGCCTATCTCGAAACCAAATTTGTCAGCCAGATGAACTGAGTATCCCGTCAGGATCGTTGTTAAAGCACGCACGCTGATGACCGGAATATTCGCTGGACAATCGGATACGGCAGCGCAGCAGGCATAGGTCAAGCCCATGGAAATAACCAAAGACGCGCATTCCAAAGGAACGCCGGTTCACTCGGAGACAAATGCGCTGATCGTCTTCATCTACAAGGCAGTCGTGCGACTGGAGACGATCATCTGTTATATTGCCTTCATTGCCGGTACAATCGCATTGGTTCTGGACATTTTTGGACGGGAGGTTCTCGGCCAAGGTATATTCGGCGCCCAGCGTGTCGCCGTCTATTGCATGGCAGTCGCCGGAATCATGGGCTTTTCTTATGTGATCTCCTATGGCGGTCATTTACGTCCTACCGTGCTCGACAAGCTGATTTCGCCGCGATACGACGCCTTCTTCGCACGTCTTGCCGACATCATCTCATGTATATTGTGTCTCGGACTTGCCTATGCGTCCTTCTTGTTCATCGCCAGCACCTACCAGCTCGGCGAACAGGACATGACCCTACCCTTCAACATCTGGAAAGTGCAAAGCGTGCTTGTCGTCGCCTTCGGCTTTTCTGCGCTCAAGTTCTTTCTGTTTAGTTGCTTTCCCGGCTTACGGCCGAATGACGGAGGTGCCGATATATGACCGGCTTCTTGATTGCAGGCGGCAGTCTGGCCCTCGTTATACTACGCCAGCCCATGGTGCTGATGCTTGCCTTTGCGGTGATCTGTCTACATCAGTTCGTAGCGCGCAATTCATCAGTCGAATTCTTCATTCAGGATTTGTGGTTCACGGTTGATCGCGACGTGCTTCTGCCGATCCCCATGTTCATCCTTGCGGGCAACATCATGAGCAAAGGCGTCATCGCACAGCGCCTGATCAACATCATGATAGAACTGACGGCTAATATTCGTGGCGGTCTTGCGGTGGCGACTATTCTGGCCTGTGCGGTTTTTGCAGCTATTTCAGGCTCATCCATCGTCACGCTCGCCGCCATCGGCTCAATCATGTATCCGGCACTGCTGAAGGAAGGCTACTCCAAACAATTGTCGCTCGGCCTGCTATGTTCAGGCGGGACGCTCGGCATCCTGATCCCCCCGTCAATTCCCATGATGCTCTACGGCATCATCACCGATACTTCGATTGTTAAACTCTTCATGGGTGGCATCGGCCCTGGCATCCTCATGACGACCTTCTTCGTGATCTATTGCGTAGCCGTCGCCCCGATCTCGGCTCGTGGCAATTTCTCACTGTCTCGTCTCCTGAATGCGCTGAAACGCGGTGGTCCGGCCATGTTCCTTCCAGTTCTACTACTCGGAGGTATCTATACCGGCTATTTTACGGCAACCGAGGCAGCCGTGGTTTCACTCGTCTACGCTCTTCTCGTCGAAGGGCTGGTCTATAGAGATCTGACGATGAAAGGCTTCTCGGAAATGCTGGGGGAATCCATCCGCCTGTTCGGCACGCTTCTGCCACTTCTCGCTATCGCGGGCAGCTTCAACACCATTCTCGACTATGAAGGCATCCCGAAGATGATGGTCGAGTGGTTGAGTCTGTGGATCACCAATCCGATCACGGCGGGTTTAACGCTGAACATCATCTTGCTGATTGCGGGTTGCTTCATGGACGTTGGTTCCGCGATTCTGATCCTGTCGCCGCTACTGCTACCGCTGATGCAGGCCCAGGGCTACGATCCCGTACATGTCGGCGTCATTACTACGGTCAATCTGGAGATCGGCTACATCACGCCTCCAGTTGGTATGAATCTATTTGTGGCAATGAGCGTTTTCAGGGAAAGCTTTTCGACCATAGTACGCGGTGCGCTGCCTTTCGTCATCCTGATGCTGATCCCCCTGCTGATCACCACCTATGTGCCGCAGATTGTTATGTTTTTTGTCCGCTGAACAAGCTGCAAGAAAAGAAGAACACGGACCATCATTGGGGACAGCATAAGGTATATTAAAGGAGGAGGTAATAACATGCAGACAATCACGAGGATCGCCCTGCTTGGCTCTCTGGCCGCAACGGTCGCAATGACTGGAACAGCGCAGGCGACTGAAACCCTACGCATCGCCGGATCGCTACGGCCAGGTTCGATGATGATGGGGATCATCCAGACATTCATCGACAATTTCAACGCGCAGAGCGGTGACGACTACAAGATCGAGTACCAGCTCGTCGCCAATGACCAGGAAATGACCCAACAGGTCATCCGTGGCCGTCTTGAAATCGGCACCAGTGGACTGGCGGCGACCGCAGTATCGCTTCCCCCCGTCGCAGTGATGTCGATGCCCTATCTTTGGGACAATGACGCACAGCGCCGTTGGGCCACGGATAACGTTGTGCGTCCAGCACTTGAAAAAATTTTCGAGGATAATGGGCTGGTTCTATTCGGGCTTGGCGATGCTGGCTGGTCGAACCTTTTCTGCAAGTCTACCTGCACAACCCCCGATGATATTGCACGCCAGCGTTTTCGGGTTCCGCCCGCGGCATCCGCTCGCGCATTCTGGGAGAACATCGGTGTCAACGGCGTCCAGCTTTCCCTGCCGGATTTCTTTACTGGGCTGGAGCAAGGTATGGTTGAGGGTGGCGACCTGCCCTTCACCTTCTATGTGACAACACCCGCTGCCCAGTTCGCCAAGAATTATGTAACCACCCATCAATACCATCACGAACAGGGGTTTTTCATCAACAAGCGCGTCTATGACGGACTACCGGCTAAGGTTCAGGACCTGCTCAAATCCGCAATGCCGTCCACCGATGAGATGCGGCAGCGCCAGGATGCTGACGAGAAAGTACAAGTCGGTAAATTCGAAGCCAATGGTGGCAAGTTCGTGCTTTTAACTGAAGAACAGCAGAAGAGGTGGGCAGACAAGGCAGGCAATACACATAGCGGCCTGCTTTCCACACTGCCGGTAGCCGCGCAAACCCTCTATCAGACAGTTCAGAACGGCAAGCGCCAATACGCCGAAAATAAATAGCCGTCATCACAGCAGTAAAAGGGCTGGCCGATAGAACGGCCAGCCCTTTTATATTCAATCAACTGTAGAAAATACCGCCATCGACGTTGAGTGCCTGCCCGGTGACAAAGGCACAATCGTCAGAGGCGAAGAAGGCAACCGGTCCGACGACATCCTCAGGCTCGCCCAGCCGGTGCACATCTGTGACCTTCTCGAAATACGCTATCTTTTCGGGCTCCCGGAGATTGTTCATCCCCATCTCGGTCTTGATGATGCCCGGACAAACAGCATTAACGGTGATTCCATCTCCGGCGAACTCCATCGAGCAGACGCGCGTAAACCCGACGACAGCGGATTTTGAGGCTGAATAATGCGCTTGGCCACGCCCACCGGTCCGGGCGGCCAGCGAAGCGATATTCACGATACGTCCGTAACGCCGCTTCTTCATATGACCGATGACAGCTTGCGTCATCTGAAATACACCCCGGGTGTTAACCGCAAAGGTCTGGTCCCAGAGTTCAGGCGTCATCTCCTCGATCGTTGCCATTTTCAGAATGCCGGCATTATTGACCAACACGTCAATATGGCCAAGTGCATCGATGGATTCCTGCGTCGCCCGCTGACATTCAGCCAAATCACTCACATCTGCAAAAGCCGGCACACAGCGGCGACCGAGAGCTTCAACGGCTTTCACGGTTTCAAGGAGATATTGCTTCTGTGGCTCCACATCGTGAAGCGCGAGATTGAAACCGCGCTGCGCAAGCCCCAAAGCTATTGCGCGTCCGATACCGCGGCTTCCGCCGGTTACGATGGCATTCCTGTTCATTTCGCATTTTCCAGTTTGTTGTAGGATCAGTGTTTCAAGACCGGCAACGAGTTCATCGCTTCAACAGTTTTCTCAAAAGAAATAAGATTCGCACCCGAGCCCAACCCGGTAGCAACAATGGCGGATGTCGCTGTGGCAAGCTTCGCGCAATCCTCGACATCCCAGTCTCGTACCAATCCGGCGATAAATCCGCCGGTATAGGAATCTCCACAGCCAGACGTATCCTTCACTTTCACAGCAAATGCGGGAAGAGCGAACTGCCGTCCTTCCTTATTCAAGAAGTAAGAACCATCTGCTCCAAGCGAGATAGCACAAGCCCCAGCACCTTTTGAAAGGAACAAACGGGCGCAAGCCTCGGGATCGTCGGTGCCTGCCATAATGGCCGACTCATCAATGCTTGGCATGAAAAAATCGACATATGGAAGCAACGGCTCAACCAGCGCCCAGGTATCATTGCGCGCAGAAATCAGGTCGAGAGTCGTAATACAACCAGCAGATTTGGCAGACTTCAGAAGTGCTATGGAAGGCTCACCCTGCATGGCGATGATCGAATTGACGCCACCAAGATGCACAACCTTGCTTTTGATCGCTGCGGCCTGCGCTCTAGGTGTCATCATCCATTGAGCGGAGGCACCGCGTGCGTGAATTGCTGGTCGCGAACCATCAGGACGGATTGGCAGGATCGTGGCCGATGTTTGCACGCCGTCCAAACGCAGCATATGCGACGTATCAATACTTTCCATTTGTAAAGAATTGAGAACCCAGCTCCCTTTCTCGTCATTACCGACTGCACCGAATGCTTGGGATTTAAGGCCCAGTCGTGCACATGGAACCACTGTGCCTCCGGCTGTTCCAGCGACGGTCATACTGATTTCTTCAATAAGAGAAACGCTGCCGCCCGGCGGGATATCGGTTACCGGAAACCCGCAGATATCCAGAATATAACTACCACATACACTTACATCGAACTCAGTGGCCATGACCCCTCACTTGCTGGTTGGGAGCATCCCAAGGGAAAACGAGCAGCAATTTTCCGTTCAGAAATGCGTAAAAACAAAGATCTGGAGAAGTTCCGACAATTCTGTTCAAGCAGAAACAACCCCGACTGGTCTATCGACTATCCTCGTATCACCTGCTCACAGCCGATAGGGCCACGAGCTGATCCTGATATTTTTCGATCGCATCCCCCGCGTCGCCCATATAGGGCTCAACATGGACCAAACAGGTATGTGCTGAGCACCCCTGCCCGAACTGCGATGTACCAACATCGAGCGTTAGCACATTGGGATTTCCCGCAATCTCAAGCCCGTTGTTCCCGGAAGGAGTGAACCATGCTCCCGTCGGGAGAACAACGACGCCCTGCCGGACAGCATCCGAAATGCTGGCTGTCGCCAGACATTCACCTCGCATGTTCCACAGGCGTATCGACTGGCCGTCTTCTATCCCCAGATCAAAGGCATCAAGTGGATTAATACGGGCTTGTTCGCGTCCATTTCGCTTTTGTGCCCTGCTCGTCTCGCCCGTTTCTAGCTGGCTATGGAGACGTCCCGAAGGTTGATGTGAGATAAGATGAAACTGATTGCCTGCCTGAGCAGAACCGAGCCACTCAGCCGGCTCTATCCATGCAGGATGTTCGCGGCAGTCGGAATATTTCAGTGAAGCGAGTGTATCACTACCGATCACGATCTTGCCGCTCTCGGTATTGAGGGCATGATCTTCAGGGTGTTCGCGAAAACCGGCAAGATATACGTGATGATCCACAGTGGGGCATCGGGTATATCCCTGTTCCCAGAACATATCGAAATCGGGCATCTCGAAGCCTAATCGCTCACGCGCATCGTCACGGCTGATATCGTAAAGGTGCCGCAGCCATCCCATTTCGTCACGGCCTTCATTAAAGGCTGTGCCTACGCCCAGCTTCACCGCAATGGCGTTGAAAATATCAAAGTCAGATTTTGAATCACCAACCGGATCGATCGCCTTGTGCATGGCTATAATAAAATCGGAACGTCTGTTCCCCGCTATGTCGTTTCGTTCAATAGATGTATTTGCCGGAAGAATAATGTCAGCCCGCTGTGCTGTAGCGGTAACCATGGGGTCCTGAACGATAATCGTTTCTGGCCGTGTCCAGGCTTCAGAGAGCCTGTTGAGATCCTGATGATGGTGATAGGGATTGCCGCCCGCCCAATAGACGAGACGAATATCCGGATAGGTCCGCACCAATCCTTCATAGGTGTAAGTCTTCCCCGGATTGAGAAGCATATCACTAATACGCGCGACGGGAATGAAACTGTTAATGGGCTTGGTCAGTTGCGAGATTGCAGGCGACTTGCCAATATTGATTGGAGCGCCAACACCACCAAGGGATGCATATCCATATCCGACACCTCCACCCGGCAGTCCGATCTGACCGATCAGTGACGCAAGCCCCAGCGCCGCCCAGAAAGGTTGCTCACCATGATGCGCGCGCTGCAGGCTCCAGCTCACCGTTATCATCGAGCGTGTGTCTACCATCTGCTTCGCCAGCGACACGATCTGATTTCTATCGAGGCCCGTGATATTCGCCGCCCATTCGGCGGTTTTCACAACACCGTCGCTACTACCGTCCAGATAGGCCAGAAAGCGCTCGGAACCACTGGTACAGCGGTATAAAAACGACAGGTCGTGTCTGCCCGCCCTTAATATCTCTCCCGCTATGCCGATCATCAAAGCAGTATCTGTGTTTGGGCGGATCGGCCACCATTCGGCATTGACCCAATCGGGAATATCGTCACGCAAAGGGGAGACGAGAATGACTTTCACGCCGCGCTCTGCAATTTTCTTCAAATATATCTCAAGCGAATGACTTGCGATACCACCGGCTTCGCTTTGTGCCGTTCTTGGTGACAGTGCACCAAAAACAACCAATGTTTCCGTATGTTCGGCAATTGTATCGAGCGTATTGGCCTGGCCGCCACCAGCAGAATCATCTCCCAGCGTGTGCCGCAAGATAACCGGCCCCGCAGCGGTAGAGTAAGTGTCCACATGCCCGGTGAAACCACCGACCAGATTGAGCATACGTTTGAGTAACGATGGTGCATGATGAAAACGTCCGCAACTTGTCCAGCCATAAGAGCCGGCAAAGATCGATTCATTGCCGAATTCACGCGAGACGCGCTGTATCTCCTCGGCAATCAGGCTGATTGCTTCACTCCATCCCACAGGTATGAGCTTCTCACACCCGCGTCCGCGGCGATCGCTTTTCTCACGCTTCTCCAGCCAACCCGCACGCACCAGCGGCTGCGGCACGCGGCGATAGCCGCTGCCCCATTCTTTTACCGAATTGATGAGCGGCGACGGTGCCGGATCGAACTCGAAGGGCTCGACGCCGACAACCGTGCCATCATTCACAAGGAGCGTATAAGCGCCCCAATGGCTGCAATGTGGTACTCGCTTGATTTTACTCATGGCATGTACTCTCCGTTGGATCATAGCCTCGACAGGAAGCAGTTGAAGCGAGGCCTATAGTCGTCCGGCTTCGATAATCCGCTGTAGGAAAGCACGTGTGCGCTCCTGTTTCGGATCCCCGAATATTTCTTCCGCCGAACCTTCTTCATGCACTTTGCCGTCGGCCAGGAAACAGATCTTGCTGGAAACTTCGCGGGCGAATGCCATTTCGTGTGTTGCAAGAAGCATGGTCATGCCTTCGGCCGCAAGATCACGGACAATATTAAGCACTTCCGAAACAAGTTCCGGATCAAGCGCCGATGTGATCTCATCGAGAAGCAACACCATCGGCCCCATGGCCATCGCCCGGACGATAGCAACGCGTTGCTGCTGCCCGCCAGAAAGACGGTCGGGATATTCCTTCGCCTTGTGGTCGAGACCGATCCGCTTCAAAAGCGCTATTGCTCTGGCTTCCGCTTCCGCACGATCCTCACCCAGCACCTTGATCGGCGCCAATGTGACATTTTCAAGTACCGTCATATGCGGAAAGAGATTGTAGCTCTGGAAAACGATACCGACATCCCGTCTTAGCGTGTTGACGTCAACACCAGGGCCGGTAATCCGATCGCCGCATATGCGGATTTCACCGGACTGTATCTCCTCCAGTCCGTTGATCGTTCGCAGCAAGGTCGACTTGCCACAACCGGACGCACCGATCAGGCAGACGACCTGATGCTCTTCGACCATCAGACTGAGGCCATCGAACACCTTGTGGTGGCCGTATTGCTTATGAATGTCACGAATTTCGATCATTGCCATTGTGCGGAAGCCCTCAATTGCCGTTGGCACGCATGCGGCGCTGGTCCCGTTCCATCAGCTTGTCCACGAAACGAGCCTGTGGAATGGTGATCAGGATGAACAGGAAGGCGACGCCGGATACCGGCGACAGGTTGAAGTAATTGCTGGTGAGAATCTTGGCCTGATTGAAAGCATCGACAGCGCCGATCACATTAACCAGTGCCGTATCTTTCTGCAGACCGATAAAGCCGTTCAAGAGTGGTGGAATGATGCGTCGCACCGCTTGCGGTACGATTACGTATCGCAACGTCTGGAAATATGTGAGCCCCAGCGAGCGTGCTGCTGCCACCTGACTGCCATGAATACTCTCAATACCGGCGCGATAAATTTCGGCAGTATAGGCACCATGCGTCAAGGTCAACGCGATGATGGCAAAGGTTTCCTGTGAAAGATCCTTGACCCAAGGCAGCCCTGTTAGCGAGAGCCCAAAGCCGATCAGATAGATGTTGATGATCGCTGGCAACCCGCGGAATACGTCGGTGTAGATGGTCGCCATCATACGGATTGGACGCCACGCTTGACCGGGCATGAGCCGTGCAACGGCGACTATCAGCCCCCAAATAAGAACGAAGATTTCTGCAACGATGAAAATATAGATGTTGACCCAGAACGCCTTGCCGACCAGCCCGAACGTGCTCCCAATCAGCGGCAGCAGAAAGAACGTGCGCCCAACGGCGAGATCATTTGCAATGACGAACTGCACAAGAAGTATCACGGCTACGACCGCAGCGGCAGCACCCAAAGTATAATAGGCGTTCTCCCGCGACGCTGCATTGGCCACCCGGGCATCAACCATACTGTCCGACGCAAGCGCCGCTTTTGCAGCCCGTGAATTTTGCAGGCTTTTGAGCCCTGGCAGCAAGAGCAGCAAAACGGCAAGACCGCAGATCATCAGAACCGCGTCAACGAACACCCCCCCGATTTCCAGCGTCATAGCGGCGGCCCTGACGTCAAGCAGCGTTTTCCAGGTACAGGCAATGACGAGGACGCTGGCGCCCAATGCGGCAGTCACCCAACCGGCAACATCCTTGGGCGGCGTGCCGGCACTCCAGCGGCGCTTGCCGCTGAGAAGGCCAGAAATCTGGCCTCCTTCGCTATCCGTAATGAAGGACATCAGCTCAAAACCTCCCGCGATTACATCTTGATGTAGGGGATCGAAGCCGGGTCAGCCCCCAGCACCGGCGTGAGATACTTGGCTGAAAGTGACTTCACCGTCCCATCACCAATCAACGACTCAATGATTTTGTTGATCTTTTCGGCGTTATCAGAGCCCTTTGGATAAAGGCCGCCATATGTTTCACCTGTTGAAAATTGTCCGGGCACTTCAAGCGCTCCGTTTGAGCGCTTTGCCCAGCCGAGCACAACCGCGGTATCATTACCCACGGCATCAACCTGACCTGCCCTCAACGCAGTAACCGTGCTGGCTACATCCTGATACACCTTGACTTCGGCTGGCTGCAGCTTGCTGGAAACAAAATCAGCGGCTGTGGTCGACTGTTGCACGGCGATGCGCATCTTCTTGATGGATGCTGCGTCGACAACCGTACCCTTCTTCACCAGGATCCCGAAATCAGAGTGGAAATAGGGCGTCGAAAAATCGACAACTTTCTTACGTGGTTCCGTAATCGAAATCTGCGAAAGCGCCACGTCGAAATCTTTGGTTCGACCTGCTACCAGCGCATCCCATGCAACATTGACGATCTTTACACGATCGAGGCCCGCGCGATGAGCAATGTTAGCGCCAAGACAATATTCGTAACCATCCTTGATCTGGTCCGGCGTATCGCCATTGTTCCAGCCAGGGTTCGAAGGAAGATTAACCTGTACCGTCAATTGGTCGGCATTCACTGGTGTGAAAGGCATGGAGCCTTTCACACCAGTCACTTCGCACTCACCCATCATCTCAACAGCCAGAGCCGATGGCGCAGCGGCTAGAACCAAAAATGCAGCGAGAGTGACGGGGCGCCCGAGTGAAAAAAAAGTACCAAAGCTTGGTGTCATGATGCATTGCCTCCATTTGCAACGTTTAGATCTGTTATTGAGCGAAGAACGACGCAGCCTAGCTCGGCGCGCCAACGTTTGATGCTAGCAAGCGCAGAAAATCGCCGCGGGCAACAATGGCCCAACGAGGCATGTATGGCTCGCGACTTCCCTGATTTGATGTGCAGAAAGTCAGCCGCACCGGATAACCGGACGCGCAGTTCCACAGGCTCACTCATTTATTTTTATCCCCTCCATGCAATTCTACATTATAGAACAGCATTCTGAATAATTATGATGAAACGCCTAAACCTGTCAAGATACGGCGTTCGGACTTTCAATACTTCTGTGTGACAAAATCTGATGGAATCAATCCGCGCCGATTGGCTACAACGCTGGTCGGGGCATCTACGGCAGCAAGACCGTCTGTCATTATCGATAATACGATCGACTGACAGTTTGACGCGACGGCTCCAGACACGGCCTGGGTGACGGACAACTCCGGCATCCGAACCTGCGACGGCTTCGCCTACCTTACAGTTGTCATTGCTCTCTACTTGCGGAAGGTCTTCGGTTGGGCAATGCAGAGCCGTCAGACGACGGACGTCGTATTGCGGTCCCTGCTGTTGGCCGTGTGCGACGCAAGCCGAAGGAAAAGGGCCACTCGAACTAGAGCTCGCAGTTTACCAGTATGAACTGGGCATCGTTCCTCAAGTACTACAATCTGATTCACTCCCCGAGGCGGTGCGACAACTGCCATGACAACGCAGTCGCAGAGAGCTTCTTCAGTCTTCTGAAGCGAAAGCGGATACGCCGGAAAGTCTATCGTTCACGCGATGAAGCAGGTCAGGACGTGTTTGATTACATCGAGATGTTCCGCAACCCGAAATGAAAGCACGTCAGAAACAGGATGCTGTCGCCCGTCGAGTTCGAAAAGCAGCAGAAAATATAACCCGAGGGGGTCTACGAAACGCGGGGCTGTTCGTACCGTCATCGGTATCAGCGGATTGAAATAAGTTTGATCCGCATTTGCCGGTGAAGGAATGAACGCGGGCGTCGGCTATTGTAAACGTTCAGATACCGGCAGATGCCAGCGCGGGCTTCAAGTAGGTTGTAAGCGTGGAGATAGACCTCCTCGTATTTTATCGACCGCCAGAACCGCTCGACAACAGAGGAGGGAAAAGAAATTATGGACAAGACCCATGGTTTCCCGACGATAATTGCCCCACCATGCGCCTTTGCCATCCATCGAGATGACAATGGCGGTCTTCTTTAGCACGACGGTAAAGTCGATGAAGGTGAACTACGATCCTAGATCCGTGTTGACGATGTCAGGCCACCGTGACGGGCAAGTGCTACTTTCACCCCCGAAAGCCGGGTATCGTTCCGGCGCGGTCGTCTTATCATGATACCTCCCGTTCCGGCATCTAATCCGAACTCAGCAGAAATTCCATTTGTCCTCGCTGTGAGGATTCCCCGAGTCAGTTCTCTCACGTGACACAGATGATCCATTTGGATTTTTCCTCGCTCTATTGTGGGGCTATCGTGTTCGCGGAAATCAAACTGGCGCGGTTATATGTGGAAACCTGGACAAAGTCATAGCAAGACAGGTTGCTTCGACGATTATCCGAAGTCGGTCGTCGCGCGGATGATCGGTGGTCATCGATGACCTCGATTCCAGGCCCTGTCACGTTCTCCAATGGCCCAACGGGGCGCGTCATCAAAGCATCCTCAGCGCGGGCTTGGCTGGAGGGTTACAACCTCCTCCAAAGCGCTAAAGCTGCGGCAGAAGAACAGCAGGCGGCATCCCGCAAGGCCTATGGCGACAGTTACGCCCAGGGTTATGAGGACGGGTATAGCGAAGGACGGACGGGGGCTACACGCCTGATTCAAACCACAACTGCCAGAGTTGATCGATATCTCGGATCGCTGGAGAACGAAATCACCAGTCTCGCGCTCGATATTGTCACGCGTGTGCTCGGTGCGTTCGATACAGGCAACCTACTGGCCCAGGCAGCTCGTCAGGCGCTGGTGGATCTGCGTCGCTCAAAATACGTGAAGATTGCCGTCAACCCGGCCATGGAACAGGCTGTGCGTCGTGAACTGGCCGACCTGATGGCGAATGAAGAAATCCCCTTTGAAATACATGGCGATCCCGAACTGGCGGCTGATGCCTGTATTCTCTCTTCCGATCTCGCAGTGATCGACGCCACGCTCAAGGTACAGTTGGAAGCAATACGCACTAATCTTCAAACAGCCGATGCAACGTTTTCCAGAACGGGGCATGAATGAACGAAACAGACACGAAGCTTGCCTCCATCATCCCCCGATTGCGCGGAGGACTGACCGAAAACAGGGTTTCCCGTCCTAGCCGCGGTCGAGTGCGCGATGTCACGGGCCTGATGATCAGCGCCTCTATCGATGAAGCGCGCATGGGTGAAATCTGTGATCTTGTCGACCCCAAATCAGGTCAGCGAGGAAAAGCCGAAGTCGTCGGGCTAAGGGACGACACCGCGATCTTGCTCCCATTAGGCGACATTCAAAACCTATCCAGTCTTACAGAGGTTATCCCGACACGAAATGTACAGCAAATCCGTGTTGGATCAGGCCTTCTCGGTCGGGTCATCGATTCTCTGGGCAATCCCATCGATGGTGCGCCGTTGGAACCCAGCAACGACTGGCACTCCTATCCGGTCATGGCCCAGGCGCCCGAGCCGATGGAAAGGATGTTGATATCGGAACCCATCCATTTCGGTGTAAGGGCGATCGACGGAATGCTAACCTGCGCCCGGGGCCAACGCGTTGGTCTGTTTGGTGCACCCGGCGTCGGAAAGTCACTCCTTCTGGCCGAGATCGTCGAAGGCAGCGATGCAGATGTCACCGTTGTCGCCCTGATCGGGGAACGCGGCCGGGAAGTGCGCGAGTTCATGGAGCATCATCTTGGCGTAGCAACACGACAACGCTGTGTAGTGGTCGCAGCCACTTCCGATCGGTCGGGTATAGAACGTGTCAAGGCAGCACATGCTGCCACAACCATAGCCGAATATTTCCGCGACCAAGGCAAGCACGTACTACTGGCAGTCGACAATATCACGCGCTTCGCCAGGGCTCAGCGTGAAATTGGACTTGCTGCCGGTGAGCCTCCCACCAGACGCGGGTTTCCACCCTCTTTCTTTGCTGCTCTACCTCGCTTGCTGGAACGGGCCGGCCCCGGCTCCACCGGGTCGATTACTGGGCTTTACAACGTGCTCATAGAAGGCGACGGCACCCAGGATCCTGTCGTCGAAGAAGTTCAGGCACTGCTGGATGGCCACATCTTCCTCTCGGCAGATCTTGCCCAGCGCAACCATTTTCCCGCCATTGACGTCGTGCGGTCCAATAGCCGCCTGATGTCGAAGGTGATTGACGATGAACATCGTGCGGCGGCGGCACATATTAGACGGCTTCTTGCTAGGTATCAGGAGGTGGAGCTCCTGATACGCATCGGTGAGTACGAACATGGCGCCGATGCGCTAACCGACGAAGCGATTGCAAAGATCGACACGATCAACGACTTTCTGCAGCAAAAACAGCCAATGCGCGCACCAATCGAAGAAACCCTGCACCTGATGCGAGGGATAGCGGATTGAACCACGCCAAACAAAAAGCCGTCCTCGAGCATCTGCGCGAGATCCGTAAGTTTCGCGAAACAAAGGCCGGAGCCACTCTCGGTCGTGTCCGGAATCTGGCTCGACAAAGCGAAGCCAGCGCACGCGAAAAAACAGCACTTCGCCTCGCGCACGGAGTCGAGGCTGCAACCATGGAGCAAGAGATACTGGCAACAATGGCGGGTAAAACCATCAACACATCCCGGCTGCAATATCTGGAAGCTTTTCAACAACGCACGGCAGCAATTGGCATGCACCACTGGAAAGAAGATTGCGAGGCACAATCATCTCTCGATCAAGCAATGGAAAAACTGAATGTCGAACAGAGCCGCTACAGACAGGTTTACGCCTCGAAAACGAAGCTTGAGGAGTTGATCGATCGATTGAACAAGTCCTCTAATAATGACGGGTGGCCGGTCTAAATGGTTGCGGTCCTGGCAAACAGAAGACGGGTGGCAACCACCAGTCAGCTCAACGATAAGCTTTGTCCCGCCGTTGAGCCTTTGCGCTTGCCCGAAATACCTACCCAGCACATTGATGCGGTTAACGCACTCAATCGGCGGCGGGGCCCAGTTTCATTTTCAGTATTGGATCGGACATTTACACTAGGTTGGGCCAACTATCCGCCGGACGCACGGCACGAGGTTTCCCTTGCACTAACAACCCTTTATGGCTCGGCGACGCTTCATATCCCCGGCACATTATTCGATGACTGGTTAGAGCGGTCTGATTCAACGCGCGGCTTCGAAAATATGCAGTCGGCTGATCAGACCCTCCTGCTTGAAGCCATTCTTGATAACGAATTGAACTGGCTTGAACAAAAGCTTGATAGCGGAATTGAGTTCGTCGGTGTCCGGCGGCGCTCTGATCATCACGATGATTCACTGCTGCCCGTCGTGTCGCTCAAATCCGATTGTGGTCGAGACGTCGCACTTACCATCGGCAGCGATCAACTTGCGCAAAAGCTGGCAACACTGTTCGACCATGCGACCGATCCGGCTTCGCTTTTCGCAACATCGGTTCCGGTTCCACTGCGCATTCTCTACGGCGCAACCACAATTACCCTCCACGAGATGAAAGAACTGGAACAAGACGATGTCATTCTACCGGCAGACAGCGAACTTCATGCAAGTCGATCCTGTTGCCTGATTGGTGACCAATTGGCTGCCCCTGTTTCGGCTGTCAATGGTGGCTGGCATTTGAATGATCGCTTCCTTCCTCTAACCGGATCTGAATGGGATTTCGACATGGCTACTGAACGCACAACGGACAACAGTGATGAGGACAGCGTTGCAGGCCTGGCCGATATACCGGTAACTCTGGTGTTTGAGGCAGGTCGTGTGGCGCTACCCCTTGCGGAAGTCCAGCGTCTGGATGCTGGCGCTTTGATCACGCTCGACGCTCCAGTCGACAACGGAGTCTCGATCTTTGCAAGTGGCAAGCGTGTCGGTCGCGGGGAACTCGTAAAGCTGGGTGAAAAACTTGGCATCCGTGTTGTGAATATCTTCAACAATGATTGAGGCCCAACAGAACCTCCTTCCCCTCATCGTTGTCATCGGGATTGTCGGCCTACTGCCCCTGGCAGTGGTCACCATGACCGGCTTTCTCAAAATATCCGTTGTGCTATTTCTGGTACGCAATGCGCTGGGCATCCAGCAAATGCCGCCAAATCTCGTTCTGTACGGAATAGCCCTTGTCCTGACAGTATTTGTCACCACGCCAATGCTGACAGAAATCCAGAGAACACTTGTGGAAGGACAGGCCAAATTCGAAACGGCGGACGACATCATGCGTAGCGCCGAGCTTGTACGCGAACCGATCAAGCGCCAGCTTGTGCGTTTCACCAAGCCGGAAGAACGCAGCTTTTTTCAAAGCGCAACACAACGTTTATGGCCCGATGCCAAGCAAGACACCGTGCGCGACGATGACCTGTCTATTCTCATACCCGCTTTCGTTGCCAGCGAATTGACGCGTGCATTCGAGATCGGTCTCCTGCTTTATCTGCCATTTCTCGTGATCGATCTGGTTGTCGCCAATATCCTCATGACGCTTGGTATGATCATGGTGTCGCCGATCCTCATATCCATTCCACTGAAACTGTTCTTGTTTGTCGCAATCGACGGATGGTCGCGCCTGATGCACGGCCTTATCTTGAGCTATTCCTGAAGAGGCGCAATGACAGATGATCTCATTCTCACAAGGGTTCAGGGCACACTATTATCAGTGCTCTATGCATCAGCGCCTGTGATCATAGCTGCTCTGGTCGTTGGAGTGATCGTCGGCCTCCTCCAGGCTTTGACCCAGATTCAAGATCAGTCGTTGCCTCAAGCAATCAAGATTGTCGTCATTCTGGTCGTGATCCTTATTTTCGGGCCGATAGTTGGTCAGGATATCGCACGCCAGGCAACGGTTGCTTTCGAGGAGTTTCCGGGGGCGACGCGATGACATCGAGCAGTGGAATCTTTTCAGCGCTTCACCAGGTCCATGTCGTGGTTTTTGTTGCGGCGCTGGCAATGGCACGCATGGTCGGCCTGATGATCCTGATGGCTTTGTTCACACGCGCGCGCATTGCTGGTCTCCTGCGCAACGGTGTGGCCATCGCCTTGTCGATTCCGCTCATGCCGCTTGTTTACAAGACCGTTGTGGACACGAATATGGGCCCGACAACAATGGTGGCGCTGGGCATGAAAGAAATGTTTCTTGGCGCCACACTCGGCTTTGTCATGAGCCTCCCATTCTGGGCGGCGGAAGCAGCAGGCGACATTGTGGATCTTCAGCGCGGTGTGACTATGGGATCGCTTATCGATCCCATGATGACTCATGAAACCAGCATAACGGGTACGCTTTTCAGCATTGTCATGATCGTTATTTTCCTGTCGCTGGGCGGATTGTTGCTGATGCTCGATATAGTCTATACGAGTTATCGCATATGGCCAGTCGATCAGTTCACCCCGGTTTTTCGCACCGAGAGTGTTACGCTTTTTCTTAATCTTTGCACACGGATTGTCACCATGGCCCTGGCTCTCGCATTCCCGCTTATCGTCGGCCTGTTGCTCTCGGATATTTTGCTTGCACTGGTGTCGCGCGCGGCACCGCATCTTAATATTTTTGCCATGTCGCTCGCCGTGAAATCACTGTCATTCACGGTCCTGCTTCTCCTCTATGCAGCGTTTCTGCTCACCTATTTGAAGGGCGAGTTATCCTTCTTTGGTGAGATTAACGGCCTTCTGGAGGGCCTGGTCGATGTACGATGAAATTTTCAATTAAGGTGGTCTGAAATCGCATCTGGATCGCCCGAATACGGATTCTGATTAAGGTGAATAGTCGATGTTTTAACCTACAACCGAAAGGAGGAGTGAAGGTGGTGCAAAGCGGCAGGGGGCATAAATCGGAGGAGCTCGATTTTCTATGCCCAAACACCAGAGGAATATCGAACAGGAGATCGCTGACCTAGTCAGCGATGACTTTCAACGTTTTAACGAACGGCTGACCGAGCAACTGGAAACCATGCCGCAAGGTTTGCGCGCCGCAGCGCGTTTCGTGCTGTCGCATCCAGTTGACGTCGCTCTTAATTCAATGCGCATGCAAGCCAAACAGGTGGGAGTATCTCACTCCACAATGGTACGACTCGCGGAATGGACGGGGTTAGACGGTTATGACGCATTGCGTGCGATCTTCAGGGAAGGAATAAAAGCAGGAACCTGGACTGGAACTGAGGGTTCGACAGACAACGATTGGGGACAACAGACATCCAGTGACAGCCTCGAATGGTTGGCTAAGGAGGTGGAGCGGTGCGGCCTGCAAGACAGAATCCAGCATTATGGGGAAGCGGCCACCATACTGGCTGATGCGGATCGCGTCATCTGCGTGACCAGCGAGGCAGAGCTAACCGTAGCCCACCGTTTCGGGGACCTGATGCAGGCGATCGGGCGCAAGGCTGTTTCATTCGATTCAGCAACAGGCGCCCCGACAGAGATCAAATCGCTGGGGCCTCGCGACGCAATGCTGGCCGTGTGTATGGGAGCCTCAATTCCTCAAGTCACAAATACGGCACGATATGCAGGGCGCCGGGGCGCACGAATAGTTGCACTTACCAACTGCCCGGCATCGTCGATCACACGGTTTTCCCATGTGATCATACTGCCCTCACAAGTATCGCAGACCACACCAACGCTAGCGGCAACAATCGCTTCCGTAGAAATTATCGCGTCACTGATGGTCAATCCCGGCATTGCGTTATAAACGGCACGAACTACCCGGCATTTCGCCGCCAGATCGAGGCAATTGCTTCTATGGCGGCGATGGCGGGGGTTAGGCTGGGAATATTGAGTGCTATCGACGCCGGGCGAAAAATGACCGGTACATCAGCCATCCTCGCAACCAGTGCTTTCGAACTGTCGGTTATCGCAAGCGAAGGAACACCAAGCTGCTTCGCCAGGCGGATGGCATCTTTAGGTTCATCTCCATGGGGCCGCACGGAGATTACGAGCAGGCATATATCTTCTTGAGCAGCATCGGCGGCATGAAACTGTTCAGATGTTTGCACCCGGGAACCGAGGGCTTGAAAAAGTTGCCTTGCATGACCAACCACCGGGCTTTCCTGAGCCGAGCCAACAAGGACAATCGTCCGTGCCTTCATGAGCCGCTCTGCCGCATCGGCAAGTTGCGCCTGAACTTTGTCAGCCGCCAGATCCTTGATCGAGGACGCGATCAACGCAGGGGTCCTCCCCTCGTCGCCAGCTTTTTCCGGCACGCCCGATTCCGCAGTTACGACAACAGTCCCCTCCCGAAATGAGCTGATGAAGACCTGACGCAGTGCAGCGTATCCATCAAGCCCCAACCATTCCGACAAGCGCATTATCGTCGAATGCGAGACACCTGCCGCGCTTGCCAGTTCTCGCATCGACAGGAGCATCACGTCTTGCGGCCGGTCGAGAATAAATCTTGCAGCCGTCTGAATCTGCGGCGTCATGTCATTGAGCTGTGTCCGCAGCAAGGTGAGAATTTCACCCGCCATGTCACGCATTTCGACTGGGCGGCGGTCAGGAGAGGTCACGGACGGCTCGCGCATGGTCTCAACAGACACGCAAGACCCAAAGCTGACATTCCCCATGCAGTCCGCGCACGGGTGAAAAAAGTCAGAGTTCGTCCGGATCGATAAGACCGTCCCTCGAAAACATATGCAGCGTTAAAACTCATGCGGCTCTCCCTAGCCTCGGAATTGTTCCCCCACGCCGCGTTCTCCCTCCCAATTGGGAGACACGTTGGTAACACCAGTCAGGCAGACCAGTCAAACAGCGCATTTGGCCTGTGGATTCAGTGGATTATACTGGCGTTTGACTTCACTACTGACATATGGACAACTGACTTGAACCCGGCAGGACCACTGGGCCAGCTCCCCCAACAGCGTGCATGCTATCTTGAAAGCCTAAAACCTGATCGTGCAGGATATTGCTTTTTCCTCTGCCTCAGCTCTGATCCGCATCCCACTGTCGTGGCTGACGAAATCAGCTCATCGCGACTTCAAATTTTCCAGATATGTCGATCCGGCCCAACCATTGCGAACTGGCATTCATCCGCTCATGATATCGTGAAGCGCTGCTGCCTTGGCCGTTACTGACCCTTTCGTACGCGCTTTTTTTGCCAGTTTGAGGATTTTGTCGACTTCACCACTGGTTAGTCCCGCCGGGGTGGAGGAACGAACCTCTTGATCATGACCGATCAGGCCATAAGCCAGCACTATGTTTCGCTTGTGATGAAGCTCGGCAGCTCCAGAGGCTTCGACTGTATGTGCTGCCTGCTCCACCACCGAGGCATCACCTTGCAAAGCAGCAGCCAGCGCCAGGTTCGACTGGATATCGACATCTGCGGGTGCCATGCTCAGTGCTTTTTGATATGCCGCGATAGCGCTTTGTGTTTGTCCCGTCATGGTCAGAGCAACACCGAGACGATTATAGGCGCTACTCGTACCAACCACTGGTGCAGCGGAGGTCAGGGCACTAACACCGGCTGATAGGTCACCGATCTGAACCAGCGCAGTTCCCATCCCCAGCAGTGCCGGTCCGTTGTCAGGCGATTTGGCCAGAGCCGCCTTATATGCACTGATCGCCTCTTCAGGTTGCCCCGCACGAGAATAGGCATCCCCGGACTGTACCATGATTGCCGCGCTTGCCTCCGGCATCGCGGCGGCACGCGCATAGAGAGGCAAGGCCGTGTCAGCCTCCCCACGACCCTCGATGTCTTTGGCCAGCTTTGCCAATCGCTCCGATTGAGACGTCGGCTCCGAAGTTTTCTTAACGGTTTTTTCGCTCGTCGTCTGACAACCGGTTGCCAGCAAGAGAGTGCCGAGAGTCACTGCTAAACCAAACCGCATCTTCCCCTCTTTTTTCCCGCCGCGTCCAGCGGCGTTTATTTTTCTGCTCTTCAACGCTCAATTCTGCACGATGACACCGACACCAACCGGTACCCGCTCGTAAAGGTCGACAACATCTTCATTGGTCAACCGAATACATCCCGAGGAAGTCGCCGTGCCAACAGTCCACGGTTGGTTTGTTCCGTGGATCCGATAGAGGGTGGAGCCGATATAAAGCGCCCGGGCGCCGAGCGGATTGTTGTGTCCGCCGGGAACAAAGGCAGGCAGCGAACGTCCTTTCAGATTTTCGCGCTCCCGCATCTCAGCCGGCGGACGCCAATCAGGCCACTGTTTTTTGGCAGACACTCGGTCACGCCCCGACCAACTGAGCCCCTCGCGTCCCACTCCCACAGAATATCGCATTGCCTTTCCGCCCCCCAGAACCAGGTCAAGCCGCTTTGCGGTCGTATTTACGATTATGGTGCCAGTCGGCTCCGACCCTGAATAGTTTACAATCCGCTTCGGTACGGGTTCCCTGTTGCGATCAACAGGCTCGCGATCACCTGGGGACAACAGATCTCCGGGCGCCAACATGACATTGGCTTCCTCATCAAAAACCCAGGTTCTAGGGTCATACCCCACGGTTTGTGCACACAGTGGAGTTGCAGCGGTAACCGCGAGGATCAAACAGACAACCACGGTAGCGATCCCGGTGCTGCGCCTCCAGGCATCGAGCTGGAAGACACCCGTGTCTTTTTTCACCACACCATTCTCCCGAAGCCGTCTGCGAAACAATCTTGCGATCAATAATGCAGTTTTCGTCGATCTCCCGTTCCATTTGGATTTTCCGTTGTGCCATCGAGCCGGTATCCTTCCACAATGGATGATCCCAGCTCAATCTTGTGTGGTTAGATGCGAAAAGCTGACCGAAATCGCGCTCGGCAACGCCGGTCGGAGACTATGTCCGCCTTCGGGATTGGCTTCGCAATTGTACTCACATGCGCCAGTTTGGGCTGGGCCACCGAACCTGAATGGCCCAAGGGTCCTTACAAGTACATGGTTATCGATCAGTCGGTGCGTGACACGTTAACCGAATTCGGCCGAAATATCGGGATATCCATCCAGATGAGCCCTGAAATCAAAGGACGTGTTACCGCAAGTGTGCCGGAAGGCAACGCGAAGGAGTTCCTTGAGTGGGTTTGCAACCGTTACGGCCTGGTCTGGTATTTCGACGGATCCACACTACACATCAGCAACGAGACCGAAAATCGCACCGAAGTTCTGTCCATGGACGACAGAGCGCTTGATGGTATCAGTCAGCGACTTGATAATCTTGGGCTTGTCGATCCACGGTTCCCGGTTCGGATTGATCACGAGCAAAAGGCTGCATCCATATCGGGCCCACCTGCCTACATCGCTCTCGTCAAGGAAACCGTCGGCACGTTCACGACCGCAGAAACCGTATCCAACGTTCCCACGAATGTGCGCGTATTTCGCGGGCGGCAAACGCAGGCACAATCAGTCGACGTCGGCTCGCCGACGCTGGAAAAAGTCAATTGAGGAGCACGCCATGCAAGTTGCACCCACCGCATCCGGATTGATTTCGACACAGATGTTGACCATTGCGAGCCCCGTTTCGAATGTGGCCGCAGCCCCTCCCACAGGTCTGACAGAAGCGGAAACGGCTCTGCGGGTAAAAGAACAGCAGGCCAGCATGACGGCTCAAAAAGTTACTGAAACGCGGGCAACGCAAGTCGCACAGGCCGATCCAGCTTCTACCAATACGAAGACCTTGCAAAACCAAGGAACTGATCGTTCGTCATCGGAGTTGAACGGCTCAGCCAGTATCAAAGCCGAGAAGTTGCTCGACTATCTTGATAAAGCAGGCACTGACGTCCGGTCACTGTCACCCAGTTCTTTCATGAACTCCGGCGTGAAATCCTTCGTTGGCATTGTCGAAAACGCCCAGAACATGCTGGCTGGAAAAAATGCCGCGCAGGCAAAAGAAGCGCCGGGTTCCTCCCAAGGCACGACTGCACATGACCGGGCAAACGAGCGTTCAAATGGTGGTCAGGATCTGGCAAGTTTGGATGATGTTCTGGATCGTTACGTTTCTATTTCCTGGGCCAGCTTCAGCGCATCGCTGGCGACGAGTAGCGTCGCCGCTGCCTCCACATCGGTTAATACCCTGGTAAAGCAACAATAGGCGAGCGGCATGCACTTATCTCTTATGTTGAGGCAACGGGTTTGAACGCGCTTATGGTTTCCTCCAGGGTTCGTGCCCTGTTCCTGCTCATCTCATTTCTGATGCTGCAGGCCTGTACTGTCGAGCTTTATACCGATCTCGATCAGCGTCAGGCAAACGAAGTCGTGGCTGCACTTGCCCGCAAAGGCATACCCGCAGAGCGGGAAAACAGTAAAAGCGGCAGGATAACCGTTTCCGTTCCAAAAGACCGTTTTGCGGATGCCATGGCCATTCTCAATGAGAATGGACTTCCAAAGCAGAGTTTTGAAAGCCTTGGCGACGTATTCAAGAATGATGGCCTGATCTCCTCACCCGTTCAGGAAAAGGCTCGCATGATTTACGGTCTAAGCCAGGAACTATCCAAGACAATCCTGGATATTGATGGCGTGCTTTCCGCGCGCGTACATCTGGTCTTGCCCGAAAACGACCCACTTCGGCAAAATCTGGTGCCATCCTCGGCTTCAGTGTTCATCCGACACAAGACATCCGTTCCGATGAACAGTTTGATCCCCCAGGTGAAGATGCTTGTTGCCAACGGTGTCGCGGGGCTGTCCTATGACAAGGTTTCAGTGGTTCTGGTTCCCGTCGCCGCACCCGCAGAGGCAGGCGGGGATGTTCAGGGTTATACATCCTTTCTTGGACTATGGCTGCATCCGGACAGTGTGGTGCCAGCGATCTGGCTGATCAGCGCCCTCGTAGCGGCTATATCAGTATTGGCTGTCTGGATATTCCTGCTCGTCAACCGACGCAAAAATGGAGAATACAGAATCGGCGAGGTTCTGCCTCCATCCAACAGAACGGCCTCGCCGAATGGATGAAACTGACACAGCGTGGCGCAGCTTTCTCGACCAGCCTGCCGACTATGTCGTGCCCGAGAAACTTTCTGCATGCTTTGATAATCGTATTTCACTGACACAATGCGATCTGCTCTTAAGGAGCCGTCGCCTGCGACGGCGCTTGTCTCAACGCTTGATCGCGCATTACGATCTACCCTCTCCTGCAGGGGAGCTGATTGGGGAAGAAGACCGATCAATCGCGCTGATCCCCTCTGTCAGGTTCGGTGAACTCATCTTGCGTAGTGGTGCCGTGTTTAGGGCAAATGCGATCGCCGGTATCATTGACAGGAGACAGGCGATCCGCCTCCAGACCCTTCTCGGCGAAGATGTCATCACCTCCGCACTCAGGAATCGTGAACTTGCGGTGGAGAATCGACCACTTAGCGACGTCGAACTGGCATTGGACGAGATCGTTACGGATGGATGGTGCTGCTTCCACGGATGGAGCTTACACGCATCGGAAATCGTAGTTGCCCGACTGAAACTGAAATTTGCCGATGAAATTCCCGAACAAGACCGCGTCACAGTGGGGCACCGTGAACTGGGAGCGGGGATCGTTCGACGTGTCGCAGGCGAATTTTAACTTCCACCATGGCCGCGGACGACAGCCATTGTTCCCACTCCCACGTCGTTGCTCCACTCACGAAAATCGCGAAATAGTCGGGTTTTCACGACCGCCAGCGCGTCTGACCAACGCTGAACCAAATGGATTTTCCGAACTTGGAACCCCAAGCTAGTATCGCGCTGCACCTGAGAACATGCCCGGCCGTTACTGTCGGGCATGAAGTTCGAACTCAAGGAGACCCCCAGTGACACAAGTAGACGATACGACCGGCGGGAATGTGAACGAACTGAAATCTTTCTGGCAAGAGCAGAAAGCCTTTCAGCTCGCAATGACCAAGTTTAACCTTATGGTCGAAACTGACAAGGCCAAAGGTCAGTCACGCAACCGTGTAGCAGATGCGGTCGGCCAGTCCGGTCGCTAATACGAGCGTGTCCTGACACGATTCTGCCCGGCCGGACGGTCCGGTCGGGCAATTTTGCCGGGAGGATAACAAGCCGATGCACGCCCTGCCCGTTTTACTGGAAAAATGGCGTAGCGGCTTTGCGGATGGGAATGTTCGACTGAGCGTCGCCGCAGGATTACACCAAGGCGCAACCATCTCGCTTGATGGTTCAGCTTACGTCATCGGTTCCGACGCTGAAGCTGATATTGTTTTAAAAGACGCAGGTATTGCCGCTCGTCACGTGCTGGTGCGGCCTGCAGGTACCCGCGTCGAAATCGAGGCCGTCGGTGGTGATGTTGAAGTTGATACTCATCACATCGCCAAGGGACACGGTTATCGCAGCCGATTACCTGTGAACATCGTCGTCGGCGATGCACAGATGGTGATCTGTGCTCCGTCTCAGCCCGAGCCAAAAAGCTTTTTTAAACGCCCAACGACGGCAGTTGCGGCTGTGGTCTGTTGTATCGGCGTCTTTGCGTCTCTTGCGGCACACGCATGGATGAGCCCGCCGGTAGGCGCTGGGCCAGGTGCTGATAGTGGCAGTACGATGCAAGCTGCCACGCCGGACAAGGCAGAAACTCCGGCTGTCGCCCAAGGCCTGTTGGCCGCTCAACTGGACCAGGCAGGCATCAGCGGAGTGACTTTGGCAGTCGAAAAAAACCGCCTCGTGGCTTCGGGCGCTTTAGCCAAGGAGAAAAGCGAAGCATGGCTAAATATACAGTCCTGGTTTGATCGGAGCTATGGTGACAGACTCGTGCTGACTTCGAACGTCACTGTCAGCGGTGTCGGCACGCCCCCTCGCCTTGCCCTACAAGCCATCTGGTTCGGGCCGAATTCCTACGTGTTGGCAGGAGATGGCACTCGTTATCATGAGGGCGCCTATGTGGAAGATGGCTGGATGATCAGCAAGATTGGCGAGAAATCGCTTCACCTCAGCAAGAAGGGGGCAACAATTGCTCTAAACTACCGATGACGCGACGCATGGATGCAATCCGCCTTGACCCAGGCCCGCCAGGCGACATCCAGAATATTGGGCGCTCCCAAGCAGTTCACGGCAAAGAAATCGAGCGCCAGAATCTGAAGGCCATTGATGCGCTTCGCAAGCGCAGAACCGCGCAAGGTACGACAGAGCCTGATGCGAGCGAGGCCGCACCATCTGAAATGACCTTCGCGTCTCTGCAAAACAGCGACACCCTCAACGAAATTCTCACCGAATTCGTGCGCCCGCGCATTGTCGATGTCTCGATCATCCGGCATGCAGCGCAACTACTCGGCGAATATATCGATGGTGGTCTGATGCCGCTGGAGGGAAACGGAAATCTACGCTCGCTCACAGTCGCATTGATTGATGATGAAATCAGCCGCCACAACAGTTTTTCCGATCGGCTGCGCGAGGAGACCAGCACTGACAAATCCTCGTGACACCGTTCAGTTGCTGCATCTGCTTGGCTATGTCTACGGATGTCATGGGCAGGTCAAACGGGGAGCGGCTTATCTTTTGATTGCGGCCCAGTTGTCCCCGGACGATGTCGGGGTCCTTCGGACGCTCAGTTACCTTCTCACGCTTGATGGTGAAGCCGACAAGGCTCTCGAAACAATCTCACGGCTGGAAGTACTGGATGACAGGCGTGATCCGGCGCTTCACTTGCTGAAAAGCCGCGCTCTTTATGCAGCGGGGCGTCAGGAAGAAGCCCGACAGGCTTTTAACCTGTTTGTGAAAATGCGGGCAGAGATCGGGGCATGATGAACAGGATATCCCGTTTCCTCACAAGAGCACGGAACACCAGCGATATCGTTATCGCCGTGCTGGTTCTGGTAGCTGTCAGCATGATGGTTATTCCGCTGCCTACCTGGGCTGTAGACGGACTCATCACGCTTAACATCGCATTCAGCGTCCTCATCCTGCTCAGTTCGCTTTATGCAACCACGCCCCTCCAGTTTTCTGCGCTGCCCTCCGCAATCTTGATCGCAACCCTTTTTCGACTGGCGATCACCATCACAACAACCCGCCTCATTCTTTTGCAGGCGGATGCGGGTGAAATTGTTACGGCGTTCGGGAACTTCGTGGTTGGCGGAAGTATTGCCGTTGGTCTGATCATATTTTTCATCATTACGATTGCGCAGTTCGTAGTGATCGCCAAAGGTGCGGAGCGGGTTGCCGAGGTCGCAGCACGTTTCACGCTGGATGCCCTGCCTGGCAAGCAGATGAGTATTGATGCCGAATTGCGTAACGGTGACATCAATCAGGCCCAAGCACGCGCGATGCGCCAAACACTCGAGCAGGAGAGCCAGTTCTTCGGTGCCATGGACGGTGCCATGAAGTTCGTCAAAGGCGATGTGCTTGCAGGAATGGTTTTCATTTTCGTCAATCTCATCGGCGGCCTCGCTGTTGGAGTTCTGCAGCACGAAATGGGGTTTGCAGAGGCTGGTATGACTTATTCCCTGCTTTCGGTAGGTGACGGTCTTGTGGCTCAAATTCCGGCGCTTCTGGTCGCCGTTGCTGCCGGTACGATGGTTACGCGTGTTGCCAGCGCTGAAAATGGCAGTGACCTGGGACGCCAGATTACGTCACAGCTACTGCGCAATTCGCGAAGTCTGATCATGGCCAGCCTAATCATGTTCGTTCTGGCGATCGTCCCCGGCTTCCCTATGCCGGTATTTATCATGCTCGGCCTTCTTCTCGGTGTCGCCGGTTATGCCATGCAACGTAATCAGGTCGGCGAAGATAAGGAAGCCGGCGAAACGGTGCAGCTACGGCAGGTGTCCGACGATGACGACAGCAAAGAGCACTTGCCGGTCTATGATTCACCGCTCGTCATTCGAATTGGTACGGAGCTGGCAACAGATATGCCCGCCGATCTGTTGCAGTTATCGCAAAATGAAGCGCGTAGCCTTATCGGCAGTGAACTTGGCATCGACGTGCCTCCGGTTCCTCGGCTTGTCGACGGGAAACTCAAGCCACGCCAGTTACTCATCGATCTTGATGATGTGCCAGTGCTTGAAATGGAGATTCCGTCTGGTTGCGTTCTTGTCGATGAGGACCCGGCCCATCTCGAACTGGCCGGCATTTCCGGCGACAACCTGATGAAGATACAGGGTCTGAGGCAGATATTTCTGGTTGCTGGGGATCATCAGACCCTCCTTGCCGGGGCCGATATTCCTTTCCGACCAATAGGAAACATTGTGGGGCCTTTGCTGGGTTTTGTTTTCAGGACGTACTCCCAGCATTTCATCGGCATTCAGGAGACCAATAATCTCCTGCAAGATCTGAGCAAAACCTCATCAGAGCTTGTGGCTCAGGTGAAGGAAGCGATGCCGACCACGAAAGTGCTGGAGGTACTGCGAATGCTCGTCGCAGAAGGCGTGACGATACGCAACCTGCGCGTCATCCTGGAAGCGCTCATTGAGGCCGGGAACGAGGAGACGCGTGCACTAAATGAAAAAATTCGTATGGCCTTGAAAAGACAGATCAGCTTTGCGGCAGCCGATGACAATCATGTTATCGCCGCGTTCATTCTTGAACGTTCCGCCGAGCACGACGTACGAAGTGCACTCCGACATGCGGGCACAGGCGCGGTACTCGATTTATCCGATGACGCTCTTCGCAGCATTGCCCAGCAGATCAAGCAATTGAACGCACGCTCAACGGCTGATACCGCGCCCGTCGTTATTACGGCTGCGGATATTCGCCCGCATCTGCGCGCCCTGCTCGTCCATCACGGCGTCGATATCTCGGTATTGTCCTATCAGGAGTTGGCCTTTGAATTCAATGTGCAGCCGTTGGGAACGGTTACCGGATCAAGCTCCGGGAATAGCGTTCAAGGCAGGCTGACCAATCGTATGCAGGACGTCGGTCACTCACAACAGGCATGAGACAATAAGAGTGGGAACAATAAAACATGGATGAATTCGCATTACGACAGCTATGTCCTGGATATGTTTTCCGGCTGGCATGTTGCCGTATTCTAGCGTTCATTGGCGCGCTGACTTTATTGCTATGCGGAACGGCAAGTGCCCAGGACGCCTTACGCCTGTCGGGCCAAACGGCTATCGACTTACCTGTCGGGCAAGGTCGTATCATACGTTTCAACGAACCCGTCGAATCCGTTTTCATGGCGGACTCAACCATTGCCGAGCTTCAGGTCGTTGCCCCGGACGTTGTCTATGTGTACGGCGTGAAGCCAGGCGCAACCAATCTCATAGCGATGACCAGGGCTCGCAAGATTCAGGCGGCAACCCAGATCGTCGTCGCCAACAATGCCCGGGCAGCCAACCGCGCAAATCAGGCAGCAGCCCCAACTTCAACCACCAATCTGACGTTCAGCGGCAACCAGCTCATCGTGGATGGCCAGGCTGGCAATATCGATGACGCACTGGCGACAGAGAATGTGGCCCGCAGCTTTTCCCTTCCCGATCAGCCACCGATCAACAATTCGACTCTGGGCGGAGGGTCACAGCAAGTCAATATTCGCGTCCGCTTTGCGGAAGTAGCGCGCAGCGAACTGCAATCTTACGGCATCGACTGGGAATTCGGATATGAATCGAATGGTCTCAAGTTGGGAATATTCGGTAATAACGCTATTCCTGACGGCGGCGGCAATCTAGGAGCCGGCGGATCGACATCAGGCGGTTTCAAGTTTGATGTTGTGATTGAAGCACTCAAACGCAACGGCCTGGTAAAAATACTCGCCGAACCAAATCTGACTGCGGTCAGCGGACAACCTGCCAATTTTCTCGCAGGTGGAGAAATTCCTATCCAGGTGCCACAGGGCCAGGGCGTCTACACTGTCGAATACAAGCCCTTCGGGGTTTCGCTAAATTTCACTCCGACCGTTATCGGAAAGAACCGCATTGCCATGCATGTCAAACCGGAGGTTAGCGAAATCTCCAGCATCAATGCATCTGCGGGGTCCGACGGTTTCAGTTATCCAAGCTTCGTCGTTCGCAGGGTCGACACCACCGTTGAAGTCGGAAGTGGACAGACTTTTGCGCTGGCGGGACTGTTTCAGCAAAACATGACCCGCAATCTTGAGAAAGTCCCCGTTCTCGGAGACACGCCGATCCTTGGAAGTCTGTTCCGATCGGAAAGATTTCAGAAACGGGAGACCGAGCTGGTGGTCTTGATCACACCCTACATCGTCAATCCCGTCAGCAGCCGCGATCTGGCAACCCCGATCGACCGACCCGCGCGAAAGAAACCGCCGCGGACCAGGAATGCACCGTCCATGGGACTGATAATCAAGTGAGGAGGACGCCAATGGCTTTTCACATAACCGGTCTTGGCAGGATCCTTCCGATTATCCTCCTTTCAGCATGTGCAACACCTGCCCCGGAACCGGACCATTCAAATGATTATAGTTATGTTCCCACCGGTCAAAGCGACGGTGCCAAAGGTGTGCAAGGTTCGGTTCTAGTCCCCAATGCTTGCCTGACAGCGCCCGCCGACCAGGAACCAACATCGGCGGGAACCCAGTATATGAAAGTCTCACAGGTCGGGCCGCATCTACCCCCAGGCTGTGCAAATGCCTTTAATCTTCAGCGCATGGTTGAAAGCGAGAAAGACCTGATCGAAGGACGCCGCATGGGGCCGCCACCTTCTGCGCCATCGGTTCGAGCCGCACGTCGATATATCTACGGAACTGAGGAAGCCCCCGAACAACCTCAAGATATGGAACCGCAAACGCCATAGCACAGAACATTTGTGTTCCGCTTCAAGTGAAAATCCGGACAGAAGCGATTGAATGATGGCTGACAAAGATACTGAAGAAAAACGTTTTCCTGCGTCAGCCAAAAAACTCAAGGATGCGCGGAAGCGGGGTCAGGTAGCCAGCAGCCGCGATTTGTTGACTGCTGTATCTTTTATCGCGGTACTGGGGCTGTTTTATTTCTTTCGTGGCTGGTTCTATGCACGTTTCATGGAACTGATCGAGATCGTTGCACTGGCGGGCAGCCAACCGTTCGAGTTGCTGGCCCGACAGGCAATGATGATGGTATTCTGGCTGTTCCTGACCATGATGGGATCAGCCCTGGCGATAATGCTTTTATCTCTCGTGCCCACAGCCATCATGATGATGAAGGGATTGATTTTCTCCTTCGAGCCGGTGAAGCCCCAGTTCAGTCAGCTTAGCCCGGTCACAGGGTTCAAACGTTTGGCGTCCCTGCGCAATCTCATTGAGTTCATCAAGGGAATAACCAAGGTCGTACTGCTCTCATCCATTTTCATTGCCATTGGCGCCAGTTGGCTGTCGCCCATCTTTCAAGCGCCTGTGTGCGCGCCGGGCTGCCTTGTCCCGGTAGCTTTCGGTGCACTGGTTGCCTTTGCAGTAACTGGAGCGCTGAGCTTCGTCCTTCTTGGGCTGGCCGATATTCCTGTCCAGCGCTGGCTTTTTGGCCGTGACATGAAAATGACGCGCAGCGAATACCGGCGCGAGCATCGCGATATCGAGGGTGATCCGTATATTCGACGCGAGTTCAATCGTTTGCGACAGGAAGCGGTTTCCACTCCCTATCAACGCGCGAAAGCCGGTCCAACGCTCGTCTTCTCAGGTAAAAGGCGGGCAATCGCCATTCGATTTGTTAAGGGCGAAACACCGATGCCGCTAATAGCCGGGAAAGCGTCAGATGAGGACGCCCTGCAATTGGAGAAAGCTGCGCGCCGCATGCAGATACCGGTAATCAAGGATATCGGTCTGGTCGATACCATGTTCGATCGCTCAACGCTCGGCCAGTATATACACAGCGATTTCTTTCCTTTGGTCGTGCCTCATCTCGTTGCGCTCGATCATGTTTAATCGACAAAACCTGTTCCATCACTGTCGCCCGTTCGCACCAAAAATCAATCCGTTCTCATTATTTGATCTGCCGTGTGCAACAACGCTGAAGAGATATTCTTTTAAATTCAGAATGTTGACTTGGTAATCCAAGTGGATTTTGCTGACTGGCTACACCGCCTTACCATATTTCCCGAAGCATGCGGAGGCTGGAGGCTTTTGCGCCCGGCCCAATCCAGACCGATCCGGTCTGAGGTATGGGAAGCTATGCGCGAACGGCCTGAAATCTACAGTTGGGAGACGTTGGATGCGAATATTTGATATTATTCGGAAGTTTCCGCCGCCACCCCCGCCACCTCCACCTCCCCCGCCGCCTCCGCCAGCAAAAAAGCAGCCGGATGTGAAGCCGGTCTCTACGACACAGACCGAGAAAACACCTACGGAGATTGCAAACGAAATCCATGCCGATCTCGGCAAGGGCAAGAGCATCGACACAATCGCACAGGAGCGAGGCATGACGCGCGAAGCCGTCATGACTGCACTTGGCGGAGAAAAAGCCCCCGAGATTGTTGTCACCCAGGGCCAGAATGGTGACACACGCGTCACAACAATCACCGACAGTCAGGGGCGTACGGTTACGGAGAATGTCGATTATCAACATGGCACCCATTACACCGTGACGACCACGCCTGATGGCGACACGGATACGTCGCCAATTCGTACAGAAAGCGAAAAAAAGCAGGAAACCAGCTACGACTCCGAGACCGGGGTGACGACCACCACGGAAACGGACGATCTTGGTAGTGGAGAGACGCATACCGAGACCAGTTATGACAACGGGACGAAAGTTGAAACGACCGTAAAGCCTGATGGAACGACGCAAACCTTCGTAATAGGTCCAGACGGAGAAAAGGTCGAGCTGGATCCGAAGCAATCGGCTCCGGGTCTGCCCGGCGACAAGGGCACTGTAAAGACGGCAGACCAGAACATCTCCGATACAAAAAACGCTATCGAGAATGGCAAGACGGTCGAGGAGATCGCGCAGGAACGTGGATTGTCTGCCGATCAGGTCCGCGCCGAGTTGCTGGCTGCCGGTGTCGACATCAAGGAGACAACCAGCGGCACTACCACTTCAATAACCCTGACGGACAGCAAAACTGGCGATGAAACGACCTACACCCAGGAGGTTCACGACAACAGTCTTCCCGAAGGCGTACAGGGACCGGTTGCTCCGTCCTATACTGTGACAACGGTTGAAACCAAGGACGGTGCAACCGGCACGACAACCAAGACTGTTACCAATTCACAGACGGGCGTGACCAGCAGAACCGAAACCGATGAAAACGGCCGGATAACGGAAACCACCAGTCAAAAAGGCGCAGACGGCAAAGAAACCACTACAACCTCAGTGACTGCAAACGGCTACACCATGACCACTGGTTCCGATGGCACAGTCACCCTGAAGGATAACGAGACCGGCGACACGATAACACTCGAAAAGGGCAGCGCGGAGGCGGCGCTGGCGCAGTCTTTGGTTGAAGCCAATCCTAACAGCACGGACCCCGCCGAAAAGAAGGAAGGCGAGGTCACCAAGGCCTTCGCCGAAAGCCAGCTCGCGGATAAGTTTCTGGAGGTTCAGGAAAAGAGCGCAACCGATGCTACGCAGGCGAAAGATGACGCTATTGATGAGCATGGTATCGTCAATCCGGCTGATCCTGATGGCCCCAAACTTCCCGGCATTGCAGCAACGCCGACGGAAAGGGATGGCGTACTGGACCCGGCTGGCGATCCGCCCAAATATGGCATCCCACCGGGCGAAAAATGGATTGCATACCCCGTCAACGGCCAGTGGATATGGATGCACCCCGATGTCGCCGCTGCAATTCAGGATGAGAATATTGCCCTTTCTCAAGTAACCGAGACCAAGGCACAGATCGGCAGCGACTATGCCGATCTTAACCGATACCTGCTCGATCCTGACTACAAGCAGGCTGTCGAAGCAGCCCAGGCTGGCATAAACGGGAAACTCGAGTCCCTGGGGCTACAGTGGAATGCGGTCAAGCCGGAAGGCACGCTGGAAGACGCCAAGCAACTACAAACCGACGCTCACAATGCCCATACCAAGGCCACTGAGGCGTATAACGCTTACAAGGACGGCAAGACGCTGCTCAATCAGGCGATCGATAAGCGCGTCAACATGGGTTACTATCCCGGCCGCAATGACACGGTGGTCGTCGCAGCCGACAGCAATTACAACTTCCAGGATGAGGTTGAAAAAGGTGAAGCTGCGTGGGCAGAGATCAACGATCTGGTTGCTCAGGCAGACGTCAAGAACAAGTCAGGTGACCAGGCGCTTGCCGACATGATGGTTCTTACAACCGGGTCGGACAGTCCACCACCTGGCATGCTGGAAAAAAACCAGGAGCCGGTAGAAATAAACATCGGTGATCAGACCCTCAAGGTAGCACCGGATATCGCGGATGCCTACAACGCCGCCGGTGGTGGGATCGATACACTTGCAAGTGCGACATCGATAGCCGTGCAGGTCAACGTCACGCAGCCCGATGGCAGTGTGAGGACGGAATGGCACTGGGTCGAACCGCAAGTTGCACTATTCAAGACCCAGACTGATGGCGCCCTGCAACTCAGCGAAGCCTATTCCACCTACTATTCGCAAAAAAGCGGGAAAGCCGACTACGAAGTTCTGGAAAATCAGACAATCGCACAACAAAGGGAGCGTGCACCGCACCAGTTTGATCCAGACGGGTTTACCGATGCTGGTGGAAAATTCAGCGGCAAGTTCAAAAGTGCCGAAGTCATCCAGAACGCCGATGGACAGTTTGTCCTGGAAATCAAATACGAGGACAAGACGCTCGAGATCGACATCACTGCCGATCCCGACGACAAGAATGCAAGCGATGAGGCACGCAACGGCCCACTTGCCCAGCAATGGCGAGATCTTCAGGCGAATTCCATTCCCACATCAAACGGTGACCAGTGCGTTGCCAATCCCGGCCCACTGGCCGGTTATGAGCAGGCAAAAATCAACGTCAACACTCTGCTCGACAAGCGCGTCGATGTGAACATCGGCGAAATCGACAAGCAGATAGAGGGCATGGAAGCCAAGGTACAGGAGGCGATCGGTCAGTATGGTCCCGGCACGACAGAACCCCCTGCCGGTTTGCTGTCGGATGATCAAAAGCCGGTAGAGGTGGATCTTGGCAATGGACAAACCGTTAAGGTCGCTCCAGAAGTCGCAGAGGACCTTAAGGAGCTGTCAGGTTCTGAAAAACTTGAAGCACTTGCCGGCAGCGGCAAACCAGTGTGGATCGAGATAAGCCCGACACAGGGCGCGCCCACAGAGGGCCGCTGGGTTGATCCACGCATTGCCAAACTGCAGATCCAGCTTGGCATGCTGAACCAGCAGCGCGATCAGTTGGATGATGTCAAACAAAACATTGCGAGCAATATCGACCGATCGGAATTGCTTTTGTCGGAGCCCGAGCGGTTAGGCACGGACGACACTGATCGCGTGCTTCTTGACAAGGATGAAGACAAAACACTGAACGGTGTTTTCCAGCCGCAGTTTCAGGGGCTGCAAGACCGGGGATTTGACGGCAAGTTTAAAGAGCGCTCTGGCGAAGAATTGAGCGACTATATCGGTGAAACGACCGGCCTTACCGGAATTGACGACGCGGAAGCGCGGGACAAAATCATCGATGAAATCCATAACATTGGCGGCGACAGCCCCAAGGTTAAGGCCGTACCGATTTTTTACGTACCTGAAAGTGGTGAAACAAGCCAAACAACATTGTTCGCAATCCAGGACAGCGCCGGCAATACGAAATATGTCGACGCCAATGGACAGAAATTCGATGGGGTCAAAGACTTCCAGGAGAACAACCGCCTGTTCGACGACAGCGGCAAGCTGGTTATTCCCAAAAATCTGGAAATGAAGGAAGGGCAAGACGGTCAGATCGCGCTCGATGTCGTAGATGCACGCATCGTTTCAGCGTGGGACAAGGTTGTTGACCCGGTCGTCGGTCTCGTGGGCACCGGAGCAATGCTCTTGTCATTTTCTCCGCTCGCACCAGTGGCAGCACCAATCGCAATCGGTAGCGGCATTTATCTTGGTGGGCGTGCCGTCATCAGACAAGCTGATTATCTCGATCACGGCGGCGAATGGGGCGATACTGAATCACTGATGAATGTAGCGAGTGTCGCCATGACAGCACTACCTGTCATCGGCAGCAGTATGCGTACCTTCGGCATGGCGGCGCGCACTGAAATGTCATTCGGGCGCTCGCTACAGGCAAATTTCGGCGCAATGCGCATGAAAGATTCAACCTTCAGGCTAGGTGGACGGACCTTTAATCTTCAGGCCTCGCCCTATGCGACCAGCGCCCGGTCCTATCTGAACAGTGGACGCGCCATTAACGTCGCCGCTCATGGATTGGAGGGCACAGCAGCCGTCCTTGGCGTTCCGATGATCGCTGTCACGGCAAGCGACCTTCTGACAAACAGCGACAAGATGTCGGGGCTGGAATTTACCAATGCGATCACTGGTTTGGGAACAGGCGTGGTCGGCACTGGTTTGGGCGTCAGATCTTTCGCCGCCATGCGACCGGTCAAGACCGGCAATGGTGAAGAAAGCGGAACACAGCCGCCAGTGGATGCGACGATTACCACTGCGGCCTATCGTTCGCCCCTCGAACCCGATGGGACCGGGCCGACCAGCTCCATTAACACAGGCCAGACCCCGGCCGTCAAGTCCGGTAAGGCACCCACAACGATCCAGTTGATCGACGAAACCGGGCAACCAATCACCGCGACTGTACTCGGTCGCGCACCGAAAAATCCCGAGAATATCTATGTAACAGCTAAAGGCGGATGGACGCCTCGGGGCGACGAACCCCAATATAGTAACAAAAGTCACAGCATTGTCTGGAACGGCAAAGATGCCTATGTTGTGCCATGGATCCGTGGTGCCTCGTCCAACCATCAGCCATCCGCGCCCCGTGGTCCGAGCCGCACAAAACTGCAGGCCACGACACCTCGCAATATCGACATCGGGCAATTGGAGCCGAGGCATGTCCCGTGGTTGAAATCCAATCAAGTTGCAGGTTTCACACCCAAACAATGGGCCGACTTCAAACAGGCCGGTTTGCAACCTTATCTGACCCGTAACCAGCTACGCGGAATTCCGGAAGGTCGTGTCAAATATATCGACGCTGGAATATTGACGCAGAACCAGATCAAGTCACTTACCCACGGCCAGATCGCGGCCTTCACCGGCCCGCAATGGAAGGCGTTCAACAAGTCAGGCTCGCAAACGTTTCTCACCAAAACCCAGCTCATCTCGCTTCCAGACAAGCAATTCAAGCAGCTCGATATGGCCGGACTCGACGGAAAACAGGTTCCGTGGCTGTCCGCAAAAGGCCAAGTGGCGGGAATGACAAACGGCCAATGGAAGGCATTCAATCAGGCAGGCCTACCGGAATACATGACCCAGGGGCAGACCCGAGCCATTCCGATAAACCGGATGGCAAGCCTGAATGTTTCGTCGTTGAAACCCAGACAGATATCGTGGCTCACACAAAAGCAGTGGGAGGCTTTCAATCGGGCGGGGCAGCAAAAAAACCTCACCGAGCCCCAGATCAGAGCAATTTCACTGAAGCGTGTCCCTTCGCTTGGCATTTCGGGCCTCGAGCCACAGCAGTTCGGTTGGTTGAGCAAAGCCCAATTCGGCGCATTGAGCACGCGGCAGGTACACACGATGTCGGGACCACAATTGCGGTCCGTGCCCGAAAGCAGCGTCGGATTGATTGCTCCGCAGCTTAAGCCTGAACAACTGCCGGAACTGACCACTCCCCAGATGGAAGCAATAACCGGCACACAAAAGCAGAAAATGAGCGCCGAACACAGGTCAATGCTCGAAGAGCTTATCTTTGCGCGTAATCTGACCGGCGATGACATCACCAGTATGTCGCCAATGGGCTGGAAATCACTCAACGAGCACCAATGGCAGGCTTTGAATGGCGATCAGTTAAGAGCCATTCCGGAAAAACGGGTAAAGCATATAAATCTTGGCGCTCTCAAGCCGGAGCAGTTACCTGAATTCACGACCGCACAGTCGCGCAGATTTACGCCGGGACAAATGGCGGGGCTAAGCAAGGAGCAACTTGGAGCATTTACCTCGACCCAGAACGCCATATTCAGACCGGTACAGACAGCGGCGATCAAACCTGATCTCCGAGCAGCGCTCAATGGCTACAAACCTGCATCGCGTCCTGTACAGGCAATAGCGAGGATGCGGGCTGCGGGGATTGGCGATTTCGTATTGACAGGAGTCGGCACCGGAACATTTGCCATAGTCATGCCGCTTCTTCCGGCAAATGCTCAGCTCGCGATTCATGCCAGTAGTTACGGCGCACGTGCCGCAACTCAGGTTCTCATGGCTTTGCCTATCAAACAGATGGATGTAAGCCATCCTTTTGGGCGCACAGTACGTGCCGTCACGGCGCTGAGCTATCTGCCCAACCAGGTCTATAGCGGCATTCCAGGGACGATTGGAGCACCCTATAGCTTCTCTTCCAATCTCTCCAGCGGTCTGTTCACGGTCAGCAATGTTGCCTACGGAGCCAAGGCGCTTCGAGAGGCGCGCACTGGCCAGAGCGCCTTCACCAAAGCAGATAAATATCACTTGCCTTCCTATGCGGCTGGCAGTCTCTTACCGTTTTTGGGAGGGGAGGTTAAGCCTCTCGACGTCGCTGCCAACTCCATGTTCGCTTTTGGCTCCGGCTGGTTATGGGCAAAGCAACGTGGCAAAGCCGGGTGGGGTGGAAATTTGACGACGGCTGATCGTTGGATCTACGGCGTCACGTTCGGCGGAGGTTTGGCAATATACAGTTTCAATGCTTTTGCGAAACTGTTCGGAGATGGCGAAGATAACTCTATTCCTGCCGTAGATACCAAAACCGAACCATCGGGCGAGCCTCCCGAGATAGAGCAGCCGGAGAAACAACCAGAAGAAAACCCTGAACCTGAACCCCAACTGGTGGTGATCGCGCCGGACGGGCTTAACGTCAGGGAAGCGCCAGGCGTCGACAGTGAGAAACTCGCTACGCTCCACCCCGGTTCGCTAGTCGATGAGAAAGGTGAACGCCATACAGACAAGACAGGTAATGAATGGGCCTTGGTGGATGGTTTTGCGACAGATGGCACGGATAAGACAGGGTGGGTACTCGCAGATTATGTCGACATCCATCCATCCGGCGATCAGGACAGCCAGGGTCGCTTCAATCCTGACCTCGACAAGCAGGGATATACGGCCATTGTTGTGGACACTGGCGACAACATTGTCGTCATTGCCAAGACAAACAACAGAGACGTGTCGGAAACCGTTGCGTTAAATCTTGGGCACATTACCGATCCAAGCCTGATCTTTAAGGGTGACCGCGTTTATCTGCCTCTGCAGGCGGTGGGCTGACAGTTGCGTTTGACAATGTACTACACCACGAGATCGTTACTTGGCCTCGATAGCCAGGCTCGTTCTGACAGGCAGACCTTCAGCCATTGTCGTAGGAGACTGACGGTCGATTATCATTACTCTGGGCAATGTGGAGACCACATATTAGCACTACTTATTGAATGAAGATGCGCTGTGCATTTATCTTCAATAGACCGTTTGAACTGTTGGAAATACAGCATTTCCTGATATATAAAACAGCATCGCAGTGGCTTGCTGCGTCTCTGGGGGGCAGCGATGGCACTACTTACTTTAAAAACTAGGCTTTTGCGTACGCCGTCTTCCCGACGCAAGAAGCACCTGCTCTGGCTTTCTTCCAGCATTGTCTCGACCGCGCTCGGTTTTCCGTTTTCGGCTCACACCGAAACCTGGACGAATAACGCATCACCACCGTTTTGGGGCAACGCAGCAGCATGGCAGGAGGGTACTGTCCCCAACGCCCAGGGAGCCGCAGCAACATTCATCGCAGACAGTTCTACGAACCACTTTGTTAATCTTAATAGCCAGACATTCGCCGTCGGCGAGCTTAACCTGACCGGTGCGGTCAGCGGTGGATTTAATTTCTCTAACGGGACATTGATCCTGTCCGAGACGAACGGAAGTGCTACCGTCAATGTATCTACGCATAATTCTACCAAAGATTTTGGCGGGTCCAATTCGGTAGACGTTCAACTCGCATCCGATACCATTTTGAATACGATAGGCTCTGATTCAACACTGAAATTCGACGAAAATGCTTCCATTTCAGGAACCGGAGCCTTGATAAAGCAGAGCCTGGGGACGGTTTATCTCGACGGAGCCAACACTTATTCGGGTGGCACAACGATTTCAGCGGGCACGCTCATCGCCAATCACGAGAACGGCAGCGCGATCATTGATGCACTGGGTACAGGACTGATCACCCTTAACGGGGGGCGGTTACACTCCGCTCTCGGACATTCCACGCTCAACAGTTATCTCGTTGAGAGAGGCACAACGGGCACGATCAGTACTGCAACAGGCACTAAGCTTTGGCTCAACGGTGGCGCGGGTCAAAGCTTCACTCTTCAGGGCAATCTGGTGATCGGAACGAGTGATGCAACCGGTGACGTGGTTATGGACGTCATCGGTACGAATGCAGCTCCAGCCTCGACAATTACAGTCGCATATGGACGCCTTGTTGACGGTAACCATTCATTGGGAAATCTTACGGGCTTCACTGGTGCAACGCGCGTTGCCGCAGGCGCAACAATCGATTTCTCTGCCTATGGCGGGGTAATTCGCAACTTGCAGGATGCAACGCCAGGAAACGGTGGCACGGTGTCCTGGGCCAGCGATCGTCTTTATGTATATGGCGGCAATTTCTCGGGTCAGTTCTTGAACCCGCTGGGTGGTGAGTTAGTCAAGGGGGGCACTGATACGCTTCTCCTCAATGGTGACAGTTCAGGCTTCACTGGCACGACACAAGTCGCTGGCGGCAAACTGATCGTCGGCGATGTTAACAATAGCAGCGCTATACTCGGCGGCAATATCTCCGTCTTATCCGGCGCCACCCTTGGGGGTTTTGGCTCGGTCGGGGAGACTACGGTTCAGTCAGGCGGTATATTGTCTCCAGGCAATTCCATTGGCATATTGACTGTCGATGGTAATCTGACGCTCACGCCCGGCTCAATCCTCGAGGTCGAAATCGCTGCAAATGGCCCCTTGAATCGCCGCTCCGATATCGTGGGTGTCACAGGCTTGGCCACAATATCTGGCAGTACGGTTTCCGTTACGGCCATCGACCCCGAAACCAGTTATCAGAGCGGACAAAACTATACCATTATGCATGCCGACGGTGGTGTCAGCGGAACTTTTGACACTGTTGTCTCAAAATCCGCCTTTCTCAATTTGACCGTGAATTATTCGCCCAAAGATGTTCTTCTGAATATCGCCATTAAGGAAGACCCGGCGGAACCATCCAACCCCGGCACACCTGAGCCTGAAAAGCCTACCCCTCCCCTTTTCACGAAGGTCGGAGAAACAAGAAACCAACTGGCAACAGCTAGAGGACTGGATACGTTGGCGCAGACGGGTTCGTCACTTGCACTCTATAACGGCCTGCTGATGCTGTCGGCCGACGAGGCCCGTGCGGCCTTCGATAACCTCTCCGGTGAGGCTTATGCGTCCACCAAAGGCGCGCTGATCAATGACAGCCAGTTCGTCCGCAATGCGGCACTCGGTCGTTTGCAGCAGGCTTTCGGCGGCGCTCCGGCTATGTCGATCAATGCCCTGTCTTATGCTCCTTCGCAAAAGGCTGGCTCGGCCCCTGCCTCTGCCATCGACGCCGTTGCTCCCACCAGCATTGCTTCGGCACAAAACCTCAATATCGCCTGGGGCTATGCTTATGGTGCATGGACCAGGCAGGATGGCGATGGCAATGCCGGTGACACAAAGTCATCCATCGGCGGTTTCGTTACCGGTATCGACGGTACAGTTCTCGACACATGGCGCCTCGGTCTTCTCACAGGCTATAGCCATTCCAGTTTCAATATGGATGAGCGCTCTTCGTCGGGTAGCAGCGACAACTATACGCTCGGTGCCTATGCGGGAACCGAATGGAACTTCGATAACGGCCATGCCTTGGCATTTCGCTCCGGTCTTGCCTATACTTGGCATAACATCGACATGGATCGTGCTGTCGCCTTTCCCGGCTTTACCGATCGCCTGAACGCCGATTACGATGCCGGAACTTTCCAGCTCTTTGGCGAACTTGGCTATAAGCTTCGCTATGACAAGGCCCTCTTCGAGCCTTACACCAATCTGGCCTATGTGCGGCTGAAGACGAATGGTTTTGGAGAAGAAGGCCTTACGGCAGCCGCCCTGTCGGTCAACTCCGACACGACGGATACCAGCTTCTCGACACTCGGGCTTCGCGCATCGACCGAATTTACTCTGGGAACGATTGCGACCAAGGCACGAGCCGACCTTGGCTGGCGTCATGCCTATGGCGATATTACGCCGGTTTCCACCGCAACCTTCATAGGCTCGGATGCCTTCACGGTATGGGGTCTTCCGATTGCCGAAGACGCCGCCCTCCTTGAAGCAGGGCTTGATTTCCGCCTGACCGAAGACGCCACGCTTGGCCTATCCTATAATGGGCAGTTCACATCCGGCGCCAAACAAAATGGTTTCAACGCAAAACTCAGTGTTGGCTTTTAATTTAACGCCAGAAGATAGCCGCTCCATTGGCGGCCATTTCCAGCAGGCTCCTGAGTGCGTATGAACTCGGTTTCCAGGAGCGTCCTCCTTATTCCAGCGGGGAACGAGGTAATACAGGCCCTGGAAACGCTTCACTCACTCCGTCTTGGAATATAAGGCAGAATAAACAGATACAGCCCAGTCGCAAGCAGGACAAACAGCGGTAAAAGCGGCGAATAGACGACCCATGCAGGAGGCTGTCTGAAAGCCATAGTGACGAAATTCGCAATCACGGTAAGGGTGAAAATGATCGACAACCAGCGGTGAATTTGGCGTATGGATTTATTTATGACCATATGTGCATTCTCCTTGGGGAGTTCGCAAAGCGGATCGGCTGAACTTCTGTTGTTCTGAGGCTTGCCATATTTTGCAACAATCTGACGAAGAATGAAGTCAGTCCAAATTGGCGGCTACTGCATCCAGCTTTTCAAGGAAACTCTGCCATCCATATTGAGCGCCGTGAATGGCCTGCTTCTGACCCGGCATAAAGCCCGACTGTTCCATCCGCAAATGTGTCCCGGTAGCGGTGGGTGTCAAAATTAGGGTCACGACACTTCTGAGATTGTATGCTTCGTCCTCATGTATATGGTTCCAAGTGTAAGACAGCCGTCTGTTCGGCTCGACAACCAACACCTGGCAATCCAATACGCCGCCCCACTCACCCCGAAGCTTGAAACAATGGCCGACCGTCGGAGCGAAGTCGTTATTCATCAACCATTCCGCGATCAGATGAGGCTCAGTTAACGCGCGCCAGAGTTTTTCGGGCTGATGAGGCATTTCGCGCTCAACTATTACTGTTCGCATATCAATTGACATCTGGCTCATTGGTCCATCCTCCTCAACAGGTCTTCAAGGGCATCGAACTTCTGTTCCCAAAAACCGTTCAACTCTTTTGCCCAATCGATAAGAGGAACCAGTGCGGTGTATTCCGCCCTGTAATGGCTTTGGCGGCCTTCGTGACGATCCCTGACAAGGCCTGCTTTTTTGAGCGCGGCGAGATGCTTGGAGACAACAGGTTGTGAAACATTCGTTCCTGCGGTCAACACCGTAACCGTCTTCTCGCCCTCTCGACAAAGACGCTCGAATATCGACCGTCGGGTCGGGTCAGATAACGCTTTGAAAACTTCGTCTCTCATGATCACGATCGATTCATACCCAATTGGCTATGAATCGACATATAGCTGATTGGCTATATGTTAGTCAAGTGTCCGTCAGGCGAACTGGCTATGGTCGCAACTCAGGGTGTTTTACGAGCGAGGAAGTGATCGTTGACTTGCAATATGAAAGACCGCCTGTTTCGTTCAGAAGCGCTCTCAGAGCGTTCCATTGAAATCATCACGGATCATCAGCGTTTTATCACGAAGCATTTCTCGCGGGCGTGACATCGAGAGTAATCCAGTTCAAAGAAAAAGCAGGGCCGAGGCCCTGCTTTCAATCAGTTGGCGGCGCGTTTAGGCGCATTGCCTTGCAGGTCAGCCAAGTCGGTAACAATGGCCGCAGCCTCATTCTGCAGGACATCCGTCGCGCTCTTGCGGTTTTTCTCGAGGGCTAAATCAGCACTCAAGCTTCGTTCATTCGACTGCAGACCGTCGTCCATCTCCGTATCAATACCATCATTGACTTTTCCGCGCGCCTTGATCCGGTTTTCCTGGGCGGTTATCTCGTTGCGACGTTCGGTTTCGTTGAGGGAAATAACCTTTTTCTCACGCTGCGCCTTGAGCGTTGCAACGTCTTCCACAAAGTCCTTGAACTCGGGGGATTTCTGCACACGTTCATCATGCAGGTTTTGCAGCCGTGGCAACAAGGCTTTAATACCATCTGATGACTTGTATTTCGCAGCGTTGACCTGAGACCAAGGCAAAGCATTGTCGAAGCTCGATTCACCGACGAGTTTGAGATCGAAAAGCCCCGGCAGAGTGATATCAGGCGTTACACCGCGCAATTGTGTCGTTCCGCCATCAACCCGGAAGAACTGAGCAACCGTGAATTTAAGCTCGCCATATTCCGGTTTAGGATTGTTGGCCACTTCGTCGAGATCCACCACGGTTTGCACCGTTCCCTTGCCGAAGCTCGGTTCACCTATGACCACGCCCCGCCCATAATCCTGTATAGCCGCAGCAAAAATCTCGGAAGCCGAAGCTGAGCCGCGATTGATGAGCACACCCAGCGGTCCCTTCCAGGCAGGTGCCGGGAGTTTGTCACTTTCCACCTTGACTTCGCCGGCTGCGTTGCGCTGCTGAACCACCGGTCCCTTTCCAACAAACAGGCCTGTCAGATCGATCGCTTCGGATAGCGAGCCACCGCCGTTGTTGCGAAGGTCAATCAGAACGCCATCGACCTTATCCTGCTTAAGCTCGGCGATAAGCTTGGCAACATCGCGGCTGGCACTTCTGTAATTCTTATCGCCCTTTCGCCGCGCTCCAATGTCTTCATAAAACGCAGGCAGAGTGATCACTCCGATCTTGCGCGAGACGTCTCCGTCCTTCACGGAAAGGATCGTTTTCTTGGCGGCTTGCTTATCGAGACTGATCTTGTCACGAACTAGAGTGATGACATGATGCTTGCCGTCGGGGCCAGCATCAGCCGGCAGAATATCGAGGCGCACCACTGATCCCTTGTCGCCGCGGATCATTTGCACAACCTCATCGAGACGCATACCGATCACTTCTTTGATCGGACCGGTTTTGTCCTGGCCGACGCCGATTATACGGTCGCCCACGGAAAGCTTGCCCGATAATTGCGCCGGGCCGCCGGCAACGAGCTCACGGATTGTCGTATAGTCGTCCCTCTCCTGAAGCACGGCACCGATCCCAACCAGCGAGAGCTTCATTGCGATGTCGAATTCGGCTGAAGCCTTGACACCGAAATAATCCGTATGGGGATCGACCGCTGTCGTATAGGCCGCCATGAATGACTGAAAAGCATCGTCGCTTTTATACTTATACGTCCGCTCGATGGAGTTCTCGTAGCGTTTATCGAGTGTTTTGCGAATAGTCGCGTCATCCTTGCCGGCCAGCTTCAAACGCAGCCAGTCGTTCTTGACGCGCTTGCGCCACAGATCATTGCTCTCTTCATTCGACCGTGGCCAAGGTTCCTTATCGCGTACAATCGAGAAGTCTTCCTGCTTGCTGAAATCGAAATTCTGCTTGAGCAGACTGCGCGCAAAGGTCATGCGTTCGATGATGCGTTGCTGGTAGATATTAAAAATGGAAAACGGAATGGTCAGGTCTTGACGTTCAATAGCATCATCGATTTCCCTGCTGCCGGTCAAGAACTTGTCGACATCCGCCTGCTGGAAGATGAGCCGATCCGGATCCAGCGAGTCTATGAACCGGTCCATGATCCGGACCGACAATGCATCATCCAGCGGAATGGGCCGGTAATGAAAACGCTCGAGAAATTCGGACGTCAGATGGGCGGCCTGCACTTGCTGCGGCGATGGCTTCAAAACGGCCGGAGAACCGGCATCAAGAGCATGTGCGGGCAAAGCACCTGTCAGGAAAAGACAAAACAAGCCAATTTTGATGCGTTTCAAGTGATGTTCCATTTCTTGACGCTGAGCGTTTAATTCCAACCCTTGTTGAGTAATTATGGTTTTTTGGCAACCGTCTGTGCCAATTAGTCAACGGCGGCGGTCGTTGGGCTACATCCTCGTGGATTGAATTTGGCGTTTGATACCCATTCGAAAGAACCTATTTTCAAACTTCAAATTCGGAAGCGCTGCTCCAAAACGGAAGCGGCCGCTATTCATTCTTGATTTTTGTGACCGGATTATCGGCACCCAAAGCGCGCTTCACTGCTGCACGCGCCGACGCCAGATCCGGCATGACCCAGTTGGGCTCGCCACCAAGAAACTTATCGAGAAATGCAATCGCGTAGCCAGGAATTTCAGAGATGTTTTCCTTATAAGACCACCAGGTGCGTAATTCATCGGCACATTGGTCGATATCCGGTACCGTGCCGAACTCCTGTTCCTGCACAGCAGCAATCGCACAGATACAGTAATTGGTGTAGAGAAAACCTTCCGGCCAGAAGCTGACGATCTCATAAAGACGGGCAGCATCGCCCGTGGCGCGTTTTGGTGGTGAAACGGCCCGTGCAGGCGACAAGCGGATCAATTCGCGCAGCACTAGACCGGCGGCAAAGGTGATGAAGTCCTTGCGGTCTACCTTGGCAAAACGCTTGTTCTGATTAACCAGCTCCACCCAGTTCAAGAACGCCTCAGTGAGCTTCTTTTCATCGATGTCATATTCAACGCCATAGAGCTTGTGCAGCAGACTGGCATGCTTGCGGAATGTCGCCCTGAACCAACGTAGCTGACGCAGCCGATGACGCAAATCAGGCATCGATGCCATTTGTTCTCTGAGTAGCAAGTCCATGTTGCGAGCGGTCTCCGGTTTGTAAATGACATTATGCGAAACCGATCGAGATGTCAGTCTTCATTCCTCTTCGTTTAGCAGAAAAATTATACATATTGACATTCAAGAAGACAAATGTTCTCTAATTAATGAAAGACGAACTCGAGAAATATCCTGTTCGTCCTTCTTGGGAGGAGAACAATTATGGCTATCTGGCAGTGGGCCTTGCTGGCGCTCGCCTTGCTGTGGGGCTTTCAGTCGCTGGGCGTCTGGTTCCAGATGCGCCACTATTCCGATGTGATGAAAGGCATCACTTCGAAATATTCAGACGGTTTTGTTGGTGCAGGGCACATACGGGCGCGCTTTGGAAAAGGCGTCATCGTATTGATCGTCGTAGACCGCGACCTGGTGGTGCGACGCTTCCTGCAGATGGGCGGACGGACGGTTTTTGCAAAATTCATCCGTCGCGAAGGCTTCGAGGGAATGCACCTCAGCGCGTTACAGGACAATCCCGCAATTGGAGAAGGAACGCCTGAAGTGGTGGCTGCCGCGCGACAGGCGATGGAGCAGATCGCTCGCATCAGAGATCAATCCGATGGGATCGAACTCGAAGGTCTGAAGGCAGTAGGAGCATAGGAGTTGCTTGCCTGAAACAAGCAATCGAGGAGGAACAATGTCGATAGTGACGATGTTGGCACAACATGCCGACGTAACAATGCAATCTATCCATATGGCTGGCAGCATGATTTCCGATGCCGCCCTGCATGGCAAACAAGCCGCAGAGCACGCGGGACATGATCTATTGCAGCTTGCGCAAGCAACAACAACCGCGCCGGGCGATGCTGGCAGCGGCGGAATTACCGTCGATCAGTTCAAGGAACGTCTTCAGAACGTCCAGCAGGAAGAGCAGCTCGGCTGGCTTGCCTCGATCGGCAAACACTTCATTGGCGTTTTCCAAAAGGGGGGCGAAGTTTTTGCAGGGTTTGTAACGGGCATCATCCCAACCCTCGTCGTGCTGATGACCGCCTTCTATGCCGTAACCGAACTGGTCGGCGAAAAGCGCGTCCATGGCATCGCACGCGGCGCTGGACGTATTGCGCTCACCCGCTACACGGTTCTGCCGGTTCTTTCGGTGTTCTTCCTGACCAACCCGATGGCTTATACATTCGGTTCGTTCCTGGACGAGAAATACAAGCCTGCTTTCTACGATGCGGCTGTATCCTACGTACATCCACCGCTGGGTCTCTTCCCGCATATCAATCCGGGCGAATATTTCGTCTGGGGTGGGGTGCTCGTTGCCCTTCTCGAGCTTGAGAAGAAGGGTGCGGTTCCAACAGGTTATCACATCAACGTCGCCATCTGGTACGCCATCGTTGGTCTCGTCGTGATCCTCCTTAAAGGCATGCTCACTGAACGCATCACCGCCATTATGGCGCGGCGTCAGGGCATTGAGCTTTAAGCGGGAATTGGGAGGACGACATGGTGAAGACCTATAAGGCAGTTAAGATTTCCCGCGGCTCCAACGGTTGGGGCGGCCCGCTGGTCATTCAGCCGACCGAGCAGCGCAGCAAAGTTGTATCCGTCACCGGCGGCGGCATTCATCCGCTTGCACACCGAATTGCCGAACTGACCGGCGCGGAAGCCGTTGATGGTTTCCGCTCGCCGCCAATCGAAAGCGAGATGGCCGTCGTGGTTGTCGATTGCGGCGGTACAGCTCGTTGCGGCGTCTATCCACGCAAGCGCATTCCAACCGTGAACATCACGCCGGTTGGACAGTCCGGACCGCTGGCCCAGTTTATTACCGACGACATTTACGTGTCAGGTGTGAAGCCGGAAAACATCGTCCCCGCTGATGGCTCAGCCGCCGCAGCCCCTGCTGCTGCAGTTGAAGAAGACACGCCTGCACCAGTAGAACAGCCAAGCGAAGGCGGTCTTGTCGGGTTGATCAGCAGCATCGGTCGTGTGATGGGCCGCGTCGTTGGTATCTTCTTCCAGGCCGGACGCCGCACAATCGATCAGGTTATCCGCAACGTTCTCCCGTTCATGGCATTCGTGACGATGCTGATCGGCTTGATCCTCTATACCGGCATTGGTGATATTCTCGCCCAGCCTCTCGGGCCGCTTGCCAATAACATTGTCGGCTTGCTCGTGCTTTCCGCAATTTGCGGCTTGCCGTTCCTGTCACCAATTCTGGGACCGGGTGCGGTTATCGCACAGGTTGTCGGCGTGGCGATCATAGGACCGCAGATCGCAAACGGTACAATCGCCCCGGCGATGGCCCTGCCTGCACTGTTTGCCTACAACACACAGGTTGGCTGCGACTTCGTGCCGGTTGGCCTGGCACTTGGAGAAGCGAAGCCGAAGACCATTGAAATTGGCGTTCCGGCAGTTCTGATCAGCCGTCAGATCATGGGGCCTCTTTCGGTTCTGATCGCATGGCTCGTCAGCCTCGCAGTGCTTTAAAGCTCTCAGCTTGCCGCGGCAAAAGAGGCGGCAGGTAATCTCCCAAACATGTGCAATCAGATGCCCCAATCGATTTCCCGAGCATCGAACGACCGTACCAAGAAAGGACCGCTCCTATGTCGATACATCTGAAAACACGGATCACCGCGATCGGCCCGGAAGTAGCGGATCTCGCCGAAGGCGGCGTTCTCATCCTGTTTGCCGACGGGTCGCCGCCTGAACTGGCAGAAGTATCCGTTCTCCACGTTGTGGAAGAAGGTCCGGAAGCATCGGCTCCTGCTATTGGAGCACAGATCACGATAGGCTCGCTGAAAGCAGAAATCACCGCCGTTGGCGAAAGCGCCTGGCAAAAGGTGCGCGAAATCGGACATGTCGTTATTTCATTCACAGGCGCGAATTCAACTGATCGCCCCGGTGAAATCTGTGCCAGCGAAATAGCGGGCGAGGAGCTTGTCGCTGCTCTCAAAGAAGGGCAGATTATCACTATCGGTGGCTGAAAATGTCCACCTAACGGTTTAGAATTGCGTGTTAAAACAGACAATTGGAATGGTTCTCCACATCACCGATGTCGGAATGTTTCAGGTGTCGATTTGAGGCTTACATAAATGGAACGCTCGACTATCGTCCGGGTGCATGAGGGGCTGCATGCGCGCCCTGCAACTCGCTTCGTTAAACTGGCCAAGGGTTTTGAGAGTGATATTGAAATCGCCAAGGCCGGAAAAAGCGTAAGCGCCAAAAGCTCCGTCAAGCTGATGCTGCTTGGCGTAAAAGAGCTCGATGAAGTGACCGTTCGTGCCGATGGAGCAGATGCGATTGAAGCCATTGAGGCCCTGATCGGCTATCTGGAAAACCCACAGGCTGGCCTCGAGGAAACCACAACCTCGACCATCCCAGCTCCTGTGGTTACGCCTCAAGCCGAGACCATGCCTCGGTCGGCGATGACGATAACGCTTCCCGCAGGCCAGATAAAAGGCGTAGGGGCGAGCGAAGGTATCTCGTTGGGAACAGCGTTTCCGTTTTTTCCCGAAGAAATCAAACCTTTGGGCCGGAAGCTCGCAGCCTTTGAAATAGACGCGGAGATTGCCCACTTCAAATCGGCAATTGCTACCGTGCAGCAACGCATGGATGCTTCCCTCTCCAGCGACACTCTCGCTGACGCAGACAGGGGCATCATCGCCGCATTAAAAGATATTGCTGCTGATGACAGCCTGACCGAAGAAGCACTTGGGCTTATTCGGGACGGTCTTGATGCAATTTCGGCCATGCTCGCTGCAGCTTCAACTGTAGCCGGGCAATTTGCGGCACTCGATGATCCATATCTCAACGCACGCGCGGATGATGTTCACGCTGTCAGCCGTCAGATCTGCCTTGCTCTTCTTGGCAAGGAAGACATCAATCTGGAAGGTCTGCCCGAAGGCTCGGTGCTCATTGCTGAAGATATCGGCGCATGGGATCTGGCGCGCGCACCACTCAAGAAGATCAAAGGCGTTGTTTGCGGCCATGGTGGCGCAACATCGCATGTGGCCATCATCGCACGCACACACGGCATTCCGGCGGTTCTTGGCCTTGGAAGTGCAGTTCAACAACTAAAGAGCGCCAAAACCGTAGCGGTGGACGGCAATTTCGGCATCGTTCATTCCGATCCGGACATGGCTACCCGCACTGAAATCGAAGCGCGCATTTCCAAAGCGTTGCAGGAAAAGCAGGCGCTGGATGCTTACCGTTCCATCACGCCGCGTCGGGCCGACGGAACAATCATCGAAGTCGCAGCCAATATGGGCGCGCTGGAAGAGATTGATGTAGCACTCGAAGCCGGTGCGATGGGTGTCGGACTGTTCCGCACCGAACTTCTCTTCATGAAGCACATTCACCTGCCTTCCGAAGATATGCAGACGGAAACTTATTCGGCACTTCTGAAAGCTTTTGCGCCAAACTCTGTTATTGTGCGCACGCTGGACATCGGTGGTGACAAGCCGATTGCCGGTATCGAATTTCCCGACGAAGAGAACCCCTTCCTCGGCTGGCGTGGTATCCGCATGTGCCTGGACCGCCTGGATGTGTTCAAACCGCAGTTGCGTGCGCTGTTGCGCGCAGCGGTTAACGGCAATCTCAAGGTGATGTTGCCAATGGTTTCGGATGTTGAAGAAATCCGTGCAACCAGACGTCTCATTGCGGAATGCATCACTGAGCTCAAAATCGAAGGCAAGCCCTTTGCCGAGTTTGACCTCGGTGTGATGATCGAAACTCCTGCGGCTGTTTTCTCGGCCCGCGAACTTGCAAAAGAAGCAGCCTTCTTCTCCATCGGCACCAACGACCTGACGCAATATGTAATGGCTGCGGATCGGCTCAACCCGACCGTTGCGAAGCTCAACGACGTAAGCCATCCGGCTGTAATGGCTGCAATCGAGATGACTGCAAAGGCGGGGACAGAAGCAGGCATCATGGTCGGCATGTGCGGCGAGGCAGCAGGCAAGCCGGAACTCATCGGCGAGTTCCTGCGTATGGGCCTGACCGAACTCAGCATGAGCCCGGCTTCAATTCCCCGCACAAAAAAGCTGATCGCAGGCATGTTTGGAAATTAAATCTCGTCTGCAATGCACCTACTCAAGGCCCGGATCTGACTATCCGGGCTTTCTCCTTACGGAAGATGAGCAATTAAGGTCTGAAACAATCTTTCGAGCTGTGCCTGATCGCGATCCTCTGCCGCCTGTATGAGACGATCATGTCGCGCATCCAGTGCAAGAATGGCACTTTCCAAAGGATCGACGCCTGCCAGATCGGCCGCTTTTGCAGTAGCCAGACCACAGGCAACACCGGCTGCCGCAAAACAGGTCGTTTCAAATTTGTGCAGAGCCTGTGGGTCACAATGACCGTCCATCGAGATAAACCGCACAGGCCTTTCGCCAAGCAGTTCCAGAAAAATAACCGTCACGACGTTGGAAGTTGCCGCGATTTTCGTCTCACCTGCCTCTGTAGAAAACACGCTCTTCAGCAACGAGCCATGCTTTTGCACCATTCTGGCATGGACCGTTACGAATGCAGCTTCCTGGATCAGCACATTCTGCAACTGATGACGACGGAGCACTTCCTTCGTGAGATAATACATATCCTTACGAAAAGCGCGTGCTCCCTCGGCGCCAGCGCCGAAATAAACCGACAGGCTTTTTACATGCGGCGCGCTGTTATGCACATTTGGGTTCGACGAAATCAGTGAAATCGAAATTGTTTCAGCCGTCGTCAGCGCCTTGTCCATCATGCTCGCCGCATGTCCCAGCAACAATTCTGGCGATACGATTTCGCCAGGACGCACCGCCGACCGCTCGCCCTGCAAACTTTCATGGCGATTGCGACGAATCATGTATCGAACCTCGCGCAGGCGGTCCTTCAGATTGACAGCAATTTCTTCCGAAAGAGTGCGTAACATATTCATTTTCCTTAACTACAGCGCCATCAAAACAGGATGCACCAAGCACATGAATTATTGTTTGCCTTCGCGTGGAAAAGCAATAGTTTCGGTGTAAGAACAGCGTTTCTATAGTGCAATAATACGCCATAAATTTGAGGGACAGTTTTGAAAAAAGCCGGTAAGAAGACGCAGAAAAATCCGGAAGCAACGGACCTCATCATTGGATCGGAAGGTGTGGCTGCTGAAAACCGTACAAGCCGGTTGAGAACACGTGCTGCGTGGATGTACTACGTCGAGCAGATGACCCAGAATGACATTGCGGAAGCGCTTGGTGTCGGCCGTGTCACAATCGTTCGCCTTCTTGCCGATGCCCGTGCTCGCAATGAAGTAAAGATTACCATCGAAGGCAAGCTGGCAAGCCTGACATCATTGGAAGTCGAGCTTGAAAAGACGTTCGGTCTTGAGCGCGCCATTGTTGCGCCGCTCTCTTCGCCTGACATTGATCCGATTCCGCCTATCAGTGCGGCAACCGGCGCCTATCTTTCGGAAAAAGTACAGCACGGCATGACGATTGGCGTGGGTTGGGGGCGTACACTTTCCAGCACCCTGCAACATATCGGTGCGCGACCGCTCAATGATTTGAAAGTCATTTCCCTGCTTGGCGGCATCGTGCAGCCGCGCCGTTCAAATCCACCGGAATTCGCCTGGCAGTTTGCGCAGATTTTTCAGGGTGAAGGCTATCTGATCCCCGCCCCTGCTCTGGTCGACAGCAAAGAAACGCGGATCGCTCTTATCGAGCGTTGTGGGTTGAATACTGTCCTGGACATGGCTGACGAACTCGACATGGTTCTGCTCAGCGTCGGTGATATTCAGACCGCGAGCAGTACGTCTTATCGTGTAGGCCTGATCGACGAAGCGCAGAAATTGTCGCTCATCGAAAATGGTGCCGTCGGTGACGTGTTGTTCCACTTTTATGATAAAAGCGGCAAGATCGTTGATGATCCAGTGCATGACCGTGTCATGTCGGCAAAGATTGAGAGCCTCCAGAAAGCGCCGCAGCGTATTCTTACATCAGGCGGCAAGGAGAAGATTGCAGCCCTGCTTGGCGCGATTGAACTTCTGAAGCCGACCGTTCTCATCACCGATGAAGAAAGTGCCGCGCAGATGCTCAAAGACAAAGCACGGTCAGAGTAAGAGCAAAAAGCACATCGTCGCAAAACGATGTGCTTTTTCTTATCGCGCATCAATTGGCAGCGGCTGCGCATTCTTTAAGGATTTGCAGCACCGCAGCGCGTTCTTCGATTTGTGGCATATGTCCGCAACCTGCGAAGATGTGGACGCCCACTTTCCCCGGCAAACCATGAGCATGGGCAACGGGGATGACCCGGTCTTCAGCACCGAAGATAAGCCGCACCGGCATCGCAAGCGTGGCAATGTTTGAACGAACCTCAAAGGTCTGCGTGCCATCTGCAAAGAAGCGGGCACCAATCGCTTCCTGCGTGTTGCGCAGCTCTGTATCAGCCGCCTGAGCGACTGTTGCATTGATGAACAGCTTCGTTAGATGGCTCTCATCGGCGACAAGAAGTTTCAGCCAGGGAACGATGCTGGCTTCGCTTTTTGCGCCGACAAGACCCTTTATAAACGCTCCATTGACCTGTGGGCCCAAGCCTCCTGACGAGATCAGCAATAAGGAACGCACGTCGACAACACCGCGTGTGGCCACGATTGTCGCGACCGCACCGCCGAGCGAATGTCCAGCCAAAAGGCAGGATGTTACGCCAAGGGATGCCAACGTTGTCTCCGCGGCAATGGCAATATCATCAATGCTTTCCGGAACGGCACGTGGTGAATTGCCGTGTCCCGGAAGATCGAGCGCCAGAATTGGATGACCAAGCGATGCACCGGCAAACAATCCGCGCCACGAATTCAGATCAGCCGCAAAGCCGTGAAGCAGGACAATCGGCAGACGGCCTGCTTCTCCCTCGCGCAACCAGACAGCGTTGAGCTGTCCAAGAGCTGATGGTCCGGCATCCCTGTTTGCAAGCGATTTAACCGCCACCGCAGCAACTACAGGCTTTGCGACACCGATATTGCCTTCAATGTCCTTTTTCTGCACACGTCCCTTCGGGCCAGAACCACGAATGGACATCAGATCAATGCCCGCTTCACGCGCAAGGCGGCGGGCGAGCGGCGTTGCCCGAACATCATTGGCTGAACCCGCTTCATCGTCTTGGGAGGACTGGGGTTCAACCTGTTTTGGAGCTACCGGCTCAACAACCGCCTCCACCTGAGCAACAGCGACGGGTTCCTCAACAAGCGGAACCGACTTGCCGTTGCGTACTTCACCTTCAGCGTAAATCCAGGCCACAGCCTGACCAACAGGTACAATAGCCCCTTCAGCCGCACTGATATCCGCGAGAATACCCGATGCCGGTGCATCGACTTCCATCGCCGCCTTGTCGGTCTCAATTTCAAAGAGAAGCTGACCTTTCGTGACAATATCGCCATCCTTGGCGTACCATCGCGAAATCTGCCCCGTCTCCATATCCATATCGACCTTGGGGAGAATGACTTCCACAGCCATGGTCAGCGCACTCCCTTGGCCAGATCACGGGCGCTTTTCAGGATATCAGACACCTGTGGAACGGTCGCGCGTTCAAGATCAGGATTGTAAGGAATTGGCGTTTCGGCCCCACCAAGACGCACAATTGGCGCATCAAGATAGTCGAAGGCATCACTTTCCACCACAATGGCAGATATTTCTGCGCCAATACCAAGGGTCTTTACCGCTTCATAAACGCAAAGAAGCTTCGACGTCTTCTTGACGCTTTTAATGATGGTTTCGCGATCAATCGGACGCACGGTGCGCAGGTCGATCACTTCAACATCAATGCCTTCTTTTGCAAGTTCGGCAGCCGCATCAAGTGCCTTGTTCACCATGATCGCCGTTGCGACGATGGTCAGGTCGCGACCCTCGCGAACCACTTCCGCTTTGCCGATTGGCACGGTGTAGAAGCCTTCAGGAACCGGACCTTTGGTTTTATAAAGCAGCTTGTGCTCGAAAATCATAACCGGATCGGGATCTTCAACGGCTGCAAGCAACATGCCCTTGGCGTCATAAGGTGTCGCAGGTTGCAAAACTTTGAGACCCGGCACATGGCCAAGCCATGCCTCAAGGCTCTGGCTGTGCTGCGCCGCGGCACCCGTTCCCGACCCTGCCGGAAACCGCATGACAAGCGGCACCGAAACTGCACCACCAAGCATGTACCGAATTTTTGCGGCCTGATTGACGATCTGTTCCATCGCCAGAGCGGCAAAGTCGGAAAACTGGAACTCAAAGATCGGGCGCATACCGGTCAGTGCTGCACCGACAGCAACACCTGCACCGCCCAGTTCCGAAATCGGCGTATCCATGACCCGGTCTTCACCGAAGCGATGCACCAGATCACCAGTCACCTGAAATGCGCCGCCATAGACGCCAATATCTTCGCCCATCAGAAATACGCGGTCGTCGCGCTCCATGGCAATTGCCATAGCTTCCTGGATAGCTTGCGAATAGCTCAACTCACGGATTGTCGTGTCCATGTTCAAATATCGTCCGTGTAAACGTCGCGGGTCAGGTTGGTCAGATCGGGTGCCGGGCTATTCTTGGCAAACTCAATCGCCTCGGCGATTTCCTTCTCTACCTCGGCACGGATCGCCTCGATCTCGGCATCGTTGATGAAGCCATAGGCTTTCAAATCCGTCTCAAAATGCGCGATTGGGTCGCGATCATTCTGCCAATGTTCAATTTCTTCCTTGGTGCGATAGCGGTTGCGATCGCTCTTGGAATGACCACGAATGCGATACGTCTTGCTTTCAATCAGCGTTGGTCCATCGCCGCGCCGTGCGCGTTCGGTGGCTTCATGCACAGCTTCCGCCACTTCCGACAGATTGTTACCATCGACGATCACGCCGGGCATACTGTAGGCCGAGGCGCGGTCTGCAACATTGGCAACCGCTGTCGAGCGCTTGGTGGAGGTGGACATGCCGTAACCGTTGTTTTCACAAACGAAAACAACAGGAAGCTTCCAGACGGAGGCCATGTTGAGAGCTTCGTGGAAAGCGCCTTCATTATTCGCACCGTCCCCGAAGAACGACACGACAACCTTGCCGTTTTTCTGCTTCTTGGCGGAAAGTGCAGCACCGACCGCAATCGGGATACCGCCACCGACAATACCGTTCGCACCAAGGTTTCCCCTGGAAACATCAGCGATGTGCATCGAGCCGCCACGGCCTTTGCAATAGCCTGTTTCCTTGCCGAAAAACTCCGCAAACATGCGTTTCACGTCTGCACCCTTGGCGATGCAATGACCGTGGCCGCGATGGGTCGATGTGATCATGTCATCGTCGTTGAGTGGCAGGCACGTTCCCATCGCGCTCGCTTCCTGCCCGATGGAAAGATGCATCGTTCCATGAATAAGACCGCGCGTGTAGCTTTCTTCCGCGCCTTCTTCAAAGCGGCGGATGAGATACATTTTATGCAGTGCTTCTTTTAGCTGTTCCGGCGAATAAGTACGGAAGGCATAAGGCAAGTTGTGACGGTCGCCTGAATCCTGCGGTTCGACTTTTTTGGCTTGAACCATGATGTTTTGTCCTCACGCTCCGTAAACGAGCTTGTCTTGACGCGCGCGCAATTCGGCAATCTTCGAACCGGGAGCCACAGCCGCATTATCGTAAGTGATCAGCTCACCCTTCTTGATCGGCTTGGTTACGCTGCCACCCTGCAGAAGCCCGCAAGGGATCGCGTGTGCGCTACGCGCCTCGCCTGAAGTCATGATCCATGCGCGGTAGCAATATTCGCCAATCGCATCGAGCTTTTCGCCCGGCTGCATGTCCTTCTTTGCAACCGCAGCCACTTCTGCGACGGGCTTTGAAAGCGGAACCATGTCAGGCTTGCCGTAAAGAACAACGCGGGCGCAGGTGAGCGGCACTTCGAGAGATGTCAGGTGATACGGGCGATGGAAGGTGAAATATGGACCCTTGCCCATCTTCAGGTCTTCCATACGCTCGGAAATGCGCGGATGAGACATGTCGGCAACGACGAATACGCCAGGTGCTACGCCTTTACCGATCGAATAATCAACTACACCAACCTTGGACAGCACGCCGCCATCCTTTTCAGGGATCAACGTCTTGTTGAGTTGGTCGAGCGTTGCGGCAGGTCCGTGCATCCCAGCCTTATCCGGCACAAGACCTGTAGCGTTGGCAATAGCGGCCATCTCAACCATGGTTTTCGAGCCATCGACGAATTCCACCAACATGCGCACGTTCATATTACGGCGCGTGGCTTCTTCCGCATATTCGTCAGGAATAGCATCGATATTGAGTGGATTGTTCTTGCCCTTGCCTGCGGCCACAATCGGGTGCCCCATGGCAGTCACGAATTCGATCAGCTCCATGCAGGATGATGGTTCATCGCCAGCACCCAGCGAATAGGTGACGCCAAGACGTTCGGCTTCTGCTTTCAGATAAGCGCCGATTGTCACGTCTGCTTCGACATTCATCATGACCAGATGCTTGCCGTGCTCCATGGCGCGAAGGCCAATCTCGGCACCGACAGCCGGAACGCCCGTTGCATCGATCACAACATCGATAAGATCGTTTTCGAGGATCAGATTGGCGTTGTCCGTTACGGCAACCTTATGCGCCTCCATGGCGGCGGTCAGATCGGAGGCGGTCGAAACCTCACGGCCATGACCTTCTTCCTGAAAAGCAATATCGACTGCCTTCAGGGCATTGGGAACGCGCAATTCAGAAATAGCACCAACTTCGATACCTGGCATATGCGCAACGCGTGTGACGATATCCGTGCCCATTTCACCTGAGCCAATCAGTCCGATGCGGATTGGTCGCCCACTATCGGCCCGCGCCTGCATATCACGCGCCAGACCTGTCAACGCCACGTTGGTTGCCATCGTTTCCTCCTGAACGTCCCTGCAAAAATTGTCGCAGTCTCCTCTGATACCCTACCGATTAATGAACATTTGTTTCTAAGTCAATACCAGTGTTCATTTCAGATTCAGTCGAGCGCGTCCTTTAAATGCCATCTTGTTATTCAACTTTGGTTTGCTATAGAATACAAATGTTCTGCCGTTTCGCACAATTCACATTTTGAAACGTCGATACGTGCGAGCTAATAATGGCGTTCTGTTAGCTCGGCGCACTTTGGGAGTGTTCCGGGGGGAGGAGAAATAAATGGACGCATTTCTGAGTGGACTGAAAACGGCAGTCGACACACTTGGGGCAACAGTTCTGTTGCCTGTCGTGATCTTCATTATTGCAGTGGTACTTGGCGCAAAGGTGGGCAAAGCCTTCCGTGCGGCCATCACCATCGGCGTCGCTTTCATCGGTATTAATCTGGTGCTTGGCCTCATGTTCACCTCAATCGGTGAAGTGGCTCAGGCAATCGTCACCAACACGGGCATCAAGCGCGATATTGTTGATGTTGGCTGGCCTTCCGCTGCTGCAATCGCCTTTGGCTCATCCGTGGGCCTGTGGGTTATTCCGGTTGGCATTCTCGTCAACATTGTGCTGCTGCTCCTTCGCTGGACGCGCACGCTCAATGTGGACGTCTGGAACTTCTGGCACTTTGCTTTCGTCGGCTCACTGGTTGTCGCTGCGACCGATAACCTCGCTTATGGCATCATCGTTGCAGCACTTGTTGCGGCACTGTCACTGCTGTTTGCAGACTGGTCGGCGCGCGCTGTTCAACAGTTCTATGGCGTTCCCGGCGTTTCCGTGCCGCATCTGGCCTCGGCACAGATTCTGCCGATTGCTATCGTGCTCAACTGGATCATGGATTGCATTCCCGGCATCAACAAGATCAACATCAGCACCGAAACCATCGAACGTCGCTTCGGTGTATTCGGCGAGCCGGTCGTGCTCGGCCTGATCATCGGCTTGGTGCTTGGTCTTATTGCATTTTATAATGCAGGGGATTTCGGCACGATTCTCGCCAAGGTTCTCGGCACGGGTATGACTCTTGCAGCCGTTATGCTGCTTCTGCCGCGCATGGTCAAAATCCTGATGGAAGGCCTGCTGCCGGTTTCGGACGCTGCACAGGAATTTGTGCGCAAGCGTACAGGTGACCGCGAACTTCTCGTTGGCCTCGACTCGGCAATCCTTATCGGACATCCAGCCGCGATCTCGTCATCGCTCATTCTGGTGCCGATCGCGATCATTCTTTCGGTCATTCTGCCAGGCAACCGCGTAATCTTGTTCGCCGATCTTGCCGTCATTCCGTTCATCGTTGCCATGACGGCACCGCTTCTGAAAGGAAACGTGTTCCGCATGGTCGTCGTCGGAACCATCACGCTGGCCATCGGTTTCTATGTCGCCAATGCGCTTGCACCACTGTTCACGAGTGCTGCGGTATCATCCGGCTTCAAACTGCCTGAGAACGCCTTGCAGATTACCTCGGTAGTCGATGGATTCCTGTGGGTGCCGTACATCATCATCTCTGCCATCCAGTGGCTTGGTGCTATTGGTATCGCCGTGATTGCCGTTGTTATTGCAGCACTTTTTATGCTCTATCGTCGCAATACGCAGGCATGGGAACGCGCTGCCGGTGCTGAGGACGAACCTGCAGACGAGGTTACCGCCTAAGGGTGGAATGATCGCTGCATGAAATATAAGTCGCACGTCGAAATCGGCGTGCGACTTCTTTAAACGGAGAATGGAATGGCTGCTGGTCTGATTGATTTTCTCGACCCACAAGCGATCGAGCTTCAGAGCGAAGCAAAAACCAATGAAGAAATCATCCGGATTCTAGCGGGAAAGCTGGAAAAGCTTGGCTATGTGAAGCCAAGCTATGCCGATGCTGTCGTCAGCCGCGAGCTGTCAATGCCGACCGGATTGCCGCTTGAGCGCGACGAGAATGTTGCCGTACCGCATACAGATCCCGAGCATGTGCTCAAGGCCGGCATCGCCTTTGCCACGCTGAAGTCGCCAGTTGAATTTGCCAATATGGAAGATCCCGAAGAAGCTGTTTCCGTAGGGTACGTCTTTCTGCTTGCCATCAATGACAAGGACAAACAGATTGAGACCTTGCAGCAGATCATGGTGACCATTCAGGATGCCGATGCACTCGACAAGTTGAAGGCAGCGCGCACGCTTGAGGACATTCAAGCCGCACTGCAATAAACACACCCCATCCGACAGGCTCAAGTCTACAACTGAATTCGAGACAAGAAAAATACCACATTCGCGCGTTTCGTTAAATGCACGAACATTGGAGGAAACCATGGCTAGAATGAAAACAATTCTCTTCGCTTGCGGCACAGGTGTAGCGACATCTACAGCAGTGAATGCAACCGTGACCGAAGAAATGAAAAAACGCGGGCTTACCTTCAATGCTCAGCAGGCGAAAGCAACCGAAGTTGCGTCGCTGGCCGACAACGTGGATTTCATCGTTTCCACCACACCTATTTCGGCTTCGGTGACCAAGCTCGTCATCAAGGGCCTACCCTTCCTGACCGGCATTGGCAAGGATCAGGTTCTCGACCAGATCGAAGCGGAATTGCGCAAATAAGCTCTGCCAGCAGGTCCAAAGGCAATTCTGCTAGCGTACCACTCGTCGCAATTGATCTGAGATTTGAGTGAACGCTCTTTTACGAGAGTTTGCCTCGATAGGCTGACCGGAACGGGGCAAGTGCTGCCCCGTCAATCTTCCACGTGATTACATAACAGCGGTCACTCAGATAAACTTGCCGAGCTTTTCCGCCGCTTGTCGCAGATCATCAAGATGGGTAAGCCCCTGTTCTAGGGACAGCCGTTGGGTCGGCGCGTGGAACGACAGCGTCGCGCAAAAATTTTGCCGCGCATCCATGACAGGCACGGCAACTGCAATCATGCCTTCAACGAGCTCTTCCTGATCTGTTGCGAACCCACGCACCCTCACAAGCTCGATTTCCTCGCGAAGCATCGTCGTATCGACAATCGTCTTGCTGGTGAAGGACTGCTTGTCTCCGGTGAAGAGATAGCGTTCGAACGCTTCCTCCGAAAGCAGACTGAGCGTGACTTTTCCCGCTGCAGTGGCGTGGAGTGGCACCCGCGAGCCAATATGGAGCGCGATGCGCAGCGGCCACTGCGTTTCGACACGATCAACATAAATCATCGCATCATTGTCGGGAACAGCCAGATTGCATGTTTCGCCGATCTGCTGATTGAGCCAGACCAGAACATTTCTGCTCGGAAGACTGCTCAGCGAAGCATGCATGGCTCCAATTGCCATCTCGCGGAAGCGAGCTCCTGGCAGATAACTTTTCCCATCAATGTTCTTGGCGAGAAAACCCTGCTCTTCAAGATAGGAAAGCAGGCGGTGAACTGTCGGCTTGGGTAGTTTGAGTTCATCAATGAATTCGGCAGGCGTCATCGCGCGTCTTTGACGGCCTAGCAATTCAAGAATCTGCAGGTTTCTTATACTTGGACTGGCAATCAGGCTCTTGGGTTCATTTTTCATGAAAACACTGCGTCACACTGAGATTTCCCGTGGTTTACCTCACCTGCCACACGTATCCAAGAGAATTTAATATCCGGCAATTTCAAGGCATTGATATTTTTTGAGACATAACGTCTCAAAAAATAATTGACTCTTACGCGTTTTACGCCAAGGCTAAAGACATCGCGATCCACAGGAGGAGTGTGGATCGCGCCATAACCGTCAAAACGCAGGAGGGCGTCATGTCGGATACAACTGTGGATGCTGTGAGGAGCAGCAGCCAGAATAACGATGTCAGGAAAGTGGTCTTTGCCAGCCTGATCGGCTCTACCATCGAGTGGTATGATTTTTTTCTCTATGGTGTGGTGGCAGGCATCGTCTTCAACCACCTATATTTTCCATCGGAGAACGAAACCATTTCCGTCATGCTGGCCTACGCGACATTTGCAGTAGGTTTTGTCGCCCGACCCTTGGGCGGACTTGTCTTCGGTCATTTCGGGGACCGTATCGGCCGGAAGGCGATGCTGATCGTCAGCTTGCTGATGATGGGTGGCGCTACTGTCGCCATCGGGCTCTTGCCCGGCTATCAAACTATCGGTCTGATGGCCCCTGTGGCGCTTTTGTTCCTTCGCATACTTCAAGGCATTGGCATTGGGGGCGAGTGGGGCGGCGCAGTACTGATGGCTTACGAATATGCGCCCAAGGACAAGCGTGGATTCTACGCTTCCCTGCCGCAGATCGGCTTGTCTCTGGGATTGTTCCTGTCGTCTGGCGTCATGGCGCTCTTGTCGCTTTTGCCTGACGATCAGTTCATGGCATGGGGCTGGCGCGCAGCCTTCATCGGATCAATCGTCCTGGTATTCCTGGGGACATGGGTCCGTTCGAACATTCACGAAAGCCCCGAATTCGAAAAGGCCAAGGCCGCATCTCGCGGTCGGGATCAGGGCCTGCCCTTTACCGACATGATCAAGCGCTATCCGGGTAACGTCATTCTCGGCATGGGTGCCCGCTATATCGACGGCGTGTTCTTCAATATCTTTGCCGTTTTCTCGATCCTGTATCTGACCCGTTTTGCCGGGCTTGACCGTACGACAGCATTGTGGACGGTCTGCGCCGCCGCCGTGGTCATGGTAGCTTTCATTCCTCTGTTCGGGCATCTGTCCGACCGGATCGGACGCCCCGTCACCTATGCATGGGGATCATTGCTATTGGGTTTGAGCGTTTTCCCGGCTTTCTGGCTCATGTCGACCGGCGAGCCCGTGCTGATCATTCTGGGTGTCGTACTGCCCTTCGGCATCATCTACCCCATGTGCTACGGGCCGGAAGCAGCTCTGTTTGCAGACCTGTTCGATCCGACTGTCAGATATACCGGCATATCCTTCGTCTATCAGTTCTCGGGCATCATAGCTTCAGGTCTGACCCCGATGATTGCCACCTATCTGATGTCCATCAACAACAACGATCCTTTCTGGGTATGCGTCTACGTGGTGTTTGCGGCTGCGGTGTCCTTGGCATCCGCTGTTGCAATCGAGCGCAGACGAAAACGGCTCTAGTGGAACCAGCGGGCTGTAGTGGCAGCAAGACAAGGATCCGTTTCCATCGCGCGACGCGGATCCTGTCAGGAGGAAGTTCTTTATGAATGAAGTGGCAGATTACATCATAGTTGGAGCTGGCTCGGCTGGTTGCATCGCTGCCAACAGGATCAGTGCGGACCCTTCGGTCACCGTTCACCTGCTGGAAGCCGGCCGCAAGGACAGCAATCCGTGGATTCACGTTCCGGTTGGCTATTTTCGCACCATGCACGATCCCAACTATGACTGGTGTTATCAGACAGAACCGGATTCAGGATTAAACGGGCGCAGCCTGAACTGGCCCAGAGGCAAAGTGCTTGGCGGCTCATCCTCGCTCAACGGTCTGCTTTACGTGCGCGGCCAGAAAGAGGATTATGATCGCTGGGCACAGTTCGGCAATTCCGGCTGGTCCTGGCAGGATGTGGCCCCCATTTTCGAGAGTTTCGAAACGTTTCATCGCCCCGCAGCAGCAGATCGTGGCACCACGGGTGAGTTGCAGGTGTCGGACCCGCGCCTGAAGCGGGCAATCTGCGAAAAATGGATCGAAGCGGCCCGTGCCAATGGCTACGATTACAACCCCGACTATAATGGGGCAACGCAGGAGGGCGTGGGGCATTTTCAGTTGACCATGCACAAAGGACGCAGATGTTCATCCGCGGCCGCATTCTTGCGCCCAATCCGTCATCGAGAAAATCTGACCGTCGAAACCGATGCCCATATCATGCGTGTCGTCATCCAGAACGGTCGTGCGACAGGCGTAGAGTATCGGCGCCCCGACGGCACCTGCCACACGATTCATGCCAGACGTGAGGTCATCTTGAGCGCTGGAGCAATCGGCTCGCCGCAGATACTCATGCTGTCCGGTATCGGCCCGGCTAAACAACTTGCTGCCCACGGTATTGCTGTGCATCACGACGCGCCGGAAGTGGGCCAGAACCTGCAGGATCATCTGCAGGCTCGACTGGTTTTCAAATGCAACGAGCCGACACTCAATGATGAAGTTCGCAGTCTCTTCAAGAAGGCTGCCATCGGTCTTGAATATGCGCTGTTTCGAACCGGCCCCATGACAATGGCCGCCAGTCTGGTCTTCGGATTTGTCAAAACGCGACCTGAACTTGCCACGCCAGATATTCAGTTTCACATCCAGCCATGGTCGGCAGACAGCCCCGGCGAAGGTGTGCATCCCTTCTCCGCCTTTACCCAGTCTGTGTGCCAGTTGCGGCCGGAAAGCCGTGGAACGGTCGCCTTGCGTTCGAGCAACCCGTTCGACCATCCAGTCATTCAACCCAACTATCTGGCGACGAGACACGACCAGCAGACATTGGTCGAGGGAATTCGCATCGCGCGCCGCATTGCCCGGACTGAACCTCTCAAATCGGCAATTGCGCAGGAATTTCGACCGACCGCTGATCTGGATGGTGATAACGAGTTGCTTGATTGGGCGCGAAGCAATTCCACCACGATCTATCATCCAACCGGCACCTGCCGGATGGGCGTCGATGAACGCGCTGTTGTCGATCACCGCCTGCGTGTTCGCGGCATTGAAGGTCTGCGCGTCGCGGACTGCTCGATCATGCCGGAAATCGTCTCCGGCAACACAAATGCACCGGCAATGATGATCGGCGCGAAACTGGCCCAGATGGTCCTTGAAGACAGGAAAAGCGCGTTAACGGCTCAGAATGCCCTCGCGTCAACCTATGAAAAAGTAGCTTAGGAGAATTCACTGCCATGAAAATGACGACGGAAGAAGCGTTTGTTAAGGTTCTGCAGATGCATGGGATAGAGCATGCATTCGGGATCATCGGTTCGGCGATGATGCCGGTTTCGGATCTGTTTCCGAAGGCAGGCATTACGTTTTGGGATTGCGCGCATGAGACGAATGCGGCGCTGATCTGCGACGGCTATACGCGTGTGACCGGCAAGATGGGCATGGCGATTGCCCAGAACGGTCCGGGCGTGACCGGCTTCGTCACCGCCATCAAGACCGCCTACTGGAACCACACGCCGATGCTGCTGGTCACGCCGCAGGCTGCCAACAAGACCATCGGTCAGGGCGGCTTTCAGGAAGTGGAACAGATGGCGCTGTTCGAGGAGATGGTCTGCTATCAGGAAGAAGTGCGCGATGCGACCCGCATTCCCGAAGTACTGAACCGGGTGATCGAAAAGGCATGGCGCGGTTGCGCACCGGCACAGATCAACGTTCCGCGTGATTTCTGGACGCAGGTGATCGATGTCGACCTGCCGCAGATCGTGCGGCTGGAACGCCCGAGCGGCGGACGCGACGCCATTGCCGAGGCTGCAAAGCTTCTGACGGAAGCAAAGTTCCCGGTCATCCTCAACGGCGCAGGTGTCGTCATCGGTGGCGCGATCCCGGAATCCATCGCGCTTGCCGAAA